>DASRJE010000101.1:0-55643 GCA_035649635.1 Vicinamibacterales bacterium | reverse complement strand
GCAAGCGTCGGAAGCAGATCGTCGAGCGCCTCGAGGCGAGCGAGCTGAGACCGTTCGGCAGAAGCGCCGGAAGTGTCATCCATACGTTCAGCTCGGTTGCCGGCTGGTGCCGACTGTACCATGATCGGCCCGTAAATAAGGGCTCGCCGCTAAACATCCGATAAGACAGGCAATGCGCCCGTCATTTCGTCATGTCGCGCCTGACCGCATCCAGATACGTCAGGGCGGCGGATGCCTCGCGATATTTGGCGTGCCGTTTTTTGCCGCCGGCGTATTCATGCTCCTGGCCAGCCTGGGCGTTGTCACGATGTCGAGTGAGGGCGACGCTCCGAGCCGCCTCGCGCTGCCGTTCATGGGCCTCATGTTCACGACGGTGGGCAGCGTGCTGTGTTTCGGGCGTGCCTGGACATTCGTCGACGGCACGCGTCGTGAGGTGATCAAGCAATGGGGCCTGATGGTGCCCATGCACTCCGATACACGACGCGTGGACGACTACACCGCCGTCGTCGTGGAATTCATCAGGGGCGATTCCGACAGCGCGGACAAGTTTCCCGTCAGTTTGAAAGCCAGAGCGGGCAAGAACCTGCACCTGTGCAGCTCGATCGAATACGGCGACTCGAGGGCGTGCGCCACTGCCATTGCCGAATTGCTTCGCTTCGACTTCGAAGATGCCACGACAGATCATCGTGTGCGCTTGTCTGCCGGCCAGGCATCCTTGCCGTTGCAGCAACGGCTGCAACTGGAGGGGACGGACGTCGGATCGAGTGAGCGTCCCGCCGACGCGCGCAGCATCGTCCATCACGATCAGGGTTCAGTGCGTATCACGATTCCGATACCGCGCACACACGTCATCTGGATCCCGCTGTCCTTGATTCCCATCGTGTTCGTAATGTGGTTCGTCGGTCCGCTGAGTCGATTCTTCCGTCAAACACAAACCCCAGATCCTGTGGGATGGGTGTTTCTGGGTTCCCTGATTGTGTTCTTTGGTGTGTTGCCGGCGATGACGGTGGTCAACGGATTGCTGCGGACGCGTCGCGGCGGCACGATCGTCACAGCCTCGTCAAGCGGCGTCCAAATCCAGGAGCGCGGGGCGTGGAAGGCTGGTCCGGCGAAATCGATAACGGCTTCAGAGATTCTCGATATCGACTTCAGCAGCAGGCCATCGGCGGTGAGTTCGACCCGGCAGGCCGCCAGCGAGCCGGCGCTCGATCCGCGAACAGAGCGTGTCCTGACGGCATTGAGCCGACTTGTCCCAAGTGGCGGGATCACGATCAAGACACAGCGCGGTCTGACTACATTCGGTCAGGGGTTGGCTGACGATGAGATTCGCTACCTGCACGCGATCGTGCGCCGTGCGCTGACTGGAACCAGGTGAAATTCTGAGAAGGGGTCTGACCCCTTCACAATTCAGCGGGCTCTCACTTCGTGAATCACCCAGCCGCTGTACGCCTTTCGCAAGGTAAAGTCCCATCGCCGGGGTTCGACCTGTGCAGCCCTGCTCCCGATCTTCGGCACGAAGCGTATCGTCCCCGTGCAGCGCGCTTGTGCGAGCACGCCTTTCACGTCAATAGCACACTGATCGAAGGAGACGTTCTGCTCGGAGAGCTGCGCGAACGCTCGGTTGAGCGTCTGCTGATCGAGCGTCGGCCATACGTCGCTCGCAGCCCGAGCGTCGAGGACGTTGAACGCAGTTCGATAACGACCGAGGACATCGCGAATCGCGCTGTCTGCTTCGACGGTGGGCGTTCGAACTGGCACCGACGGTGCGGAAGCAGCTGAAGCCGCACCAGGTTCGGCGGCCGGTGGTGCGGCGGTCGCGCTCGCGACGTCTGCACTGGGTGGTGGTGGCGGCGCGATATCCGCGGGAGCCGGTGGAGCAGACGGCGGCCGTGGCGCGTCCTCAACAGACGGGCGGGGCGCTGCCGGTGAAGCGGCCGCTGCCGCGGCGGCCGCGGCGCGTTGCGTAGGCGTCGGGTTGGCTGAAACGGTAAGCGGCTCCAATGGACGCGTGGATGGCGCAGTGGCTGGACGCGACGATGCTGATGTCGCGGGCGCCGGACGCGACGAGGGCGTCGCAGCCGCTACTCGCGGCGGCGAAGACGGCGGTTGCGTAGTGCGAGGCGCGGGAGTTGGAGCCGCGCTCGCCGGTGAAGATCGAGCAACAGGTGCAGGAGGTGGCGTCACTGGCCGTGGCGCTGGCGCAACTGGCGGCGCGGTCGCAGTCACTGGAGGTTTTGCCGTCGTGGAGGCCGGTGGCCTCGAAGTGACCGGCGGCGCGGCCGAAGTCGGCGGCGGAGTCGTCGACGTCACTCGCGGTGGCGGCGACGTCGGTGGCGGTGGCGCCGAATTCACCGGCGGCGTCGACGTCACGGACGGTGAAGTCGGAGGAGCGCCTGCCCGAGGTCCGGGTGGAACTGGCAGCGTCGCTGGAGCCGGTGTTCCGGCCACGGGCGGAGGCACCGATCGCGCAGGTGGCGGAGGCGTCTTCACCGGCGCTGGAGGAGGAGCGACAGCCTCGCTTGCGCGAGCGATGAGACGTTTTGTTTCAGCGGGCACCTTGGCCAGTTGCTCTGGCACGCGGGTCGCGAGTTCACCAGGGAGCCGCTTCAGTTCCTCCGGCACTTTCGGCATGGACAAATCGGAGAGATCCGGCGCCGATAGCGTCCACGTGCCGAACGGACGCCGCTCTCGTGCGTGCGCCACGAGCCAGAGAGAAACGACAGCCATCACAGCGATGCCACTGACGTAGGCAGCGACTCGCAGCGTGCCCATCTTGGGTTCGTACTCGTATTCGACCTCTGTGAAGTCGACTTCAGGGCGATCCCAATTGGGATCGAGGCTATCCTGATACGGCCTTACCGGCGAATCGCTGTTCGGCCGGAGAGGAAGGTCGTACTCCTGCTCGTTCTTGTTCGTCGGTTCATCTCGTTCGGCTGGTGCTCCGATCATCGTCGTACCCTGATTCGCTCCTCGCGCGAGGACAGTATTTCCCTGCGAGTCTGCGTCTGCGGCGATCCGACAGTCGTCCCCCGGTTGAGTTGTGACATTTACAGTATCATTTGCCTTCCAGCCGTCGAGCTCGGCGAACAACTCTCGCCAAGCCCGGGTGTTCGCGACACTGTCTTCTTCGTGCATACAGCGCACCAACTCATGATTCGGCTCGCAGCATCTGGAATGTCGAGAGCTGGAGCGTCGGTCTGAAATTTCTACGCCAAGCCAACCCAGCCATAACCTGGCTTTGTGGCATAGGCTTACGCGCACGCGGCGTCCGACCGGCACCCCATGTGAGTACGCGGGGTCCTATCGGTTCCCGGTGGCGCACGCGGCATCCATATCCGATGCCGTGTTGTCCGTACATTACCCTTGGAGGCCACGTAATGCGAAGGTGTCTGTGGGGCGTCCTCCTCGTTGCAGTACTGGCCCTCCTTCCCTCGTCGGCGTTCGCACTAGCGTCGATCGCGGCTCTACTCGTGATAGCTCAGGCGCGGCACTGCCTGGTGTAACGGTCGAGGCGTCCAGCCCCGCACCGATCCCGAACGGTATAGTGTTTTCGGGGGTACTGCTCATGGGTCGGTTATCTGTGCTGCTCGTCTTCGTTGTCGTCGGCGCGTGTTCGGGCTCCTCCAGCAGCGCTCCCGGCTCTGCCAGCACACCGTCCGTAACGGCAATCACGACGATGCCGCAATTCGAGGCGCCACGGCTGCTCGCGGACATCAAAGTGCTCTCGTCGGACGAATTCGACGGCCGCGCGCCCGGCTCGAAGGGTGAAGAGCTCACGGTCAAGTATCTCGAGGACCAGTTCAGAAAGATTGGTCTCGGTCCGGGAAACGCTGACGGCACGTATATCCAGGATCTGCCCCTTGTTGGCATCACAGCCACAAACACCAAGGCATTAACCGTCACCGGTGGCGGCAAGACGACGACATTCAAGTGGCACGATGACGTGGTGGCGTGGACCAGGAGAGTGGCCGACACGGCGTCGATTGAAAACTCCGAGTTGATCTTTGCCGGCTACGGCGTGACGGCGCCTGAATTCAACTGGAATGACTTCAAGGACGTCGACGTCAAAGGCAAGACGATCGTGGTGCTGATCAACGACCCGCAGGTGCCAGACCCGTCCGATTCATCGAAGCTGGACGCCGCGCTGTTCAACGGCAAGGCGATGACGTACTACGGCCGCTGGACTTACAAGTTCGAGGAGGGCGCCCGCCGGGGCGCGGCCGGCATTCTCATCGTCCACGAGACCGGACCGGCTGGATATCCCTTTTCCGTCGTGCAAGGCAATCTTCGCGAGCGTTTCGACCTCGTAACTCCCGACAAGAACATGGGACGAGCGTCGATCGAGGGGTGGCTCACGATCGATGCAACCCGGAAACTCCTGGCGCAGGCCGGCCAGGATTTCGATGCGCTCAAGAAGCAGGCGCTCACCCGCGACTTCCGGCCGGTTCCACTCAAGCTGCAGGCATCGCTCGCCATCCGCAACGCCATGAGGACTATTCAGTCGAAGAACGTACTTGCCAGGCTCGAAGGCAGCGACCCTCAGTTGCGGGACGAGTACGTCGTCTACACGGCCCATTGGGATCACCTCGGCGAAGGCGAACCCGTCCGCGGAGACAAGATCTACAACGGAGCGCTCGATAACGCGTCGGGCGTGGCGTCCGTGCTCGAGATCGCGCGTGCGTTCACCACCGTCATGCCGAGGCCCAAGCGATCGATCCTCTTCCTCATGGTCGGCGCAGAGGAACAGGGGTTGCTCGGCTCACAGCACTACGCCGAGCAGCCGATATACCCGCTCGCCAAGACACTCGCCAACATCAACTTCGATGGCATCAACCAGTGGGGCCGCACGAAGGACATCACCGTCATCGGAATGGGCGCTTCCGATCTCGACGACCACCTGCGTGATGCGGCAGCCGAGCAGGGGCGCACGCTGCGGCCCGATCCGGAATCAGAGAAAGGGTTCTACTACCGATCGGATCACTTCAATTTTGCAAAGCAGGGTGTGCCTGCGCTCTATACGGACACCGGCGTCGACTTCGTCGGCAAGCCGGCCGAATACAGCCAGCAGAAACGCGATGAGTACACGAACAACGACTACCACGCGCCCTCCGATGAGATAAAGCCTGACTGGGATCTGACCGGCGCGATCGATGACGTGCAGTTGTTGTTTACGGTTGGCTATCGCGTCGCCAACGCCGAGAAGTTCCCGGAATGGAAGCCAGGCAACGAGTTCAAAGCGACGCGGGACGCCATGCTGAAGAACTAGCGAGGCATGCCAGGTGCGCATGATGCCTCTTGGGTGGAGGCAACCTTTGACAGCGGCGTGATGTCCCGCAATACTCGAAAATTGGGACACGCGAACGATCGCGCGATGAGCATCGTTCACGATTTGGTGCCTGACACCAAATCGTGACGACGCAGCGGCAGCAGATCATCCAGCCGGGCTTCGCGCAGGTAGAGACCTCCCCACAGCATCGCGGCCACGTAGATCGGAAACAGCGTATAGCCCAGCAGTGGGCTGCCGACGCGAATGTGAGTGGCGATTGCGCCGCCCAGATAGCCCGTCAGCAGCAGCGCACCGAGCACCGACGTCCGCGGTATCAAATACAACACGAGACATACGAGCTCGATCACGCCGATCACGAACACGCTCTCCGGCGGGTAACCGAGTTCCGTCGTACCTTGAACGGCCGGCGCCAGTCTCAACACCTTCATCACCGTGTCGAAGGCGAGGAACAGCGCGACCAACGTCGTAAGCACGTAGCCCGTAATGAGCCGTTTCTTGTTTGATGCGTTCATGGTCACCACAACCGTACGCATCATAGGTTCACGGCAGGGGCGCTGTTTTGTATAGAAACGACAACTGCTTCGTTGCCCGGGTGATCTCGGCAGGAGTCTGCCCGATGAATCGCGTCAGGGACCGCGTAAGATGCGGCTGGTCGAAGTAGCCCGCCTCATACATCGCGTCGAGGATCGACACGCCGTCTTTCAAGAGATTTGTCGCATAGCGGGCGCGTTCGATCTGACGCACAACGCGATGGCTTAGTCCGGTCGCGCGCAAGAAGTACCGCTGATCGGAACGCTGTGAATGCCCCCGCCGTTCACCGCGCAGCACGTCGTCAACCGCTGGATCACGAGTGATGACACCCGCACGGGCCAGCTTCGCCACGAATGCTTCGGCGTTCTGGAAGTCGGGATAGTCCCACGCCGATCCGTTCAACCAGAACGAACGCGCCGTCGCATCAGGCAGTCTGACGTCTCGACCATCGATGAGTTGACCCGGTGGCAGGCGCGGCATGAACGTGCCGAGCCTGAAGCGAATGCCCAGCCACTCGCCATCCGCCGGGCAGTGAACCGTGGTCGCTTTCGTTTCGGGCCCGCGCAGCGTGATGAAGGTCTTTCCCTCATGCCGCGTTACCGCCATCTCGAAGTTGCTCGCCGCAATCGAGAGGAACGATCCGCCGCGGTCGCTCCGCGAACGCCACACCTTCTCGACCAAGGGCGATTCCGACGGCCTGTCATCGAAGTCGAGGAACATCCGTCCCATAGTAATCGGTACCTTTCTTGCTCTGCCACGGAGCATGGACCAGGTCGCGTGGTTGCGCGCCTCGGCTGTGCTCGTGACGGCAGGCCTGCTCGTCGCAGCGTGGAAGTGGCTTCCTGCATTGGAGCTGCGTGACATGTCCGCGTGGCTCGCCCCACACCGTCACGCGTGGTACGCGTTGCCGATGGTCATGCTCGTGTTCGTGGTGTTCGCTATCGTGCCGGTCGTTCTCTTGATCGCCGCAACGGGGCTCGCCTTCGGTCCCATCCTCGGGCCGCTGTACGCAATGGCGGGTTGTCTCTCGAGCGCGTCCGTCGGCTTCGCCATTGGTCGCTGGATGGGTCGACGCCGGGTCGAGCGGCTCGGCGGTCAGCGAATCGCGCGCGTCACCCGCGCGCTGAAGCGCAACGGCACGCTCGCTGTCTTCTTCGCGCGCAAAGTGCCCGCACCCTTCACGTTGACGAACATCGTCGTGGGTGCGTCGAGCGTGCGGTACTCGGACTTCATCCTCGGGACGCTTCTCGGCATGGGGGCGTTCGTCATCGCCCTGGCGGGGTTTGGGTATCAGTTGACGCAGGCGCTACACAGCCCATCCCCATCGACATGGATCGGAGCCGCACTCTTCATCGGCGTGCCTCTGACCTTGGCCTGGCTCATCAACCGGATGTTGCGGCGCACGAGGCCTGCTGGATGATTCGCTTGGCTCGCATGCCTGGAGCCGGCGACGATGCTGTGCCTGCAACCGCCATCGTCCAGCCTGGAAAGAACTGCTGGCGCGTCGAGCGCGCAGATCGTTTCTACTGCGTGCAGGACGCTGCCGACTACTTTCGACTGGTGAGGAACGCCTTCCTCGATGCACGGCACACGATCTTCAGCCTCGGGTGGGACATCTTTGCGGAAGTAGATTTGCTGCCGGGCTCGATCACACCTGACCCGCCGACCAGGCTCGATCAGTTGCTCGCATTCATCGCGCGCCGGCGTCCGCGCCTGCGTTGCTACATCCTCACCTGGGACTACGCGGCACTCTACACACTCGAGCGTGATCCGTTTTCGCGATGGAAACTCGGGTGGCGCATGCCCCGACGCGTGAGGTTCGAGTTCGACGATCGCATTCCATTCGGCGGGTCTCATCATCAGAAAATCATTGTGGTCGATGATCAGCTCGCCTTCTGCGGCGGCATCGATCTGACCGGTCACCGGTGGGACACGAGTGCACATCGGATCGAGGAACCTGCGAGGACGTCTTCCGGCAGACCGTATGGGCCGTATCACGAGGTCCAGGGCATGGTGTCCGGACCGGTGGCGACGGCTCTCGGGACGCTGGCGCGCGATCGCTGGCGCACAATTGGCGAGAAGCGGCTGCCTCCGCTTCATGTGTCCTGCGACGATCTGTGGCCGTCGGAGCTCGAACCCGATCTCACAGACGTCAACGTCGCAATCTCGAGAACCGTTCCGCAGTTGGGAGCCGAGCCGGCCGCGCGTGAATGCGAGCGGCTCTATCTGGATTCGATCGCGCGAGCGAAGCACTCGATCTACATCGAGAGCCAGTACTTCACCAACGACATGCTGGCCGAAGCGCTGGCGGCACGGCTCAGAGAGCCGGATGGGCCGGAGATCGTGATCGTCTCGCCGCAGGAGTGCCACGGCTGGCTCGAGCAGAACACGATGGGTGCCTTCCGCAACAGCGTGTTCCGCCTGATGATCGCCGCAGACCGACACAAACGCCTGCGACTCGTGTATCCCGCGGCGTCGCGTGCGACGAATGTCCCGACGTTCGTCCATTCGAAGGTCATGGTCGTCGACGATGAACTGGTCCGAATCGGATCGGCGAATCTCTCGCGCCGGTCGATGGGCGTGGATAGCGAGTGCGATCTGGCGGTCGAAGCCGGTGGCGACTCGCGGGTGCAGGCCGGCATTCGCGCGATTCGCGATCGACTCATTGCGGAGCACCTCGCCTTGCCAATGGGCGCCATCCAGCCTGGAATCGAGAAGGCTGGCTCGCTCCGGGCGTTTCTCGATTCTCGAGATCACGCCGACCGCACGCTCCTGAGGATCGAGGTGCCTCCGTCAGACACGGAGACGCCCGTCTCCGAGGCGTTGCGCGAAGCCGCCGACCCCAGCGAACCGGTCCTCTCCGGCTCGCTTGTCGCAGACGTGGTACCTCCGGTGAACGAGATCGCCGGGCGTCGTCCGCATGCCATCACCCTCGTCGCGAATTTCCTATTGTTCTCGCCGTCGTGGATGGCAATCGTGGCCGGGATGGTGTTTGGCGCACTTCGAGGCGGCGTCGTCGGTCTGTTCGCATCGCTGGTCGTCGCCGGTATCGGCTACGTGGCCGGACGGTGGATCGGGCCAGGGCGGTTGTCGCGCTGGATGACCCGCCGCGCGTACAGGTCGACTCGCCAATTGGGAGCACAAGGCGTGAGCGGCGTGCTCGTCCTGCGCCTTGCGTCGGTCGCGAGCGCGGGTTCGATCCACTTGATCTGCGGCGCGTCACGAGTTCCGATCTGGACCTACCTGGCGGGCACCGCGATTGGCCTGGCGCCAGTCGTATTCGCTTTCGCCGGCCTTGGGGCGTTGCTTCGGCACACGCTGATGAATCCGTCGCTATCCAACACACTGGTTACGATCGGGGCCGCCCTCCTCATCGGCGCCGTGGCCGTGCTGACGCGAACGCTCCTGCTGATTCGAAGGTTTGCGCCCTCCATGGCACGTCATCGATCGCGCGTGGAGTTCGGCTAGTGCCGCCGCCTTCCTCGCCGCTTCGCGTCGCCACCTACAACGTGCACGAGTGCGTGGGAACGGACGGGCGTCAGGATCCGGATCGCATTGCGTCGGTCGTCAGTGAACTGAACGCGGACATCGTGGCGCTGCAGGAGTTCACATATCCAGCGAGCGTCGCCTTGGAAACTCGCAACCCCGTTGTCTTCACGACCATGGACCGCTATGAGTGCGCACTGGGACCGACACGCCAGACCAGGAAGCAGGAATGCTTCGGCAACGCGCTCTTCACCCGACACCCGATCGTCGACGTGCATCGCATCGATCTTTCGATGGAAAGACGCGAGCCGCGCGGTGCGCTGGCGGCGACGGTCGAGGTCGGCGGAACGCTAATACACGTCCTTGCCGCTCATCTCGGTCTTCGCGTGCGCGAACGTCGCTTCCAGGTGCGTCAGATCCTCGAGTATCTCGATTCAGTCCGCAATAGCCTCTACGTCGTACTCGGCGATTTCAATGACTGGCTGCCCGGCCGCTCCGTCGTGCATGTGCTCGATCAGCGTCTCGGAAAACCGGCGCGTCCGGCATCGTTTCCCGCCTATCGTCCGATCGTTCCTCTCGATCGGATCTGGGTACATCCGACCAGTGCGCTGCGGCGCATCTTCACACACGCGACGCCGGCGGCGCGCCTGGCATCGGATCACCTTCCCGTCGTCGCCGACATCGACGCGGGCCACGTGTAATGACGTGGACACCCGCGAGATTACGTAGGCCCTCCAATAAGCTGGAGGCGGAGCGTGGAAAAACACCAATTGCGCGTGCCTGCCGATGGCACGCCGCCTGCTATTACGTCGTCGCAGCGTGGCGACGGGCCTCAGTCGCCATGTTCCGAACATGTCGCTACTCGCACGCGCGCCCGCTTCGCTATTGCTGCTCGTCATCGCCGTCCCCGCGTCTGCGCAGCAGGTGGAGACGAATGCGCCTCGCACGCGAGAAGAGGTCATTGCCAGTGAGCGAGCCGACAAGGTCGCCGAGCTCTGGCCCGAGCGGCAATCGCCGTTGGTGGATACCGTCAACCGGCTGGTCGAGCGCGGCTTCAACGAAGGTCTCGAATCCGGGAAGGGCGCCAACGGCCCGCAGATCGTGTTGGGCGGCATGCGGCCTGGGCAGGGGTTCACGTCCGGGTTGGGATATCGGCGCTCGGATCTGTGGTCCGAGCGCCTGGGCTTTCGTGCGACCGGGCGGGCCACGTTCCAGAAAGCCTATTTGTTCGACTTCAATCTCGACTTCCAGGGTCTCAGAACGGAGCGCACCGCGGTCAAGTGGTACACGAAGTACGAGAGCTCGCCGGACATCGACTTCTACGGGCTGGGCAACGCGACTCCCAAGGAGAATCACACCAGCTACGCGTATGACGATCTGACAACCGACGTCGATGCGTCGTACCAGGCGTTTCGCTACGTGCGCCTCGGGTTCACCGGCGGATATCTCAAAGCCGATACCGGCCGAGGTCACGATGACTTTCCGCCGATCGACGAGTTCTTTCCGCCGGAGGAGATTCCGGGATTCAACGAAAACACCGCGTTCACGCGCGTCGGCGCCTTCGTCGATTACGATTACCGGGACTCGAGAACCGGCCCGCGCGATGGTGGCGTCTACGGAATGCGCTATCGCGAGTATTGGGACGTCGATCGGAAGACGTTCGCGTTTCGGCAAACGGAGTTCGAGGTCCAGCAGTACTTCCCCTATTTCAACAAGGGTCGGGTCATCGCCCTCCGGGGCGCCGTCGTCTTGACGTTCCCCAAGGAAGACAACGCTGTCCCCGTGTACCTCCAGCCAGTTCTCGGGGGGAACGACGACCTGCGCGGTTTTGGAGGGTACAGGTTCCGCGACAATCACTCTGTCTATCTTGGCGTCGAGCATCGATGGCATGCGGCGAGCAATCTCGAGATGGCGGCGTTCCTCGACGCTGGCAAGGTGGTGCCGCTCAAGCGCGAGGTCGACCCTACGAACTTGAACTACAGCGGCGGCATTGGATTCCGCGTGCGTGTGCGCTCGGCGATTGTCAGTCGCACAGATTTCGCTGTCTCGCGTGAGGGCTTCCGGCTCATCTGGACCTTCAGCGACATCTACAAGACCCGGTGGTGACTCGATGAGGCTTCCGGCGTTCTTCACCCGCGTTCACACCCGGTCCGTCGCCGGCGTCATTCTCATCGTCGCAGCGACGGGGTCCGCGGCGCTCGCACAAACGCCACGCTTCTACGCAGACGATCCCATACGGGTCGAACCGGCACCACTGCCCGTGCCCGACGTCAAAGCACGCGCGTTGAGCGAGGTGCTCGAGCTCGTCAACAACTCACTGAAGAAGACGGGCGAGCGTCATCCAGCCAATGGGGTGATTCCGGCCCGCGGCGTGAACACACTCGGTGAGGTGATGGACGGTGACTGGTATGTCAACCGTCACTCAGCAAGGCGGATGACGATCGAAGAGCTGCAACGAGGCGCCGGCACCGCCAATGCGCCGGCGCCCGGAATGTGGCAGGTCCTGGTGGTCAAGACGTTTGGCGTCAATCCAGGTCTGCTCGTGGCCGACAGCAAGAGTCAGCTCTATCTCCTGCGCGTCGATCCGATAGGACATGAGGGGCTCGCGACCGGAGCCGAGATGGTGACGTCGCGCCTCTTCTACGCGCTGGGCTATCACGTTCCCGAGAACTACATCGTCAAATTCGAGCGGTCACAGCTGGTCGCGTTCGCTGAAGGTCAGGCGGTCTCGAGTTCCGGACGGCCTCGCCGGTTGGTGGCCACTGATATCGACCTGTTCCTTCGTCGCGTGCCTACTGGCGCGAATCAAGGCTACCGCGCCGTGGCCACTCGATTGCCCGAAGGACGTGGAGCGCTGCTCGGACCGTTTCAAGTCTGGGGCACCAGGCGCGACGACCC
This sequence comes from Vicinamibacterales bacterium, assembly GCA_035649635.1. Lineage (GTDB taxonomy): Bacteria > Acidobacteriota > Vicinamibacteria > Vicinamibacterales > UBA2999 > Gp6-AA40. The sequence goes on along the minus strand of DASRJE010000101.1, from coordinate 43,441 downwards.
TAACGACATCGTTCCGCACGAGCACCGGCGCGACCTGCGCGGGTTGTCGGTTTTCGAGGCATGGGTCAACAACGCCAATGCCCGCGCCGTCGGCACGCAGGACATCCTCACGACGGTCAGCGGCGTGACGAGGATTCGCCACTATCTGATCGACTTCACGAAATCGCTCGGCAGCGGAGCCTTCGGTGGCGCGAAGCTCGCGTGGGAAGGCAACGAGCCTGTGCTTCCAAAACTCGGAGAGATCGGGCGCAACATCGCGGGAATGGGTGTCGTGACGCCATCCTGGATGAAGGCCAAGTACCCGGGCCTCCCTGAGGTAGGAGCGTTCGAGGGCAGCACGTTCGACCCGGCGGAGTGGACCACGAATCAGGGGATCGCGCCATTCGCCAACCGTCTGCCAGATGACGCGTTCTGGGCGGCCACACGAGTCATGGCGTTCACCGACGACGAGCTTCGGGCCATCGTTCAGACCGGTCAATACAGCAAGGCAGCGGAAGACTGGATCACGGCCGCCCTCATTGAGCGGCGCAACCGGATCGGCCGGACGTTCTTCGCGCAGGTCCTGCCGCTGGATCGCTTCCGTGTGACCGCGAATGCGCTGGAGTTCGACGACCTGAGCGCGACGTACGGTTTCACCCCGGCGCGCACATATACAGTCGACTGGTTTGGGTTCGACAACGCGAAGAGCGTCGTCCTCGATCGGATAGGTAGCGGCGCTACCCTGCCAGCGCCGGTGCAGTCTCTCGCTGCCGGGTCGTACGTTGCGGCACGGATTTCGGCTGGCGATGCTGCCATGTACGTCGACGTGTTTCTCCGAAGGGGTGCCGGCGACTTCGACGTCGTTGGCATTGACCGCGCGTGGCCGGGCAAGGTCATCGCCGTGCCGCCACCGCGGCCACGAACAGACCGCCGCGTGTTTGCCGATCTGTCACCACAGCAGCGCACGCTGTTCGAAACGTACAACAAGGCCTACAACGCGTCGAGGGGCAGCCAGTACACGACTGAAGAAGGATTCGACCGCCTCACGATCTCCGAGCAGACGACCTTCTACGGCGTCACACATGCTCTGTGGAGATCGAACCTGACCGATGCACAAGGCGCGTCGCTTGGAACGGCACTCGATCGCGTCGACTCGATCGATCGGATTGCGGGGCAGTACGCAGGGCGCTCGGGAGACGAGCAGTTTCGGTTGTTCGTCAATCTGAAGCCGGACACTCGTGAAGTCCTGGACAAGAGCAAAGAGTTCTTCAAAGATCATGAGAACACGGTGTACCACGTGGGATACCCGCATTCGTACCGCCAGATCGGGAAGGAACCCAACATTCAGTTCTCGATGTCGGACGACGGACTACATGCCGACATCGACGTCGACTATCGCGCCAGCAAGACGCCGCAGAGTATGTTCAACGGCCACCTGACATCCTCCAATTCCGACATTCGAGTCGGTGAGAACTCCGACAAGCACAACGCGCGCTGGAGCGGACTCATCACGTGGTGGCAGGGATTCGGCCGCCTCGCCGAAGCGCAGCCCGACCAGCCCGACCTCCTCAATCTCGATCGCCCGGACGCGCCCTCGACGCCGCTGCCGCCCGATCGTCCGAAAGGCGCGTCGCCCGAGCGCATCGAGGACGCCGTGCAGGAGTTCCTCACGGACTGGCTGGTCCGGCGCGAGTACGACCAGGCGCTCGATTTCCTGTCGCCACGAGCCTACGCCTGTCTGAACCTCAACGAGGAGGCGCGCGGCCAGGCGCTCGATTCCGGAGGGGCCCGCCGTGAATTGAGGCGCATCATGGAGTATTCGTCCGGCAAGCTGGGCACCCATTCCAACCTCACGAGCGTCGTGATCGCGTTCACGCCACGCGACCCAAAGCGAGTGGTGATCGAGCACGCGTTCCGTCGTGAATTTCTGCTGACGCCACTGACAGAGGCGGAGGCTCGTCCGTACCTGTGCGACGGAGCGACGGCACCTGCAACCGGCGGAGAGTACTTCGGAGCTGTCTTTCAGTTTCGCGTGGCTGGCGGCGGATTGTTCGGACTGCTCTGGACGCGAGAGGAAGGAAAGTGGAAGCTGGTTTCCTACCAGCCACTCAATCCGTGATTGAGCCAGCACCTCGGTGGTGACCGTGAAACACGGGCGACTTGCCGCGAATCTCTTACTCGCGGTTCTGATCTCCAGTTCGGCGTGGGCGCAAGGGGGAACCGGCACGGCGCCGGCCGCGCCGCCGGCCCAGCCTGAGCGTCCGAAGGATCCACTCGGACGCGATACGCCGCGCGGAACCGTCCTCGGGTTCATGAACGCGGCGCGCGCGAACGCTGAAGTCGCGCCGCAGTACCTGAACTCGGAGTTGCGGGGTGAACCTGCGGCTGCGCTCGCCCAGCAACTCTATGTCGTCCTGAACAGCCGCCTGCCGGTCCGGGTCAACGCCCTGAGCGACGCGCCCGAGGGCTCACTCGTCAACCCGCTGAGGCCCGACCAGGACGTCGTCGGAACCATCAACACCTCCACCGGCCCGCTCGAGCTCATCGTCGAACGCGTGGAAGTGACTCGTGGCGTGCCCGTGTGGCTCGTTTCCCGCACGACGCTGCAATCCATCCCGAGCGTCTACAAAGAGATCAATCTTCCGACCGTCGATCGATATCTGCCATCGTTCCTCGCCCAGTCACGCGTTTTCGGCGTCCGTGTCTTCGACTGGTTGGTCCTCCTCGTGGGATTGCCGGTGCTCTACCGGCTGCTTGGCGCGTTGGTGTGGCTGCTGGGCCCGCTGCTCGCGCTCTGGCGCAAGGTTTCGGGACGACCTGACCGCGCGCCACGCTACGTCCATGGATCGGTGCGACTGCTGATGATGGCGGCGCTGATCCGAGTCTTCGCACTCAACGTCGATCTTCCGCTCGCAGAGCGTCAGTTCTGGGCCGTGTTCCGAATCGCGTTCGTGATTGTGGGCGGGGTCTGGCTCCTGCTGCTCGCGAACCGATTCGTCGAACGAAAGATCCAGGAGCGGATCGGCATCGCCCACTTTGGCGAGAGTGTGGCGTTGCTACGCCTGGGGCGTCGGGTCGCGGACGTCCTCGTGGTCGCCTTAGGCGTTCTTGTAGCGCTCAGCTACTTTGGCGCCGATCCAACCGCAGCGCTCGCCGGCCTGGGCATCGGCGGTATCGCCGTTGCCCTCGCGGCGCAGAAGACGCTCGAGAACGTCATCGGTGGCTTCTCACTCGTGTTCGACAAGGCCCTGCGTGTCGGCGACGTGCTCAAGCTGGGAGAGATCGTCGGCACCGTCGATCAGATCGGTCTTCGCTCCACGCGCATCCGCACGATGGATCGCACCGTCGTCAGCGTGCCCAACGGTCAGATCTCGACGCTCAATATCGAGACGCTCTCGGATCGCGACAAGTTCTGGTTCCGCCATGTCGTCGGCCTGCGCTACGAGACGACGCCGGCACAGATCCGGAGCATCATCAAAGAAATGCGCGATCTGCTCGCGCGCCAGCCGGAGGCTGACCTCGATTCGGTCCGCGTCAGGTTCCTTCGTCTCGGCGCGTTCTCGCTGGATATCGAGCTCTTCGCGTATCTCTTCGCGCCCGACTGGAACCGGTTCCTCGAAATCCAGGAGTTGCTGCTCCTGCAAGTCATGGAAATCGTCGAACGCGCGGGAACCCAGATCGCGTTCCCGTCGCAGACGCTGCATCTCGCCGACGACCGCGCGCGGCAGCTGGCCCCCGGCGACGCCGACCTCCCCACGGTCGCCACCTAATCCCGGCAGTCACTCTGTAACGCGGGCGTCCAAGACAGGTCTAAAGACCGTCCAAGGCGGGTCTAGCGACCCGCCTCTACATCAATACAACAACATCCAAGGCGCAACTCTGGCCGTAAGTTCGATCAAAGCGGGTCTGACCACCTCCGCCAAGGCTTCGGTGGGATTGAGGACCTGCCTCTACATGGGAATAAAAACGCGAGACAGGAGGTCGTTGCGCTCATGACGCCGAACCGCCGCTGGATTTGCGGCCTAGCCGTCGTGCTGTCCGCCTGCTCGGGCGCCGCCCGCGAGGATGCAGTGCCTGTAGCGGCGGAGGTGGCGCGCGGAACGATTGCGACGCCGACGCTCGATGGCGTGCGCAAGAAGAATTTCGTGCAGTGCGGCGTGACGACCGGCGTCGCCGGATTCTCGACGCCGGACGCGCAAGGCGAGTGGCGCGGCCTCGACGTCGACGTCTGCCGGGCGATCGCGGCCGCAGTGTTGGGCGACGCGAAGAAGGTCCGGTTCACGCCGCTGACGGCAGCGCAGCGTTTCACGGCGCTCCAGACCGGCGAGGTGGACGTGCTGTCGCGCATCACCACGATCACGTTTCAGCGCGACGTCCAGCTCGGCATCGAGTTCCCGGCGATCAACTGGTACGACGGTACCACCTTCATCGTCCGCAAGTCGTCCAAGGTGAAATCGGTCGATGACCTCAGTGGCGCCACGATCTGCCTGCAGCCGGGAACGACCAACGAAGTCGACGTGGCCGACTACTTTCGCAAGCACAAGCTCACGTTCACTCCGGTCGTGATCGAGCGGCTCGAAGAGGGCACCAACGCGTACTTCGCGGGACGATGCGATGCCTTCAGCCAGGATCAAGCGACGCTCGCGGCACTGCGCGCCCGCGCTCCCAATCCGGCCGATCACGTCGTCCTGCCGGAGCTGATCTCCAGGGGGCCTTACGGCCCTGGCGTCATGCCGAACGACTTGCGCTGGATGGAGATCGTGCGATGGTCGGTTTACGCGATGGTCAACGCCGAAGAGCTCGGCCTGACCTCGTCGACGATCGATCGCGCGCTCGAGAGCGATGACCCTGACGTACGCCGGTTCGTCGGGGCGAGCGACGGCTTTGGCCCGATGCTCAGCCTCGACGCGGCATGGGCCTACCGGATCGTCAAGCAGGTGGGCAACTACGCAGAGAGCGTCGAACGCAACATCACGCCACTGGGGATCGAGCGCGGCGTCAATCGACTGTGGAAGGACGGCGGCGTGATGTACGTGCCGCCACTTCGTTGATCTCCACGCAGGCCACGCCGTCAGTGTCGATCCGATCGGGTCTTCCCGGAATCGCTCCGCGGCCGCGAGCGGCGCGCGTACGCGCCTTCGTCTGGCAGGCCCTGGCGGTAGCCGTCGTTGCCGCGATCGTCGCCGCCATCGCGTTCCAGGCCGCGACCAACCTGCGGGCACGCGGCATCGCGTCAGGCTTCGACTTTCTCGATCGTGCCGCCGGCTTCGAGATCGCTCGCGGACCCATCGAGTTCTCGTCGCGCGACACCTACGCTCGCGCGCTCCTGGTCGGCCTCTTCAACACGCTTCGTGTCTCGCTGCTGGGCATCGTGCTGGCCACCACGTTGGGCGTGGCACTCGGCGTGGCACGCTTGTCGAACGTCTGGGTCGTTGCCGCGATCGCGCGAGGCTACGTGGAGGTGATGCGGAACACACCGCTTCTCCTCCAGTTGCTGTTCTGGTATTCGCTGTGGCAGGCGCTGCCGGCTCCACGCGAGGCATTGAACCCCTTGCCAGGCGTGTTTCTCTGCTTCCGCGGGTTGTTCCTCCCAAGTCCGATCTGGCAAACAGGCTACCCGTGGATCTCGATGGAGCGCCCGGTCCTCGCCGGCTTCGGTTTTCAAGGGGGTGCCTCGGTTTCGCCGGAATTCGCCGCGCTGCTCGTGGGGCTGACGATGTATACGTCGGCGCTCATCGGCGAGATCGTTCGCGGCGGCGTCCTTGCCGTCGACAAGGGACAGAGTGAGGCCGCGGCTGCGCTCGGCCTGTCGCGGATCCGGATTCTGCGCCTCGTCGTTCTGCCGCAGGCTTTGCGCGTCATCATCCCGCCCACCGCCAGCCAGTTCCTGAATCTGGTGAAGAACTCGACGCTCGCCGTCGCCATCGGCTATCCCGACCTGATCTCGATCACCAACACCACGCTCAACCAGACCGGGCAGGCCATCGAGGCGATCGCGCTCGCGATGGCCGTCTATCTCGTCGTCAGTGTGAGCCTGTCGCTCGGGATGAACGTATACAACACGGCGATTCTCCGACGCGGAGGACACACCACATGACGGCACTGGCGCGCCTCGCATCGATCGTGCGTGCGCCGATGTTCCGTGATCGTCCGAATACGATCGCGACGGTACTCCTCGGCACAGCGATCGCCTACGCCGCCTTCAGGTTTGTCGAGTGGGGAATCGTCAACGCCATCTGGTCGCTGCCCCGGGAGGCGGGCTCGGAAGCCTGCCGTGCCGCCAGAGGTGAGGGGGCGTGCTGGGCCGTCATCGCCGAACGCTTTCGTTTCATCCTGTGCGGCGCCTATCCGTTCGACGAGCAGTGGCGGCCGGCCGTTGCGTGTCTCTTGTTCCTGATCCTGTACGTCGCAAGCACCATTCGAACGCTGTGGAATTGGCGTCTGCTTGCCCTGTGGATGGTGCTGCCTGCCGCGGCGGTCACGCTGCTGCGCGGCGGCTTGTTCGGGCTCTCCGATGTGCCGACTGAGTTCTGGGGAGGCCTGCCGCTGACGTTTCTGCTGTCAACGGTTGGATTCGCCGTGGCTTTTCCGTTCGCGGTCGCGCTCGCACTCGGGCGACGGTCGGAGCTACCGGCCATCCAAGGCTTGTGCATCGCGTACATCGAGCTCGTGCGCGGCGTTCCGCTGGTCACGTTTCTGTTCATGGCCGCCGTGATGTTCCCGTTGTTCGTGCCGCAGGGATTGACGGTGGACAAACTGCTGCGGGCCCAGATCGCGTTCGTCATGGTCATCGCCGCCTATGTCGCTGAGGTCCTTCGCGGCGGCTTGCAGGCTGTGCCCAAAGGCCAATACGAGGCCGCAGCCAGCGTCGGCCTCCCCTACTGGCCATCGACGATGCTGATCGTGCTGCCGCAGGCACTGCGGGTTTCCATTCCAGCCCTCGTCAACACCTTCATTGCCTTCTTCAAGGACACGTCTCTCGTGATCGCCATCGGTCTCTTCGACCTGCTGGGCGCCGCCAAGGCCGTCATCGTGGATGCCAAGTGGGTGGGCTTCGGCGTCGAGGTCTATCTGTTCGCTGCCATTGTCTACTTTGCGTTCTGCTACGGCGTCTCGCAGTACAGCCGGCATCTCGAGATTTCCAAAACCTTGTGAACGGGGAGGAAGACACGATGCTTCACGTCGACATGCAATCCGTCAACAAGTGGTTCGATGATCTCCACGTCCTGCGTGACATCACGCTTGAAGTCGAGCGCGGCGAGCGCATCGTCATCTGCGGACCGTCGGGATCGGGCAAGTCCACGCTCATCCGCTGCATCAACGGGCTCGAGTCGTACCAGAGCGGCAGGATCGTCGTGGAAGGGATCGAGTTGACGGATAACAGCAAAAACGTCGAAGCCGTGCGGCGCGGCGTCGGCATGGTCTTTCAGGGGTTTAATCTGTTTCCGCACCTCACGATCCTCGAGAACTGCACGCTGGCGCCGATCTGGGTCAAGAAGATGTCGAGGGAGGCGGCCAATGACATCGCCATGGACTACCTTCGTCGTGTCCGGATCCCGGAGCAGGCGAACAAGTTTCCCGGCCAGCTGTCAGGCGGTCAGCAGCAGCGCGCGGCGATTGCGAGAGCGCTATGCATGAACCCGAAAATAATCCTGTTCGACGAGCCGACGTCAGCGCTCGATCCGGAGATGGTCAAAGAGGTGCTGGACACGATCGTCTCCCTCGCGGCCGAGGGTACGACAATGATCTGCGTCACGCACGAGATGGGCTTCGCGCGCCAGGTCGCGAACCGGATCGTATTCATGGACGCTGGCCAGATCGTCGAGGCGAACGACCCGGAGGAGTTCTTCGACGCGCCCCGGCATCCCCGCACGCGGGCGTTTCTCGGTCAACTCCTCGATGGGCGGTCGGCGCGAGCCGCCGTCGGAAGGTAGTCCTCCACGGCGCCGACGATGAGCACTTCGGCGCCTTCGGTCGTGGTGATTTCACCGTGGTCGGAGTCCGCGTCGGCATGATGGAAATCACCCGCCCGCAGCACGCGGCCGTCGATGACCACGGAACCGCTGATCACGAAGCACTCTTCCGGCCCGTGGTGCTTGTGCGCGGGATACACGGCGCCGGGCTCGGCGCGAATCACCAGCGTCACGAGCGATCGCGCGTTGTCGACGGACAAAACGCGGGCGCGAACCCCGGGCAGACCAGTGTCGATCCATTCCGAATCGGCTGCCCACACGGTGTAGCGAAGAGGCTTGCGGGTCGCAGCGCGCAGGTGATCGCGCACGTACGCCGGCGGTTCCAGCGGCGAAAGGCTCAAGGCGATGGCCGCAGCCGCCTCATACAGGCGCGCGATCTCCGATTGTTGTTCGATCGTCAACTCGTCCAGGCGAGCCTGCAGTTCGACGCGTTCCTCGGCGTCGAGCGCGCCGACTGAATCGGCCAGGACGAGGGCTTCGAGCTCGTCGGGGATCATGTCACGTGCTCCAGTCGGCCGCGCATCGCTGCGAGGCCCGTGCGGATGCGCGTCTTCACCGTGCCCAGCGGAATGCCGAACCGCGTCGCGAGTTCGCTGTGAGTGTAGCCTTCGAAGAACGCTGCTTCGATGAGCGCCCGCTGCTCCTCCGTCAGTGAGGCCAGCGCCATCCGCACCACACCGGCGGTCGTCCGTCCCTCCAGCACCGCCTCTGGTGTGTCGAGAGTGACGGGCTCCCACGAAGCAGACGCGGCCGCATTGGTACGGCCGAGTTCGACGTCGACGTTTCCCCGCACGCGGCGGGCGCGCAGCCGATCGATGGCGCGGTTTCTCGCGATGCGCGTGAGCCACGCCGCCGGCGACCCCAGCACGGCGTCGTAGGTGTCGGCACGCGACCACACGCGCACGAACGTTTCCTGCAGCACTTCTTCGGCATCCGATGGACTGCCCAGAATGCGCAGGATGAGGGTGTAGGCGAGGCGGCTGTGCCGGTCGTAGAGCTCTGCCAGCGCGGCTTCGTCACCCGTCGCGATGCGCTGCAGGAGGCTGAGATCAACCTCCGGACTACTGAATTCCACTGCAAACCTACCCTTGCATAGCCCTCGCGGCGGCCGCAAGCGCGGCCATTCTCGCGGGTGCAAGGGTTTGCGGCCGGCCGAATTGCGACGGGGCGTGAATCGAGGGAAAGCGCCCCGGGGAGGCATATTCATCAGGATTACGGCCGCCGCGTCCATCTGGATTTCGCTTACCACGTCAACTGAACAGCCACACTGCCACTCGCGGCATTCAATCGATTCTCCAGGGCATCGGTAGCGCCGCTCACGCGGTAGCCCCCGCCGACTTCCACCCCCACATGCGGGATGACGCGCACGGTTGCATTCAACTGCGGCTCGAAAACGAAAAAGTCGTCGCTCGCGAGAAATCGGACTGTCTGACCTGGCAGTGAGCGAACGCGGTCGCGCGGACCGAAGTCACGACCGAGCGCCACATTCGTTCCCAACGTCGCGGTTCCGAACCCGACGAGGCCGCGTCCACCGAAACGGATCATGCTGCCCGCCGGCGTCGACCACCCGAGCATCACCCCGCCGTATCGCATCTCCTCGCCGCCATCGCCATTGACCAGCCAGTAGTACCCACCGCCGATAAACAGCGTGTTGTCGAGGAGTCGGCCGACATACGCGCCCGCGATCTGCCCGGTAGCGCCATCGATATCCGCGATCTTGTAATCGGGCGCAGCCACCCACGGACTGTAGATGCGCTCGAGGACGAGGGGCGCCTGCGGCGTCTGCGCGAGGACAGCGTTGAGGATGGTAGTACGAACAGCGACAGGTTGAGAGCTCTGGTCATCGCCCTTCTCCTCGCGACAGGCTGACGTTAATCGGCCGGGTCTCTCCGTCCTTGATGTCTACCTGCGTGGTGTAACTGCGAAAGCCATCTTTTCGCACCTCCACCTTGTGCGTGCCTGTCGCGAGTTGGACGACGAGCGGTTCACCCTCGGCGCCATTTGCCCACCGCTGGCCATCAATGGTGACTTCCGCATCGCCAGGTTGCACGCGTATCGCGAGGGCGCCGTAATTGGCCGCTGCGGCCGCGGCTTCCCCACCGCGCGCAGGCGCGCGCGTTGGCTGTGCGTCGCGCGGCGCTGGCGGATTCGGCGGCCACGGCGGCCGTACGTCGGGCGTCTCGCCGGCGGCCAGTTGCACCATCGTGTAGCGGATCCGGAAACTGGCGCGCGGCCGAATGAGCACCTGCTGCGTCACCTTGCGATGGCCTTCCAGGTACAGGGTCAGCTCGTGCTCACCGGGCTGGACGTGCAGCCGCTGAAACCTGCCATCGAAGTCGTCTACCCTGCCCGCGAGATAGCCGTCGATGAACACTTCGGTCTCGCGCGGCGTCACCTGAAGGCGCAGCGAGGACTCATTGTCGTAAAACGCGTACGCGGTGCTTCGCGCCGGTGGCGCGGCCGCCACGATCACCGTCGCGAGCGTAAGAATCAGTTGTCGAGTGTGCGTCACTGGTTGCTCCAAGTATCAGGCGGCTCTGAAGACCCAGGTGGGTCTAAAGGCCTGCCTCCACGTTCGGAGGAGCAGTGCAGGCAACGGCTGTACCGGTGTGGCGCGTGAAAAACGCCAACGCTTTCGCGCGCGATGTCACAACTACTTCACGAGGCGGTCGCAGGTCGAACTGTCTCGTAGACAGTTACAGGTCGGAGAGTTCCTTGAATTGTCCTGTGCTGTCACCGAGTTTTTCGATCGGCACGCCCAGCTTGTCGAGCAGCGTCAGTTGCAGGTTGGTGAGCGGAGTGTCCTCGGGAAACACGAGGTGACGACCGCCCTTGAGCGCGCCGGCACCTCCACCCGTCAGCAACGTCGGCAACGGGCCATGAGTATGTCGATCGCTGTTGCTGATCCCACCGCCGTACAGCAGCATCACATGATCGAGCAGCGAGCCGTCTCCGTCGGGGGTGGCTCGCAGTTTCTCCAGGTAGGCCGCAAACAACGCGACGTGATACAGCTGTATCGCCGTGCACTTCTCCATCTTCGACGGATCGTTCTGATGGTGCGTCAAGGGGTGATGCGGTTCCGGGATACCGATCTGCGGGTACGGCCGTCCGGTCTGTTCACGGCCATACATGAAGGTGATCACCCGCGTGAGATCGGATTGATACGCCAACACCTGCAGGTCGTACAGCAACTGCACGTGCGGCTCGAAACCATCCGGGATACCTGCCGGCTGATCGACGTCCGGTCCTTGCCGGTCTTGTTGCTCCTCGGCTTTCTGGATCCGTCGTTCGACGTCGCGGAGCGACTCGAGATAGTCGGTGAGCTTCGTGTTGTCCGACGGACCAAGCTTCTGCTGAAGCTGTTTCACCCGCGCTGTGACCGAATCGAGAATGCTTCTGTCCTGACGAAGCCGCGATGCACGCACCTGGGGGTCGGTGCTGTCGCTCGAGCCAAACAACCGCTCGAAGACGACGCGCGGATTGTTTTCCGCCATGAGCGGCAGGGTCGGTGTGAGCCACGACAACGTACTGCTGTAAGCGCAGCTGTAGCCCACATCACACGCGCCAACCAGGCTGTTGTCGTCGGCCGTCAACTGCAGCGATGAAAGCTGCGTCTGGCGCTCCAGCGCCTTGGCCGCAATCTGATCCATCGAGATGCCGTTCTCGACGATGCTGTCGGACTTCTTCACGTGCACGCCGGTCAGGTACGTTCCTGACGCGCGTGAGTGATCTCCGCCGCCGTCACCAAGCGCCTCGGCCTGATGACTCGAGAGACCCGTGATGACGATGAGCTGATCGCGAAACGGTTCCAGCGGCGCGAGCGTACGTGACAGCGTGAAGTCTCGACCGGTACCTGTAGGCAGCCAGTTGTGATAGATGACGCCGTTCGGGTGGTACACCACACCCAGCCGGCGTATCGGGCTGGCGGGCGTCTTCACCTGGGCGGTGAGCGCGGGAACCATCGCGTCCAGCAGCGGCAAGGCCACGGCGGTGCCCATTCCACGAAGCACCGTTCGCCGCGAAATCGCCTTCTTCGTCGCTATCATGACCGCGACCTCCTCATCTGAAACGGGACGCTCTTGGCGATGGCCAGAATCGTCGACGACCAGCGGTAGTCGTCCGCGGCCGCGGCCCGCACGATCGAGCGGATGGCGGGACCATCGGAGTATTCCATCTCGCGACCGGCCGCATAGGTGAGCAACTTGCCCGTCACCGTCCGCACGAACTGCTCCTTCTGCGCCACGAGCGCCAGCCGGAGCGCGGCAGGCCCGTCGACCTTCGTGCCATCCAGCAGCACGCCGCTCGCATTGATGGCCGCATCCCCGTCGGTCGTGCGCCACTGGCCAATCGCGTCGAAGTTCTCCAGGCTGAAGCCGAGGGGATCCATCCGGGCATGACACGATGCGCACACCGGGTTGACCCGATGCTGCTCCAGCATTTCGCGGACCGATGTGGATTTCCCGAGCTTGCTCTCGTCGAGGTTGGTGTTCACATTCGGAGGAGGTGGCGGGACCGGCACGGCAAGAATGTTTTCGAGCAGCCACTTGCCCCGAGTCGTCGGCGACGTGCGCGTCGAATATGACGTCACCGCCAGCACACTCGCCTTCCCCAGCAGTCCCCAACGATTCTCGTCGCTCAACGCCACGCGGCGGAAATGACTGCCGTAGACGCCGGACATCCCGTAATGGCGCGCGAGCTGCTCGTTGAGAAACGTGTAGTTTGCCGTCAGCAGCTCCGGAATGCCTCTGTCCGCCTTCAGTTGATCGTCGAGAAAGAGTTCCGTCTCTTTCACGAAGGCCGCGCGCAGGTTGTCGTCGAACCACGGAAACTTCGTGTTGGCATCGGGCGTCAACAGCCAGACGTTGCGTGTCTGCAGCCACTGGCCGAAGAAGTTGTTCACCAGTGCGGCGCGCGCACGTGGATCGGCGAGCATCCGCTGGACCTGCTGATCGAGAACGCCGGCGTCCCGCAGTTTCCCGCGTATCGCCAAGTCGAGCAGTTCATCATCAGGAATACTGCTCCACAGGAAAAATGAGAGACGCGAGGCGAGCTCGACGTCCGACAGTCGATAGGCCGTCCCGGCAGCGACGCGCTCGGGATCGGCTTCGATACGAAACAGAAAGTCAGGGCTGACCAGCAGCCTCTCGACCCCAGCGCGAATTCCAGCATCGAAATCGCCGGTGCCTCTTGCGCGCTGATAAAACTCGAGCAACGTCTGGACATCCTCGGTCGTCGTCGCGCGGCGATACGCGCGCCGCGCCAGGGTCGAAAGAATCCGAGTCGCACACGCGGTGTCTTCGGTTGCGCTCGTGGGATGGCAGACGAACACGCGTCGCCGGCTGGGAGAGCCCTCCGGGACCTTGCCGTTGTACGGTCCGCCAACCAACATCGACGAGATCGAGAGTTCCGCGCTGGGGACGTCGCCTTCACGATTCCAGATCGGCACGCGTGCCGGCCCGAGTCCTTCCGCCTTGATGCCCTCGGACTTGACGATCGTGGCGACGACCTCGCGGAGACCTGCCTTCAGCGCCACACGCACTTGCAGCGTCTCATCGGCATCGTCGGTTGCCGGCATCGTCCCACCGATCGTGAACTGCCCTACGCGGGTGCCATCGATGCGAATCTCTATCTGGGTGGGCCCATTCACGCCACGTATGGCACCGGCATACGTCCGCAGCAAGCGCACTCTGACGACATAGTCACCATCCAGCGGGAAGTAGTGGCGCGCCGCGATCCCGCCGCGCGATCCCAGCGAAAAGGCTTCACCGAGCCGCTCGGTCTGCCATAACCATGTCTGCTCGTTCGAGTTGCCCTTGACCGCTGTGTAGCGTTCGAATGTCGGCCGGAGCGTCGGATCACCAACCGCCATGCGCGCGATCCGGGCTGCCGCCGTCAGATATCGATCGAGCAGCGCCGGCTCCATCGCAAGCGCGTCGGCGTTGGTGTCGAAGCCGGCCGCCTGCGCGTCGGGAGGAAGCATCGAGGCGGGATCGATCTCCACGTCGAGCAGATCCCGAACGGCGTTGGCATACTCCGTCCGATTGAGGCGATGAAGTCCTGCGGGTCGACCTGGGTTGGGACGCAGGTTCGCCGCACGGTCCAACTCGGTCTCCAGCCACGTGGCCACGGCGTTGTACGTGGCGCTATCCGGTCGCGGCATGCCGGATGGCGGCATGGCTCGACTCCGCAACTGAACGATCACCTTCTCCCAGGTGTCGGCCGAGTTGGACACTTGCTGCGCATCCGCCTGATCGAGCAAGAGGTTCGCGGTCTTGAGTCGCGTGTTGTGACACGTCACGCAATAACTGGTCACGAGCGCTCGCGCCGGAGTGGTGGCCTGTGTTGTCGCCTGAGTCGTCGTCGATGGCCGTGCACTGGCCTGAACGGTGCGCGCAACTTCGGAACCGGCAGTCGCGAGCCACGCGACCGAGACGAACGCCGTGACCGCGCGGCGCATCTTCATCGACACTTGTTCTGGGCCTGGCAGGGTTTACCGAGCTTCGGGTCGGCGCCGTGCGCGAGCAGCAGATCCGCGCCCTCCTTGTTATAGAGGACGCCGCCCAGTCGATCGCCGTACCCGGAAGCCGCCAGCCACGGCGTGACACCAGCCTTGCTGACGGCGTTCACGTCCGCTCCTTTGTCGATGAGCAGCGCGAGGAGGGTATTCCATCCTCGATACGCGGCACCAAACAGCGCGTTCTCGCCATTCGTCGTGGCGCCCTTTGCGTCCGCGCCTAACTCGATCAGGAACCTTACGGCGGCGAGCGCCTGCTCCTCTGTGGTGGGGCTCTCACCGATGCCCCGATTGAGACCGGACGCCGCCATGACCGCCGTCGTCTTACTGTCCGTCATCTGCGCCGGATCTGCTCCTGCCGAGAGCAGAAGTCGCATCATCTCGAGATCGGCGGCAGCGCTGGCGAGCAGGAAGGGCGTTGCGCCGGGAGCATCTTCGTACCCGCCACCCAAGCCGGCAAAGCCCGGTGGCCGGCGCGTCATGCGCGAGTTCGGATTCGCGCCGCGAGCGAGAAGCGCCGTCACGAGATCCAGCTTCGCCTTGCGGTTCGGGATGCCGCTCATCGCATCGGTGAAACCGTAAACCGGATTCGAGATGCCGCCCTCCCACGTGCCAGACGCCCAATGCAGCGGAGTGAATCCCGCGTCGAGAACATTGGGATCAGCGCCCTGCTCGAGCAAGAAGAGCGCGAGCGGCACATGGCCTCTCACCGTGGCGACCAGCAACGGTGTGCTGCCAGCAGATATCGTTGCCTGATACCCCGGCCCTCGAGGTGCACCTGGTCCGGCCGCTGCTCCCGATACGCTTCGGCCGGTGGGGGCGGGCGCCTCGTTCCCCCGCTCGGCATCGGCAGTCTGGTCCGGTGTCGAACGCACGTTCATGCTGACACCAGCAGCGATCAAGGCTCGAGTCGTTTCCAGATCGCCTTCGCGCGCCGCGAAGTGCAGCGCGGTGAATCCTTTCTTCGTGTGGGCCTGCAGATCGGCGCCCCCTTCGATCAACAGTCGCACCACCTCTGCGTGACGCTCGGCCGCCGCCCACATCAATGCGTCCTGGTTCTGCGACGGCTCCTTTGCGTTCACATTCGCACCACGAGCAATCAGCATCCGCACGCCGTCGACGCTGCCGCTGCCGGCGCACGTCATGATCGGCGTCTCACCGGTAGCGATTGCTGTGTTCGGATTGGCACCTGCCTTGAGCAGCAGATCGACGAGCGCCGCGTTTCCGTTGGTGCATGCGCGCGAGAGCGGAGTCATGCCGAAATCGTTCGACGTGTTCGCGTTGGCACCCGCACGGATCAGCAGATCAGCGGTGGCCGCGTCGTTCCAATGCGCTATCCACAAGAGGGCGGTGGATCCATCGGCGGAGCGGGCGTTCACATCAGCCTTGCCGTTGAGCAGTGCGCGGACCTTCGATTGATCTTGATTCCTGGCCGCGTCGACCAGTCCAACATCGTCGGTGGCGGCGACCCCCGCGACAGCGAAAATCGCGATCAGGCACGTTCCGGCGAGCGCGCGCGCGCGGCTGAGTTTTGTGTTCGCGGGCATGCCGTCCTTCTTCCTGGCCTGCATCACGCTGAAGTTTAGGCTTTTGGAGCAGGTTTATAAAGGTCGGCCCGACTACCCCTTTTAGGGTAGAAGTGCGCGCTGCTTCTCGATAAATCGCTCGTGCAGCGCGCGAACGGCGTCCTTCACGCGCTCATCGGGAACCATCCATGTGATGCGAAACGACGACGTTGCCGTACCGGCGGGGGCAATGCCGATACCGGTGAGTGTCGCGCCACCAGCGCGAACATTGTCGTAGGTTGCGTTGATACCGGCGCCGATCGCGCTGACCGCCGCGAGGCCGTCGATCAATTGCGCTCTTCCGCCGAGACGTGAGTCCAGCGCCTTGCGGAACTGTCCTTCGTCGTGCATGTTCTCGCGCGAGATGACAACCGTCGTGCGATCGTGGAACACATGCAACTGCTTGCCGGGCACACCGCGGTCCGCGAGCAGCGCGAGCACGTCGGCAGGTGGTGCGGTCGCATCCAGCACGAGCACGTCGCGCTCGCTGGCAACGCCGACGACGGTGCCGGGCATCCGCGGCGGGCTCTTGCGAACCACGGTTCCGTCTGCTGAAGGGTCCGCGCCTGGCAACGGGCCCTGCGTCGCGCGCGCGTAGATCGCAATGCCTCTCTCTTTCGCAAATTCCACGGCTTGCGCGTTCAGGACCTTGGCGCCTGCCTCCGCCATTTCCTGCGTCTCTTCGTAGGAGAGTGTTCCAATGCGCGAAGCGGCCGGGACCACGCGCGGGTCGGCGGAATACACCCCGTCCACGTCGGAGCAGATCTCGCAATACTCCGCATCGAGTGCGGCGGCCATCGCGACGGCGGTCGTGTCGCTGCCGCCGCGTCCCAGGGTGGTCACCTCCCGCTTGTAGGAGACACCTTGATATCCGGCGACGACCACGATCCGGCCGCGCGCCAATTCATCCTGCACACGAAACGGACGCACCTCGATGATGCGCGCATCGATGTGGCGATCGTTGGTGATGATGCCCGACTGGCTGCCGGTGAAACTGATCGCATCGCCGCCGAGTTCGCGGATGGCCAATGACAGGAGCGCCATCGAGATTCGCTCACCCGCTGACAGCAACATGTCGAGCTCGCGACGCTCGGGGTTCGGCGACACCTTCTTGGCCATCGCCAGCAGCTCATCGGTCGTGTCGCCCATGGCGGAGACGACGACCACCACCTGATGTCCGCGCTGCGACGTCTGCATCACACGTTCGGCGACGTATTTCAGCTTCCCGACGTCGGCGACGCTGCTCCCCCCGTACTTCTGAACGATGATGGCCATGGGGAATGGTACGACCTTCAACTCCCAACTCCCAAGCCCCAGCGCCCAAGATGCTCGGGCGCGGCACCTGGCCTCTGGCCGATCGCTCATGCTGACCGACGACTTCGTCCGGGTCGATCAGTTGCTGGCGAGGCTCTTCATCGAGCGCGGCAACCGGTAATCATGACGACAGCAACTCTTTCCAGTCCTCTGCTTTGACAATGTGATAACGGTTGCTGGGCGGCCGCGATGCGTCGTCCTCGTACACGAAGGCGCATTGATGAATATCGAAGTTGGTGAGCCACTCCTCCCAGCTGATTGGTCTGAACAACCCGACGCCGGGAAAGTTGAATCGGATGCCGGCACCACCGTCGTTGACGTTGTGCGTCGCCGGTCCGGAACTCGTGGCCTCACCGGTTGCCGGCTCGGCCTGCCGCTGCGTCGCCCAGCGCTGGATCACGTCATGATCGCGCGTGAAGACGACCTGCGTGGCTTCGCCAAACCGACTGTCGAAAGTTTTGACGCTCCGGGGTGATGGGTGATCGGGAAGCGACTGACGATTGTCTGTCATTTTTTTCCCCACGATCGTTGATGGCGTTGTTCCCGCCGAACCTCGACGAGGTCCTTCGCCGATAGTGTGGAGCAATCGAGGTGCCACCCCACCACGACCGTAAGCTTATTCCCGCTGGTCGAGAGCCCGTTCGATTCTCTCGAGCACTTCCAGTTGCCGTCGCTGCATCTCCACGATTTCCTGCCACCCCGAAGCGCGCGCTTCATCGAGCTTCAGGTGAAGCGCGCCGATCTGCATCTCGGCCCGCAGGTTGACCTGGTAGTCCAGTTGCGCCTCGAAGCGGTCCTTCGACGCCTGGCGGTTCTGACTCATCATGATCACGGGCGCCTGCGCCGCGGCGAGGCACGACAGAATCAGGTTGAGCAGGATGAAGGGATACGGATCCATGGGACGTTGCGCCTGCGTATTCAAGAACATCCATCCCAGCATGAATGCGCCAAACACGCCCAGGAAGGTCCAGCTGCCACCGAAAGTCGCGACGCGATCGGCGACACGTTCGCCGAACGTCAACTGATCTTTGAAGGCTTCATCAGCCGCGCGAGGCAGTTGACCTCGACCCAGCACGCGCGCCAGTACGCTGCGCTCCATCGAGGACAGGCGACGAATTTGGGATTCAAGATCGGGCAGTACGTTTCCCTGCACCACTTCCGAGGCAAAACGCCCGGTCTGCTTTGCCACGGTGAGCACGAGCCTTCCAACCGCCACGAGCAGAATCGCGCCCGCGAACGCGACGGCGAGGCTTGCGATGTTTCCGGGAGGCACTTCGCCGCGCAGGAACCGAAGGAGCCACGCGCCAAGGACACTGCCGAGAAGCCCCAGCGCGACGTCACCGAGGAAACCTCGATTTCGGCCTTTCATCGTCCAGCGCGCGACCGCGCCCGCCGCAAATGCACTCAGTATCCAGACCACTGTATGCATACGTCCTCCGTCGTCTCACATTCTGACGTGGAACGTTTGCGGCGTTATTAACGCGTGTCTAATCAGCGCTCGATCGAGAAGTCGTCTTCGATCCTTTCGAACGGCGACCCCCAATGCGCGCGAACCCGGGATGAACACCGCGCACGAGACCCTGTTGGTCCGCCACACGCAGCAGCAACGCGCCCAGCGAGTCGCGTTCTGACTTGCTGAGCGCACCAAGCAAGTCCTCCTGATGTTCGCGCGCCACACGGCCCACCGCCTCGAGCACGCGACGACCCTCAGACGTCAGCACCAATGAATACGTACGGCGATCATCAGGATTCTCCAGCCGCTCGACCAGCTTCCGTTCCTGAAGCTCATCGACGAGCGCCACCATGCGGCTGGCAAACATTCCGAGCGTCAACGCCACCTGTTGCTGACTGGCTCCGGCAGCCGCGCCAATGACTCGCAATAGCCCCGCCTGTGCCGGCGTGATCTCGAGGGACTGCAGGCGCACGGCAAATCGCGCTGCCGCATGAGCACCGATCTGCGCCAGGAGGAAGGCGGGCGAAGTCGCGCCCCGCGGCTCGACCGCACCGCTGCGCGGCGTTTTCCTGGAACTTTCCGGATCTCCCATCGTCAAATGATATATTGTATAATCATTACAATTTGTAACTAATATGACCTGTAATCAGATGAGGCAGCACATGGCGAACCCGTCCACGTCCCCGTCCACATCCATTCCACCCGCGAGCGCGCGTCACGCCGGGCCACCGCTGGTACTTCCTGCCTCGGCGTTCGCGGGACTGTTTCTCGGAAGTCTCATCATTGGCGCCTGGCTGACCGGCGGGACGCCGCCGCCAATTCCATTTGAGACGACCGACGCGGCACTCCGGTATTTCGTCGACCACGCTACGGCGGTCCGGATCGCCGCCTTCCTGCAGTTCGGCGCCGCGATTCCGCTTGGGCTCTTCACCGCGACTGTCGTCAGCCGGTTTCAGTTTCTTGGCGTGAACGTCGCCGGCATCACCATCGCGTTGTTCGGAGGTCTCGCCGCGTCGTTCTTCCTGGCCGCATCAGGGCTCACGCTGTGGGTGCTCAGTTCGCCCGGTGTCGCAGACGTGGCGAGCAACGCCCGCGTGCTCCAACTGCTCGCATTCGCGACCGGCGGCCCTGGTCATGTCGTTCCACTCGGACTGCTGCTGGCTGGTATCTCAATCGCGGGCGGCGTGACGCGCAAGCTCCCACGCTGGATCATGTGGTTCGGCGTCGTCCTTGCCGTCATCGCCGAACTCTCAACGCTGACACTCATCAACGACGCCGCGGCTGTCCTTCTGCCCCTCGCTCGATTTCCAGCGTTCATCTGGATGCTGTGCGTGGCGTTCACGTTGCCATCGACCCGCAACTCACGGGTCAACGCACCCGCGAGATGAAGAAATGACGACTGTCTTGATCACGGGCGCGACAGCAGGCATCGGATTCCATACGGCTGCCGCGCTCGCGCGCGCTGGAATGCACACCATCATCACGGGGCGCAACGAGGAACGAGGGCGCACCGCCGTCGCCGAGCTCAGACGACAGGCCGGTCACGATGCGGTCGAGCTCATCGTTGCTGACGCGCAATCCGTCCGTGACAATCTCCGCCTCGCTGACGATGTCGCCCGTCGTGTCGGCAGACTTGACGTCCTCATCAACAATGTCGGCGGTGGAGGTATTGCCGAGCGGCGGGAAACGCACGAGGGGCTGGAAGCGACACTGGCGCTGAACTTCGTCGGACCGTTCGCGCTCACCACGCGGTTGCTGGACTTTCCGGACGCTCGCCAACCCAATCGCATCATCAACGTCGTCTCGAGCGCCTTTGCGATGTGGAGGCGCGACCCGTTCGATGATCTCGACGCGCGACAGCGCTACGTTGGCATCGAGGCAATCGCGCACGCCAAGCTGCTGAATCTGCTGTTCGCGCTGGCGCTTGCGCGTCGAGTTGAGTCCAGTACGTTCGTCGCCGCCATCAACCCCGGCATGGCGTGGACTCCCGGGGTCGCCGCACTCACACCGCAGGCCGTCCCGCACTGGCGGTTCATCTGGCCACTGGTGCGCTGGATGCAGCGAATGGCCTCCGCGGAATCGGCAGCGCGGAGCACGGTCACTCTCGCCACCGCCGAGGACCCAGGTGTTTCCGGACGATACTTCGACGGCATGAAAGAAAAGCGGCTGCCCGCGCATCTCCACGACGCCGAGCTTCAGGATCGTGTCTGGACGCTGGGTCAATCGCTCGTCGAACGGGCGGTACACCCACAGTTCACCCCAAGGCCTAAAAGGCCCGCCTTTACTTGGGATCAGGGCTAATATTCTCGCGGCGAGACATGTTGGAGGGCTTATGACGAACGCACGCCTGTCAACCTTGGTGCTCGTGCTCGTGGCGTCGAGTCCGGCCGTCAGCAGTGCCGATGTCGGATTGCTGCGCACGGCTCAGGCGCTCGACGAGGCGCGCGGTTATTGCCTCGATATCGCTGGCTTCGGCGCGACGCTTCGTCTCGATGATCCGCTCCAGGCGCACACCTGCAAGTACGGAAGCGACCTCGACGATCAGCGCTTCGAGCGGATGGCGAACGGGGCCATCAAGGCCAGCCGCTACGACCGGTGCCTCGCCGTCACCGCTGTCGAGCCCGGCGCCAAGCTGGTGGTTCGCGCGTGCACGTCCGCACCTGCGCAGCGCTGGACGATCCAGTGGGGCCGTCTCAGCCCGGAGTCGCGGCGCGATCTGTGCGTCTCGGTGGCAAATGCGAAAGGCGAAATCGCGGGGACACCGGCACTCGTCTCGCCGGTGTACCGGCGCCGCGATGTGACCCTGGAGCGCTGTGACGATACGCAGGAGGCACGGCAGTCATTCCGCTGGTCACAGCCCGATGAGCGTGCTCTCAGCAGCGCCGACGTCGTGCGCAACACCATGCCCGCCGACGTGGCAAAGCAACTGGCCGCGTTCGGGACCGAGTTCGACGGCGAGATCGCCGGCCAGACGGCGAAGATCTATGCGGCGCAGCCGCGTGTGTACGAACCAGGTGAAATCAAGGTCACGAAGAATGTCGCCTATGGCCCGCACGAGAGGCAACAACTCGACATTCACACGGCGACGATGCGCAGGTCGGATCGCCCCGTTCCCGTAGTCGTCGTGTTTCATGGCGGAGGCCTCATCGGAGGCAGCCGCGCGGCGACGACGAACGTTGCGGATTATTTCGCGAGCCTGGGATACGTGGGCGTCAACGGGGGCTATCGCCTGGCGCCGGAGTCGAAATGGCCGGAGGGCGCGCGTGACGTTGGCGCCGCGGTGACCTGGCTGAAGAGCCACGCCGCCGAGTACGGTGGCGACCCCGATCAGATCTTTGTGATGGGGCTCTCGACCGGCGCCTATCACGCCGCCACGTACGTCTTCAGGCCAGAGCTGCTGCTCCCGAACACCGCGAGACCCGCGGGCGCCATTCTCCTGTCCGGCCCCTACTCGTTCGATTTCAAGTCACCCTCGAAGGGCGAGCTGGCGTACTTCGGCGAGGACCCGAAGCGATGGCCCGACATGGTGATTCCTGGTCACGTGACGCGCGGCGATATCCCGGTGCTCTTCACGACCGCGGAATGGGACAACGCCCGATACCTGTGGCCGCAGGCGGCCGTATACAACGAGCTCATCGAAAAGCACGGCGCGCGGCCGCGCTATAAGCAGAGTCCCGGGCACAATCATTCCTCGCAACTCTTGTCAGTCGGCACGCCCGACACGAGCGTGTCACGCGAGCTGGTGGACTTCATCGAGCGCACAGGGAAACGCTGAGCCATCGAATTCACTTTTTGGTGTCAGGCACCGAATCGTGAATTCATTCCTCCTGCATGGGTTTTTACGGCGATTGCATCCTGCCGCACATCATCGACTTCGCAATGAGCACGAAGGCGATCATGGACGAGCGGCGGAGGTGTCTCGAGCCGGTCGGCGGCGTGGTGCTCGAAATCGGATTCGGGTCCGGCTTGAATCTTCCCTTTTATCCTGCCGCGGTAACACAGGTCATCGGCGTGGATCCGTCGAGCACATCGGCGCGACTGGCCAGGAAGCGAATAGAAGCCGCGCCGTTTCGCGTCGAGCTCATCGGCCTCTCGGCAGAAACGCTACCGATGGAGGATCGGAGCGTCGACACGGTCGTCAGCACGTTTACGTTGTGCACCATCCCGGACCCGGCAAGTGCGCTGCGCGAGATGCGTCGCGTCCTCAAACCTGGCGGCCGCTTTCACTTCGTCGAACACGGACGTGCCGACGATCCGGGTGTCGCGCGCTGGCAGCAGCGGCTGAACGGAATCCAGCAGGCGCTGTTTGGAGGCTGCAACCTGAATCGCCCGATTTCAACGCTGGTCGAACGTGCCGGCTTCGAGATCGAGCGGCTCGAGAACGACTACCTGAAAGCCGCGCCGAAGTTCGGCGGATTCCTCTATCGAGGCGTGGCGCGATAGCTCACTGGCACCGCGATGAGCGGAGGGCGTATCGTATGGAAGCGCGATCAGAGCTACGGGATGTTCGAGTACGTGTGTCACGAAGGCAACTACGCGATGAAGAACATCCTGACCGGTGCGCGCGCCGACGAGGGCGCTGAATAGCCGCCGATTAGCGAGGAATAAATAGCCGCTGGTTTGCGCGTACGAAATAGCCGGCTCAGAACGAGGACGAACGGTCCGAGCCCAATACGCGCGCAGCGAGACCGCGAAATAGATTGCGGCGCGGACCGGTTACGAACGCCCACTGAAGTACTTTCACACTGGCCGGCAGCGCGGGACGCCGTTCGTCCCGCGGTGCCGAGAACCACTGCGCCAGGGTGCGCTCAGGATCTCGCCTCAACTCATCGACTTGCGCCACGCGGTGAACGCAACCGACCGTGCACATCGGCGCGCAACTCTTGACCTCGTGATACTGCCGCCAAAGATCGTCAGGACCATAGTGCTCCAGTGGGATGCCAGGATGGCCGCGCTGTTGAGAACACCAGTGCACGAGCCCGTCTTCACAGACGTACAAATAGCGAGAGCCTGCGCCACAGTGCCAGTCGTTCGGCTGCGCGTTCGCGAGGTTCTTCTGAAACCGGTTGTAGTTCGCGAAATCGAACGTGGACTTGCCGACCGCGACAACCTGCTCGAGAATCGCCCGCTGGTGATCGTCGAGCGCTTTCAATTGACCGCTGTGGTCGTGGATGATGCCCACCGTCGTCGAGAACCCGAGTTCCCGGGCCCGCCTCGCGATCGTCAACGCATCGTCGGGATTCCGGATTCCGCCGCCGACCACTGAATTGACGGTCACGTCGAAGACACCGTACTCGGCCAGCCACTGAAGCTTCTGATCGAGCAGCTTCAGGCTCTTCTTCGACACGTCGTCCGGCAACACGTTGTCGATGCTGATCTGCAAGTGATCGAGGCCGGCGCGATTGAGCCGCCCGATGCGATCGCGGCTGAGCAAATATCCATTCGTGATCAATGTCGCGATCACGCCGTGAGAGCGGATGCGCCTGACGATGTCGTCGAGATCTGGATGGAGTAACGGCTCTCCCCCACTGAGGGTGATGATGCCGGTACCGAGGTCTGCGAGTCGGTCGATGCGACGAAAGACGTCGCGGGTCGGAACTGGTGGAGAGTGGTCGTCGTACTCGTTGCAGTACGTGCACGACAGGTTGCAGCGCCGGATGGGAATGAGATGAGCGGCGACGGGGCGGTACGGGTACTTGAGCGACCTCACGAGCATCCGGGCCTCGCGAACCCTCTTGCCGGCTTTACGCACGCGCCGCGTCAGTTGAATCAGCTTCATTGGCTGGCTCTACATTGGAAGACGGGTGTGCCTTCGACTTGGCTCAGGCCAGGGAAGACCCGCCTCTACCGAATCATGTTCAAGGCGGGTCGGACGACCCGCCTATATGTGCGCGAGTGCGCACAGCCCTGCTGAATTCCTGCAACGATCGTTCTACGCTACCTCGCCCGAGACGCCGCGCGACCGGCTCGATGATCCAACTGAGCAGCGTTGGAAAGCGCCGGGTAAGGCCAATGGTTTCCATCTCAACGAACACGCCATCGGCGCGTTCGACCATGTGCGTAAACGCGGCCGCGCGCCAGAGGTATCCGCTGTCGTGGCCTGGCGCGAGCTTTCGTTCCTTTGCAGTCCCGGGATCGCGCAACTCACGTATCTCTTCTGAGTTCGAGATGCTGTAGACGCTGCGGCTGTCCGGATGGAAATACTGCACTCGCGACGTGACGTCGAGGACAGCGCTGAGCCCCCCGGCCGATTCCTTGATTCGCATCAGCACCCGATAGCTGTTCCCGTCATGGCTGATCAACGTGGACGCCACGATCGGCTTATAGACGGCGGGATAGTCGTTATATCGGGAGGAGACGTCGAGCGCGTCTTTCAAGGTCACACCGGCGATAAATGTCGACCCGGCCCAGTGGTGCACCAGGCCGCCCGGCACTGACATGATGCCGTCTTCGCGGGCGGGCCGAGCCATGACGACGCCATCGGCTGGCGCGCTGGATCGCGACGAGGTGACATCGGCCGAGGATCTGGCGACGCGAATGCGCAGGAGGAAGGCGCGCGTCGCTTGCTCGGCGTAGCGGTCGTACGCACGGCCGGTGTCGTCCTGCAGGTCGGCGGCGGTCGCGATCGCTGTGGACACGAAAGCCGCACACGCGATCGTGATGGCGGCTGCTCTGACACCGAAGGTCATCCTGCGCCTGTTCCTTCTACGATAGACGTCTTGACCGCCCGGGTTTATAACAAACGAGTCACGTTTTCCCAGTCAAGACGCCTCGCCCGCGCTGAGCGCGGGCAAGAGACACTGCTACTGCGAGGCGGTGCCACAGGCTCGTCCGTCTGAGGCGGAGCCTCGCTGGAGTATTATCGCGTTCCAAGACGACGCGCGCGCCCTGAACTGGAACTGCATGGAGAACGCGATGAAGAGACTCGGGATGGCGTTTGGCGCGTGCGCCGTATTGCTGGCCGCCAGCAGTGTGCATGCCGATGTGACGTTGAACTCCGTGCGAATCGCCGGGGCGGATACGGTGGCCCTGGCCAAATTCTACCAGTCGGCGTTTGGCATGCATGAGGTCAATCGAATCGACGTGCCAGGAGGTCCCGAGATCTTCGTGAACTTCGGCGCGACCGTAGACGCGGCGAAGGCCAACCGGAGCCAGCCGATCGTCATCATGCATCGCGACTCAGATGCCGTGAAGGATCCGATTGCCCACGTGATCCTGAACGTGACCGACATGACGGCCACCGTGGCGGCGATCAAAGCGGCGGGAGGCGCGATGAATGGTGAGCCGCGTCCCTTCCGGAACACCGGCGTGATCATCGGGATCGCCACCGATCCAGCCGGTAATCAGATCGAGTTGATTCAACGCCCCGTGGCGCCGGCCCGCTAACACTGTAGTGTCCTGGCTTTCGCTGGACCCGAAAGGAGCAGGCGATGAGGTTGATGTCGACATCGCTCGTGCTGGTCACGACGGTCATCGCCCAGATTCCGTCACACGCCGCCGGCCCGCGTATTCCACCGGTACCCGAGCAGCAGCGAACCAGCGAACAGCAGTCGCTCGCCGCGCAGTTTGCATCCTCTGGGATGCCGAACGCCATCGCGACGTATCTGAATCATCCATCGCTCGCCGAGCACATCCTGCCGTACGAACATTACGCCTCGAACAACTCGACGCTTCCAGTTCGTCACCGGGCGCTTCTTGTTCTCCGCACCGCATGGCTCACGCGATCCAACTATCTGTGGGCGCATAAAGCCGCGGTGGCACGGCGGGATGGGATCACCAGCGACGAATTACGCCGCGTCGCCCAGGGCCCGCAGGCGGCTGGCTGGGACGCGTTCGAGGCCACGTTGTTGCGCGCGGCCGATGAACTGCACGTCGATTCGTTCGTCTCGGACGCGACCTGGCAGGCCCTGTCCGCTCGCTACGACACCAATCATCTGGTCGACCTGGTGGACGGCGTCGGCGCGTTCACGCTGCACGCCGGCGCCATCAATTCGCTCGGCGTCGAGATCGAAGCAGATGTACCGGATCGCCTGCCCACCGGAATTCCGTACAGCGTCGCGGCCCAACGCACCAACATCAGGCTGACAGGCAAGGCGCCGCGCATACCACCGCTCGATCCCAAGGAGTGGACACCGGAGCAGCGCAAGCGATTCGATCCCAACGGAACGGGCCAGCGCGCGGCCAACGTCTTCGTCACCTTCGTGCGCAATCCTCCGGGCGATCGCTTGCGCGGCGGTGTCACTGGACACATTCTGAACTCGACGACACTCTCGGTTCGCCACCGCGAGTTGTTGCTCATGCGAATCGGCGTGTTGTGCCGCTCCGAGTACGAATGGGCGGCGCACTCACGCCTTGGACGACGAGCCGGCATGACTGACGCAGACGTCGATCGCATCGTGGCAGGACCCGAGAGCGGCGGCGATCCGATCGAAACAGCCATGCTGCGTGCGACCGACGAGCTGTATCGAGACGATGTGATTTCGGCTGAGACGTGGGCCGTGCTTGCCAAGGCGCTCGACACGAAACAGATGCTCGACCTGCTGATCGCCGTGGGTGGCTATCGAGCCGTGTCCATGGCCATCAACAGCGCCGGTGTGCAGCTCGACGCCAACATGGCGGATTTTCGGTTTCCTCCGTCATTGCGCTAGGGAGCTGGTTAAGGAGAGGCCATGCAAACCTCACTCGTCCTGACCGTCATCGGGCCCGATCGACCAGGAATCGTCGAGCAACTGTCCGATCAGGTGCTCGCTGTCGGCGGCAACTGGGAAGAAAGCCGGATGACGCACCTCGCCGGCAAGTTTGCGGGACTCCTTCGCGTCAGCGTCGATGCGGCCCACGCCGATCGGCTGGCAGCAGGTTTACGCAGCCTCGCTGCCGACAACCTCACGATCGTCGTCGAACGCAGCGGCGATGCCGATGTGAGCAGTTCGCGCGCGATCAACCTGGAACTGGTCGGGACCGATCGGCCGGGCATCGTTCGCGACATCTCGCACGTGCTGGCGCGCAACGGCGTGAACATCGAAGAGCTCGAAACCGAAGTGGCCAGCGCGGCAATGTCGGGCGAACCGATCTTTCATGCGCGCGCTCGTGTCCGGCTGCCGGCTTCGACGAACGTGGACGAGATCCGGGCCGTGCTGGAAGCGATGGCCGACCATCTCATGGTCGATCTGGCCTTCGATGAGGGCGCGGCCGTCGCGCAGGACTAGCGAGGCTCCACCTCAGACCGACGAGCGTGCGGCTCTGCCTCGCTAGTGGCAGCGTGTGATTGCCCGCGCTCCGCGGGCATAGACGTCTTGAATGGCGTCCCCAAACCTTGACGCGTTCGCAAGGAATTTGACCATTCAAGACGTCTAGCGAGGCTCAGAATTCGATCACGAATCCGCCGGAGGGAACGATTGGCATGAGCGATTCGGTCGCGCCCAGTACGCGCCCGGCGCGGTCGACGAAGTACGGCGTGTTGCGCAGATTCGTCCGGTTGAAGATATTCGCAACGTCCACGAACAGGACCATCCGCCGGCTGGACCAGTTGAACGCACGATCCGCCCGGATATCCAGGCGTGAGTACGCCGGCAGCCGCAGCGTGTTCCGCTCGCTGGCAAGACCATGGAACAAGGGCTGACCATCGACGACGGGCACCATTCCGAGTGCTCGTGCTGGTTCACCGATGTAGCCGACCATCGGGTAGTTCGACCCGTACCTGTAGCGCGCGCTCACGCTGGTCCGGTTCGACATCCGGTAATTCCCGTACAGCGACAGCGTATGCCTCTGGTCCGCGTCGGACCAGAAAGTCTCGCCCGTGGCGGTGTGTGTATAGCGCAAGCGGCCGTAGCCGTACCCAGCCCAGCCGGAGAAGCGATCGGTGGCATCACGTCTCACGACGGCCTCGAAACCACGCGCTTCGCCATCGAGTGCGTTCTCGAAAGGTGCGTCGAGCGTTCCTCGGTCGATGGCACCGGTGGCCGTCAGGCGCGGCTCAGAGCCCGGTCGCCACAGCACATCCTTCTCCTGACGTGCGTAGACGTTGAACAGGAGCCGAATCTGATGAGGCAGCATCTGTTCGAGACCGGCATCAGCGTGCAGCGCGCGCTCGGGACGCAGGCCGGGACCGCCGCCGTAGAGCCCATGAACTTCGTCCAGACCCGGAAACTGACGATAAATGCCGCTGCCGCCACGCAACCGCGTGTGGTCGTTCAGCCGTACTTCCGCGTTGATCCACGGGGACGCGGTGGTCGCACTCGTCAGCGACCAATGATCGACCCGGCCCCCAGGTGCCACCGTGAACCGAGAGCCGAGACTGAAGCGGACCTGCCCGTACGCCGAGGCTGCCGACGATGTTTGGTCGTAGTCATTCAGCGTGACTTGAGGGCTCGTCGACGACTCTTGGCCTGCGATCAGGCTCCTGCCATCGAGCTGCTCGATGTCGCTACCAAATTCAGCAACCACACGAGGAGTGATCGAAAACGATGCGTCAGCGCGCCACCCGAAATCGTGGAAGCGCGCGGCGTAGACCGTGGCGCCGGCACGATTGTCGTTGTCAAAGTCCACACCCGTTGAAAACAGGCGCTGGGTAATGGCGAAACGCGGGCTCGGAATGTAGCGCCACGACAGCGACGTCAGCCATGCGGTGTTGATACCGTCTTGAATGTCGTTCTCGCCGATGTCCGGGTCGCCTTCCTCGAACACCGCGCGTCCCGTGAGCGTCGTGATTGCCACCTGGTGTTGCGGAGTCAGATCGTAGGCGACCTTGACCTGCGCATCGACGAAGCCAAACGCGAAGCCGGCATCCGGCTCGATCCGCTTGATGAGATAGTCGAGATAACTCCGCCGGAAAGACGCCAGCCACGATCCTTTACTTCCGGCAAACGGCCCTTCGCCAAGGAAGAAGGCGCTCGTACCACTTAACCCTGCGCGTCCGTGAAAATGGTCGCGACTCCCTTCGCGAGTGGTCAGATCGACCTCGGCCCCCATCTGGCGGCCGGTTCGCTGGGGATAGCTGCCCGGCAGCAAGGAAACGCTGCCAAGCGTCTCGCTGTTGATCATGGCGATCGATCCGCCATCAGCAATGCCGTTGACCGTGTGCAGCAGGTATCTGGTCGGAACACCATCGACATTCAGGCCGACATACCGAAACGGGTTGCCGCGCACGGCAAACTGGCTGTAGAAGTCATCGGTCGCCGTCGTCGACGGCAGCGCCTGGATTGCACGCAGCGGATCGTCGAGCACCGCGCCGCGCAAGTTCTCGAGCTCGCGACCGTGCAGCGACGTGCTCCCGGGCACCGCGTCGGATTCCCCGCGGAGTGAACCCGACACCGTCACTCGTTCTGTGTAAGCGCCAGCACCCTCGGACAACCGGATCGTCATCTCGAGCGGCGCATCAGCGACCTCGACGTCGGTGCTCAACAGGGCGTAGCCGATCACGGATGCGGTGATCTTCTGTTTCCCTCGCGACACCGTCACCCTGAATCGTCCCGTCCCGTCAGTCTCGGTGAAGCTCGATTGCCCCTCGACGTAGATCAACACGCCCCTGATCGGCTGCTCGGTGCGATCGTCGATCACGATGCCGGACACGTTTGGCGCCTGCGCGACCGCGGGGGCGCCAAGACACAGCGCGAGCAAGACGAGAACAGCCGTTCGGCTCATTGGGGACCGTTTGCGGCCGAGAGCAGGATGAATGCCAAGGGCAGAACCGTCGTTATTAACGGATAACGTGGACTCGCTCGCACTTGACTGGCGGTCGTGTCATCGGACCGGGACACGGCTGTCCCTCGTGCGCGACGCAGCCGTCATCGGCGGCAATGCTTTCCAGCCCCACATGCGCATTGTGTCTTCGGAGCGGAACTCGTGACCAAGTTCCCGCGCCAGCCAGCAGATCTGTCCCCGGTGATGCGCATCGTGCTGCATGAGGTAGGCCATCATGTTCACGAGACGCCGAGGCATGCCCTTCACCCGCGCCTGACGAGCGGTGATGGCCTTCTCGAAAAGATTTGCGAGAACATCCGTCGATTCTCGAAGCGCGCGCTGCGCCTGCAGCGGCGTCGAACGCAGACGATCGAGTGAAGGCGGCCCCGGCCGAGCGCCACCTGTCCGAGCGAACATTCGACGGACACTTTGCATATGCGCGACGATGGCGGCGACCGATCGGCCTCGGCCGCTCGGAGGTTCCGCCCGCCACAAGGAGGGCGGCAGAGTGCTGACGAGGTACTCGTTCACTGAGCCGTTGTGGCGGAACGCCTCGAGCAGTTCGACCTCAACTTCCAATGGCCGGCCGCGTGGCATGTGAACCTCCTTTAGACTTCTCGTCCCGGCCAATGTTCTCTTCGTTTCTCAACTACTTTCTCACGTGGTGGGGCGCCCTCATTCTTGGCGCGCTCGACTCATCGCTCTTTGTTTTCCTTCCGTTCGGTACTGACGTGGTGGTCGTGTACCTCTGCGCCCGCAACCCGCCGTTGTTCTGGTTGTATCCGCTGCTGATCACCGCCGGATCGGTTGTCGGCGCTGCCGGGACCTATCTGCTTGGCGCCAAGATCGGAGACGCAGGTCTCTCGCGGTTCGTGGCGAAGCGCCGGCTCGAGCGGCTGCGAACGCGTGTGAAGGACATTGGCGCGTTCGCGATGGGGCTGTCTGCCATCCTGCCGCCTCCGTTTCCACTGACCGCGTTCGTGCTGACGAGCGGCGCGCTCAAAGTGGGAATGGCGCGCTTCCTCCTGGTGTTTGCCGCTGCGCGCCTGATCCGGTTCGGCGTGGAGGGGGCGCTTGCGCGCCGTTATGGTGCGTCCGTGCTGCGTCTGCTCGAATCAGAGGTCGCGCAGCAGATCGTGATTGGCCTCGTGATCGTGTCGATCGTCGGCACCATCGTCGCGATCGTTCACGCGTGGCGCGGGACGCGGCCTGCGCGGACGTAGAGGCGGGTCTTTCCTGGCCTGAGCCATGTGGCAGCAGACGCGCCTTAAATAGCGCAGTCAACTCCCAATCCCCAACTCCCAATTCCCAACCTCCAAGTGCTTTGGGAGTTGGAAGTTGGTTTTTGGAAGTTGTCAGTTAGCTTTGGAAATTCGCGAGTTGATTTGGATGTAGCAGTCCTAGTCGTGACGCATCGCAACAACCGGATCGACCTTCAATGCGCGCCGCGCTGGCACGTAGCACGCCAGGCAGGCTACGACGAAGAGCATCAGCAGCACGACAGCGAAGGTCGCCGGATCGGTCGCCGTGACGCCGTAGAGATAACTGCTGATGATGCGTGTCGCTCCCAGGGATGCAGTCAGGCCAATCACCATGCCGAGCCCGATCAGCATCAATCCCTGGCCAAGAATGATCGCAAGTACGTTGCCGGCGGTGGCGCCAAAGGCGACACGAATGCCGATCTCGCTCGTGCGCTGCGTCACTGAGTGACTCATCACGCCGTAAACGCCAACCACCGCGATGATCAGCGCGATTCCGCTGAACACGCCGAGCAGGATGACGTACTGCCGGAACCCCTGGGTCTGCTGCGCCGCGAAGTCCTCGACCAGTTGCACGCTCGTGACCGCATGCACCGGATCGATCTCAACCGCAGCCGCCTGCGCCGCGGGCAGCCAGTCTTCCGCCTGCGCGCTGGAGCGGACCACGAACGTGACGGTCTCGAGTCCGAATGCCGTGACGCCGGCCTGAAGCTGCGGCAGTTGTGCATAGGGCACGTACATCCTGGGCTCCGGGTCGCGGTTGCGGATGGACGGCCGTATATCAGGGACGATACCGACGATCTGGCGTGGCTGATCGTTGTAGAAATCAACCGTGATCAACTGGCCGATCGGATCTTCATTCGGCCAGTAGCGTCGCGCCATGGTTTCGTTGATGAGCGCCACCGGCGCACCCGACGCCGAGTCGAGATCGCTGAACTCGCGGCCGCGGACCATCGCTGCCTGCAGCACCTTGAAGTAGTCAGCGCCAATCGGGTGCCATGCGGCACGTAACGCATCGCGCTCGGAGGTGGCCGGCTGCCGTCCCGCAATCGTGAACACGTAGAGGCGTCCGCCCGAGAGCGGTCGCGCATTGGCGATGGCGACCCCATCGACGGCTGGCAGCGCAGCGACGCGCTCACGAAGCTGCGCCGCGACCGTATTGATGCGCGGGCTGAACTGCATCTCCGTTGAACCTGACGGTGTGGTCCGGCCGGTCGCTCCGAAGAACTCTCGTCCCGTGAACGACATCTGGAACGTCGTCAGATTTTGCGGATCGAAGCCGATATCGGCATTCGAGAGACGCAGCAGGCTGTTGATCAGGAGACCGGCGCCGGTCAGCAGGACGAGGGCGGTGGAGACCTGAAGGACGACGAACGCACTGCGCAACCGGAGCCGCCCGGGCGAGGAGGTCGCTGCGAGGTTCGACGCCTTGAACGCGGCGGAGAGATCCAGCCGTGAGGCCGATAGCGCCGGCAGCATGCCAAACACGATCGACGTCAGCACCGAGACGGCCGTGGTGAAAAGCAGCACGCGCTCGTCGATGGCCACTTCGTTCAGGCGCGGGATCCACGTAGGCAGCCACTTGAGCAGCGCGTTGATCCCGAAGGCGATCACGACGATCGAGACGAGCGCACCGAGCAGCGACAGCGCGACGCTTTCGGTGAGCAATTGCCGTACGATGCGCCAGCGATCCGAGCCAATGGCGGCGCGAACAGCGAGTTCGCGCTGTCGCGTGATGCCCTGGGCGATCAGCAACCCGCCAACGTTCGCGCACGCGATCAGCAGGACGAGCGCCGCAGCACCTTGGAGCATTTGAAACGGCGCCCGAAGGAAGCCGACCTGCGACTCCGTCACCGGCTCGACCCTGATGCCCCAGCCTTTATTCCTCGGCGAATCGCGTTCGAGGAATGCGGCGAACTGGTTCGCTCCCTCTTGTGCCTGGTCGAGCGTCACGCCAGGCTTGAGACGTGCGACGACCCAGCGGTTGCGCGCCGGGCTGTTGCGAAGCCGGTTCGTTGGCCGCAGCGGCACGAAGTAGTCCGACCTTGCCGTGGCGAACGAGAAGTTCGGTGGCATGACGCCGATGATGGTGCTCGGATCGACATTGCCGCCGAAGTCGGCAACGCTCAGGCGCTTACCCAGCACGTCCGGGGCGCCGCCGAAGCGGCGCTGCCACAAGTCGTAGCTAATGAGCATGACGCGGTCGGCCTCGGAGTTGTCCTCTTCCTGGGTGAACCAGCGTCCCATCATCGGCTGGGCGGCGACAGCCATCGCGGACCGATAGCTGAGCATTTCACCACCGAGCCACTCGGGGCCCGCGGTCTGCGCGTCCGCAGGATCAGCGACGTTTCCCTCGACCCCAATGAAGCAGCCGGCGTGCTCGTAAAACGTCGACTCGAGCCGCAGGTCCATGCAGGCTCCCGCATTCGCAAGGCCGGCTCTCACCTCGGGACGGTCCGGCGGCGTGAACCACATCATGACGAGACGCTCCGGCTCTGGATACGGAAAGGCGCGGAGCAGGATGCCGTTCACGAGGCTGAAGACCAGTGTGTTGGCGCCGATCCCGAGCGCCAGAGAGAGGACGATGATGATCGTGGTGCCCGGCTGCCTCGCGGCCACGCGTGCGGCATAGCGGGCCTCGTGCAGGAGTTGGCCGACGACGGCCATCACACGCATCGCGCTTCTCCTCGAATCGACGGATTAAGGCGATGTCAATCCGTGTGCCGCAGATTCCCCCAGCAAACCGCCCGAGTTTCACCGATCTCCGTCCGCTTGTGGGACTGTGCCGTTTCGTCGCCGAACGCACGGCTGGGCACAGACCGTTGCCGGCACGGGTTATGGATTCACCCCTCGGTGGAGGAGCGAGATGAAGCCCATCGTTTTCGGAACCTTCCTTCTGATCGCGTGCGGCAGCGCAACACCATTCGCACAGCGAACGCCGGCACCGACCCAGGAACCCGCTCACAAGGTTTATGTGCTTACCGGCTGCCTGCAAGATGGAACGCCAATAGCCCCCTTCAAGCTGACCGGCAGCTCACCGGTCGGCCAACCGCCTCCCGCGATCACTTCAAAGGCTGGTGACAAAGATGCCTACGAGTTGCAGCCTATCTCGAGCGTCGGGGAGCAAGGCGTCAATCGCGAAGTGCTGCAGAATCAGGTCGGCAGCCGCGTCGAAGTAACCGTCCGGCCGGCGGAAGTTGCGCCATCGACCTCATCATCGACACCGGCCACCGACACGAAAGCCAAGCCCGCTGAACAGGCGCCACAGCGATACACGGTGATCAAGATCAATCGCCTCGCGGACTCGTGCTAGCGCGAACGCGTCAGTTCTTGACGTACTTCGTGATGCCTCTCAGTTGGGCTTCGGCAGTGTAGACATTGCCAGCCGCATCGATGGCGATCCCCTCCCCCATCGCGCCATCGGTGGAATTGGGTGTCGTGTGAGGCGGAATGAAGATCGACACTTTCCCGTCTTTGAGACTGCCGATGCGAATCCCCCGCTGCCAGCCAGGGTGGACCCTTTCGCTCGACTCCGAGTCCGCCGTGTAGATCACATCGTTTCCGTCGATCGCCAGGCCGCTGATACGACCGAAGTCGGGGTACTCGGTGATGAACTTGCCCTCCTTGGTCAGGACCTGGATACGATGGTTGTGGCGATCGGCAACCACCAAGCGCCCCTGTGAATCGAACTCGAGCGCATGCGGCGTGCGGAACTCTCCCGGGGCGGTGCCGGTCTTGCCGATGACCCTGAGGAACTTGCCGCTCCGGTCGAAGACGGAGATGCGCGCGACGAGATTGGGATCGCTGACATCGGTGTGGCTTTCCGCCACGTACACGTCGCCGCTGCGCGGATCGGTCACGACGTCAGTCGGGTCGGTCAATGCATTCGGAGGATTCCCGCGCACGCCTGGTTTCCCTAGCGTCATCAGCACCTTGCCTTCCGGGCTGAACTTCACGACGACGCTCCCCTTGTTCTCTTCACCTGGAAACTTCTTGAGATCCTCCGGGCTCGGCGCGCGTGCGTCGGTGACCCACACGTTTCCATCCCGGTCAACGTGGATGCCATGCGGCCACACGAACATCCCTCCGCCAAAACTCCTGATCTCCTTCCCCGACTCGTCGAAATGATGAACCGGGTTGGCTTTTGTGCCGAGGCATCCTGGCGTCGTCCCGGGCGAGCACCGATCCGTCGCCCATACTGACTTGCCGTCGCGATCGATGGCCACACCGTTCGAGCCGCCCCACGGTCTTGCTTCCGACTCGAATCGCGCCCAATCACGTATGACGCGATAGGGATTGGCGCCGCTGTTCACGGGCTGGACTTTATCCGTCTGCGGAGTGCCTCCGCGCTGCTGCGTATGCACCGTGACGCCGAGCAGGCCGATGCAGACAATCGGCGCGTAGAGCGCAGGCTTCAGCGTCTTCATTTCCAACTCTGAATGGCTTTGTAGTGCAGCGATTCCGGGGTCAGCTCGGCAAGCTCGATGCGGCCCATGTACGGATCGGTGATGTTGGCGAGCACCGCTTTCGTGTCGCTGACGTTGGTGTCGCTGACCATTACGCCGCGCTTCCGGAACATGGCGACGGCGTCAGCGACGTTCTCGACGTGAAGCCCGTAATGGGTGAAGCCGGCAGGCCGCTGCGCGTTGGCCGGGTTCAGTTCGAGGAACGTGTTCTTGCTGATCTGCATGTAGACCAGCCGCGGCTGCTTCTTGTCGTCGAACACGCGGAATGCCTCTTTGTATCCCATCTTCTCGGTGTAGTACGTGACTGCTTCCTCGATGTTCGGCACGTTGATGCCCACATGATTCATCATCACGACGCCACGGTTGGCGCTCTGCGCCATCGCCACGTGCACGGCCAGGCCGGTGAATAGTCCGGCCGCAAACAACATTGCCCCACGCATATGACCCTCCTCACCTGATTGCCCTGACAGGGAAGGAAAACACGATCGCAACAGGTGCGTAGAGGATACGGCGATTTGGCGCTCTTTATTCCTCGTTCTCGCGCCGTCGTCGTGTGGAGACAGCGACGAAGGTCAGGCCCAGCAGCAGACCGCCACCGGCACCGATCGCGCCGGATTTTGCGGGACTGGGGCCAACCGGCTGCGCTGAAAGTCCGGGTGGTTCGACGATCTTGAGCTGAACGCCTGTCGCGAGCGGATCGACACCGGGTGCTTGTCTCATGTGCTCATCGATGAACAGGCTCGCGAGGCGCGCGGTCCCGCGCTGCGCGAGACGAGGATCGGACGCGAAAAAACGGACAGCAACCGCCTGGAGACGCGACTCATCCTCTTCCGCAACCGTGACGTTGATGTCACGGCGCATCTGGCGCACGACGGAGCCCAGGGACGTGGTGCGGCGCTCGTTCTCGTACAGGTTCAAGTCCTCGATTACCTGCTCGAGGCGCGCGCTGCTGAGCTGATCGCTCATATCCTTCAAACGACTTGCTACACCATCCGGGACATGTTCGCTTGAAACAGGGATTAATTGAAGACGCGCCTCCGATTGATAGCGGACCGGCAGCACGTAGTACGACACCGCGCTGGCGACGACGGCCAACGTGATCGTCGGAATGAGAACCCACCACTTGCGATCCCACATGTGATTCCTTTCCGCCGCGGCGCAAGCCGCAATCGTTTCCGGTGAACCGAATCCGTCGAATGCCTGCTGCTCCGCCTCCTCAGGAGACAGTCCACGACGCCTGCCGTCTTCGATGCGATCGACGAGGTGTTCACGGGCCTCCGCAATCAGCCGATCCTGATCCAGCCATCGCGCGCTCAACTCCTTGCGAAGGCGGCTCAAGTAGGCGTCGAGGTGGGAACTCACGCAATCCCTTCAAGCACTGCGTGAACGGCTCGTGCGAAGTCCACCCACTCCCCCTGTTGTGTGGCGAGGGCGCGATGTCCCTTACTGGTCAGGCGATAGACGCGACGACGACGGCCGCCGACTTCTGACCATCGACTGGCGAGCAACCCACCGCGCTCCAGGCGATGCAGGGCCGGATACAACGTGCCTTCCGGGAGGTCAAAGGCGCCGCCGCTGCGGGCCCGGAGCGTTTCCGCGATGGCGTAGCCATGTGCGGCATCGGCTTGCACGGCCGCCAGCAGCAGCATGTCGAGATGCCCTTTCAGGGTTTCCGCCTTCATACCACGCGATGCTATACATCGCCACGCGATGTGTCAAGCCGAACAGGCTGCGTCGAGGCGGGTGGTCCTCCCTAGCCTTGGCGAAGGCGGAAGACTCGCCGCTACTTGCGATTGAGTTGAGGAATGCTGCTGATCGCGGGAGGCGGCGGAATCGATCGCAACCAGGCGTAGATGTCGGCGAGTTCGTTATCGGGCAGCGACTTCGGCGTGTACGGAATCATCTCTTCCGTCGGTCGCCGCACGTAACGTGAAAACGCCGGCCAGGCCGGGACGCGTCCAGCCAGTCGTGGTCCGGCGATGCCGCCGCCCTGGGCAGACAGGCCGTGGCACTGCCAGCAGGCGCGCTCGACGAAGAGCGTCTTGCCCTTTTCCGCGTTACCGGTTGGCGCGCTCGAGGGCTGGCCTTGTGCCGCCAGACCAGAAACGAACAGGGCCATCACGATCACGAGAAAGATCTTCATCGCGGTTGAGTTAGTGTGTCGAGTAACGCGACTTCTCCCTTTTGCACCCGCTCCACGGCTCGCAGCAATGCCGGCCGCAGGTCCTTCGGGTTCGAGATCGGCCCTTCCGCGTACGCGCCCATGCTGCGCGCCATCATCGCGAAGTCGATGTTCGGATCGGTGATCGACGACCCCGGCAGACCCGCATGCGCCAGTGCCATGCCGCGCTGGCGCCGATTCGCCATGCGCTGCAGGTGCATCACCTCCTGGTGATAGGCGCGATTGTTCTGCATCACGAACAACATCGGGATGCGATGATGGGTCGCGGTCCACAAGGCGCTATTGACGTACAGCATGTCGCCATCGGGCTGGAACCTGACACACAGGCGGCCCTGCTTCCGGTGCGCCAGCGCGGCGCCGATGGCAATCGACATCGACCCTCCGACGCCGCCGCCGTTGACGCTGCCCATCGTGCGATAGAACTTGTCGACGTTCCAGAGACGGCCACCGCCTCCGCCCACCGACGCCCAATCCTTGTCCCTGATCACGTCGTAGACCTCGAGCGCCAGGCGTTGCAGCGTGATCGGGCTGGAGTCCCAGCCATACGTGCACTCGAGCCGCGCACGTTCGAGCGCTTCTGCCGAAGCCGTCGCCAATCTCTTACCGCGTTCATCCATTACGCGACGCCGATCGGCGGTGATCAGCTTCTTGCACGCCTCGATCAAACCGGGCAATGTCGCTTGCGGATCGGCCGCGATGGACATCGTGACTTCCTGGAAGCGCTCGACATTCTGATAGTTGCCCTTCATGTACAAGTCGTACGACGAGATGCTGAGCACCTTCGTATCGGGCTTGATGAGAGGCGTGGAGCTGCGCACCTGTTGATCGCGGTATCGATTGAGACGACCAAACAGACCGTCTTCGTTCAACGCCAGGATCACATCCGCGGTACGAACGTTGCCGCCGCCGCTGAGTGGATGCTGGTTGGGCATGCCGCGCCCGCCGCCCTGCACCGGTGCCTGCAACGTTTCGGCAAGTTCCACCAGCAACCGCATGCCTTCTTCATTGCGCGCGACATCACCCGCGATGATCAGTGGATTCTCGGCGGCCACCAGCAGCCTGGCCACTTCAGCGACAGCGCCTGCATCGCCGGCCGGCGGCGTCGTGAGCGTCAGCTTCGGGATGTGAAGCTTGGACCGATCGGGAACGGGATTCTCCTGCAGCGACGCATCGACGACGAGCACGACCGGGCCGCGCGGCTCGGTCATCGCCATCTTGTACGCACGCACCGCTGACTCGGCGAAGTGCTGCAGCGATCCCGGCGTGTCGTCCCACTTCACCATGTCGCGAACCATGTCCGCCGGATCCACCACCGAATGCGCGCCCCAGTCGAATTGCGGCCGCCGCTCTTTACCGTCGGCGATGTTCGCAACGAGGATGTAGCTCGGCGTGTGGCCGGAGAACGCGCCGAAGATGCCCATCATCGCGTGATGCAACCCGGATGGCGCAAAGGTGAGGACGGCCATCGGCTTTCCGGCAACGGCGTAGTAACCGTTGGCGATGTTCACCGACGCCTGCTCGTGACAGCACGTCAGCCACTCGGGTGCTTTGTTGCCGCCGTAATTGATGAACGATTCGTGAAGCCCCCGGAAGCTCGACGCGGGATTGGCCGCGATGTATTCGAAGTCGAGCTGCTTGAGCACGTCCACCATGAAGTCCGAGCCCGGGTTGTCGACCGTTTGCACGTCGACTTCATCGGGCAGCGGCGCGGTCTCGGCGGCCAGATTCCGAGCCGCCTGTTCTGGAGTGATGGCCACAGGGCGCGCCTGCTGAGCCGATTGCGCCTCCGCATCGATCGGCGCAACGCCCGGTACGGTCAGCGCTGCGGCGCCGGCGGCGCCCGCTGCGGCACCCTTCAGAAATCCGCGGCGGCCCACTGAAGTATTCGGATCGATCGCCATACCACTCTCCTGAACGAGCGATTGCGTGAGGTCGCCCGTGACCTCGCCGCGTTGAAGGGTGTGCCCGATGCGGGCGTGTTGTCAATGGCCTGCCAGGATCGTCACGCGGCAGCCTTCGGCGCCCGCGGGCGGGCGCGCACCCGATCGGCGCCCGCGAGCGTCTGCAAGAAGACGTGACTGATTACGAGATAGGACCAGAAGAGCAGCCATGGGGTGAGTGGTACAAGGAGGACGGCGACTGCACTGACACTCAACGAGACAATCCACGCTTCGACATAGCGTCGTGGAGCAGCCGCAGCGAGGCGCATAGCCGCGATCGCATTGAACGCGGCTGCGAAGCGGTGATGACGGGCAACCTGCAGGAACGCAGCAGGCAAGAGCCAGATCGGGCCGAGGAAGATCACGAGCAGGATGCCGATGTCAAGCGTTGAGAATCGAAGCCATTCATAGCGCAGCGCGAAGAGCACGGGGAACGTCGGAATCGCCAC
Organism: Vicinamibacterales bacterium; assembly: GCA_035649635.1. Classification (GTDB taxonomy): domain Bacteria; phylum Acidobacteriota; class Vicinamibacteria; order Vicinamibacterales; family UBA2999; genus Gp6-AA40. The sequence continues at coordinate 2,668 of DASRJE010000101.1, read as the reverse complement.
CGGCGGCAGGATCACCGCACCAGCCACAAAGACCGCCAACTCGCGCCAGTGATTCTGCAACGCAGTCAGAGAACCTGCACCCAGCAACCAATACGCAACGACGAACGGGGTGAGATAGCCGAGAATGACGCCGGACGAGGCGGCACCGCGTCGGAAAGCGGCGCTGATGTTTCCCCGCCAGTCAGGCAGGATTGGTGAGCGTCCCTCAATCAGTCGGCTGCCAACGAGGCTGCGATAGCCCAACGCGAGTACCCAGCCGAAGGGAGGCAGCACGAGTATCAGCAGCCCACCGACGCCCACTCGCCTCTTCCAGGCCGGCTCGCGCGTGACGTACAGCAGCGCCTCCTCCCAATTGATCTGCAAGCGATCACTGTTTCGGCATCTCGACCGGCATTCGACAGGCAAGATCAGGCACAGCCATGAGGGCGGGCGATGCAGACAACTGGTAAAAGCCAGGCGCCAGCATGGTCGCGTAGCCTTCGGCGACGAGCGCCCGGTTGCCGCGACCGGCTTCAGGTCGCGACAGCCCGGTGACGCGTGCCAGCTCGCCGGGAATCGTCATCCCCGCTCCTGTCAGAAAGCAGCGCGCGATTTCGCGGACGGCGCTCTCGCGATTGGCGCGACGAACGAGCGCGTCGGGGAACCGTCCCACGGCGAGCGTCCACAGGTAGGTGAACTTCGGAAGATACACGGCCTCGCTCGGAACCACGATCATCGCGGCCTGGAGTTCATCGAGGGCGCGGGTGAAGGTAGTCCGGTCGGTGATGCCCGACTCGTTGCGCAGATCGGACGAAGCCATCTCCCATTCCTTCCGCAGCACCTTGAGCACGGCTCGCGCGTTCGCGCTGAGTCGTCGCCGCTCCTCGACCCCGCGTACACCCCAGATGGCGTGGAAGTGCGGAATCATGCGAGGCGCGATGAACATCGCTTTGCCGCGGGCGAGCTTGCCGTAATACAACTTGCCGCGCCGTATGAGCTGATCCTTCAACGACCAGGTGAGCGCCGTCTCCTCGTCTTTCTGCACATGGCGTGGCAGCACGGCGTCTCGGCGTCCACAGACCGCGACATACAGCGAGGGCCCCGGCCGTCGCGAGTCGGTCAGGCACGCGGCAAATCCAACCTGCTCGACGAACCGCTCGGCGTCGGCGACGGTCTGCACGATGCGCGTGGCTTCACGCCGCCACCGCTGGTCGCGGTACTCTTCAATGTCTGATGGGATGCGCGGTTTGTGGTGCATTCGATTTAAGCTTGCGATTCTGCAATGAATTGTAATCGTGTGGACATGGAGTCACCTGATGGCAACAGCGCCCCGAACGACAGATGCATCGGTTCTCGATTCGCGCGCGATCATCGCGAACACGCACGGCCTGGCGCCGGAGATCGATCGCCGCGCCGATGAAATCGCGGCTCTGCGTCGCCTTCCCGCTGACCTCGTCGCGCAGCTCAAGTCGGCTGGCGTGTTCCGCATGTCGATGCCCAGGGCGTGGGGCGGTCCGGAGATGACACCGCGCGAACAGTACGACGTGTACGAAATCCTGGGTGCCGCCGATGCGTCGGTCGCCTGGTGCGTCAAGATCGGATCGGACAGTGGCTACTACGCCGCGCTGCTCGACGATAGCGTGGCGCGGACGGTCTACAAGGATCTCGACGACGTCACCGCGGGACAGGTTCCGCCCAACGGCAAAGCGGAGCGCGTGGCCGGCGGTTACCGCGTCTCCGGCCGCTGGACGTTCGGCAGCGGCTCGACTCACGCTGACGTCATCATCGGCGGGTGCCTGATCACCGAGAACGGGCAGCCGATCATGACTGGCACCGGTCCCCTCACGCGCGTCATCGCCGCACCGGCGTCGAGCTTCGAAGTGCTCGACACGTGGCACAGCACCGGACTGGCCGGCAGCGGCAGCAACGACTATCGCACCACGGATCTCTTCGTTCCCGCGGCGCACACCTTCTCGCTGCAGGAACGGTCTCACCGTAGCGAGCCGCTCTATCGCTATCCGGGCATGTTTCTCGCGAGCTGGCATGGTGTCGCGCTCGGTCTCACGCGCCGCGCCATCGATGCGGCGATGTCAATCGTCGAGAACAAGTTGAGCATCTTCCCGCCGCCACCCATCCCCTTGCGGCAACGCCCTCATGCCCGCGTCGCGCTCGCGAAAGCGGAGATGGAGTGGCGCGCGGCGCGCGCCTTTACATACACCGTGATTGACCAGATGTGGGACGAGGTGCAGAGTGGCAACGATGTCTCGATCGACAGCCGCCTCGCCATGATGCAGTCGCTGTCCTTCTCATTCCGAACCGCGCGTCACGTCACTCAGTCGATGTACGACCTGGTCGGTACGACAGCCGTCTTCTCGACGAAAACACCCTTGGATCGGCTGCTGCGCGACGCCATCACCATGAGCCAGCACCTGCTGCTCGCCGACAGTTTCCTCGAGATCGTGGGCGGCGCGATGCTTGGCGATCCGGCCCCGCCGCTCGGCATCCTTTAGCGGCGTCGTGCACTGAGCGAGCCGAGGCCGCAGAGAAACGATCAGCGCAGAGATCGCCGGGGGGCAGAGATTCGCCGGGGCTGAATTGCTTGCGGGCAACATCAGGGCCACGGGTGGCCGGCCTACGCCAGCCTACGGCCGGCTCAAGGCAGCCCGTGAACTTTCCTCTTTTCTACCCG
>DASRJE010000100.1:0-26444 GCA_035649635.1 Vicinamibacterales bacterium | reverse complement strand
CCATGGGCTCCGATGCTACACCGAGACGACGTGCTCCGGGCTATCTCTTCTTGTCGCCACAGTGAGCATCCCTGTGAGGTTGGGCAGATGTGCTTGCCACCAGCGCCTGGCCTCGTGCTGGCTCCAGGACTCGCTGCAGTGGCAGTCGTAAGCCATGCCGAGCAGTTCCCCGGCATTCTGGGGTCTCAGAGCTGGATCCTTCTGTAAACAGGCCATCACGAGGTCGTCCAACTCGCGTGGGATGGGCAGCTCGGATCGCTCTGAGGGGCGCGTTGGCTCGGTATGCAGGTGCGCCATCAACATCTTCATCGAGCTGTCGGCCTCGAATACGAGCGTACCGGTGAGCGCAAAGTACGCCACGCACCCGAGCGCATAGACATCCGCCCTGCGGTCGACTTCGACGTCGCCGAGAATGCACTCGGGCGCCATGTACGCAGGTGTGCCGGTCGTGCCCTGGTCCATCGTCACCAGTGAATCACCCGCGTTGGCGCGCTTCCTGATCTTGACCAGACCGAAATCGAGCACCTTCGCGAAGTCGTAGTCGAGACCCATGCGGCACACGTAAATGTTAGCCGGCTTGATATCGCGGTGCACCAGCCCGCGCGCGTGCGCGTCCGCCAGCGAATGACAGACCTGACGCAGCAGGTACACGACGCGCGACGCCGGGAGCGGGCCAAACTCACGAACCAGCGTTTCCAGATCGCGACCAGCGAGCAGCTCCATCACGTAGTAGAAGGTGCCCTCCTGCGTGATGCCGAAGTCGAACACCTGGATGGTGTGCGGTGAGCTGAGCGCCGCGGTGGCCTGCGCCTCGCGCTCGAACCGACGAAGCGCATGCTGGGCTTCGTCCTCATTGCGTGCGCCGATCAATTCCGGGCGAACCAGCTTAATCGCGGCATCGCGGGCGAGCAGACGATGCTCTGCGCGCCACACTTCGCCCATCCCGCCCTGCCCGAGTTTTTCAACGAGGTGATAGCTCCCGAGCTCCTGTGCCTCTTTCAGGCGCCGGCTCATGCGATGAAGTACCTTCGCGGGAACGACCACGACGAACGCGCACGCATAACTCGGCCAGCACTGGATGAACGCCCGCACCAGCGTCGGCGCCGGTTCGCCGGCCAGCCAGACGATCAAGTTCGCAATCGGATCGAACGATGCCGCGATGATCGACGCGCCGAACATCCGCCGCGGATTTCCCGGGGCGATCATCGCAAAGATGAGAATGAGGAGCGCGATCCACGAGGGGCGGCCAACTTCGGCTGCCTCAGCTGGAAGCATCGGCATCGCCCAGGCATTCGCGGCAGCGATGACGGCGCCGTTCATCAACATCGCCCCGAGACCGATGGTGCTCTTGACCTCGGCCGAGGTTTCCGCGCGGCGCAGGTACAGCCGCATGAACGCGTTGCCCACGATCGCGATGATCTCCAGGGGGATGATTCGCCAGTTCCTGACCCACGTCTCGGAGATCGCGGGAAGCAGGACAGTGTCGAGGAGGAGCGCGAAAGACCAGAGAAAGACACCAACCGTTGTGAAGATTGCGAGCCGTGTCGCCTGTTCGTTGAGGACTTCAGTCGGGAGTCGAGTCGTTCCTCGACCAGTTTCCTTGAGCTCCGAGGGTAAGGTTTCGTGCCGGGCGAGGATCTGCCGGGTCATATCCGCACTATAAACTACCCAAAGTGATGCACCCTTCGATTTCCAGCAGAGCCCGTGCGCCCTGGCTAGGGTGGTCCAGTACCGGTGCGTCGCCTCAACTCTTCGAGGTTGAGCATGATGGATTCGTTCGAACGCAGCAGATCAGCGAGGATCTCGTCGCGAGCCCGGCTGTCCTGCGGCTTCCGCGGCCGATCGCTGACGAACGGCCACAGGCGATCGCGAATATCCGGCGGCAGCACGCCTTCCAGGTATTCCAGCGCCGTGCCGCGCAGCCCCGAGTCGTCGGTATGAAGCCCGCGATACGCGATCTGCAGAGGAGCTGTCGGCAGCACCAGTGACAGCAGAGTGAACACGTGCGCGAGGCTCTGTCCCGCGCGATCCTTCAGAAACTCGTCCACGAACGATCGTGAATCGGCATCGATGGTATCGAGCAGCCTGTGACTCTCCCACACTGGCCGCCCTACCGCGACCTCGCGCCGGACCACATCGAAGACCCGCTCCTTGTCGATGCGAACCCGCGGGTTCTTCTCGAGGATTCCGGCAAGGGAGCGCCCGCACTGGAAACGCACCTCGAACCGGAGATCGTCGAGCCCCAGCATCACGCCGTCGACGGCGCGTTGCGACACGCACACGGAGAAGACTCGCGCCAGACGCCGCCGCGCGGCAAATGGCTGGTTCGGATCGAGCAGCGCGTCGACAAGCTCACCGATGCGTTCTTCGGCGACCTTGCGAAGCGCGCGTACCGCGTCCTCGGCCACGGGGTCCCACGCGAGCAGCGGGATGACGTGTGGAATGAGAGAAGCTTGCAGCCCTTCTTCCGTCCGGAGAATCTGGAGCACCGCCTCACGATTGCGCGATCGCAATGCGACAATCTCGCGAACCTCCGGGTCGTTGACCGGGAGGGGAATGCGTGCCGTCGTCGTGTCAGTGGGTTGTTGCCTCGTGTCGTTTTGCGGACGCGGAAGTGCCGGTCGTGGCGCACGCATCGTCCGCATCATCACGGTCCTCGTGGTGATGTCGCCGACGTCCGACAACTCGAGCTCCACGGCGCGATCGAGGAGGCTCCGCTCGAGCGTGTGAATATAGCCGCGGCTCAGTCGCTGCGCGACCGCGATCGCAACCGCTGAACACGCGATCGCCGCGCCCAGCAGCGCCATGTACTGGCTCGAGCTCGGCAGCATGATGAGCAACCGAATCACGCCACCACCTACCGCATCGCCAAGGCGATCGAATCCGACGTCGATGATCGATTTGGCGGCCCGCTTGTCGTGGGACGAGATCGGCGTAAAGAAGATTTCGTAGCCGGTCTTGAAGAGCGAGCTTCGCAGCGTCGATTCGCCCGCTCGCGCCACGAGTGCGCCACCGAGTCCGGGGAAGAGAAGCCCGCCAAGACCACCAAGGACGAGAGCTATTGACGGTGTGGCCGTTGTGATGGCGAGACCGAGCTTTTCGAGCACCAGAGGCGCGGAAACGCTCTGGACGAAAAAGGCCAGGAGGCTGACACCCGCGTAGTAGAGGGAGAAGAATCGCAACAGCGCATCGCCGCGACCGAACACGTCGACCGCTTGCACCTTGAACACGTAGTCGACGAGGGCGGCCGCGACCGTGCCCAGCAGCACGAGGGCGGCCAGGTTCTGAAGATATGGAGCGCCGGTCAGGACGCGAAGGCCAGAACGTGGCGAGGTCGCCGCAAGATCGGGGGCGACGTCCATGCCCTTGTCATGGATCGTGAGGAGCTTGGGACCAGCGAGGCGGCGCATCTGCCACGCGCAGACCAGGTTGAGGAGGGCAAGGACCGGTAGCATCGCGTCAATGCCCACCATTGCGCCGATGCGCTCCGTCATCAGGCCCGCGATGAGCCCGGCAAACGTGCCGACGCCCGCGATGCGTCCGAAGTTCAACCGTGCCGTGTGCGGATCGAATCGTTCGGTCGCAATCAACCAGAAGCCCGATCCCAGCATCGGCCCCAGTCCCGAGATCTGGAGGTAGACGACCTGCGCCGCCAGGCGGGGTGCCCATTCGAGCAGCAGCCACGATCCGAGGAGCAGCGCAGCGCTCACCGCGAAGGCGGCCGGCACGAACGTGCCCGGAGCGATCGCGCGCAGGCTGCGGGAACTGCCCATAACCAGAAAGATCGACACCACAGCCGTGGCAATCACCATCAACGGCAGCGTTGTGACATCGAGGTGGGCGAGGTAGAGTGCGTCGCGGGTAGCCTTGGCTGCGATGAACTGGGCGCTCACGGCGCCCGAACAGATCATCGCGGTGAGCACGGAAGAGTCGACTGCCGGTCGGGGAGATGCCATCAAGGATGTCGCGCCTGCCGCGTCAGGCGTTCGTCCATCGTATCACCGCGACAAGGTCAATGGCTGGGCTTCGCGTTTGCATGCGACGCTGCCAAAATGGTGCAGTTTTCAAGGTGAGGTAGGGATGAAAGCCGCCTTCGCGTCGCTGCTCGCGGTAGCCGTTCTGCTCGCGCCCGGATATGTGGCGTCGGCCCAGGATCGCGCTCCAGGAAAAGGGGCGGGGTCGCTGGTCGACTTCGATAATTCGATCGAGGCGCTGGTTCGCACGGTCAACCCGAGTGTCGTCCAGGTGTTCGTGTCTGGACTGACGCCGTTGGCTGGCGTGGTCACCGACCAGTCAGATCTGGTCACCACCCAGCGTGGAAGCGGCTCTGGCGTGATCGTGCGGGCAGACGGCTACATCGTCACCAATGCGCACGTGGTACGCGGGGCATCGCGGATTCGAGTCGAGATACCAACCAAGCCGGACGGGCAATCGCTGTTGGCGCGGCGCAGCCGCGTGGCGCCGGCGCGCATTGTCGGCGTGGACGAGGAGACCGACATCGCGGTTCTGCGGGTCGAGGAGCAGGGTCTCGCAGCGCTCCCGTTCGGCGATTCTGACGAGCTCCGAACAGGGCAGATGATGTTGGCCTTCGGGAGTCCACTGGGTTTGCAGAACTCGGTGTCGCTTGGCATCGTCAGCGCCGTGGCGCGGCAGCTCGAGCCGGAGTCGCCGATGGTCTACATCCAGACCGATGCGTCGATTAATCCCGGGAATAGCGGCGGACCGCTTGTCGATGTCCGCGGCCGTCTCATGGGTATCAACACGCTGATTCTGTCTGGCGGGGCTGCCACGGCCGGTCCAGGTTTCGCGGCGCCGAGCAACATCGTGAAGACGGTGTTCGAGCAGATTCAACGCACCGGTCGCGTGCGCCGCGGCGAGATCGGTGTGAGAGCGCAGACAGTTACACCGACGCTGGCTGCCGGGCTGGGCCTCAAGCGCGATCAAGGTGTCGTGCTTGCGGATGTTGCGCCGGGGAGCCCGGCCGACAGAGCCGGACTGAGCATTGGAGACATCGTGCTCACGCTCGATGGCAAGTCCATGGAGAACGGCCGGCAGCTTCACGTCAACCTATACCGACGTGAAGTCGGGGATACGGTGAAGCTCGAGGTCCTGCGAGGGGATAAGCCGACGACCGCGACGGTGTCCGTTGCCGAGCGCGCCGATCCGCTGTCGGCCGCGGCCTTGTTGACCGACCCGCGCGAAAACGTCGTCCCTCGACTTGGGATCCTTGCGGCCACGCTCGATCCGAAAATGGCGGCGATCCTGCCGCTGCGTGCCAAGTCAGGAGTCGTGGTGGCTTCGGCCAGTGCGAGTGTGCTCGATTCCGATAACGGCGGCCTTGTACCCGGCGATGTGATTCACGCCGTCAACGGGCAGTGGATATCCGATCTGCCCGCCTTGCGCGGCGCGATCGACGGCGCCAAGCCAGGCGCGCCCATTGTCCTCCAGGTGGAGCGGCGAGGAGCGCTGCTGTACCTGGCGTTCATTATGGAATGAAGGCGGGCGGCGGCGGGTTTTTCAGGCGCGCCGGGCGCTGGCGTCGCCGTCGAACTCGCGGCGTTCTGCGGACTGATCTCGTCCAACGCGACCGGTCTCAATCTTCGCCCGCCCGTAACTTTCGGGTCTCACGGGCGCGCCGAAGTGTCCTCTCAGCAATGCCAACTGACCAACATGCGTGAGCGCGTCCGCAATCGGACCCTGAAAGATCACGCCGGCGGGATGTCCGAGCGGAGCGTCAGATGCCAGGAACTGGTCCAGCACCGCAAGGGCCGCGTAGAAGCGGTCGACGTCGGCATTCCAATTCCCTGCACTCTCCGCCTTCCAGACCCATTGCCCCTGGGCCGTGCGGGTTGCCCATTCGATGAGATCGCCCAGGTGCCCGACGAGTTCGAGTGGTGTGCGTGCAGCGGGTCCAACCCGATGATGGGCAAAGCCATCGGGAACCTCGCGCAACACCTTCTCAGCGCGATAGGCGAGCGTCGCGACGGTATGACGAAGCATCGCGCGTTCGCCGGCTGCCCGGTCGTTCGAGCTGGTATCCATCTCAATCTCCGCCCGTGCCTTTGAATTGATCGTCTTCGTTTGCGAAGAGCAGATTGAAGCTCGTAAGCGAACCGTAGCAGGCGCTCACGTACCCCTGCAGCTTCAGCTTCACATCGTCAGGCAAGTCGGACGCGTTGACCTGCTGCTCCAGTGTTCGCAGTCGATTCCGCAGCATCACGACCTTGTGGAAGAAGGTCTCAATCGGCCACGTCTTCTCCTGCAGGCCCGGTGCGCCCGGACGCAGCACGAGCGTTCCGCCGCGCCATTTCGGTGCAGGCGCAACAGGTGTGATGCCCGCTTCCTCGCGGATGATGCGGCGCAGCAGCAATTCGAGATCGTCTGATTGGTCGGGCAGGGCCATGGGTGGTGCGGTCCTTTCACGTTCGCTGACGACAGGCGCGGGTTCGGCATCCCCCCGGGTCGACTCCTGGGATTGTGACTCATATGGTCGGGGCGGCGCGGTCCGTGTCGGCGGCGGCGATTTCGGTAATGGATCGATACGTGGTCCGCCGCGATAGTTGTGTTGACTCTCGCAGTATCCACATTGGACGCGAAGCGGCAGACCGCTCGCGTCGACGACGATGATGGTGTGAGACCGGTCGGTCTTGCACGCGCGGCAGTAGTCGTCGATCGATTCACCGGCGCGCCAGCGGCGGGGAGTGTTCACGCACTATGATGATGCATCAGTCTTCGGTCTTCAGTCTTCAATTGCCAGATGCTGGCCCGAAGGCGACGGGAGACCGAGCGAACGAAAACCAGAGTCCAGAGGCATCTTCATGAGATCGAGCGACTGCATTCTGTTCAGTGGTGGAGCACCTGGTGCGGAGGCGACGTTCGGTGCCTGCGCGGAACGCCACGGCGTCGAGGAAGTGAACTTCACGTTCGAGGGGCACAAGATCGATCGCCATCGTGGTGTCCGCGTGCTGAATCACGAAGAATTGCTGGCGGGCGACGTCAGTCTTGCCTATGTTTCACGTTTGATGAATCGCCGTTACACCGAGGGACCGACGCTGCGAAAGGTCCTGCAAACTCTCTGGTATCAGGTCAACAACGGTCAGGAAATCTACGTCGTCGGCTCCATACAGGACGATGGCACCGTGCGCGGCGGGACGGGCTGGGGCGCGGAGTTCGCCAAGCTGTGCAACAAGCCGCTCTACGTCTTCGATCAGGACAAGGACGGATGGTTTGGATGGACGGGAGAGACGTGGACGCCCGCCGGATCCAGCCAGCCAATCATCACGCACCCGCACTTCACTGGTACGGGCACGCGGACGCTGCGCGAGAACGGCGCTCGCGCGCTCGAAGGACTGTTTAGCCGAAGCTTCCCGTAGACCGGGCTCATGCCGCCGCGTCCATCGCAGGCGACACGACGTACCCGATGATCAGGCGGTAATACACGTTCAGGCACACGAGCGCGAACATCGCCGTCAACACGAGCGTGCGCAGCCAGAGGAATGCGTGCGCGAGGAGCGAACGCGGCTTGAGTTCGTACTTGATGACGTCGGCGGCGGTGGCATCGAAGCGGACGGACAAGACGCAGAGGCGGTCGGCATACTGCGGAAACTTTTCGAGGAACACCTTCTCGAGCTGGTCATCAGGCCACTTGTCGTAAAACCCCGGGTACTCGTGGCGAACCTGTCTGGCCATGCTTTGAGAACAGAATCCCTGCTGAAGGTCGGATTCCTGAATTGATCTCACCGGATCGCCTGGCACCCCGGTCGCGGCGAGGATACCGAGCCTGCCAGCACTCGTGAGGAACGTCGGAATCGTATTGCCGGAATCGGGCTGCTGGCGTGTGAAGCTATCGAGGTTGGTCAGGATCTGGATGTTGTCCCGGATGGGAAGCGGTTCAGTGTGCGTGAAGACGACCAGCGCGACGGCCACACCGACGACGGCGATTGCGAGCAGCATCTTGAGGGCCAGCCGCGTTCCGTCGCCGAGATCGGTATCAAGCTGATAGCCGACGAGTGTGCCTGCGAGCCCGGTACTCTGCCGCCGCGGTCTCGAGAGTGGTTTCGACGCTACCTCCGGCGCGCCTTCGAACTCGTAGCCGAGTGCTTCGAGTCGTTTCCGTTCGCTGCCGCAGCGGCACACCTCGATGTGACGCGGAATGTGGCGCCCGCACGTCGTGCACTGCCAGGCGCCCGGTTTTCTCGCACCTTCGCACTCTCGCACCTTCGCACCCTCGCACCGTTGTATCGGTCCTAGATCGGGGCGTAGTTAGCGGGTGTCGTCAGGCAGTGGACTGATGGATGCCGCAGCGGGCGCAGCGATCGCGTTCCGCGAAGAACTGGTGCAACTGAAACTGAGACTCCACAAGCGGGAGAATGGCCGTCCTTCGGACGGCAAGGGCCGTCTCTCTGAATTGGAGTGACAGCGGGCCGGATTATGACGTAGTTTCCAGAGAGTCCTTTTCGGATTACTCATGATTCCAGTCCTCGTGTTCGTGCTCGCTGCAGGTGTGTCAGCGGCCAGGAACCAGCCAAGGGCTCTGCCCGTCGCATCCTCGCAGAGCCCTCGGCTGGTCGCCACTATCTCTTGGCGCGCTTCGCGCGCCGAGGACCGCTATGCGGGTCATGACGAGCACGCGATTCTCGCAACGAGCCGCACAGCGCTCCAGGCGGCGCAAGGCAGCGGTCGCGTCGTCGCCACGGTCACCACACTTGAAGGCACCGTGCAGCTACCGGGCGCGCAGGTGGAGCTTCGTGAGCAGCCCGGAAACAACGTGCTCGCGACGACGATGACCGACGGCGCAGGGCAGGTGATTTTCCCGGACGTGCCTCCGGGACGATACGTTCTCGGAGCAGTGCGATCCGGATTTGTCGATGCCGTGTCGACCCCCTTCGACGTGCGCGCGAACGAAGTCGCCAACGTGCTGCTCGACGTGCAACTGACGTTTACAGTACCGACGGTCGATGTGCGGGCGAAGAGCCCGTCTCCGACCGACAGCGTGCAGCCCGTCTCGATGAGCGACATGCTCGATGGTACGTTGCTCGAGTCATCGCCGCTCGAAGGCGATGACTTCCAGAGCCTCCTGCCGTTGTTGCCGGGCGTGGTCCGTGGGGCCGATGGGCGTCTGCGCGTCAAAGGCGGACAGCCAACGCAGGCCGCCCTTCAAGTGAGCAGCGCGAGCCTCGTCGATCCTTCTACCGGTGACTTCGACCTCGAGTTGCCGGCGCCCAGCGTCGAATCGGTCGAAGTACTCGCCAATCCGTTCGCCGCGGAGTTTGGCCGTTTCTCGACGAGCGTCACGCAGATTCGCACGCGTCGCGGGACCGATCAATGGGAAGTTAAGCCGGGCAACTTGATGCCGCGCTTCCACAAAGGGTTTCGCGGCCTTCGTGGCTTCGAGCCGCGCTTGTCCGTCCGTGGGCCGATTCAACGTGGACGCTTGTTCCTCGCGCAGGACTGGCAGTACCGATTCGTGGAGACACCCGTCAAGAGCTTGCCAGACGAGCCCGACGTCGAGCTAACGAGTTTCGATTCGTTCACACGCCTCGATGCCATTCTGTCAGCGCGACACACGGTCGGCGGGGCGCTGATCATCTTTCCGCGCGACATCACCAACGCGACGATGAACACGTTTCGTCCGCCGCCAGCGACGCCTGGTTTGAAGCAGGAGGGCTGGTCCGCCGGCCTGCTCGATCGATTTGCACTGTCGCCATCCGTCGTGCTCGAGACGACCATCGCCGGCCGCCGCTTCGAGATCGAGGTCGACCCTGAAGGGCTGGAGCCGCTGACGATCGCGCCGCAAAGCGAGACCGGCAACTACTTCAACACGCAAGAACGACACGTTCGCAGCTTTCAATGGGTCGAGTCAATCAGCCTGATTCGCAACTGGCGCGGCGAGCACGTCATCAAGACTGGCGTCGACGTGCAATGGGCGCGATTCGAAGGCACCAGCGAAAACCGTCCCGTGGAAGTGCGCCGTCTCGATGGCTCGCTCGCGGAGCGAACGATCTTCGGCGAGTTGACGGAACAGGAAGTGGCCGGCACCGAAGTCGCGCTCTTCGGGCAAGACCGCTGGCGCGTGGGTTCCCGTATCACGACTGAACTTGGATTCCGGATGGATCGCGATCCGATTACGCATCGCTACAACTGGTCGCCGAGGGCCGGTGCGGCGGTCACCGTGCTGCCGGAAGGTCGCGCGATCATTCGCGGCGGATATGGGAAGTTCGTCGCGCGAACCGCTCTCAACACCGAAGCGTTTCCGCAGTATGAGTCGCGAGTCGTCTCGCGTTTCGGACCTGACGGCGTCGCGCTGGGGCCGGCGATCGCCTTCACCAACACGATCGTGACGCCGCTCAGGACGCCTGAGGCCAATGTCGGCAACGTCGAGTGGGATCAGCGCTTCGGCCGGCGACTCCTCTTCAAGCTCGGATTCCTGCGTCGTGCCGGGTCACACGAGTACATCGTGATACCGGATCCGGTTCAGGGTGAGTTGCAATTGACGAGCGCGGGCTCGTCGCGATACCGCGAGCTCGAGGCGACCACCAGATATCTCGGCGGCGAGCGGCGCGATCTGACCTTCTCCTATGTGTGGGCGCGAGGCACTGCCGATCTCAATAACTACGACCAGTTCTATGGCAACTTTCGCAATCCGCTCGTGCGCGCCAATCAGAACAGCTACTTGCCAACCGACGTGCGGCACCGCGTGATCGTGCGCGGCAACATCGGCTTGCCGGGTCAATGGGACTTCGCGCCGGTGGTGGAATTGCGCTCCGGCTTTCCCTGGTCGGCCGTCGACGAGTTCCAGGACTTCGTCGGCGAGCGTAATCGCGCGGGGCGCCTTCCCGCCGTGCGAACGCTCGACTTCCAGTTGTCGCGTCCGTGGCGCTACAAGAAGTATCGGTTTCGCGCCGGGATCAAGGTTTATAACATCTTCGGTGCGGCCGCCGACCGTGACATTCAGAGCAACATCACCGCGCCGGACTACGGCACGTCCTATAACCCCATCGAGCGATCGATCGGGTTTGTCTTCGGATCGGCCAGGTAACTCCTCCGTGTCGATCCGTTCCCTCCGAAAACCGCCGTTCAGTGATGACTCTCCTCAGGCAACGACTCCGCGAGCCGCCCACGCGCGTGCGGTAAGTGGAATCTGGCCATCGGCATCGATGGGCAAGCGCTGTTGAATCGCTTCGCGGAGTGCTTCACGGCGTTCCGGTGACACGTGCATCGCATAACCCGGCGCAGGTCCCTGTCCGCCGAGGAACGGCTGCCAGTAGTCGTCGAAGTTGCGAAACACGGTCGGGACGTCGATGCTTATGACATCGACATCCTGGAGACCGGCGCTCTCGAACGATCGACGAAGTGGATCCGGCTTGCAGAGTGGAAATCGAACGCCCTCGTCGAGTGCCCGCGCGGTGGGATCGAGGGCCACCGCCGCATCCCAGAACTCCCGCATCAACTGCATGCCTTCCGCGTAGTCCCAGACGTAGGCCGCAATCGTCCCCCCTCGTCGAACGCGCGCGGCGAGCGCGACGAGGGCATCAACCGCGCTCGGCAGAAAGTTCAGCACCAACCCTGAGACACACACGTCGAACCCCTGGTCCATACGAGGCAAGTCGTCCAGAGTAGCAACCTGGAATTGCGCGCGTGCATCCGAGGTGTGGCGTCGAGCGTGATCGACGTAGCCAGCCGATCGATCGCAGCCGATAACGAGTCGAGGTGATCCCTCAGCAAGAATCGCGTGGGTGAGCGCGCCACCGCCGCACCCGAAGTCCAGCCAGGATGACCCGGCCGGCACTGCCAGGCACTCGACAAACTGCGCGGCAACCAGCCGGCTCCAGCGGCCGACGTAGTCTTCGTAAGCGAGTCCGTCATCCCAACTGTCGACAGTCATGGTTCACGTCGGACCTCGCACCTTCGAACCCGCCTTCGCCGCCAGCGGCTTCGGCGGGCAGGCCGTTAGAGCTCCCGCATTTCCTTGTTCCTGACAAGAAACATCGCCGCGACGATGCTGAGGAGGAGGCCATTGACAGTCAGGACGGTCGTGGCGCCTGTCACGGTGGCCAGCCATCCGCCGACCAGGCTGCCGAGGGGCATTCCACCGCGAAACGCGACCATGTACAGACTCATCACTCGTCCGCGCATCTCATTGGGTGCAATCAACTGGACCAGCGACGAGAGCGTTGCAAACACCATCACCATGCACGCGCCAGCCGCGAACAACAGGATTGCGTTCAACCAGAAGTACCTCGTCATTGCAAAGAGGACCATGAGCGCGCCGAAGACGATCTGGATCAGCAGGACGTTGCGGCCCATGTGTGGAAAGCGGCCGCGCCAGGCCACGACAAGCGCTCCTGCGACAGCGCCCGCGCCGGCGCTCGACATCAAATGTGTGTACTGAGTGACATCGCCGCGCAACACGTTTTGAGCGAACAGCGGAAGGAATGTGAGGAGCGGATTGCCAAGAAACGTCCCCGCGAAGCCGAGTACTGCCAGGCCCAGAAGCGCCGGGTGGCTCCGCACGTACGCGAAGCCGCTGTGGAATTCATCTCTCATGCGCCGGGTCGCAACCGGCGGGATGTGACGCACGTGCAGCGACAGGATGGCGGCAATCACCGCCAGGAACGACAGACCGTTGAGACCGAAGCAGGCGACCATGCCGAAGGCCGCCAGCGCGGCGCCGGCAAACAGCGGTCCGATTACACGAGCCAGGTTGAACTGAATGGAATTGAACGCGATCGCGTTCGGTACATGGTCCTTGCTGACCAGCGAGGGTAGCAGCGACTGATAGGCCGGACCGCCAAACGCCTGGGCCAGGCCGGTGACGACCGACAGAGCGAGCACGTGCCAGATGTGGACGACGTCCCAATACACCAGCGCCGCCAGCGTGAAGGCCGCCGCCATCTGGATGTATTGCGATGCCAGGAGAAGCTGACGCCGATCGTGCCGGTCGGCGAAAACACCGCCGACGACGGTGAGGAGCAGTATCGGGAGCTCGCCAAGAAACGAATCCAGGCCGAGGAAGAACGCCGACGAACCGGTGATGGTCAGGACCAGCCAGTTCTGCGCGACTTTCTGCATCCAGGTGCCGATGGTCGACAGGAACGCTCCGCACCAGAGCACGCGAAAGTCGCGATACGTCAACGCCGCGGCAATACGGCTCAGGCCGGTGGGAGCCGGCGCGGGTTCAGCAATCCTGGGTGAAGGATCGGGGGCTGGGGCAGGTAGGGTGCTCACGAACTCCCTCGATCTTAATCCACGGATGGGCCAGGGCCGACCGCTGATGGGACGGTCGGTCCCGTCGGCGAACGGATATCCCGCCGATCTCGTCTAATTCCCTCGGATTCGAACAGGCATAGCCCTTGATAAAGGCCTGAATCCGAAAAGGAGTGAAAGATGACGCGCTCGAAGATTTTGCTGGCCCTTTCAGTCGGAATCGTTCTGCTCGCGACACCCGCCTGGGCGGACTTCAAGACGGAGCGTCGTCTGGCTCTCGAACCCGGCGGAACATTCACGCTGAGCGCCGATGTGGGGGGCATCACGCTGACCGGCGACTCGAGCTCGGGCGCAGTCGTGACCATTACGTCACGGCGCGACGACTTCGAGGAGCTTTTCGATCTGCAGTTCGAGGAAACCGCCGGACGAGCTACCGTCACGGTCAAGCGACGGGGTGGGTGGCTGAAAGGTTTCTGGAACAGTGACTGGAACGACAACACGCACTTTGTCGTCCATGTGCCGTCGCAGACGACCGTGAGCCTCAACACGTCGGGAGGATCGATCGACGCGTCGCGGCTGACGGGCAGGCTTGGCATGCGCACCTCGGGTGGCAGCCTGCGTGTCGAATCGGTCGCGGGCGACGTCGATGGCCGGACCAGCGGCGGCTCGATCAGAATGCGCGACGTACGCGGTAACGTCACGACCAGTACTTCGGGTGGCAGCATCGACATCGTCGACGTGCGCGGCAGCCTGCGGGCGACGACCAGTGGCGGCGGGATCGATATCGAGACCGTTTCAGGAGAGTTGTACGCGTCGACCAGCGGCGGTGGCGTGGACATCCGCGGCGCGGGCGGCCGGGTGGAAGCGCACAGCAGTGGCGGTCCGGTGACCGTCTGGTTCGCCCCGGGCAACAATCGCGGCGGTGAGTTGACCACGTCAGGTGGCGGTGTCCGCACGGAGATCGATCCGAGCGTGGCCCTGACGATCGACGCCAGTTCGTCCGGTGGCAGCGTGAGCTCTGATGTTCCCGTGACGGTGCAGGGTCGAATCGATCGGAATTCGCTGCGTGGCGATCTCAACGGCGGAGGAGCCGTGCTCCGCTTGCGTTCGAGTGGCGGCGGCGTACGAATCAGCCGCACGGCTGCGCGCTGAGCCCGGCAGCGAGCGCGTTTCAACTCCCAACTTCCAACCTCCAATTCCCAATCGCGGCGTTGGGAGTTGGCTTTTTGGGAGTTGGGAGTTTTGTCTTAGGCCATTTGCTCTCGCACCATCGGAACAACCTTCGTCCCGAACAGCTCGATGCTCGTCATGAGCTTGTCGTGCGGCATCGTGCCGTTGGCGTATTTCAGATCGAAGCGGGACAGTCCGAGCAGCTTCATCGTGCTGACGATCTTCGCTGCCACTGTCTCTGGCGATCCGACATAGAGTGCGCCGTCTGGTCCTGCTTCACGCTCGAAGTGCGCGCGGCCGATTGGTGACCATCCTCGCTCGGCGCCAATCCGATTCATGAGCCCCGCGTAGTGAGGCCACAACTCTTCCTTCGCTTGTTCGTCCGTTGCCGCAACGTGCCCCGGTGAGTGGACCCCGATTGGGAGTTCCGGTTTCGCGAATCGCTCGAGCATCTGGCGATAGAGCTGCGCGTACCCCGTGAAGCGCTGAGCGCCTCCACCGATGATGGCCAGGATGAGGGGCAAACTGTAATGTGCCGCGCGTACGACCGACTCCGGGCTTCCTCCGACGGCGACCCACGTGCGCAGCGTCCCCTTCTCGATCGGCGGATACACCATCTGGTTCGACAGCGGCGCGCGTAAACGACCGCGCCACGTCACGTGCTGTCCTTTGAGCAGCTCCGCGAACAGATTGAGCTTCTCCTCGAAAAGCTCCTCGTAGTTGGACGTGTCGTAGCCGAAAAGTGGAAACGATTCGGTAAACGAGCCACGGCCGACGATGACCTCGGCGCGTCCGTTCGAGATGGCATTGAGGGTGGAGAACCGCTCGAACACGCGCACCGGATCGTCTGTGCTCAACACGGTGACTGCCGAACCCAGGTACAAGCGTGACGACCGCGTCGCAATCGCGGCGAGTACAGCCTCAGGTGCGGAGATGGAGAAGTCCTTCCGGTGATGCTCGCCGACGCAGAAGAAATCAAGCCCGACCTGATCGGCGAGCGCGCCTTGCTCGACGACCTGACGAAGCGTTTCGGCCTGCGTCAGCTCTTTCCCATGCTCATCAACGGTGACATCTCCAAACGTGTCGAGCCCCAGTTCAAGTGCCTGCGTCATCTCGGTGCGTTGTCCTTGGAAAAGAGAGCGGAAGGTAGCGCCTGTGGGTGATCTGAAGGTTTGAGACCAAATTGTACATGCGGTCACCGCCGTCGTCCTGAGTCACGTCGAGCGATGGTATCGTTGGCGGTCATGCCTCGAGGCTCGCCGTCCTTGTTCGCTGTCATTCTGATCCCGGTCTACAACGACTACGCCGCGCTCGCGCTGTTGCTCACGGCCCTCCAGCCTCTGATTGTGGAAGACCGGCGGGTGATGATCCTGATTGTGGACGATGGCTCGACGGCGACCGGCGACGAGCGTTGGCGCTCGCCAGCGGATACGCGATTCTCCCTGCAGATGCTGCGGCTTCGGCGGAATGTGGGTCATCAACGCGCGATCGCCATCGGACTGACTTACATCTATCGGCATCTTCCCTGCGACGCGATTGTCGTTATGGACGCCGACGGCGAGGACCGACCTGAGGACGTTCCGCGGTTGATGGACGCGTTTGAGCAGTCGGAGCGACGCGGAATCGTATTCGCCGAGCGGACTCGACGGTCCGAAGGTGTCTGGTTTCGGTTCTCTTACCTCGTGTACCGTCTGCTCCACCGGAGCCTGACCGGCATACCAGTCAAATTTGGCAACTTCAGCATCGTGCCGTTCGAGGCGCTGTCGAGCCTGGTGGTGGCGTCCGAGTTGTGGAATCACTATGCGGCAGCCGTCGTGAAGCTCGGCCTGCGCTACACGTCGATCCCGACGACTCGGGGCCGCCGCGCCAGTGGACGATCGAGCCTGGATTTCGTGGCACTCGTTGTTCACGGGTTGAGCGCCGCGTCTGTCTTCGGCGATGTGATCGGCGTGCGGCTGGCAATTGCTACCGGCCTCCTGGCGGCGATCTTCGGCTCCTTTCTCGCGATAACGGCGGCCCAGGCGTGGTTCTCCGGCGGGATGTCGCTACCATGGCTCGCGGTCGCGGGTGTGGTGTTCGCGCTTCTCCTGGGCCAGCTATTCGTGACCTCGTGGCTCGTCCTGATGCTGGTGCTCGGCAGTCGAGCGAGCACGGCATTCATCCCGCTGCGCGACCACGAATGGTTCATCCGCGACTGCGTCGACATCAGCCCTCTCGAACGCGCGACGGAGGCAGCCTTCTACGCCGGAACGGAACTGGAGGTCTTCTCGGGAGCCGATAACTGGAAAGCGTATTGGAAAACCTTCCTGGATCCGTACGTTGTCGGCGACGTGCTGGAAATCGGCGCCGGCATCGGAGCCAATACGCTGCGGCTGCGCGCCTCACGTCAACGTCGATGGGTCTGCGTCGAACCAGATCCGGTGCTCGCCGCGCGGTTGAGAGCAGTGGTCGATCACCAGGGACGGGACCTTCACTGCGAGATCGTCGAAGGTACCATCGCACGGATCGAAAGTCGTCCTCAGTTCGAGGCGATTCTCTACCTCGACGTGCTGGAGCACATTGCCGACGAAGGGACTGAGTTGGCCGAAGCGGCTGCCCGGCTTCGTCCAGGAGGCCATCTCATCGTTCTCGCCCCTGCGCATGAGCGCTTGTATAGCGAGTTCGATCGCGCGATTGGCCATCATCGGCGCTACACAAAGGAGACGCTCTCTTTGGTGATGCCGGACGATCTCGAGTTGGTGCGGCTCCTGTACCTCGACTCGATCGGCTTGGCGCTGTCAGTGAGCAATAGATGGTTCCTGAAGCAGGCGCAGCCGACTGCCGCGCAGATCCGTTTCTGGGACCGGATGGTGGTGCCCTGTTCGCGCGTGGTCGATCGCCTGTGCGACTACCGGCTCGGCAAGTCAGTGCTCGGGGTCTGGCGCCGGACGGCGAATACGGCAACAACAGACACAGTTCCTACCGCCGTCAGCACCAGCCAACTCGCTGCCACGAGCCACGGGAACCCGAACGCGCGGAATTGAAAGTCGATCAGGTTACGGCCTGCCGTGGTCGGCACGGCGCGAAAGACGAAATTCGCGCCCATGATCTGTGTTGCCCGGCCGTTGACCGAGGCAGTCCAGCCGGGTGACCAACTGTCAGTGACGACAAGCCATCCGTTTCCGGGTGCGTCTACTTCCAGAGTCATCCTCTGAGGCTCGTACGCAACAATCTTGACCTTCTGAGGATCGATCGAGGTTCCCGCCGGCACATCGCGCAGTGACGGACCGCACGAGCTGCGTGCGTCGACGCGCTGATCGTATGGCTGGGTCATTGCATCGGCGAAATGGAGGACGAGCGGCGGCGCGCCGAGCTCGGAGGCACGCGAACGAAATTCTTCGAAACAGGCCTCCGAAGGATCGGCCCAGACGGCAGCGGGAGAAAACCAGAAGCGATTCGGCCCCGTGGCCGATGCCGCCAGCACCATGTCCCCGCTGTATCGATGAAACAGCGGGCCGGCGAGTGGTCCATAGCCCTTGAGGGCCGGAACTTTCGTGACGAGTGCGCGATTGTTTTCGGTATCGGGCCGCCGGCTGAAGATGCGTCCGCGCAGCGAAATCTGCCGATTGTGTGCCTCGGCCAGCGTCTGCCACGGCGCGACGTTCACGCTATACATCGTCGGGCGGGCGACGAGCGCTGTCGCGAGGGCATCGGCAATGGCCAGCGCGACGAGCGCGGTCGGCACGATGCTGATTCGACGTCGCCACATCGCCATCGACGCGAGTGTGACCACCGCTGCGGCGCTAAACCACAGGCCCGAGGCGAGCGCTCGGGCCGCGACGTCGATCGCGCTCGCTCGCTCGTTCAATATGCCGATGGTGACGACAAGGACGACAACGGCCAACCCCGCAGCGGCGAGAGTGGTGGCGGCAAACCGTCGCCACACGGCCAGCGCCTGATCGCGTAGAGCCGCGGCCAGATCGCGAGCGCCGTACACGCTGAGCAGCGCGACCGCCACGATGAAGTAGCAGCGGAAGAGCGCAGAGTGTCTGAAGTACCGGGTGGGAGGAAACCAGTCATAGATCCATCCTCGAACCGGTAGCGCGCGTCCCATTGCAGCAGCCAGAAAACCGATCGCCAGAAGAAGAAGCCACCATCGCATTCCTCGCGATCGATTCAACACGGCGAACCCTGCCAGAACAGGAAGAAGCACGCCGACGTAGATGCTGCGCATCGAGATGTCCGTGTACTCGAACATGTCGACGAGCCCGAATGCTGAAGTGGTCATCGTGACGAGGCTGGCCGGGTGCAGAGCGTCGTTTTCGACGGCCGTCTCTCGCGGGAGAGCGCCCGAGCGGTGGGAATAGGCCGGACCTTCGACAAAGAAGGGTACGTATGTCGGTGCTAGTACGACCAGGCCGACGAGGAACATGATGCCGTGCATCAGGACGAAGTGGAGCAGTCGAGCGTAGACAGTCCGCGGTGGCGTGAGGGCGGCGCTGCGACGAACGGTGCCTTCGTCCGTGTCTGCCGGCTCGTTCAGGAGAACCCGCCCGAGGCACCACAACGCAACGAAGCATGCATTCAGCAGCACGAGGCCGGGATAGCCGGCTAACCCCGAGAGCCCCCACAATGCGCCCGCCTCCGCCGCCGCACGAGGCCGACCGTGCATGACCGCCACCTCCATGCGCCAGAGCAGCAGCGGAAGAAACGACACGGCGCTGAGCATGGCCGTGTGTTCGGCGTTGCCGGTGTAGAAACCCGAGAAAGCGAGTCCGAGCGCCGCGACGAGACCTCCCCAGGCGGGCGCGCCCAGGTATCGCGACAGGACGAGCAGGCTGAGCGGTCCAAGCAACCAGATAGTGAGCCAATACAGCTCGAATCCATGAGTGCCTCCCCAGGCGAACAGCAACAGCACAGGAGAGAACGCTCCAACTTGTGGCTCGATATAGTCGGGTGAGCCACCGTTGATGAACGGATTCCAGAGCAGAAACTGTCCCTGACGGGCGAAATCACCGACGAGCACGGAATAAGGGCCGAAGAAGTCCAGTGCGTCCCAGATCGGGGATGCCCGACCCAGCAGCAGGGGCAGGTGAGGAATCGAGACGACAAGCGCGAGCGCAATTGCCGCGGCTCCCCAGCCATTGGCAGCACGTGATTTGACGAAGTCCAACCTTCAGCCCGGTCCTAGAGAAGTGTAGCGATTTCTGTGTGAAATCGGATTATTTTCGCCTCTTGATCGCTATGGTGATTCGATCATATAGTCTGGCGAAGATAGAGCGAAACTACATGGCGCACCCAGCCGTTGCCGTCCTCGAATCCGCCCTCCGCGCCCGTAAACTCGACCGCACACTCACCACCATGCTGCCGTCGTGGGAGTGGACCGATCCCTCGTGCCTCCTTCCGATGGATGTCCCGCTCGTCGATGCGTGCCTGCGCGGAGGGTTGCCGCGTGGCCAGCTGTCGGAGTTGACGGGCGCGTGCTCGTCGGGACGGATGACGCTGCTGTTGCAACTCATCGCCGCCACAACGCGACGGGGCGAGATTGCGGCGTTGGTCGATACGCAGGACCGGCTCGACGTGGCCTCAGCTGCAGCCGCGGGCGTGGATCTCGATCGATTGCTGTGGATTCGGGGGTCTGACTCGGGACTCGGGGCTCGAGGCTCGGGGTTCGGGACTCGGGGCTCGGAAACGCAGAACACAAGAACCGAGAACGCAAGAACTCGGAACATGGCAGCCCGGATCCCGGATCCCGAGTCCCGGATCCCGAGTCCCGTCGACCGTGCAATCGATCGCGCCCTCAAGGCGCTCAACCTGGTGCTTCAGGCCGGTGGTTTTGGCATCGTTGCGATCGATCTCGCCGATGTGCCGGCTGCACAGCTCCGGCAGATTCCGTTTACCACGTGGCCGCGAGTGCAACGCGTGATCGAGGGCAGCGACACGGCATGCGTGCTGGTGACGCCGGAGCCGCTGGCGCGCAGTGCGGGCGGCCTGACGTTATCGCTCGCGAGTCGATCGACGTGGGCTGGCGCCTCGGATCGCAGTCACTTGTTGAAGGGGCTCGATGTCGGTGTGCGTGTCGTGTCGCCGCGGAAGCGGATTGATGGCGACGTGCGCGTAAGCGCGTGCGTCCCGTAGGGGCGCGTCGATTCCGTAGGGCGGGTTTTGCTCTATAGACCCGCCGGTTAGCGTAGGCCGGGCCTGTTTGTGGGCCCGGCCCGTAGGCCGGGCCTGTTTGTGGGCCCGGCCCGTAGGCCGGGTCCTGTTTGTGGGCCTGGCCCGTAGGCCGGGTCCTGTTCTGTGGACCCGGCCCGTAGGCCGGGTCCTGTTCTGTGGGCCCGGCCCGTAGGCCGGGCCTGTTTGTGGCCCGGCCCGTAGGCCGGGTCCTGTTCTGTTGACCCGGCGTGGGGGCATTTGTGTTCGGTGCGTTGACGACAGTTGAAGGCGCTCCGCCTGGCGTGCTGGCGGAGGTCGCGCGCGAGTTCTCGCCCCGGATCGAGGTGTGCAGTCCGACCGAGATCGTGATGGATCTGAGCGGCCTGGAGCGGTTGTTTGGTGACGCCCGCACCATCGCGGAAGAAGTGCGACGTACTGCCGCAGATCGCCAGTTACGCGTGCGCGTGGCGATTACCGGCTCGCGGACGGCGTCGCGGTTGCTCGTGCGCCACCGGGCCGGGCTCACGATCGTCGAGCCGGGCAAAGAAGCCACGGCCGTGGCGCCGCTGCCGATCACTTTGTTAGCCGACCTGTCGAATCCCGAATCCCGAATCCCGTCCCTCTACGTTGCTCGGGACGCCCTGAGCGATAGTCGAAGGGCGGATCCCGAATCCCGAATCCCGGATGTCATTGCCACCTTCCGCCATTGGGGCCTGCGAACGCTGGGAGATCTCGCGGCACTGCCCGCAGACGATCTCGCCGCGCGTCTCGGCCGTCAGCAGACAGACTGGCAGCGTCTGGCTCGCGGCGAAGACAGCCGTCCGCTCGTGCCCGCTGTCCCCGAAGAGCGATTCGAGCAGTCGCTCGATCTCGAGTGGCCAATCGAGGAGCTCGAGCCGCTGTCCTTCGTGCTTGGGCGCCTGATGGATCAACTCGAGGCGCACCTCGAACAGCGAGACCGCGGCGCCGCCGTCCTCCACATGCGCCTGCATCTGATCAAAACAGATGGCACGACGCGTGAGGTGCACGAGCGATCATTGCAATTGCCGGTCGCGATTCGCGACGCGCGCACGCTTCGTACGCTCGCGTTACTCGATCTCGAATCAAATCCCCCACCCGCCGCCATCGATCGTGTGACGGTGGCGGTGGATCCCACTCCCGGCCGCATCGTCCAGTTTTCGCTGCTGACGCGTCCATTGCCCTCGCCGGAGCAAGTCTCCACGCTCATGGCGCGTCTCCACGCGCTGATGGGAGAAACACGCTGCGGATCACCGGCGTTGGTCGACTCGTGGGAGCCAGGGGCGTTTGCGATGAAGAGTTTTATGCCACTCGATGTCAACGCTCGTCACCCGAATTACGACACACAGAGGCACCGAGACACAGAGGCAAAAATTTCAAGTGACGCTTCGAAGTTGCCAGTTGTTGCGCTTCGTCGATTTCGTCATCCGATTCCTATTCGTGTGCAGACGAAGCACGGCCAGCCTACGAGCGTTTCGATCATGCGGCGCGACTTGAGCGGTGGGGCCGTCGATTCGTGCGCCGGCCCCTGGCGTACATCTGGCGCTTGGTGGGAAAGCCGACTCCCGACTCCCGGATCCCGAGTCCCGGATCCCGGACCCCGAGTCCCGGATCCCTGGGATCGCGACGAATGGGACGTCGCGCTCACGGACGGGTCGACCTACCACCTGTTCCGCGAGCGCCACTCCGACAAGTGGTTTCTCGAAGGAGTCGTTGATTGACGTCTCGCCGAAGCGCGCCTGAGCGTCACCGCGCGAAGGTGGAGGAGTTGAGAGAGTTCAGTCGTGTACATCGAGCTTCACGCCGCTTCGGCCTTCAGCTTTCTTCAGGGCGCCTCGTTGCCCGAAACGCTCGTCGAGCGCGCGGCGGCGCTCGGCTATCCCGCAATGGCGTTGCTCGATGCCGACGGTGTTTACGGCGCGCCGCGCTTTCATAAAGCAGCGAAGCAGGCAGGACTCCGCGCGATCATCGGCGCAGAATTAACGATCGAGAGCACGATCGGCGGGTCCATAACGCAGGACCCGCCCTACGCTGCTGGAACCAAGAAACGCGGAACACCGAACGTCCGGATCCCGTCCCTCGACGTTGCTCGGGACGCCCTGAGCGACAGTCGAAGGGCGAATCCCGAGTCCCGGATCCCAAGTCCCGGATCCCGAGTCCCGGCGCGATGGCGTCTGCCTGTCCTCGTTTCCTCCGCCGAGGGCTACAAGAACCTCTGTCGCCTCGTGACGCGCATGAAGTTGCGCGCGCCCAAGGGAGAAGGATCGCTCACGCTCGAAGAGTTCGATGGCTTCACGACCGGCCTCGTGGCGTTGGCCGGTCGGCCCGTACTTGATACACGACATCACGGCGTTGGCGGGTTGCTCGATCGGCTCGTCGGTCTCTTTGGTCGTAGCAATGTGTGCGTCGAGTTGCAGCGCCACCTCCTGCGAGATGAGGAATGTGAAAACGCGGCGCTGACGGAACTGGCGCGCGGGTTTCGCGTCCCGGTTGTGGCGACCAATGACGTGCGGTGCGCGACGCCTGCCGAGCGCCCGCTCTTCGACGTCCTGACGTGCGTGCGTCACCACACGACGCTCGATGCGGCCGGGCGACGCCTGGCGCGAAATGCCGAGCGCTATCTCAAGTCACCACAAGTGATGGCGGAGCTGTTCTCCGATCGTCCCGATGCGATCGCGGGAACGATGGCACTGGCCGAGCGGCTCGAGTACACGATGGCGGATCTGGGGTATCGGTTTCCGATCTATCCCGTGCCGCCCGGCGAGACCGCTGCCTCGTTCCTCCGTCACATCACCGAGGTTGGCGCTCGCGATCGCTATCGTCCGTATCACGACAAGGCGCGGGCACAGATCGCGCGCGAGCTCGATCTCATCGAGAAGCTCGATCTCGCCGGCTATTTCCTGATCGTCTGGGACATCGTCAATTACTGCCGTCAGCAGGGCATCCTCGTGCAGGGCCGGGGATCGGCGGCCAACAGCGCCGTCTGCTACAGCCTGGGAATCACCGCGGTCGACCCGATCCGGATGGAGCTGCTGTTCGAGCGGTTCCTGTCCGAGGAGCGTGGCGAATGGCCTGACATCGATCTCGATCTGCCGAGCGGCGATCGGCGCGAGCAGGTGATTCAGCACGTCTACGAGAAGTACGGACAACGCGGGGCTGCCATGACAGCCAACGTCATCACGTATCGCGGCAAGAGCGCGGCACGCGAGGTGGGGAAGGCGCTGTCGCTCGACGAGGAGCGCATCGATCGGCTCGCCAAGGTGATGCACGCATTCGAGTTCACCGATCCCAACGAGACCTTGGCGCGCAACATGGAAGCGGCCGGCCTGTCGCTCGACATGCCGCGCGTGCGCGCGTTTGCCGAGTTGTGGATGGCCATCCAGGATCTGCCGCGCCATCTCGGTCAGCATTCCGGCGGCATGGTGGTGTCACAGGGAGCACTCGATGCCGTGGTGCCGCTCGAGCCCGCCAGCATGCCCGGACGCGTGGTCATTCAGTGGGACAAAGACGATTGCGCCGACATGGGCATCGTCAAGGTCGACCTGCTCGGGCTCGGCATGATGGCGGTTCTGCAAGATGCCATTGAGCTGGTCAATACCGGAGCTCGGGCCTCGGGCCTCGGGCCTCGAAACCCTGAACGAGAGAACGCGGAACATCGAACCCCCGAATCCCGGATCCCGGATCCCGGATCCCGAGTCCAGAGATTCGATCTGGCGCACATGCCCGCGGACGATCCCACGGTCTACGAGATGTTGCAGAAGGCCGAGACGATAGGTGTCTTCCAGGTCGAATCGCGCGCGCAGATGGCGACGCTGCCGCGCCTCAAGCCGAAGAACTTCTACGACCTCGTCGTGGAGGTCGCTATCATCCGCCCGGGCCCCATCGTTGGTCAGATGGTGCACCCCTATCTCAATCGACGAGCGGGCAGGGAACCGGTCGTCCCGCTCCATCCCTCGCTCGAGCCGGTGCTCAAACGAACGCTGGGGGTGCCGCTCTTCCAGGAGCAGTTGCTGCGGATGGCGATGGTGGCGGCCGGGTTTACTGGTGGTCAGGCCGAGGAATTGCGCCGCGCGATGGGCTTCAAGCGCTCGGAGAAACGCATGAAGCAGATCGAGGTGCAGCTTCGCGAGGGGATGGCGCGTAACGGTATCACGGGCGAGACTGCCGAGCGGATCATCACGTCGATCACGTCATTTGCGCTGTACGGGTTTCCCGAATCGCACGCGGCCAGCTTCGCGCTGCTGGCCTACGCGAGCGCCTATCTGAAAGCGCATTTCCCGGCCGCGTTCTATACGGCGCTCCTCAACAACCAGCCGATGGGGTTCTATCACCCCGCGACGCTCGTCAAGGACGCGCAGCGTCGCGGTGTCCGCTTCCATCCGATCGACGTGCAGCATTCCGACTGGCTCTGTCGCGTCGAGGACGATGGCGGGATCCGCATCGGCTTGATGTACGTGAACGGCTTGCGAAAAGACATGGGGCAGGCAATGGCGGCATTCGATCGAACGAAACATGTGGCCCCGCCACTCTTGTGCGTGAAGTGTGGCTCTGACGATGAATCGATGGTGGAAGTGGTCTCTGACGGGACTCGGGATCCCCTGGGCGCCGAAGCGCTTCGCGCGAAGGCGACGGGATTCGGGATCCGGGGGGCGGGATCCGAAAGTGTTCCAGGGCCCCGAGCCCCGAGTCCCGAGTCCCGAATCCCGATCAGGACGTACTACTGCAACATCTGCTCGCACGAATGGACAGTGGAGCTTCGTCCCGCGGGTCGCTTCCGTTCGATTGAAGATGTCGTGCAGCGGACTGGCTTGCGCCGGGACGAGCTGACGACGCTGGCCGATATCGGAGCGCTCAATGCATTCACGAGCGAGCGGCGCAGCGCGCTATGGCAAGTTGAGTGCTCTGTACGGCCAGCTGGAGATCTATATGCAAGCCAGGACGCCGAATCCCGAATCCCGAGTCCCGAGTGCCGGATCCCGGATCCCGAGTCCCGAGTCCCGAGTCCGTTGCGAGCCATGGACGCAAGCGAGCGACTCCAGGCCGACTACGCCGGAATGGGCCTGACGATCGGTCCGCATCCGATGGCGCTGCGGCGCAGTGAGCTGGCACTGCGCGGTGTGCTGCGCGCCGCCGATCTGCCGCGTGCACGCGATGGCCGCCGCGTGCGCATTGCGGGCATGGTCATTACACGGCAGCGGCCCGGGACGGCGAAGGGCTTCGTCTTCCTCACGCTCGAAGATGAAACCGGCATCTCGAATGTCATCATCCGCCCCGATCTGTACGACCGGGAGCGTACCGCCGTGGTCCGTCAACCATTCCTGATGATTGAAGGCGTGCTGCAACATCAGGACGGCGTACTGTCCGTGCGCGCCGAACGGATCGAAGGGATCCATGGCGCCGCCTCGATCGACGCTCATGATTTCTATTGAGGCGCGCCTCCCGATTAGAATGCCTTCACGTTTATGCGACTGTCGCTCGTTGTTCTTGCTCTAGCGCTCGTCGTTGCTCATCCGGCCCCGTCGGAGGCTCAGCGGTGCGATCGACAGTGCCTCGGCGATTTCATCACGACGTATCTGGACGCGATGCTCGCGCACGATCCAGAAAGACTTCACGTGAGCAGCCGCTTGCGCTTCACCGAAGACACCACCGAGATGAAGCTGGGTCAGGGGCTCTGGAAAACGGCGACCGCGCTCCGTCCCTACCGCCAGGATTTTCTCGACGTTCGCGAGGGCGTGGCCGGAACGCACACCGTCGTCGAAGAGGATGGCAGCCCTGTGCTGCTCGCGCTGCGACTGAAGGTGTTCGGTCTCGCGTTGTCCGAGGTCGAGACGATGGTCGTGAGAAACCGGCAGGAAGGCGTGCTCTTTCAGCCCGATGCGTTCACGAAGCCCAATGCAGGCATGGCATACGTGCCG
>DASRJE010000099.1:0-4314 GCA_035649635.1 Vicinamibacterales bacterium | reverse complement strand
GGCGTATGGAGGTCTCGCAACAAGCCGCGTCGAAAGTGGTCGCCGAGATGAAAGCGCTGGGAATACTGGAATCGGTCCCCGGCGACGACCGGCGCGCCAAACTGATTCGTCTGTCGCCGCGCGGGCGCGAGGCGGTCACTCAGTCACGCGCGGCGCGGCGTCGAATCGAAGCGCGACTCATCAAGGCGATTGGCACGCGCAAGTACAGCGTTGGCAAGCGACTGCTCATCGCGTGTCTCGACACGCTCGGCGGTCTGGGACGAATTTCCTCACGACGCATCAGGGCACCGAGATAGAGCACCAATTCGGGCCGGGTTCGATGAGAGAATTGGCGTCGGCCTGGACATGCAATGAGCAAGACCGGAACACTGACGCCGGGTCAGACTTTGGGACGCTACGAGATCTCAGCGTTCCTGGCCGCCGGCGGCATGGGCGAGGTGTACAAGGCCTTCGACACTCGCCTCAATCGCGTCGTTGCAATCAAGCGTCTTACCGGTCCGCGCAGCGATCGGTTTCAAGAAGAAGCGCACGCGATCGCGGCGCTCAATCACCCGCACATCTGTCAAATCTACGACGTCGGCGGGGATTATCTCGTGCTCGAATACATCGACGGGCAACAGCTGCAGGGGCCCGTGTCTGTGGACTCCGCGCTGCGGCTGGCGACGCAAATCGCGAGCGCCCTCGAAGCCGCTCACAGTCTGGGAATCTTTCATCGCGATCTCAAGCCCGCGAACGTCCTCGTCACGACGTCGGGCGATGCCAAGCTGCTCGATTTTGGTATCGCGAAACGCTTCTCAGCCGATGTGGATGCCACACGAACAGTCGAGGGGACCATCCTTGGGACGGCGGCGTATATGTCGCCGGAGCAGGCCGAGGGACGGGCAGTCGATGCGCGATCCGACATCTTCAGTTTCGGTGCGGTGATATACGAGCTGATCTCGGGTCGGCGTGCCTTCGACGGTGCCACGACCTCCCAGGTCATCAGCGCCGTACTGCGCGATGAACCGCCAACCCTGCAAACATCCTCGGAGATCAGTCGGATCGTGAGCCGTTGTCTCGCCAAACCGTTGTCGCAGCGATATCAATCGATGAGCGACGTGAGAACGGCGTTGGAGGAAGTCACGAAACTTCGAACGAGACCGGATACGCAGCCCTCGGTTGCGGTATTGCCGTTTGCCGACATGAGTGCGGGCAAGGACCATGAGTGGTTCAGCGACGGCCTCACCGAGGAGATCATCAATGCCCTGACCCACATTCCGCACCTGAAGGTGATCGCCCGAACGTCCGCGTTCGCGTTCAAAGGCCGCAACGAGGACGTTCGTACGATCGCAGAAACCCTTGGGGTTGCGCACGTGCTCGAAGGCAGCGTGCGCAAGGCCGGAAGGCAGGTTCGAATCACCGCTCAGTTGATCAGGGCGACCGATGGCAGTCATCTCTGGTCGGAGCGATACGATCGCGAGCTTGCCGACGTCTTCGCCATGCAGGACGAGGTGGCGCGGAGCGTATCGAAAGTCCTTCAGCTCACCCTTGCCGGTGACCGTTTTTTCTCGAGCCGTTACACGCCGAAGGTCGATGCCTATGAGGCGTTGCTGCGCGCTCGTCATCAGATGTTCCAGATCACGCCCGAGTCGCTGGCTCGCGTGCAGACGTACGTGGAGCAGGCGATCGCACTGGACCCCGGTTACGCGCTGCCCCATGTCGTCAAGGGAGGCACCCTCTATGCGCGGGCGCTGATGGGGCTCCGGCCCGCGCGAGAGGTGATCCCGATGGCGCGCATGGAAGCTCTCAAGGCGCTCGAGCTCGATCCGACGCTTCCAGAAGCCAATGCCATGCTTGGCGGGATCGCTGCCCTCCTCGACTACGACTGGAAGGAAACGAAGAGACGTTTCGACCTGGCGGTCGCCCGCGAACCGATTTCTCCGATGGTGCGCTATTGGTACGGGCTGTTTCTGGGGATGATGGGTGAGACGGCGTTAGCGGCGACCCAATTGCGGCTGGCCAAGCGCGAGGACCCGCTCAGTGCAATCTTTCCAGGCGTCCTGGCCAATATCCTGGCGGCGTCAGGCCAGAACGACGAAGCCGCGGCTCAGTACGCGGAAGCACGGGAGCTCGATCCCAGGCTGTTTCCGATCTACGAGGGGCTGGCGCTAGTCGACAACGTCAGGGGTCGTCTCCAGGAAGCGATTGTCTCCGCCGAACAGGCACACACGCTGGCACCATGGAATCCCAGCAGCACCGGCATACTCGCAGGTCTGCTTCAGCGTTCTGGTGAACGTACGCGCGCGGAGGAGCTACGTATGAGCCTCGGGGATTCGTCGCGTTACGGCACACCGATGGGGCACGCCATCTTTCACGCTCTGTGCGACGAACCTGACGAAGCAGCCGCATGGCTCGAGAAAGCCATCGAGCAGCGTGATCCCCGTGTTCTGGTGTTCACAGCCCTTGCCACCGGGAAGGTTTGGCGCACGGCCGCACGATGGCCCGAGCTGGCGCGGATGATGAAACTCCCGCACATGGTCTGAATCTACGGGCCCGTTGCAGCACGTCGTGCCGTCGGATCCGTCACGGGAGCGTTCGGACTGGAGCGCCCGCGGCCACCTGCGGCGCTGGTCGCAGCGGCCGCACGATCAAGGTGAGCACGAAGCCGATCGCCAGCAGTCCGGCGAGCACCTGCAGCGGCGTGTCGTAGATGTGAATCCGGTCCGCGCCGGCGGGCAGCGCGGCCTTTGCCCGGTTCGACAGCTCCGTGATGATCACGGGTCCGGCCACGGCTGCCGCGCTCCAGGCGGTGAGCAGCGCGCCATGGATCGCGCCGACGTTTTCGGGTCCAAAGATGTCCGCGAGAAACGCAGGGATGGTGGCGAAGCCGCCGCCATACATCGTGAAGACAATGAAGAGGGCGATCTGGAAGAGGACCCAGTTGGACGACGAGGCGAGGCCAGGTATCAGGAGGAACAGCACGAACTGCGTGACGAAGAAGACCAGATACGTGTTGCGGCGTCCGATGTAGTCCGATCCCGACGCCCACAAGAACCGGCCCCCCGCGTTGAACAGGCTGATGATCGAAACGACCAGCGCGGCCTGCACAGGCGTGCGATGAAACATGTCCTGCATCATCGGCGAGGCCTGGGCAAGGATGCCGATGCCGGCCGTGACGTTGATGAAGAGAATCCCCCAGAGCAGGTAGAACTGGCGTGTCTGGATCGCGTGATTGCGGCTGACACTGACGTCGGTAATCATCGCGTTCTTCGTCGCCGGGGCGGTCCATCCTTCCGGCCGCCAGCCTTCAGGCGGGCGGCGAAGCAGGCGCGCGCCCGCCAGCATGATCACGAGATAGGTGGCGCCGAGCACCATCACCGTGCGGGCGACACCGATGCGATCCATGAAGTAGACGTTGAGATAGCCGGCGAGAAAGGCGCCGCCGCCGAATCCCATGATGGCCATGCCGGTCGCCATGCCGCGGCGATCGGGAAACCACTTGACGAGCGTGCTGACCGGTGAGATGTAACCGAGGCCGCAGCCGATCCCGCCGATGATGCCCATCCCGAGGAACACGAGGACAGACTGCGACTGGGCGAGGCCGATGCCGCCGATCAGGAGACCGGTGCCGAAGAAGAGGGCGGCCGCGGTGGCTGCCGCGCGCGGGCCGCGGCGCTCGACCCACGGCCCGCCGAAAGCGGCGCTCAGGCCGAGCAGGACGAGCGCGGTGGTAAAGGTCGTATACGGCGGACTGAACCACCACGGGGAATCGGGGAAGAGCTGTTGGATCGGACGGTTGAACGTACTCCACGCGTAGACCGATCCAATGCAGATGTGGACGAGGACGGCCCCGACCGGGATGTGCCA
This sequence comes from Vicinamibacterales bacterium, assembly GCA_035649635.1. Taxonomy (GTDB): domain Bacteria; phylum Acidobacteriota; class Vicinamibacteria; order Vicinamibacterales; family UBA2999; genus Gp6-AA40. The sequence goes on along the minus strand of DASRJE010000099.1, from coordinate 468 downwards.
GCGATGCTCCGACATGCGGCAGATCTTCTGCGAACGAGCGAACGCGCGCAACCTGGACGTCGGTCGGGACTATTCTGCGTACTATCGCCCAGGGGATAACGATGTCGAGGCCGCCGAAGAATATCGTCATCTGCTGCGATGGGCCCGGCAACGATTACTCCGCGACGGAAAGCAACATCCTGCGCCTGTTCCGCTTCGCACTCAAGGACGGTGCGCGACAGGTCGCGTGTTAGCTGCGCGATCGAACGAAGAGATCATCTCGGCCGAGACCGTCGCCGTCCTGCCTGTCAAACTGTCCACACCAATCAGATCAGGAGGTTCGAGACGGTGAAGGCCTGACACCCTGGCGTGTTACACCTGCGCCCTCGCTGCCGGTACCGCCGCTGGCGGCTCGATCCCGAATCGCTGCCGCTTCAGATAGAGTCCCTTGCGCGACAACCCCAGCATGGCGGCAGTTTCCTCGATACG
>DASRJE010000098.1:0-25013 GCA_035649635.1 Vicinamibacterales bacterium | reverse complement strand
CACCGTGATCGCCATGCCCGAACGGCTGCTCGTGGCAGGGGCGCGTCGCGGCGTCGCCGGCGTTGTGGCAGGCGGCGTTGTGGCAGGCGGCGTTGTGGCAGGCGGTGTTGTGGCAGGCGGCGTCGGCTTCGGCGCGGGTGCCGTGGTCCCGGGCGCAGGCTTTGGCTGGCCTGTTCCCTCTTGCGGCTTCGCCGGTGTAGTTGGCGCTTGCGCACCTACAGTGATGATGGCGACGACGACGAAGCTGGACAGCAGAAACTTGCGCATGTGCACATTATCTATCGTTCGCGCCGAGTATAATTCTGGAAGTCCGCCAGGGGTATCCCTATCGGGATTGAGAGAAACCCTTGGAACCTGACCCGTCTGCGCGCGCAAGCGCCGTGGCGGGGTCTCGCCGCAGCGCCACGAATAGACAACGCGCGAAGGCGGACCCGGTTGAAACCGGCGTAGGGAGTGCGGCAGTTATCCCGCCTTCCCGCCGCCCAGCCGACATCGGTCAGCATCTGCCCCGACTGGAGCGCCTTCATGATCGATTTCGCCGCGGCATATCCCAACTCTCGCAAGGTTGTTGAAACACGAACGGCCACGCTGACATCGGGCGGAGCGTCCGTTTCGCTCGAAGTGCCGATGCGGGAGGTGACGCTGAGTGGCGGCGAACCGCCGATTCGGCTGTACGACACCAGCGGGCCGCAGGGGCACGACGTGCGCAACGGGTTGCCCAAGCTCCGCGCGCCGTGGCTCGAGGCACGCCGGGCGACGGGGCATGTCGGCACACAGCTTTACTATGCCCGCCGAGGCGAGGTGACCCCCGAGATGGAGTTCGTCTCGGCGCGTGAGGGACTGCCCGCTGAATTCGTGCGCGCCGAGGTGGCGCGCGGCCGCGCCATCATTCCCTCGAACATCAACCATCTCGAGTTGGAGCCGATGATCATCGGGCGCAACTTCCTGGTGAAGATCAACGCGAACATCGGCAACTCCGCCGTGCGGTCCTCGATCGAAGACGAAGTCGAAAAGCTGCAGTGGGCCACGTTGTGGGGCGCCGACACCGTGATGGACCTGTCGACGGGGAAGAACATCCACGCGACGCGGGAATGGATCATCCGCAACTCCGCGGTGCCGATTGGCACCGTGCCGATCTATCAGGCGCTCGAGAAAGTCGGCGGCCGGCCGGAGGATCTCACCTGGGAGATCTATCGCGACACGCTGATCGAGCAGTGCGAGCAAGGCGTCGATTACTTCACCGTGCACGCCGGCGTTCTCCTCCGCTACATACCGATGACGGCGCGGCGCGTGACCGGGATCGTCTCGCGCGGCGGATCGATCATGGCCAAGTGGTGCCTGGCGCATCACCAGGAGAGTTTCCTCTACACCCGGTTCCGCGAGATCTGCGAGATCATGCGCGCCTACGACGTCTCGTTTTCGCTCGGCGACGGCTTGCGCCCGGGATCGATCGCGGACGCGAACGACGAGCCGCAGTTCGCGGAATTGAAAACCCAGGGTGAGTTGACACGCATCGCCTGGGAGTACGACGTCCAGGTGATGAACGAGGGCCCCGGGCACATCCCGATGCATCTGATCAAGGAGAACGTCGAGAAACAGCTCGAATGGTGCGGTGAGGCGCCGTTCTACACGCTCGGACCGCTGACAACGGACGTCGCGCCCGGCTACGACCACATCACGTCTGCGATCGGGGCGGCGATGATCGGCTGGTACGGGACCGCGATGCTTTGCTATGTCACACCGAAGGAACATCTCGGCTTGCCGGACCGCGACGACGTCAAGGCAGGAGTGATCGCGTACAAGATCGCCGCCCACGCCGCCGATCTCGCCAAGGGGCACCCGCGCGCGCAGGCCTGGGATGACGCGCTCTCGAAGGCGCGGTTCGAATTCCGCTGGGAGGACCAGTTCAACCTGGCGATGGATCCGGTGACCGCCCGCGCGTACCACGACGAGAGCCTGCCGGCCGAAGGCGCCAAGGTTGCGCACTTCTGTTCCATGTGCGGTCCAAAGTTCTGCTCGATGGAGTTGACGCAGCAGATACGACAGGCAGGGATGGAAGAGAAGTCGGTCGAGTTCAGAAAGAGCGGAGAGATCTACGTGAAGCAGTAGAGGCGGGTCTTCAGACCCGCCTTAGACAGGTGTCACAGGATCCGGAAGCGGGAGCTTGGAACGAATCCAGCTGAAACTCCGCCCGACGACCCGCTTCTCGCGGGCGTCTTCGAAGAGCGAGTAGGTGACCGGCGTTACGACGAGCGTCAGCGCCAGCACCAGCGTCTGGCCCCCGATCACGACGAAACCGATCGCGTGATTGGTGGCGGAACCCACACCCTGCGTTACGACCAGCGGAACCATGCCGGCCACGAACGCCAGCGTCGTCATCAGGATCGGCCGCAGACGATCGCGGCTCGCTTGCACGATCGCGTGATGGGCGTCGAGCCCGGCCTCCCGGAGCTGGTTGGCGTGATCGATCTGCAGAATCGAGTTCTTCTTCACGACGCCGAAAAGCACGAGCATCCCGAGCGCGGAGAAGATGTTCAGTGATTGGCCGAAAATCAGGATAGAAATGAGCGCGAAGGGCAGTGTCAGCGGAAGCGACAGCAGGATGGTGACCGGATGGAGCCATGATTCGAACTGCGCCGCCAGCACCAAGTACATGAAAATCAGCGACAGCGCGAGCGCCTGGAGGAACGCGCTCGCCGTGCGATTGAGCTCGCGCGAACGTCCGGCGAACGCGAGTCGATACTCGGGCCCGAGCCCGAGCTGCGACGCAGCCGCGAGCACTTCCTGCTGTGCGCTGGCTTGCGATGTGCCCGGTAGCATGTTCGCTGACAGCGTGACCTGACGCTGACGATTGAGCCGACGGATGTCTGACGGCGCAGCGCCGTGCGCAAAGGTCGCGATGTTGTCGAGCGGGACGCTGCCAAGCCGGGTCGATGGTACGGTGAGCTGCCCGATTGCCGCCTCGGTGTCGCGGTTGCGACCCTCGGCGCGCAAATGCACTTCGTACTGTTCGCCAGCCTCGTTGTATGTCGTGACCTGATCGCCGCCGACGAGCAGGCGCAGCGCTTCCGCTGCATCAGAGACCTGCACCCCGAGGTCCGCCGCCTTCGGCCGATCGAGACGCACCGAGATCTCGGGCTTTCCAACTCGCAGCGAGGTGTCGACGTCCACAAGGCCGGGGATGCTCTTCGCGCGCTCGGCGAGCGCGTTACTCGCGCGCTCGAGTTCAGCGAGGCTCGGTCCCTGCATTACGAACTGCACGTCGCCCTGGCCCTGCCCGCCGCCGCCGCCACCGCCGCCGGCGATGCCGGGCGCCTGGAGTCCGGTCCGCACACCCTCTGGCGAGACCTTCGGCAGGATGTTGTTGCGGACTTCGTCCATGAGCACGAACTGATCGCGCTCGCGATCGTCGATCGGCTTCAGCCGCACGTAGATATTGGCAGTGTTGAGCGTTCCCGCCGAGTCGCCGGCGACCGTGACCATCGTGTAGACCACTTCCGGCAACTCCCGAATGGCGCTCGCCACACGATTCGAGAGGACCTCGGTCGCTTCGAGACTCGTTCCCTCTGGCGCGCGCAGGCTGACATCGAACTCGGACTGATCATCCTGCGGCGTGAAGTTGACGTTGACGACGCGGAAGATCGGCACGCTCGACAAGAGCACCAGCACGGCGAGCGTGGCGATGACCCACCGATGGGCCATGGACCATTCCAACATCCACGTGTAAACCCGATCGATCGGTCCAAAGATCACCGAGTGCTTCGAGTCGTGGACGTGATGTGTCTCGTCCTCTTCGCGTGGCTTCACCTTCAGCCACCGCGCGCACATCGTCGGCGTCAGCGTGAAGCTGACGAGCAGCGACACCATGACGGCGAACGCCATCGTCAGACCGAAGCTTTTCAGGAAGCGGCCCACCATGCCGCTCATAAACCCGACGGGGGCGAAGATCGCCACGAGCGACAACGTCGTCGCGAGCACCGCGAGTCCGATCTCCTTCGTGCCTTCGACAGCCGCCTGCATCGGCGACATGCCCTTCTCCTCGATAAACCGATAGATGTTCTCCAGCACGACAATGGCGTCGTCGATGACGATGCCAACGGCGAGCGTGAGCGCCAGCATCGTCAGCATGTTCAACGTGAAGCCCATGTACCAGACGAGGGCGAACGTAGCGACGATTGAGGTCGGGATGGAGATCGCAGCGATGACCGTGGAGCGGAAGTTGCCGAGGAAGAGGAAGACAACAAACGCCGCCAGGAACGACCCGACGACGAGATGTTCCTCGACGCTGCGGAACGACGCCTCGATGAACTCCGCCTGGTCACGGACGATTCGAAGCTCATAGCCGGGCGCCAGCGCCTGCTTCAGTTCGTCGAGCCGATCCTTGACGTTGTTGACGACTTCCACCGTGTTCGTGCCCGACTGCTTGCGGATCTGCAGGAGCACTGTGGGATCGCCGTTGATGTTAGCGAGCGTCGTGACGTCGGCCACGCCGTCGTCCACGCGAGCGACGTCGTTGATCTGAACCGGATGGCCTTCCACCTGCCGCAGGACGAGATTACCGAACTGGTCGGGTGTGTCCACTCGTCCGCGCGTTCGCATCGTGATCGATTGCGGGCCCTGATCGATGCGGCCTCCGGGGACGTCGGCGTTTTGCGCCTGCAGCGCGCGCGACACATCGTTGACCGTCAGATTGTAGGCGTGCAGGCGATCGGCATCGACCCAGACGTTGATTTGCCGCTTGCGCCCGCCGAGCACGAGCACCTGCCCGACCCCGTCCGTGCTCTCGAGGCGACGGCGCAGGACCTTGTCTGTGTACTCCGTGACGTCGCGGATTGGCTTCTTTGCTGTGACGGCGATCGTCAGAACAGGTGCCGCGTCAGGGTCCTGCTTCTCGATCGTCGGCTGCGTGATCGTGCGCGGCAGCAGTGGCAGGATTCGGTTGATGCGATCGCGGACTTCCTGCGCGGCGACGTCGGCGTTCTTTTCGAGCCGGAACTGGACGATAACCTGCGAGATGCCTTCCGCAGAATTCGAGCTGAGCTGATCGATGCCGCTGATCGTGTTGACGGCCTCTTCGATCTTGTCGGTGACTTCGCTCTCGACCTGTTCCGGGGCTGCGCCCGGCAGGCGCGTTGTGACGGCGACAGTGGGGAAGTCCACCTGCGGCAGTCGATCGACGCCCAGTTGGCCAAACGCGAACGCGCCCACGACGGTCAGCGAAAGAATCAGAACGGAAGCAAAAACAGGACGACGAACGCAGAGCTCAGCGAGCCATTGCATGAGAGCACCTACTTCTGAGCCGTGACGTGAGCCCCGTCGGAGAGCTTCTCGACGTTGGTGGTGGCCACGTTCTCGCCGGCCTTGAGGCCAGTCGTGATCTCGAGGAGATCGTCAGCCGCCTGGCCGACGGTCACGATACGTTCCTCGGCGCGTTCGCCGGAGACCACGTACACGCGCGATGTGCCAGAGACCGTGCGCACCGCGGTTTTCGGCACGAGGATGCCAGGACGATCTGACCCCTGCTCGATTCGTGCAGTTGCAAACGATCCTGGCTTCAGCATTCCATCGTCATTGGTGACCAGTGCTTCGACGATGAGCGTGCGTGAGTCCGATTGAAGAGCGGGCGACACGTACCGCACATGCCCTTCGAACGTCCTGCCCGGCGCCACGTCCACCGCAAGCGAGACCGGACGGCCGATCGCGACCTCAGCTGAGTACTGTTGCGGGACGGTGAGGTTGACGCGCAGCGGATTCGTGCGCATCACCGATGCGACCTTGGTGCCGCGCGTTACGTATGCGCCGACAGAGACGAGACGCTGACCGACTACACCGGCAAACGGCGAACGGACCACAGTGTCGGCGAGTGCCTTGTTAGCAAGGCTCAAACGCGCCCGGGCGGCAAGCAGTGCCTGGTACTGCTGCAGCGCGCCGTTACGGGCGATGTCGAACTGCCGCCGCGCGACTTCTGCCTGGGCGCTGCGCTGATCGAAATCGGCCTTCGACAGCAGCTTGCGATCGAACAGCATCTGCGCGCGCGTGAAGTCGCCTTCCGCCAGATCGAGATTGGCGCGCGCGTTGGCGACCTCGGGCACCTTGTCGACCGTAAACTCCGATCCGTCGGCAAGCCCAAGACGGCCGACGATCTGTGCCGCGTTTGCTTCAGCCTCCGCCGCCTGCGCCTCCATCTCGGCTGCGGCGATCCTGATCAGGGCGTCACCTTCGGCGACGCGCGTGCCTCGTTCTACGGGTGTTGCGACAACACGACCTTGGACTTCGGCCGCGACTTCGGCTTCTTCCTGAGCCGCCAGCGTGCCAGTCACCTCGAGGAAACGCCGGATCGGTCGCTCGACCGCAGCGGCGCTAGCGACAGCGATAGGCGGCGGGGCCGCTCCGGCTCCGGTGGATTCGCCCTGGACGCCCGTCCCACAGCCGATGGTAGCGGCGATGAGGAAAGGCAAACTGAGATAGATCGTTCCGCGCATTGTGTGGGGGACTCCCGAACTTCTATTTCGTGTTCACGACCTCGGAATACGACGGCGGGTTGCACGGCGGCGACGGGCGCGCGCGAGTTGGAGCGCCCGCTCGCAAGCCGGCCATCGTCGTGTCAATCGCGTCGAGGACCAGGTCGTCGGCGTCCGCTGGCGCAAGACGCTCCGATAGACGAAGTGCGGCAATCCCCAGGATCGGCGCCCAGAGCAGGCGGAGGCCTACGTCGGCATCGACGGACGCAGGGAAGAAGCCCTGGTCGATGCATCGCTGCATCTGGGCGCGAAGACGGCTTCTGAGGTCGGACATGAACGCGAACCGCTCGTACTCGCGGCCGATGCGCGGGACGCGCCGATCGAGGAACACGAGCGCGAAGTATTGCGGCTGCGCCTTGCTGAACTCGTAGAGCCGCCCGGCTGCAGTCCGTATGTCGTCGAGCGGATCGTCGCTCGGTGCGTGTGGAAGCTGCGCCGCGCCGAGCAGGCGGAAGCCTTCCTCCGCGAGGGCGAAGAAGATCTCGTCTTTCGATTCGAAGTAGCTGTAGATCGCGCCAGGGCTGTAATCGACTTTTGCGGCGATATTGCGGATCGATACCTGTGCGTAACCGTTGCTGACAAAGAGGGATAGAGCGGCATCGAGGATGGCGCGGCGCGTTGACGCTCGCGCGTGTTGCTGACGCTCTTCGCGGCTCAGGGGTTCTTCATGGGCGCGTTCGGTCTCGCTGAACATCGTTCAATATTCTAAACAATGTTCAGTCGGGCCGCCAGCCCGAGACGGTCTGCGCGTTGTCCGCGTCATATACTGCAAGGATTCAGCAAGAGAAGGAGCCATCCCGTGTCTATCCGACCTGTGAAGCGAGTCGCCCAATCCAAACCTACCCTCGAAGGCGCCGGCGTGAAGTTGCGTCGCGCGTTCGGGTTCGGCGACACGTCCGATTACGACCCATTCCTTCTCTTCGATGACTTTCGCAACGACAACCCCGATGAGTACCTGGCGGGGTTCCCATGGCATCCGCATCGCGGGATTGAAACGATCACCTACGTCCTGGCGGGAAGCGTGGAACACGGCGACAGCCTCGGAAATCGCGGCAGCCTCGGGGCGGGCGATGTCCAGTGGATGACGGCTGGCAGCGGCATTCTTCATCAGGAAATGCCGCAAGGCGATCCACAGGGACGGATGCATGGCTTTCAGTTGTGGGCGAACCTGCCTTCATCGTTGAAGATGACGGCGCCGCGGTATCAGGACGTCGCTGGCAAGGACGTGCCCGAAGTGGTTGATGACGACGGGACGAGGGTGCGAGTGGTGTGCGGATCGTTCTGGGGAAAGACAGGACCTGTTGATGGTGTCGCCGCCGATCCGCGCTACATCGACGTGTCTGTCCCTCCAGGAGTCAGGAAGCGTCTTCCCATCGAGTTGGGCCGGCACGGCTTTGCATACGTCTTTGCCGGACAGGGAAGCTTCCGAGACGCGTCGGAGCCGCGCGAGATTCGTACCGACATCATTGGCGGAAGTGGCGAAGCCGCGCCGGACAGCATCGGCAATCGATCGCTCGTGCTGTTCGACAGCGGTGACGAGATCACGGTGCAGGCCGGCGACGAAGGGATCAGGTTTCTTCTCGTGTCAGGCAAGCCGATCGAAGAGCCCGTCGCCTGGTACGGACCGATCGTGATGAACACTCGCGCCGAACTTCAGCTCGCCTTCGACGAGCTCAATCGAGGTACCTTCATCAAGGAGAAGGCGGCGAAGTAACCGCTTTCGTGAGTCCATTCGGACGAGGAGCACGCCATGACCGAGCTCGATCGCCGCACGTTCCTTGGCTTCAGCACGCTGGCAACCGGCGGCCTTCTGATCGATGGCTGGGCACGCCCGGTCTGGGCTCAGGACGTCCGCGGACTTCCCGTGACGAAGGACGTGGCCACCACGGCAGGCCGCGTGCGCGGTGTCGTGCGATTCGGCGTGAATCAGTTCTGGGGAGTGCCGTACGCGGCTTCGACGGAGGGTGCTAACAGATTCATGGCGCCAGTGCCGCACCCGCCGTGGACCGGCACGCGCGACTGCTTCCAGGTTGGCAACCGTGCTCCCCAGGACCCCGACGGACCGATCTCCGAGGTCTTTGCGCTCGATCGCCAGGAGCCGATGGGCGAGGACTGCCTGAACCTCAACGTCTTCACACCGGCACTCACTGGCAGCAGACCGGTCATGGTGTGGTTGCACGGCGGCGGCTTCGCCGGTGGTTCCGGCAACTGGTTGCTGTACGAAGGCACCAACCTGGCTCGAAAGGAAGACGTGGTGATGGTGTCGGTGACGCATCGCCTCAATCTGTTCGGGTTTCTGCACCTCTCGAACTTCGGGGCGGGAGAGAAGTGGGCGCGTTCGAGCAACATGGGCATGCAGGACATCGTTGCCGCGCTCGCTTGGATCAAGGACAACATCGCGGCGTTCGGTGGCAATCCCGCTAATGTCACCGTGTTCGGTCAGTCTGGTGGTGGCAGCAAGGTCACGACGCTCATGGCGATGCCTTCAGCCAAGGGTCTTTTCCATCGCGCGATCGCGATGAGCGGAGCACAGGTGCGAGGCGCCGAACGCGGCGCAGCGACGCGCGCAGCGGAGCAGTACCTGACGAAGCTCGGACTCACGTCGAAGCAGCTCGATCGCCTTCAGCAGTTGCCGTGGAAGCAACTGCAGGAAGCGTTTTTCAGCGAGCCGCGCATTCAGGGGCTCGCCGGCGGTCCTGTTGTCGACGGTGGTTCGCTCCCGCGGGATCAGTGGTCCCCGGATGCTCCGGCTGTATCGGCCGACGTGCCATTGATGATGGGATCGACTGAGACGGAGGATGCCTGGAACGATCCGCCACCTCCGCTCGCCATGTCCGAGGACGACATGCTCACGCGGGTTCGTCGGATCGTACGAAACGACGAGTCCAAGGCCCGCGACCTGATCGCCTTGTACCGCAAGACCCATCAGGGCATCAGCAACACGGACGTTTACTTGATCATGAACGCGGACAACACGCGCCGTGCGAACGCCCAGCTCCTGAGCGAGCTGAAGACCGCTCAGGGAAAGGCGCCCGCCTATCTGTATTTCTTCAATTGGCGCTCACCTGTTCACAACGGGCAGATGAAGGCGTATCACACCCTCGATATCCCGTTCGCGCTCTACAACGTCGATCAGGCGGCCTCGATGACGGGCGCCATGCAGGACCGTTACGCCCTGGCGCATCGAATGAGCGCCGCGTTCGCGTCGTTCGCGCGGAGCGGCAACCCGAACCATGCTGACCTGCCGATGTGGCCGGCCTTCAACGCGCGCGCGTACCCGACGATGATGTTTGGCAACGACTGCAAGGTGGTCAACGATCCGAATCGTGAGGAACGCCTGGCATTGAAGGCGATTCGCGACGGCGCTACTTCGACAGCGGGAGACTAGACCAGTGAGTCGGATCACGCTGCTCACAGGTCGCTCGCGTCCGGGTTGGCCCGCTGATCCCTAGACTAGGTTCTGGCTAAGGCCGGACTACGTGCTTAGCGCTTTGCCTCCGGCGGCACGATCATCACGATCGTCGGGAAGCGCTGGGGCTGACCCTTGGGGACGGGATTGAGATAACCCTGCGATCCGCCCCAGGTCCAATCCTTCACCGTCACACCCGGCGGAAACGCCATCGTCTCCTCGCGGAAGCGCCCCACCTCGAACATGTGCGTCGGCGGCTCTTTGAAGACCAGTGAGCCACGTTCGTCAAGCTGTGTGCGGTAATAGGTCACGACGTCCGCAAATGGAGCACTCGCACCATAGATGTAGTAGCGCTGACCGCGGCCTGCGTCATAGGACGCAAGGAATTGCGCGGCCGGATAGATCGGAAAACCGACCTCGCTCGCCGGTGGTGTCGTCACACCCGGTTGTGCCTGCGGAGTGCGCGGCGGCGAAGTGGGCGACTGAGAAGACGGTGGCGCCGCGGGCGGCTGCGTCGACGGAGGTGACGTCGGTTGCGACGGCTTCGGCGGCGGCTGCGTATTTCCCGGACGGGGAAATGGTTCCGGCCGCTGCGCCAGCACCGGCGTACACATCAGAACCGAGGCGAAACACGCCGCAAGCTGTCGATGCACGCTCCTCATTATAGAGACGTTCAACCGGAAGCCGGGGGTTCTCCTCTGTCGGGCTTCTGTCGTCATGTGACCTCCGGATGGCAGCATTGGCCGTGATTCCGACACCTGGGACTCGTTGTTGGGCTCCTGTAGGCCCCTCCCCGATGGATCGCATCTTGCCAAGTACACCTGCAAGCCTGAGGTTCCAACCGACGGCCAGGAGGATCGGGCCATGGAAGACTTCGACATAGCGCCGAGCAAGATCGGCGAGTCAGCACAGCGGGTCGTCGACCGCGCGATCGAGGAATCGCGGCGCAGAGACCACGCGCAAGTGACGAACGAGCACGTCTTCCTGGCGTTCGCACAGGTCGAGTGGGACACCTTCTCTCAGGTCATGACCGAACTCGACCTGAATCCGCATGAGATCATGCATGCGCTCGAGGGCTACCTCGACTCGCTGCGCAAGACATCAGTTCGCGACCTTCGTGTGGCACCGGCGACAAAGCTCGTGTTGAAACTTGCATTTCATCAGGCGAGCCGCGGCGGCCGTCAGACCATCGAGTCAGGCGATCTCTTCTCGGCCATCTTTGAAGAAAGCCAGGGCATTCCCGTTGCCATCATCCGTCGTCATGGGGTCGAGCCGGAGGTACTGGTATCGCGGATCACGGCGCGGATGCGGGAGAACGAGGTGCGCGAGGAGCACCTGCGCAAGCGCTTCGAGCTGCCGCCATTCCTCAAGAATTTCGCCACTAATCTCAATCTTCTCGCGCGACAGGACAAGATCGCGCCGGTCTACGGCCGAGATGCTGAAATCCAGCAGGTACTGGAAATTCTTTGCCACCGTGAGCGGTCGAACTCGGTGATGCTGATTGGCGAGCCCGGTGTCGGCAAGACGGCGATTGTCGAGGGCCTCGCCAGGCGAATCGAGTTCGAGCCCGACTCGGTGCCGGTGCGCCTGCGCGACTGCCAGGTGGTGAACCTGCAGATGAACACGATGGTGGCCGGCACGATGCTCCGCGGGATGTTCGAGGATCGCATCCAGAACGTGATCCGCGAGATTAAAGAACGACCCAATCTGATCCTGTTCATCGACGAAGCCCACACCATGGTGGGCGCCGGATCGGCGCTGGGCGCTCCTTCCGACGCGGCCAATGTCTTCAAGTCCGTGCTCGCGCGGGGTGAGGTCCGCATCATCGGTGCGACGACCCTGAGTGAATACAAGGAATACATCCAGGAAGACGAGGCGTTGTCGCGCCGATTCCGCACCGTCACGGTGTTAGAACCGACCATTGAAGAAACGCGTCGCATTCTTTACAACGTCCGGGCTCGGCTCGAACGCAATTATTCCGTGCGACTGATGGACGACGCGATCGAGACAGCACTCGAGATGTCACCACGGTACCAGCGGCATCTGCACATGCCCGATAAAGTGATCGGATGGCTCGATACGGCTGCCGTGCGCGCCGAAATCGATCGCCGCTGGGAAGTCACCGCCGCCGATGTCGTCGACGTGATCTCGAACGCCGCGCAGATCCCCAGAGACATGGTGTTCCGCGATGTCGGCGACCGGTTCAAGGACATCGAGCATCGCCTGGGTAAGCGCGTGATCGGCCAGAAGAAGGCCGTTCAGGCGCTCGCGCATCGCCTCGTGATGAACAAAGGGCCGCTGAAGGACGGGTTCGATCGGCCCGATGGCGTTCTCTTGTTCCTTGGCCCGACCGGCGTGGGCAAGACGGAGCTCGCCAAGGCCGCCGCGGAATTCCTCTTCGGCGACGAGAAGAAGATGATCCGCATCGACATGTCCGAATACCAGGACGGAGGCGTGTCGATCGACAAGTTGATTGGCATGCCGCGAGGGATCGTCGGCAGCCAGCGGGGCGGCATTCTCACGAACCAGTTGAAGGACAATCCCTGCACGGTCGTCCTGCTCGACGAAATCGAGAAGGCGAGCCCGAGCCTGCTGAATCTATTCCTGCAGGCCTTCGACGAAGGGTGGTTGACGGACGGGCGCGGCAAGCGTGTCTATCTCTCCGACGCCATCGTCATCATGACGTCGAATGCCGGCTCGGAGCACTTCCGGAAGCTGCAAAGCCCACTCGGATTCAGGTCCAGCCAGGACACGATAGGCCAGGTGCAGTCCGAGATTAACCGTGAGCTCGAGCGTCGATTCCCCCCGGAGTTCCGCAACCGCATCGATCAGGTCGTCGTGTTCGAGCCGTTGAACAGGGACGAAGTGCGTCAAATCGCCGTGAAGTACATCGAACAGGTCGCGAGCTCGCTGCGGCGCTGGAACAAGATGCTTTACGTCGAGCCCGAGGCGCTCGACAAGCTCGTTGCCGACGGATACAGCATGGCCTACGGCGCGCGCTTCCTGAAACGCGTCATCGACGATCAGATCAAGCTGCCGGTGAGCCAGCACTGGAAAGAGGCCAACACGTTCCGCGCCGTCGTCAGGGACAACCAGATCGCTGTTGAAGCGGTCGGTCCGCGACTCATCGCGGCAGAGGACGAGGCGATTGCGGTATGAAACGACCCCGGGGGTGATTTTCTTCCGAATCCCCTGAAAATCACCCCCGGGGTCTTAAGTACTTCTCCTTCAACAGTCGAATCACGTTCGTCACCTCGTCACGGTAGCCCTTGGGCGGATACTTGCTCGTGTAAAGCCGCTCGTACGCGTCGACCAGCTCGGAGTGTTCCTGCGCGAGCCAGCGCATGAAGTGGTCGCGCGTGCCATCTTGCAGGTACATGACGTTGCAGCCGATGAAGCGGGCTCCGTGGTCCGCGATAGCTTTCACTGTGCGCTCGAGCAGTGCGGGCTTCGATGAGATGCCGGGGACGATGGGATTCATCAACACCCCGGCTCGGATGCCGCAGTCAACCAGTTCGCGCACGGCGCGAAGCCGCTGACTGGGAGGCGCCGTGCCGGGCTCGAGTTCGCGCCAGACATCCTCGTCGACGCAGGGAACGCTGATGCAGACGCTGACGTCGGCCTTTGCCGACAGATCGACGAGCACATCCTTGTCGCGGACGACCATTGGACCTTTTGTCACGAGACCGATCGGCGTACGGAACTCGCAGAAGGCCTCGAGCGCGCCACGTGTAAGTTTGTAGAACCCTTCTATAGGCTGGTAGCAATCAGTCGCGGTGCCGACGGCAACAGTCTCGTTGGTCCACCCGGGTTTCCGAAGCTCACGGCGGAGGACCTGCACCAGGTTCGTTTTGACCAAGATGATGGACGCGAACTCATCATCGGCGCCGAGCTCGAACTGGGTGTGATACCGCCGCGCGTAGCAGTAGTGACAACCGTGCGTGCAGCCGCGATATGGATTCAGCGTCCAGTTGAAGGGCATGCCCTTGACCGAGTTGAGCGCCGAGCGGCAGCGAATCTCCTGGTAGCGTGCGGCGTCGGCGCGACGGGTGGCTTCGGTCAGCGCATCCGCGCCGCCGGCTTTGACGAGGTCCGCGATCTGCCGCGAGGTTGGTTTCGAAGTGCCGAGATCGAACAAGAGCGGGGCGATTTCCATAGCGATTCCGTCTGGCTTCGCCTGATATTCGCCACGATCTTACCGTAATCTTCGAACTTCCGTTCGCCAGTATTCGAGCAAGTCGTCGAGCATCGATTCGAACGAGACGTCGGGTTGCCAGCCAGTCTGCGCACGGAGGCGGCTGGTATCGGCTATCACTGCCGCAGTTTCGATCGGCCGGAGCCTCTCGGGGTCCGTTTCAACGCGCACCTGCACGCGGGAACGCGAACGAAGCGCGTCCAACAGCGACCGGACTGTTCGACCTGTTCCTGAGCCAACGTTGTAGATCTCACCAGCCTTGCCGAGCTCCATCAGCGCAACGTAGGCGCGCACGATGTCGCGCACGTCGGAGAAGTCGCGCCGCGAGTCCAGGTTTCCGACGCGCATCACCGGCTCGAGCTGACCGGCTTCAATCAAGGCAATCTGACGAGCCATGCTCGGGGCGACAAAGGTCGGGGACTGTCGCGCGCCCGTGTGATTGAAGGCCCTCACCATCACAATTTCCAGCCCGTCGTCAGTGAAAGCGCGCAGGGCCATTTGCTCCTGCGCCAGCTTGCTGAGCGCATATGGATTCGCTGGCGCCAGAGGGTTGCTCTCGTTGAGAGGACTCTCGGACGGCGCGTAGACCGTCGCCGACCCCGCGACCATTACGCGGCACCTCAGATCGGCGCGGCGGATCGCGTCGAAGAGATGGGCGGTTGCGAGGACATTCCCGGCAAGCGGTCTGGTGCTGTCCTGCCAGGACTCGGCGACCTGCGGCGAACCTGCAAGATGAAAGATCGTCGCCGGGCGAAGCGCCGCGATTTGATGCTGAACGCTGTCGCGATCGAGCAGATCGATCACGGTCCATTCGGCGAGGCTGGCGAACTCGGGCCGGGGAACGGAGCGGCCCCATCCGACAAGTCGGCCCATGCCCGACAGCGACTCGACCAGATGGCTGCCCGCGAAACCGGTCGCGCCGGTGATCAGGACTGGGCCGCGCAGGTTCACTTACCGTTTTTCGTATTGCGCCTGATAGTAGGCTTTGAACGCGGGATCGCGCTCCTTGATCGGGCGCCACCACCATTCGTTCTGTTGATACCAGGTGACCGCGTCACGAAGGCCAGCCTCGAACGGCACCTGCGGCGTCCACCCGGCGTCACGCAGCTTGGTGGTATCGAGGCAGTAGCGACGATCGTGCCCCGGCCGATCGGCAACAGGCTTGATCAGGGCTTTCGATTTGCCCAGCGCCTCGAGGATCCGATGGGTGAGGTCGATGTTCATCACATCGTTGCCACCACCAATGTTGTAGACCTCTCCATCGGTGGCGCGCTCGATGAGCAGATCGACGGCGCGGCAGTGATCGAGCACGTGCAGCCAGTCGCGCACGTTCTTCCCGTCACCATAGAGCGGCACCGGAATGTCGTCGATGGCGTTGGTGACGAACAGCGGGATGACCTTCTCAGGGAATTGGTAGGGGCCGTAGTTGTTCGACGCCCGCGTAATGATCACGGGCAGGTGATACGTGGCCCAATAGCTGTACGCGAGACGATCCGCGCCCGCCTTGCTTGCGGCGTAGGGATTTCGTGGTTTGAGTTCGTCGGTCTCGACACTCGCGCCGGTCGGTACGCTGCCATAGACTTCGTCGGTCGAGATCTGAACGAAGCGTCTCAAGTGTTTCGAGCGACGGGCCGCTTCGAGCAGGATGAACGTGCCCTCGACGTCGGTCCGGATGAAATCGCCGGCGGCCATGATCGAGCGGTCCACGTGGGTTTCCGCGGCGAAGTGCACGACGATCGCTGACTTTTCGACGAGCGGCGCGCTCACATTCGCATCGGCGATATCACCGTGCACGAAGGTGTGCCGCGGGTTGTCCATCACGTCGTGAAGGTTCTCTCGACGTCCTGCATACGTGAGTTTGTCGAGCGTCGTCACACGCCAGTCACTGTGTGCCCCGAGCGCGTAGCGAACGAAGTTGCTTCCGATGAATCCGGCGCCGCCGGTGACCAGGACTTCAACCATCTTTTCGCGTCCAGTCATAGTCCAGCGTGTTGTGCGGCGCCAGCCGGAATTCGTCGGGGTCCGCGTACTGGTACGGCTCGTTTGGCACGTTGATCACCATCGAGAGGTCGGTACTGATGCACTTCCATCCGTGGTAAACGAGATTCGGCACCTGCACGAGGGTGAGGTTCTGCGTCCCCAGGAAGAACTCGTTGATCGCGCCCTTGGTGGGTGAGCCGTCTCGCGTGTCGACTAAGACCAGCTTCACCATTCCGGCGATACAAACAAAGTTGTCGACTTGAATCTTGTGGTAGTGCCAGGCCTTCACCACGCCCGGATACGTCGCCGAGACGTAAACCTGGCCGAACTTGGTAAACAACTCCGTTTCATCGGCCCGGAGAATTTCCATCAGCCAGCCACGCTCATCGGGAATCAAGCGCAGGGGTTTGGTCTTCACGCCCGCGATGCGGGGGTGCTTCACCACGGCACTCGTATACGAAACAGGTGTCGTCATAAACGCTCAGCGCTGGCCACCGAATGCGCCAAAAAAGTTCGAGAACGTCCCCAATCCCGCGAGGATGAACCCGATGTTGAAACGCGTGTCCGAGGAGATCGGGAAGCCCGGACCCTGGGGATAGTTAAATTTCTGAAACTCGAGCTGGAGTCCACAGCACTGGGCAAGGTACGACCCGACGATCGACTGGTTCACGACGTAGTCACGCGCGATATCCCAATTAAGAGAATACGTGCCGCTGGCTCGTCCCTCCAACCAGCGTAGCGTCGAGTAGGCCGAGACGTAATTGCTGCCGTCGATCTCCCGCCGGCTGTAATTTGCGCCAACCGACGCCGCACGCCCGTTAACAGTCCCCCCGGCCGACAACAACTGCAACCCAAGACCATAGGTATCGTATTCCGCTCGAAAGTTGGCGTCCATCGCGAACGTCGGAGACACGCGGGCGGTGAGCGCCAGGGGTGACCGCTCGACCGGCCGCGTGTACCCGAAGGTACTCTGATACGTGCTGTCGTAGCGGGCCGACTCAGGATTGGAATAGACCGTTTGCTGCAAGCCGACGGTCAGAAACTCCCGCGTCTGGCCGCGCGTCGTGCCGACGGTCTTTCCTCGGGCCATCAAGCGGTTGGTCAGGCCGTAGGTGAACTGCGCCGCACCGCCGACCACGAATTCCGACGCGTCACCCACGATGGGTGTTCGGGCAAAGTCCTCGATGCGGCTCGTGAGGTCGACGGTGAACGCGGGCTCGATGACATGCTTGAGACGTTCGGCGAACACGCTCTCAGGACGATCCCATATGCGCGTGAATACGGGTCCGACGATGTCGGTGTGGAGCGCCATGTACTGCCGGAAGTACGGATCGCCCACGGTCCCGCCGGTAGGGCCGGCGCTGCGCGAGTAGTACGTCGCGCGATAGTTCGCGCTGGTGTTCACGGACAGGAACGTCAACCGCGACAGCGGCGCGCGCAGAGTCGGCGCCAAGTCAACGCGCGCGTGGCTGTCGTCGTTCGTCACCTCGCCGTCGGTCACCGACCGGTTCGGGAGGTAGGCGTACTCCGAGTTCACCGATGCGTAAATAGGCGAGCCAAACAGCCGCTGCGGCGCCACGCTGGTCGACACGCGAGGCGTGCTGCCATAAACAGTGGAGTTCTTCGCGTCGGAGAGGTATTCGTTTCGGGAGTACAGGATGTTCGTCGACGTCGGACCGAATCCGGCGGTCAGGCCCCCCTCGATGATTCGATTGTTCCGCGTGGCGCTGTACACATCCTGGTAATAGAGTTGCTGGGTCGTGACGTTCGAGAAGTATTCGAGTCGAGCGCGGGCGCGCACGTTGCGCGACAGCGTGTGATACATGGTGCCCCTGACTTCGAAGCTCTTGGTCGCCGGCAACGTCGTCGTCTGTCCGTCGTCGGTGAACTCTGCTTCGTGCTGATCGATTCGGTACACGCGGACGTTGCCGTACGACTGCGCTGCGGCGACATACCGGTACTCACTCCCGAAACCTAGCCCGGTGTTCGTGAACCAATCATGAAAGAAGGTGGCATCCTGGCTGCGATTGATCGCCCAGAAGAAGGCGTTGCTGATCGCCTGACCGCGCAGGCTGGATGTGCCGTAGGTCGGCAGCAGAAAACCTGTCGCGCGGTCTTCCTTGTTGATCGGGTAGTACATCCACGGCATGTAGACGACCGGGACCCCCTTCACGCGTAGCACGGTGTTGGTCGCCACCGCGTAATCGTCCAGGTTGAGCACGACGCTGCCCGTGACGAGCTCCCAGCGGGGTGTCGGCTGCACGCAGGTCGTGAACCCGCCGCGGCTGATACGGTACTTTTGATCACCGATCTTCTCGATGGTATTGCCCCAGAAATACACGTCGGCGGGCTGATTGCCGAACTGTTGGGGATTGGCGGAGCCAATCGGCATCAGGCCTGAAGCCACGTGAAACGTGCCGGTGTTGTTCTTGAGGTCGAACTCGACGCTCTCGGCGGCGATATGACCCTGGGCGTTCTGAAACACGACGTTGCCGCTCGCGACCAGTCGCGACGTGTCGATGAAGAAATCGATCTGCTCGGCGAAGAACTTGGTCTGGCCGTCCCACTCCTGCTCCACGCCACCCGTGAAGCGCACCTGGTTGGCCGACACGAACTCGATCTGGTCCTGGTGCGACTGAAGCCGATCGAAGAGAGTGCGTCCGGCAGCGTCTCCCGACGGCATCGGCGGCAGTGCCGGTGCCGGTGCGGGTTTCTGCGCCAACGCCGATGTGTCGGCGACCAGACACACGAAGCACGAGAAGAGAAATACACGAACCATGACTGCGATGGGATCGCCGAGCATAGCACGCGGCTGATCAGCGATAGAGCGCCCGTTGGCGAAGCTCATCGCGAACTGCGCCGGCGAGAAAGATCGAACCCGCGACGCAAATCGTATCAGCGAACTCGAACGCCTTTTCTATGGCGACGATCGGATCAGGTTCGGCGCGCACATCATGTGCTCCAGCCGCGAGAAGATGGCGCGCCAGGTCAGGAGCAGGGATGGCGCGAGGTGTCGGCGCGGCGGTCGCGATCACCGACGACACGACCGGCAGCAACGTGTGTGCGATATCGGCGACGTTCTTGTCTCGCATCACACCAATCACCAGTGGCGGTCGTTCCGGGTGCCAGCGCGACAGGTACGCCGCAAGGGCGCGCGCTCCCTCTGGATTATGCGCTGCGTCGAGCAGCACGCGACGGCCGCGTTCGAGCGTGAGCAGTTCGAGTCGAGCGGGCCATTCGGCAGTTGCCAGCCCGTGTTCGATGGCCTCACTTGAAATCGAAATCCCGCTCGCCGCCACTTCGAGCAGGCGTACGGCGACAATGGCGTTGCCAACCTGGTGTTCGCCGCGAAGTCCGAGCGTCACCGGTCCGTACGACGCTGACGGCGTGGCCAACGTGAGCCGGGCACGCCCGTCGATCATCTCTGACTGCGCGCGTGTGTCGTGCGCGGCTTCGACGAGCACGGCGCCACGCTCGGCCGCGCAGCGGCGAATCACGGCGGCCGCCTCGGGCCGCAGGTCACCCATGATGACGTTCATCCCCGGCTTGATGATTCCCGCCTTCTCGAACGCAATCGCGCCGAGCGTGTCCCCGAGGTGCTGCTGATGGTCGAAGTCGATCGTGGTGATCGCGCCGGCCACAGGGCTGATGACATTCGTTGCATCGAACCGGCCGCCGAGCCCGACTTCGATCACGGCGATTTCCACACCCGACCTTCGGAACACCTCGAAAGCAGCCGCGGTAGTGGCCTCGAAAAACGTCGGCTGCACTGTCAAGACGCCGGCCGCACGCAAACGGTCGGCACAGCTCAACACGTCCTCGACCGTCGACTCGAGCAGCGCAGTGTCGACGAGACGATCGTTGATGACGAATCGCTCGGACAGATCGCTCAGATGAGGAGACGTGTAGCGACCGGCCCGAATCCCGGCGGCTCTGAGCGCTGCGTGGGTCATCGCCGTCACCGATCCCTTGCCGTTCGTGCCGGCGACGTGCAATGAGCGGAAGGCGCGCTCCGGATGGCCCAGTGCCTCGCACAGCCGGGAGATGTTCTCCAGGCCCAGCTTGATGCCGAACGTCTCGAGCGCGAATAGACGGTCGAAGGTGGTGTTCAAGAGGTCAAGGGCGTAGTCGGGATTTCACGGGTTGGCCCTCGACTGGCCTATGACGTGGATTCTCCGCTGACGCCGGCGAGTGCCGGCGTCGGCTCGGGTGCAGACGCGGGGACAGCCCGCATGAAGCGAAGCGCGCGGGCGATCGAGGCTTTCAGGTCGCGACGATCAACGACCAGATCGAGCATTCCGTGCTCCAGCAGGAACTCGCTCCGCTGGAAACCTTCCGGAAGCGTTTGTCGAATCGTCTGTTCGATGACGCGTGGCCCTGCGAAGCCAATCAGCGCCTTGGGTTCAGCGATGTTGAGATCGCCGAGCATTGCGAAGCTCGCCGTCACGCCGCCTGTGGTGGGATCGGTGAGGACGGAGATGAACGGCACCCTGGCGCGGTCCAGGCGCGCGAGCGCCGCCGAGACTTTGGCCATCTGCATCAACGACAGCGCGCCCTCCATCATGCGGGCGCCCCCCGAACACGACACGATGATGGCGGGGTGCCGGCGGGCGAGCGCCAACTCCAGCGCGCGCGTGATCTTTTCGCCGGCGACGACGCCAAGGCTCCCGCCGATGAAGGCATACTCCATCGCGGCCACCACGACGTCGAGGCCGTCCAGACGTCCAGTGGCCACGATCACCGAGTCCTTGAGCCCGGTGGTTTCGCGCGTCTTGCGAAGCCGATCGCGATACGGCTTTGTATCGACAAACTGCAATGGATCGGTCGACGTCAGGTTCGGGAAATGTTCCTGGTAGCGCCCCTCGTCGAAGAGAGCTGCCAGGCGTTCGGCGGCGCTAATCCGGAAGTGATGCGCGCACTTCGGGCAGACACTCAGGCTGGCTTCGAGGTCCTTGTTGTAGATCAGCTGGGTACAGCCGGGACACTTGACCCACAGGCCCTCGGGCACCCGGCTTGGTTTCTCGGCCGTCTTCGACGCGATTGGCTTCCGGGTCTTCTTGAACCAGGCCATTTACTCCTCAAACTCGAGCAGCTGCGTAAACGTATTAACGCAATTCAAATTGCAAAAGTCAAAATGCAATGACCAAAAATGGGGGGCCTTACGTCCGTGGCACGTAGTACTGCGTTCCCCTGCCCATGGCGTTGATCTGCCGGATCAGATCGTCGAGTGCATCGTCGCTGCCCGAGAGATCGAGGTGCGAGGTCTCCACGACGAGCAGTGGCGTTGCTGAATAGTGGAAGAAAAAATGCTGGTACGCCTCGTTCAATTCGCGGAGGTATTCCTGGCTCGGCTCGAGTGACTCGCCATCGGTCCGCGACGCGCGGTCTCGTAGTCGGCGAGCCAGCACGTCTGTGGGCGCCTGAAGATAGATCACCAAGTCCGGCGCCGACACGTCTCTCATCAGCAGATCGTAGAGGCGCTGATAGATGAACAGCTCGTTGTCGTCGAGATTGAGATACGCAAAGATCTTGTCTTTGTCGAACAGATAATCGCTCACCGTCGACTGTGTAAAGAGATCGCCTTGCCGGATCGATAGTTGTTGACGGTGCCTGTTCAGCAGATAAAACAACTGTGTCTGCAACGCGGATCCCGGACGGCCGGCGTAGAAGTCGGCGAGGAACGGATTCTCTGGTTCCTCGAGGATCGTGACGGCGTCCAACCGCGTTGCGAGTCGCTCAGCCAGCGAGGTCTTGCCGACGCCAATCGGTCCTTCAATCGCGATGTACTGAAAGGGCATGTGTGGACGGCGCCGGCTCGAGCGTTTAGCCGCATGCTATCTTAGCCGGACCAATGCTCAAGGCGTGGGCATTCATCATCGCTGTTCTTTGCGCCTCGTGTGCGACCGCGCCCATCACGACGGTCCAGGCGCCGCCGTCTCCAGCTCCGCCAATACCTGTTGTCACTTGGGAAGAGAAGCTCGGGTGGATTCTCCGACTCGAGGATCAGCGACTGCTGCGCGATCCCAACACGCCGCCGCCAGCCATCTTGCGGGCGGCCACAAGAACCGAGCCGCAAATCGTCGCTCCACCGCCGCCATCCGATCTCCTTCGTCTGCTCGGCGACTCTGAAGCGCGCGTGCGCCGCAGAGCAGCGCTGGCCGCGGGACGTGTCGGCTTACGTGCGGCGGTCGAACCGCTCACGCGAATGCTGGTGGATGAGGAGTTCGAAGTCCGGCAGATGGCGGCGTTCGCGCTTGGCCTGCTGGCCGATCCCTCCGCGCGTCCTGCCTTGCAGAAGGCGCTCGACGATCCCGAGCCCATCGTCCAGGGGCGCGCGGCAGAAGCGCTGGCGGCGATCGGAGATCGCACGGATGCCGATGCCATAGCCGGCATGGTGCGTCGACACGTTGCGGCCGGCGTTCTCGCGAAAATCGAGCCGGATGACCTCACGTATCCGCTCGACCCGCCGGTCGAGGCGGCTCGACTCGGCATTTATGCGTTAGCGAAGATCAGAGCCTATGACGGACTGGCCTCTGCGGTGCTCGATCCGCAAGGGCAACCCGTATCTCGCTGGTGGCCGGTGGCGTATGCGCTGCAGCGCATCGGTGACGCGCAGGCGGCTCCGGTGCTGCTGACGCTGCTGAATACTCCGGGCCGTTATACGGCGTCATTCGCGGCGAAAGGTCTTGCCGCGACCAAGTCGACACGTGCGGCCGGTTCGCTGCGAGAGATCGTGACGGAACGGCGCCGCGATCCAGCTGTGGTTATCCAGGCCTTGCGAGCCTTGACTGCGCTCGGCGACCAGGCATCACTGCCCATGGTCACGAAGATGGTCACTGACAGGAGCGTGACCGGAGCGCTGAAGCTGGAGGCGATCACCGCATGGAGCGCGTTGATCGACGAGCGAAGTATCGACCTGCTGCTCGACCTGGTGTCCGATCCCACGCCGGCCATTCGCAGCGGCGCTTTCACCGCTCTTGCTCGCCTCGAGCCGATGACATTCCTGTCAGTGCTGGCTGGCCTGGAGGCGGATAACGATTGGTCGGTGCGCGCCGCGCTTGCGGCCGCACTTGGCGGTTTACCCGGCCAGCAGGGTGTCCCGCGGCTGACGGTCATGCTGCAGGAGCGTGACCTCCGCGTGATTCCGGCGGTGTTGAACGGCCTGATCGCCGCGAAGGCCGCGGGAATGGACAAGGTCCTCCTCGAGCGCCTCAAGTCCGACGACTTCGTCGTTCGCGCGACTGCCGCCAACGGGCTGGCCGAGATCAAGGCGACAGAGGCCGTGCAGCCGCTTTTGGAGGCGTATCGCGCGTCTGCGGGAGGAGACGTGACCTATGTCGCGCGCGCAGCCATCCTCGGTGCGCTTGCGAAGCTGGACGCTGCTGCCGCACGCCCCGTGTTGCAGGAGTCCTTGATGGATCGCGATTGGGCCGTGCGCGTTCGTGCCCGGACCTTGCTTGCCGAACAAGGTGTCACGGGCGTCGACGATGAGATGCGTCCGGCGGCACCGGGTGAACCAGTCGATAGCGCGGAGTGGCAGGCGATTGTGTCGCCGCGCTACTCGCCGCGCGCCTTCATCGATACTGACAAGGGGACCGTGGAGCTCGAACTGGCGGTTCTCGACGCTCCGCTGACGGTCGCCAACTTCATTACCCTGGCGCGCAAAGGGTTTTTCAACGGGGTTGCCCTTCACCGCGTCGTACCTGACTTCGTTGTCCAGGACGGCGATCCACGTGGTGACGGCGAGGGTGGACCGGGTTACACGATTCGAGACGAGATCAACGAGCGACCCTACTTGCGGGGCACCGTCGGTATGGCGCTCGATTGGCAGGACACCGGAGGGAGTCAGTTCTTCATCACGCATTCACCGCAGCCGCATCTCGACGGCCGATACACCGTCTTCGGGCTGGTCATGAACGGACTGGACGTTGTCGATCGCCTGGTGCCGGGAGATGTGATTCGGCGGGTGCGGATACGAGACGGGGTGACGCCAGACTGAGCGCCAACTCCCAACTCCCAGGGTGCTGGAAGTTGGGAGTCGGGGGTTCCTCGGCGGTTATCTCTTCTTCGCCGCCTTCTTCTTCGCGCCTTTAGCCTTCTTTGCCATGTGAATCCCCCCCTTCGCCTGGATTGGATTGCGATCTCGCCGCAACACCCAAGGCACTCTGCCGCCTGGCACGTCGGCTTGGGTGCTGGCCATCTCGCCTTGCGGGCTCACGCCGACGTCGATGACGCCAGGAGAGCAGCAACTCGGGGCAAAAAAAAATGGGGTGCTCCATCGAGCACCCCTTGAAGCTGCGGAAGAACTACCGCTTCTTCGCGGCCTTCTTCTTCGCGCCCTTGGCAGCTTTCTTCGCCATTGTTTTCTCCTCAGGATTAGCGACCCAGCCTCCGACGAACCACTTGGCCGTCACAACTGGTGGGCTGAGCCATCCACCCTCATACCAGATGTAGATTATGGGTGAGATTTTCTTGGTGTCAAGCACAAAATCGCGCTGCTTGTCAAAGAATCGCGTCGTCGCGATACCCGACGACACGTCAATCGCACCCACGACGTCAAGTGTCGGCAGAAATGATCGCGCACTTCAGCGTGCGCGCATTGCGGCGCGCGCAGCGCGCGTGATTCGATCGGGATCGCCCTCAGGAACGCTCGCGATCGCGGCGCGATATGCGGCGATCGCCTCGTCGCGTCGATCGAGATGATCGAGTGCGTGACCGAGCAGCAGTTGTGCACGCGCGACGATGCCGAACGGCGCTGTCGGCTTCATGTCGAGGACCGCGCGCAGCTGCTGGACCGCTGATTCACTTTCCGAAGTTCGATCGAGCACGCTCGCCAGACCCACTCGCGCGGCCGCTTCGGTCATCGCCGGCTCCGCAGTCCGGCGCGCGTGCGCGGCATCGAGCAGCG
>DASRJE010000097.1:0-36514 GCA_035649635.1 Vicinamibacterales bacterium | reverse complement strand
CGACGGCGCGCCCCTCCTCGCGACGATTTCGTCGCCGCTGGCGGGTTGGGTCGACCGGTTGAACTACAACCTCGGGATCTACGCGCAGGATTCGTGGACGACGAAACGCCTGACCCTGAGCGGGGGCGTTCGTCTCGACTTTCAGAATGAGTCGGTGGACGCCTATCACTATGGCCCCGGCCCGTGGCTGCCGAACCGGAACGTCAACTACCCGGAAATCAAGAACGTGCCCAACTGGAAGGACGTGAACCCGCGGATCAACGGCACCTACGACGTGCTCGGCAATGGGAAGACGGCGATCAAGGCGAGCGTGAGCCGCAGCATCCTTCAGGACTCGATCGGCGTGGCACGTGCGAACGATCCGGCTGCCAATGCCTTGGTGACGTCGACCGATCGCTTGTGGTTCGACAACAACGGCAACAGGACGCCTGACTGCGATCTGTCCAATCCGGCCCCGCAGAATTTCTTCGGGCCCGCCTTCGATCCCACAAAGGACTTGTGCGGACCCTGGAACAACGCGAATTTCGGCAATCCCGCTCTCGCCACGACCTGGGATTCCACGATTCTCGACGGGTGGGGCGTGCGGCCGTACAACTGGGAATACTCGATAGGCGTCCAGCAGGAAGTGATCCCGCGCGTCTCGGTCAGCGCAGGCTACTTCCACCGCGCGCTAGGGAACTTCTGGGTGACCGACAACGAGCTCGTGAGCGCGTCCGACTACACGTATTACAACGCCGTCGTGCCCACCGACCCACGACTCCCCAACTCGGGTCAGGTCATCACCGGCGTCCCCGATCTGAATCCCGACAAGCTCGGTCTGAGCCGTAACGTCGTGAAGGACGATTCACAGTTCGGCGAACACACCGAGCACTACGACGGCTTCGACGTGACGGCCAACGGCCGGTTCAGCAACTTGTTTCTCCAGGGTGGCATCAGCAGCGGGAGAAGGCTGACCGACGTCTGCGCGGTCCGCACGCAGGTGCCGGAATCGTCGTTTCTCGCCATCACCGGGCAGGCGACGCCCGTCATCTTTCCTTTCTGCCGCGTGAGCGAGCCGATGCAGCACAACTTCAAGGCGTACGCCTCGTATGGGCTCCCGTGGTACGGCATCAGGGTCAGCGGGACGTTCCAGAGCGTGATCGGTCCGATTATCAACGCATACAACACGTACGCTGTCACGGCGCCGGGACTCGGACGACCCTTCTCGTCCGGCTCCTCTACTGTTAACCTGGTTCCGGGATGGGTTGATGCGTTTGGGTTCAGGGGTCTTCCGACCGGCACCGAGTTTGGCGACCGCCTGAACCAGTTCGACCTGCGCTTCACGAAGATCATCAACGTAGGCAAAGGGAGGCTCGATGTGAACGTCGACCTCTACAACGCGTTCAACTCGGACGCGATCCTCCAGGAGGTCCAGAATTACGGCGTGGCCTGGCGGAACGCAACGTCGGTCATCCAGCCGCGGTTCGTGAAGTTCGGGGCACGGTGGGACTTCTGATATGGAAAGACCTGTCAATAGCCAGCTTGCGGCAGCCCCTGGCTCGTAGCACCCAGAGGCTGCGCACCTGGAGTTTGGCACGAGCTGGTTCTGTGTCCTCCGGTCGGCGACGGTTCGCTGGCTCCATTGCGCGTTGGACAACATGACAGGGGTGGCTTCTTCAGGGCCGTCGATCGGCAGTCCAGTCGCCGAGCTGATCAAAGGGGTGAAATTCGAGAATTTCGTGCTGACGGCCAGGACAGGCACACCCACGAGCAACGCCAGCGCGAACGACAGCCTCACGCGATACGACATTGGTACTCTCCAGTGCATAGCGGAACAGTCGCACTCTGCGACGTCCGGTACATGGAGCGTAAGTAGCCTGAGCGACATGGAGATTGCCCTCGCGTAAACGTGAGGACAACAAAAGGATCGCAGCGTGTGACTGAGCAGGATCTGCGATGCACCGGACCACTGCTGTCACGTCCGGTCATCTTGCGCTGAGATTAAGGAACACAAACGCGACGTCCGCTCATCGCGCCGCGGCGTCGAATGAGTCGGACCAGCGCACGAGCGTCGGGTGGCGGATTTCGTTCGCCACGCCCGCATCGTGGAACGCGAGGCGCAGCGCGCAACGCGGCGACGCGCGCGCACGCGCGCGAGGACGAACGGAGAGAGCCAGTCGTGAATCGGGCAACGCCATCAGCCAGAACTGCCAACCGCTCCCGCCGTCGTGGGGTGTGAATCGCAGGTTGGAATCCCCTTGAAACTCGAATGAAAAGGAGTGCAGGTCGAGGGAGAGGCCCGACCCGACTGCCTTGATATAGGACTCTTTCAGCACCCAGAACTCGATGAATCGCGTCGGGTACTGCTCGGGCGGACACGTCTGCAGATGGCGAATCTCGCTTTCGGCGAAGTAGCGCGATGCGATCTCGCTGTCCGCAACGCCGCGCCCGCACCGCTCGACATCGATCCCGACACTCGCACCGCGCATGATGGCGCACGCCACAAGGCCTCTGGTGTGTGACAGGCTGAACGCGAGCGGCGGCTCGCCGGCCTGCTCGGCCACCACTTCGGGCTTGCCGAACCCGTTGGTTTCGAAACGCCACTCAGCAGGTCCGATCGCATCGTACCGCGACAACGCGCGACGGACCAGCGCGTGCGCAGCGGTGAAGTCGCGCTTATCTTCCGCGAATACGAATCGGTCGCGGCGCGCGCGTTCTTCATCCGAGAGGAGGGCGCCCCACGACGCCAGGTCGGCGTCGGCAATCGAGTCCGTATTGCAGTACCACAAGGCTACGTCGCAGCACTCTCGCCGGGGCATGCTCAAGCGACACTCGCTCGCGGGCATTGCCGCATCTCAAATATCAAAGGACCTCCTTCCCTTCGTCGACACATGTTTCGGCTTGTGTCACCTCGTCAGCCTTCTTCCGCACCGCTTCGGCGATCTTCTCCATGACGATCTGTTCGACTTTCTCCTGGATCTGCGCTGCCTGCCTGCCCTGATCCAGAACGGCTTCCGTCACCTGCTGCTGGACCGCTTCCATCACCTGGGCAACGACCTTCTCGGCCACGTCTTTGTGAACCTCCTCTGCCACCTGGACGGCTTCCGTCGTGTTTGCCTCCTTGGCGGCCTCGGCACTTGCTTCCGTGACAGCGATCATCCCCTTTTCCATGACCTGCTCGGCATCGACCTCGGTGAATCCCTGAATGAGGAAGGCAATGAGACCGGTCCAGCCGGTCTGATGGCTGGCCCCTATCCCTGCGCCGGTGTCTCCGTGGAAGTACTCGTAGAAGAGGACGTGGTCGCGCCAGTGCTCATCGTTCCACCGGCTATGATCGCCGTGGGCCGGCCGGTGTCCTTGCTTGTTGCGGATGAACAAGCGCGACAACCGTCGCGCGAGTTCCTGACTGACTTCCAGAAGATTCAGCTGGCGTCCCGAGCCGACTGGACACTCGACCTTGAAGTCGTTCCCCAGGTGTGCGTACTGGTTGACCAGCGCACGAATCAGCATGAGCTGCATCGGCATCCAGATTGGTCCGCGCCAGTTGGAATTCCCGCCAAACATCCCGCTGTCCGAGTCGCCCGGGACGTAGCCGACGCGATACTCCTGTCCACCCGCGTTGAAGACATAGGGGTGCTCCGCGTGATAACGCGACAGCGATCGAATCCCGTAGGGGCTGAGGAATTCATTCTCGTTGAGCATGTAGCCGAGGATCCGGCGGAGCTTGTCCGGGTTGACCAGGGACAGGATCCGGCTGCCGCCAGCTCCGACGTTCAGCGGAACCGTGAGAACCGCCGCCGTGTGCGGATGCCGTTCCAGGAACCACTGCGCCTGCTCGAAGAAGCGTGGCAGCCGTTCCCGAAGGTCGGCCGGCAACACCGCCGTCGCCGCCAGTGGCATGAGCCCAACAAGGGAACGGACCTTGAGCCGGACGCCGTTGCCGTCGGGGAAGCGCAGTACGTCGTAATGGATGCCGTCCTCGTGGTCCCAGAGTTTGATCCCGGTGACGCTCCGGTTGTCCATTGCCGAAGCGATCCACAGGAAGTGCTCGAAGAATTTCAGCGCCATCGCCTCGTAATGAGGGTCGTCCTCCATCGCGAGCTCGATCGCAATCTGGAGCATCATCGACGCAAAGAACGCCATCCAGGCCGTGCCATCCGATTGATCCAGATTGCCGCCCGTCGGCAGCGCGCTGCTGCGATCGAAAACCCCGATGTTGTCCAGGCCCAGGAACCCTCCCGCGAACACGTTGTTGCCGTCTTCGTCCTTGCGATTGACCCACCAGGTGAAGTTCAGCGACAGCTTCTCGAAGCAGAACTTGAGGAAGCCGACGTCACCGCGCCCGCGCAATTGTTTCTCGTAGCTGTACACGGTCCAGACCGCCCACGGGTGCACGGGAGGATTGACGTCGCCGAAGTTCCACTCGTACGCGGGCATCTGGCCGCTCGGGTGGAGGTAATGGTGGCCGAGGAACAACCGCAACTGCTCCTTGGCGAAATCGACGTCCACGAGCGACAAAGGGACAGTATGGAAAGCCAGGTCCCACACCGCGTACCAGGGGTACTCCCACTTGTCCGGCATGGAGATGATGTCGGCGTTGTACATGTGGAACCAGTCCTTGTTGCGGACCCGAGCACGCACGCCTTCCTCGGGTTTGTCGCCATGCTCACGCAGCCATTCGGCCAGATCGTAGTAGAAGTACTGCTTGCTCCAGAGCATTCCGGCCAGCGCCTGACGCATGACGTGGGCCTGGTCTTTGGTGAGCGTCGCTGGTGTGATGACCTCATAGAAGGCATCCGATTCTGAATGTCGCGCCTTCAGTGCGGCATCGAACGCATCCCCGAACGGATCCTGCAGCCGGTCAGGCGGCTGGTCCGTCAGCCGCAATCGGACAGTCTGGCTTCCTTTCGCCGGAACGGCGAGTTGGTAATGGGCAGACGCCTTGGTGCCGCGCAACTCGGGGTTGATGGCGTTCTTGTTCCCACGGACGACCGCCTGGATGATGCCGTCCTTGCAGTAGGGTTGTTGATTGGGTTGATTGAAGGCGCGCTCGGTATTGGTTTCGTTCTCGGTAAAGAGCAGATCGACGACGCCTTCACAGTAGAGAAAACGCTCTCCAAGAAGACGATGCCGGGCGGCGATGGCCCGCACGTCGGTGCCGGCGGCGAGAACTTTCAGCTCCGGTTTCTCGTCCTTGCGGCCCCACGACCACGTGTTGCGGAACCATGCGGTGGGCAGCACATGGATCTCGGCGGGCTCAGGGCCGCGGTTGCAGACGGTGATCTGAATCAGGATGTCCTCAGGCTCGCGCTTGGCGTACTGGACGAAGACGTCGAAGTACCGGTCCTCATCGAAGATGCCGGTGTCGAGCAGTTCGTACTCGGGGGCGTGTTTGTCGCGCTGACGGTTGGCTTCGATGATGGGCACGTACGGGTACTCGGCCTGCGGATACTTGTAGAGGTACTTCATGTACGAGTGGGTCGGCGTGCTATCGAGGTAAAAGTAGTATTCCTTGACGTCCTCGCCGTGATTCCCTTCGCTGTTGCTCAGCCCGAACAGACGTTCCTTGAGGATCGGGTCGCGGCCGTTCCACAGCGCCAGCGCGAAGCAAAGCAACTGGCGATCATCGGAAATGCCGGCGAGCCCGTCTTCACCCCAGCGGTACGCACGGTACTGCGCGTTATCGTGGGAGAAGTAGTTCCACGCGTCGCCGCTGGAGCTGTAATCTTCGCGGACGGTTCCCCACTGCCGCTCACTCAGATACGGTCCCCACTTCTTCCAGGCGGCTCGTCCTTCGCGATCTTCCTGGAGCCGCGACTGTTCCGGGCTGGGTTCGTTGGCCTGGTTTGTTTGCATGGCGCTTTTCTCGTTTGAGGGTTTCGGTCGACACAGCCTGATTTATCAGGAATTCTCCGCCCCCGCCATTCGCTGCCACCAGCCGGTCCGGGTTCAGAACTGATTCACCGCGCCGTTCGCGTTGTTACGGACAGCGCAATCAACCGTGACACTACCAGGGCGAGGTACATCACTCCCGAGAATTCCTCGATCATGACGAGGGCGCGGGCCATCGGCAGGAGCGGCACGATGTCGCCGAGCCCCACGCCGGACAGCGTCGTGAAGCTCAGAAAGAGCAGCTCCATCCACGTGCGCGGGTTGCCCGAGGCCGCAGAAGCGGCAAAACTACCGGGCAGCAGTGCCTGGCACACCACGTACACATAGGCAAATGCCCACGCGAGCAGTGTGAACGTCGCACCGGCGGCGAACAGCTCGTCGAGCGATGCGAATTCATCCTCGAGCATGTAGGCGATCAAGCTGCCCGTTGCGTAGAAGTAGAAAACAGCCTCGAGCGCGGCCAGGATGACCATTCTGCTGGGGTCGAAGTCGAACGCGAGCCAGATGGAAAGGACAACCACGGGCAGGGCGAGCACGACGGCGAAACCCGTCAGCCAGGGACCGCGCTTTACGACATAGAGCGCCGCACCGAGCACGAGGGATCCGATCACGCCGAACAATGCACGCTCCGCCGACGTGTCTTCCATCAGCGGATACAACAGGATGCCCAGGATTTGGACAAACAGGAGCGCCGCCGAGGGATGCCTTACGGGGAACGCTGCGAGGCGAGTGGTCATCGTCAGTCAGTGCGCGGGTTGTTGAGACGAGCGCTATCCTAACTGCCCTGGGCTACTTCCGAGAAGTTTTTGGAGCGGAACATCATGCTGACGAAGACCGGCGCCAAGCGGCTCTATTTCGGCCTCGCGAAACTGCGCGGCTCCATTGGCTCGCCTGACTCGATGACGTCCGTCGCTCAGTTCGGTAATGGACGCTCGACGTGATTGCAGGGACGCGTGAGGAGGGGCCCAGGCACGTTCTGGAGGAGTTGGGTCCGGCGCTAATTGCGAAGCGGCCCGAGATCACGATGCAGACGACCGACCAATTCGTGACCAGGATGTTCGAAACCAATCCCGACTTCCTCTTCAGCGTGACGCGCGATTTCATCCGGAGTTGCCAGAACCCAATGCTGGTCCTGCCGGACGACGTCCCCGCGCACCCATTGGCTGTCGCCATGGAGTGCGCGATGCTCGCGCCAAAGAGCGAAGTGAGCATCTTCCCGTGGAAGGAACCGAAGGAGCGAATTCCTCTGGCGGTGCGCCAAATTCATTCCTTCCTCAAGGCGCATCGGGCCGCTTAGGCGACGGGCCCGCAACCTCCTGGCCCCTCCAGTGGGCCGGGCAAAGCGCGTTCGGCCGTGTCCTCCAGTCGGCGTTCAAACCGGCGGGCGGCCACCAGTAGCACGACGACCGCGGCCGTTGCAGCAATCCCCAAGACGATGCCCAATCGGCTCAGCGCACTGGCGAGCGTTTCCCCAAACGCGTATGCGCCGAGGCCGTACGCAACAGCCCAGACGATTCCGCCCAGTGCGTTGAACAGCAGGAAGCGCCCCCAGGTCATGCAGTTGAGCCCAGCCAACAACGCAGCCAATACACGAAGTACCGCGACGAAGCGTCCGAAGAACACGACCTTGCCGCCGTGCCGCAGGAAGAGATACTGCCCGAGCTTGAGTCGGCGTATGGTGAGCCGCAACCGTGATCGATGGCGCACCACCCAACGAAATCCGACGGTTCGCCCGATCCAGAAGCCGGCATTGTCGCCGGCGATGGCACCGATAATGGCCGCAAGAATCACGTGCGCAACGCTCAGCTTCCCGGTGGTGCCCGCGTACACGGCGGCTGTGACGAGCATCGTCTCCCCTGGAACGGGAATGCCCATGCTCTCGACTGCGACGGCACCACCGACGATCCATGCGCCGTAGGTACCGATGACGTTGGTCAGCGTCGAATCGAACGGCACGAAGGCCCTCCACTATGTCGTATCCATGTGGCGTGCCGACGCGAGCCGCTGCTCATCGGTATCTCCGGACGTGCGCATCAATTTCCGATCTGCATGCCGATGATTTCTCCCGACACAATCAACTCGACGCGACGGTTCTTCTGTCGCCCCTCGGCGGTACCGTTGTCGGCAAGCGGCGAGTTTTTGCCGAATTACGCGCGGGCCAGCCACGGCCAGTCGCGGGCCGCGGCCGTCGATTGGATTTCGGGATGATCGCACCTCACGGGACGCGCGCGCGAAAGCGTAATTTCCCTTGTGCCCGATCTACTTCATTGCAACTTCAGGTAGCGGGCCGCACAATGACGTTCCGTTGACAACGGTTCCCCTGCCCAAACAAGAAGGAGGATCGACGATGGGTTTTCTCTACTGGATCATTGTCGGGCTCATCGCGGGATGGCTCGCGGGCGTGGTCATGAAAGGCGGTGGATACGGCTTGCTGGTTGACATCGTTCTCGGTGTGCTTGGCGGCGTTGTCGGAGGATGGCTCTTCGGCGCCCTCGGCATCTTCCCGGGGGGAGGCCTCGTTGGATCGATCATCGTCGCTTTCGTTGGTGCAGTGGTTCTCGTGGCAATCACGCGGGTGCTTCGACGTGTGTAGCCATCTTTCTATTCCTGAACTCTCGCGACTCTTGTGATGAGCCGATTGACGTGATTGCAGCTGTCCCACGTCGCTCCCTTCGTACAGACGAAGACGAACGGCTAGTCCTGCCGTGCGCCTGGCGACGAGCGGTACGATCGAAACGCTCGGACTGGTATTGGATGGGCGGTCGCCGGGATGCTTGGCTCGGTCGGCTACTACGTGTTGCCTCCGCGCGATGCGATGCCGCGAGCCCGCGCCGCGGCGATGAATGCTCTCGAGATCGACGAGACCATGGCGCAGGCGCAAATTCGTGCCAGCGCTCTACATGGCGTTTGCCTACGCGGGCTGTGACGACAGGGATCAGGCGTATGCGTGCTTCGAGCGCGCTACCAAGAACGGTCGAACTATCTGATCTATTTGGGCGTCGAACCGTCCCTCGATTTCCTGCGCTCCGATCCGCGCTTTGCGGATCTACTCCGGCAGGTCGACTCCCCTCTCTTGCCGCATGAGGATCAGGGAACATCCGAGAATGAATGTGGGGCGAGCGCCGTCCATCCAATTTCGCTTGCGATGCCCCGCCGAACTGTCGAAAATCGACGGCACATTCCCGCTTCGTCAGCGTCGAAGGGGAGCTGGCTGCCTGTCGAAACGGAGTGTGACCACGGACCGAAAACGGGCGTTCTGCTAATCGCGAAAACGGCTCCAATTTTTCCGATCGTCCGGACTGGTCGGGCAGTCGGTTCTGCTCCTTCCAGACCTGAAGTGAGAGGGGTGAACATGCGTGAGAAGCGTGCCTCGATCGTGATCGGGTGGCTCATGACGGGACTGGTTGCCCTGCCGTCTACGGTTCACGCGCAAGGGGCCGTGCTGGCGACGGTGACCGGAATCGTGCAGGACTCCTCGGGAGCGGTGCTCCCGGGCGCGACGGTGGAAGTGTCGAGCCCTGTGCTCATCGAACGTGTGCGCTCGGCGGTGACCGACTCGACGGGCCGCTACCGCCTCACCAACCTCCCGACCGGGAGCTATACGCTCACCGCAGCGCTGACCGGGTTCAACACCGTGCGCCGGGAAGGACTCGAGTTGTCGGGATCGTTCACAGCGACGGTAAACCTCAGTCTGCAGGTGGGCAACCTCGAGGAGACGCTCACGGTCACGGGGGAGGCCCCGGTCGTGGATGTGTCGAGCGCGCAGCGCCAGCAGGTAGTCAATAGCGAGGTGATGGCGGCGATTCCGGCCAACCGCTCGTACGAGGGCCTGGCTGCGCTCGTGCCGGGGATCCAGTTGGCCACGAACGCCCAGAACGTGGGTGGCATTCAGGGTCCAACGCCGCCGTACTTCACGGGACACGGCGGGAGCAACTTCGAAGGCCGGCTGAGGATCGACGGGATGACGACCGGCGGCTCCACCGGCGGCGTCTCGCTCATGGCGCTCGATACGAGTAACGCGGCCGAGGTCACGGTGAGCACGACCGGAGGCCTGGCCGACGCGGAGAACGGAGGGGCCTCGATCAACATCGTGCCGCGCTCGGGCGGGAACACCTTGTCGGGCACCCTGTTTCTCATGGGCGCGGGCGACGGGATGCAGAGCGACAACTTCACGCAGGAGCTGAAAGACGCCGGCCTGCGCTCCCCATCGAAACTGGACAAAGTCTGGGACGTGAATTTCTCGATGGGCGGACCGATCATGCGGGACAAGCTGTGGATCTTCGGGACCATACGCAGCATGGGGAGCTTCCTCTCCATCTCCGACACCTTCTACAACAGGAACGCGGGCAATCCCAACCCGGCCTTCTGGTTCTACGATCCGGACCTGAGCCGGCGGGTCCTCAACGACCAGAAGTGGCTGGACGAGTCGCTGCGCCTCACGTGGCAGGCGACGCCGCGCAACAAGTTCACGGTTTTCTGGAACGAGCAGCAGCAGAAGCGAGGGCAGGAGGGAGGCGGCAGCCCCACGACCTCGCCCGAGGCAAGCGAAGGGACCAGGGTCCCGGCAGTGCGCGTGTACCAGGCCGTGTGGACTGCGCCGGTGTCGAACCGCCTGCTGGTCGAAGCGGCGTTCTCGGGCCTGGGCGCTCTCTACAGCCGGGAGAAGCCGGGCAACAACAAGGACGTCCCGAACGTAACGGAGCAGACCGGGCCGATCACGTTCGGATCGCACGAGTGGCGGCCCACCGTGTCGTGGACGCCTCGAGCGCGCGCGCACATGGCGTACGTGACCGGGTCGCACAATATGAAGGTCGGCTTCGATCACTACATGAACCATGCGGTCCGCACGTGGGAGACCAACAACCTGAATCTGCGGTACCGGGTTCAAAACCGGATACCGAACCAGATCACGATGTACGCCAGCGGCCACAGCGAGGACGCCACGGTGCGAGGCGGGGCGTTCTACGGGCAGGACGAGTGGACGCGGGACCGGTTCACGTTCCAGGGCGGGCTGCGGTTCGACTACGGGAGCAGCAGCGTGCCGGAGCAGCAAGAGGGGCCGTCGCGCTGGTTCCCGAATCCGATCGTGTTCCCGGCGCAGAAGCTGGTGACCGGTTACCGGGACTTCAGCCTGCGGGGCGGTTTGGCGTGGGATGTGTTCGGCACCGGGAAGACATCACTGAAAGTGAGCGGCGGCAAGTACATCGAGACCGTGCAGTGGGATGGCATCTACATCGACGCCAACCCGATGCGGGCGCAGATCGGGGGCGGGAGCCCCCCGACCGTGAACCGGTCGTGGAGCGATCGCAACGGCGACTACGTCCCGCAGTGCGACTTCCTGAACCCGCAGGCCAACGGCGAGTGCGGGACGATGTCGAACGTGAACTTCGGGCAGGTCCAGACGCCCTCGAACACCTACGACCCGGACATCATGGGTGGCTGGGGGATCCGACCCCGGCACTACCAGATCAATGTCTCGGTGCAGCAGGAAGTGCTCCCCCGAGTCTCGGTGGAGGCGGGCTATAGCCAGCGCTGGTTCCCAGGTCTATACAGACCGCCAGGGGAAACGGATTTCACGACGACGACGACGGATAATCGGGCGGTGACGCCGGCCGACTACGATTTCTTCAGCATCACCGCGCCGTCGGATCCGCGCTTGCCTGGGGGCGGGAACTACGTGATCAGCGATCTGACGAACATCTCGAACGCGGCGTTCGGGAAGACGGACAACTTCGTTACGCTGCCCCGGAACTTCGGGGACTCGACGAACTACTGGCACGGCGTCGACGTGAACGTCAGCGCGCGGACGGCGTTCGGCCTCGTCCTGCAGGGCGGGACGAGCACGGGACGCCGGGTGCTGGACGCCTGCGAACTGATCGTCGACGACCCGAGCCGGCGGAACTGCGCGGTGGAGTACCCGTTCCTGACCGACATCCGCGGGCTGGCGTCCTACACCGTCCCGCGCATCGACGTGCAGGTGGCGACGGCCTGGCAGAGCAAGCCGGGGCCGGAGCTCGTGGCGAACTGGGCAGTGCCGAACTCGGTGATCCAGCCGTCGCTGGGGCGCCCGCTCTCGGGCGGCGTGGCCAACGTGAACGTGAACCTGCTGAACCCGGGCCAGATATACGGCGACCGGATCAACCAGCTCGACCTGCGGTTCGGGAAGATCCTGCGGTTCGGCCGCACGCGGACCATTGTCGGCGTCGACATCTACAACATCACGAATTCGAGTGTGACGCTGACCTACAACAACACATATGGGACGACGTGGCTCCGGCCGACCACGTTCATGCCGGCCCGCTGGGTGAAGATTACCGGCCAGTTGGACTTCTGAGCTCTCGAGAGGCCTGGAGGTTTCTTCCGCGGGGTCACGCCGTAGCGCGTGGCCCCGCTGTCGATGGCATAGCTCGATCATGGAAAGGGTGATCCCGCTCGCTCTGGCAGCTTTTCTCTGCCTGGAGATCCCGTTCGGCGCCTTTTCTCAACAGACCGTTCCATCATCGGGCGCGTCGGTCCCCTCCTACATCCCCGATGCCGCCGCGCGGCCGATTCTCGAAGCGATCCCGCCGGCGCAGCGGCCCGCCGAGCTGCGGTCGAAGGCACCGTCGGAGCTGGCGCGCGACTGGCCGGCCTGGGCCTCGGCGCGTGACCGGGACATCAGAGCACGTCTCGCCGCGGGCGACGAGGACTCTGTCTTCAATCTCGCCCTCTTCGGCACCACGTTCACCGACCGGCCCCCGCTCACCGAGCGCGACATCGCCGCTGCCAGCGGCGGCAAGACGACAACCGATGCCGTGCGGTTGCGGATCGAGCGCCTCATCGACGCCCTGTTGTCTTCAGCTGGGAACGAGCGGCTCGAGTTCGCCCGGCTCGTCGCCGGTCGGCAATCGATCGATTTCGAAGCCGCGAACGCCAGACGGCGGCTCCGCGAGTGGCTCGCCGCGGGGACGGCGCGCGTGATCGCCGAGTACGGCAAGCAGGCCGATCTCGTTCGTGAGAGGGCTGTGAGTGACGCGTCGCGCTCGACGCTCTTCCGGGACCGCGGGCTCTCCTCGGACACATCTATCTATCCGGGCTTCGGCATCGAGCAGGCGCTCGCGGTCCTGCTGACCAACCGGCTGCTGTCCGCCGGCAGCGTCCGCCGCGTCGGCGTCGTCGGGCCGGGCCTCGACTTCGTCGACAAGCGGCAGGGCACCGACTTCTATCCGGTGCAGACGATCCAGCCGTTTGCGATCGTCGACTCCGTGCTCCGGCTCGGGCTCGCCGAGCCGGGCCAGGTCCGCGTGACGACGTTCGACGTGAGCCCGAGGGTAAACCACCACCTCGAGGTGGCCCGACGTCGAGCGGAGGCCGGAGAGGCTTACGTGCTCAACCTGCCGCGGCGGCTGGACCTGTTTCCCTGGTCACGGTACCTGGTGGCGTACTGGGAGCATCTCGGCGATAAGATCGGGATGGATGCCCCACCGGTCGCCGTCCCGCCCGAGATCGGCGATCGCGTCCGGATGCGGGCGGTGCGTGTGCGCCCCGACGTCGTGCAGGCGATTGCGCCGGAGGACCTCGACATCGTGCTGCAGCGGATGGAGCCGGCGCCCGGCGCCCGGTTCGATCTCATCGTCGCCACGAACGTGCTCGTGTACTACGACGTCTTCGAGCAGTCGCTGGCGCTCGCCAACGTCGCTGCGATGCTGCGGCCGGGCGGTGTGTTCATCAGCAACCAGGCGGTCGAGCCGCTGGGCGGCATCCCGATGGAGTCGCTCGGGCACGTCGACATCCCGATGGAAGATCGCCCTGCGTCGACCGACGTCTCGCAATTCACGGGAGACCGGTTCTTCCTGTACCGGCGCCGGTAGTCGACGTCGCCTGGCACGCCACCGCTACACCGACGCCATCTCCATCGCTATCCAGTCGAAGAGGATCGGGCGACGCCGCGCCTCGCATCGCCGCGTGATACGTTGCAGTGCAGGTCACATGACGAAACCGAAGGCAGCGATCTCGTGGAGCGGTGGCAAGGACTGTTGCCTCGCCATGCTGCGCGCATGGCACCGCTTCGACATCGTCGCCATGGTCACGATGTTCAATGAAGATGGCGAGCGAAGCCGTTCGCACGGCTTGCGACCTGTACTGATCGCGGCACAGGCGGCCCGGCTCGGTCTGGAGGAGCTCTCCGCCCGGTGCAGCTGGGACACCTACACTGACGAATACATCTCGACGCTGGCGCGCCTGCCGGAGCGAGGCGTGACGCACGTCGTGTTCGGCGACATCGTTGGTGACGGACATCGTGAATGGAACGAGCGGGTGTGTCGCGCGCACGGCCTCACGCCGATCATGCCGCTGTGGGCGCAGCCGACAGCTCAACTCGTCCGCGAGTTCATCACGCTCGGCGGCGAGGCCCGGCTCGTGACAGTCAGAGTACCGCCCCTCGATCGGTCCTGGTTGGGCCTGCCGCTGAACGAAGAGACCGTGCGCCGCATGGAAGCAATCGGAGTCGATCCTTGCGGCGAATTCGGGGAGTACCACACGATGGTGACCAACTGTCCGCGCTTCTCGTCGCCGGTGAGCGTCGTCGCCGGCGAGAGCGTCCACCGCGGTGACTGCTGGGCCCTCGATGTGAGTGTCGATGGGAGAAGATAGGACTGTCGGGATTGGAACTACGCGTTCGCGGTCTGTGACGTGAGTTCCTCGTAAGAGCCCTTGAAGTCCACGATGCGCCCGTCCTCGAAGTGCCACACGCGGGTGCCGACTTCTTCCAGCAGGTCCTGATCGTGCGTCACGAGGAGCACCGTCCCGTCGTACTTCTGGAGCGCCACGTTCAGCGCGTTGATCGATTCCAGGTCCAGGTGGTTCGTCGGCTCGTCGAGCAGGAGCACGTTGGGCTTCTCGAGCATGATGCGGCAGAACAGCAATCGCGCCGTTTCGCCGCCCGAGAGCGCCTCGGTCGGCTTGAGGCCTTCTTCGCCGCTGAAGAGCATCTGCCCGAGGAGGCCGTGGATTTCCTGGCGTGACGCGTCAGGGTCGAAGCGGTGCAGCCATTCGACCGCCGTCAGCCCCTTCTCGATGACGCCCGTCGCATCCTGCGGGAAGTAACCGATCGATACCTCGTGTCCCCACTTCAAAGTACCTGCGTCCACATCGCCCGGTGAGGCGGGCAGGCCTGGCGCATCCGCCAGCAACGCCTTCAGCATCGTCGTCTTGCCGACGCCGTTGCGTCCGACGAGCACGATCCGATCGCCACGGTTGACGACAGCGTTGAACTTTGAGATCACCTTCTGCTCGCCGAAGGCCTTGGAGAGCCCCTCGAACTCGAGCGGCACCTTGCCGGACGGCCGCTTGGTCTTGAACTTGATGTACGGGCGCTGGATGTTGGACCGTGCCAGATCCGTCGTCGCCAGCCGTTCGACTTCCTTGCGGCGCGACTGCACCTGGCTGGACCGCGTGCCGGCGGAGAAGCGGGCGATGAAGTCGTTCAGCTGCGCGATCTTTTTCTCGCGCTGTTCGTTCTGAGCCTCGATGGTCACGCGCGCCTGAGTCTTGGCGAGGACCATGTCGTCGTAGCCGCCGGTATACGTGATGATCGTCTCGTAGTCGATGTCGGCGGTGTGCGTGCAGACGTTGTTCAGGAAATGGCGGTCGTGCGAGATGACGATCAGCGTGCCGTCATAGCGGTTGAGGAATTCTTCCAGCCATTGGATCGAGTCCAGGTCCAGGTGGTTCGTCGGCTCGTCGAGCAGCAACGCTGCCGGATGGCCGAAGAGCGCTTGCGCCAGAAGAACTCGCACCTTCTGTCCGCCCTGCAGCTCCGCCATCGTCTTTTCGTGAAGCGCGCTCGGGATGTCGACCCCTTGCAGCAGGATTGCTGCGTCGCTCTCGGCGGTGTATCCGTCTTCTTCACCGACGATGCCCTCGAGCTCCCCGAGCCGCATGCCGTCCTCGTTGGACATGTCGACGCGGGTGTAGAGCACGTCGCGTTCCTGGAGCGCGTTCCAGAGGCGCTGGTTGCCCATGATTACCGTGTCGATCACGCGGAACGTGTCAAAGGCGTACTGGTCCTGGCGCAGGACGCCCAGCTTCGGTGGACGGGTGACCGATCCGCGCTGCGACGGCTGATCGCCGGTCAGCAGCTTCATGAACGTGGACTTGCCTGCACCATTGGGCCCTGTGAGCCCGTAACGCCGCCCGGGGGAAAAAGTCGTGGTCACGTCCTCGAAGAGGACCTTCGAGCCGAACCGCATGGACACACCGCTGACCGAAATCATGTGAACAGGCCTTTGCTGAGGAGTTTCGAGGAGTGACGAACTCCCTATTGTAACAGGAGAGTTATCGGCTCAGCCGGATCGGGGCATGATGTCAGGATGGCTCTCGGCGCGACCCTCTACAACTTCGATATCGAGCTCGCAGACAACGACCGGCAGGTCTACGAGTCGCTCGCGCTGCGGGTGGCGCAGCACCCCTCCGAGTCCGATGAGTATCTGATCGCCCGCGTCCTTGCCTATCTGCTGGAGTTCGAGGAGGGCATCGAGTTTTCGCGCGGGGTCTCGGACCCCGATGAGCCGACCATTGCCATCCGGGATCGCACCGGCGCGATCATCGCATGGATCGATGTGGGGACGCCCGATGCGGCGCGGCTGCACAAGGCGTCGAAGGCCTCGGGCCGCGTGGCCGTCTACACGCACAAGGACCCGGCGCAGTTCTTGAAGCAGCTCGCCGGCGAAAGGATTCACCGCGGCGAGGCGTTGGAGCTGCATGCCATCGATCGCGCCCTGGTCAGCGCGCTCGTTGAGCGTCTCGAGCGGCGCGTCGCATTCAGCGTCTCCGTAACCGACCGCGAGCTGTACTTGTCGATCGGATCGGACACCCTGACGGGCGCCGTCGTACGTCTGAACCGCGCTTAGGCGCGCGATTTCACTCGAATCTCATCGGCTGCTCACGGTTTGGTGAGGACTTCGCTGCCGGGCCTCGGTCACACTGCGGGCATGAAAACCACTGTGAGGAACCCCGTGAAGGCAGTCACCCTTATCGCCCTCGGCCTGGCCATCGCGGCCATGGGAATTTATCTGGCCAACGCCGACGACGCGCCCGGCGCCGCGGTCATGGGCATGCTGCTGATGGTGGTCGGAGTCGTGCTCGGTCTGAGGGCTGCGCGCAACCGGCTCCCGATATGGGCTGCCCGCACTGCGCTTGCTGTCGGCGTCGTCGTCGCCGCGTTCGCGGCATTTCTGACCCATGGGGTCGTGGTGACCGCACCTCTCTTCCCGCAGTCGCAGGAGGTGCCATCGGTCGTCGACTCGGCGCCGTCGCCGCAATATGCGGCGGCCGTCGAGCGCGCGCGGGAGCTCGTGCGCGCAGCCGTATTGGAGCAAAGCCTGCCCGGGGTGTCCGTGGCGGTCGGTGCCGGCGGCACCGTCGTCTGGGCCGAAGGGTTTGGATGGAGGGACGTCGTGACGCGGGCGCCCGTCACGCCGGCCACGCGATTCAACATCGGCACGGCGGCGTCCGCGGTCGCCGCCGCCGTCGCGCCGCTCGGGCTGACCAATACCGGCGCCGACTCGGCGGCACAATGGAGTCCTGAGCACATCGGCGAGCCGGAAGAGGACTTCCCGCTGTTCACGCTCCTCCGCGACGTCGTCTTCAGGCCGATCGGTCTCGCCCCTGCGCAGCCATTGCCGGGCGATCGCGCAACGTTCTATGTTCCGAGATCCGATGACAATCCCGGCCGTGGACGACGACTGATGTACATGCGCGACCTGGCCTGTTGCGCGAACGGGATGGCGTTCTATTCCACGCCGTCCGATCTCGTGCGCTTCGCGCTGGCGACGAACCCTGACACCGTCAACGGTGAGCTCGCCGGCGGCATGGTGATGTCGCTGATGACGTGGCGCGACAGCGGCATCGTCATCGCTGTCACGTCAAACATGGCGCACGCGAATACGTCCTCACTGGCGCTGCGAGTCGGGGACGCGTTCGCGGAACAGACGCGATGATCACGCAGGTCAGCCAGCTATCGAAGCGCATGAGACTTCGCTCTCATCGCCCCATTTTCGAAATACACAATGCCGTCTGGCACCGGGCTGCTGATGAATTCAGAGACAAATGCGCGCCCAATATCGTTCTGCTCAACGGTCCCGAATCGACTGGGAATCAGACGCCCAAGCCAGGCCAAATAGCCCGGCGTGTGGGCATTGCCCCCGATGATGCCCGGCTGGAAAATCGCCAGGCGTTTGAAGCCGATTCCTTGAATGATCTCTTCTTTCAGTCCCATGATCCGCACATAGCGAATCCTGCTCGTTGAACTGCTCCCTACTGCGGAGAGGAGAGCAAAGCGCTCGATGCCCCCCGCGTGACAACCGCGGGCAAAGCCACCGACGACGCCAAGTTCGAGCGCTTTCAGGTCCTCCTCGCTCCAATTCAAGCTGCCCTTGCCGACGCCCACACACGATGCACCATAGACCGGGTCGCGTTGCGCCACCATGCCGTGCGCAAGCGTCGTCACGTCTGCCACAAAGTGATCGGCAGCTGTATCCATCGTCACCTGCCGGACGCGAGGACCTGCCGCGAGAGAAATCGCTCTGCGATTGACCATCACAACTTCAACACAGGACGGCTCTGCCGCCAGCGCACGCACAACGGCAGCACCGACTTGCCCAGTGCCACCGATGATCAGGACGCGAAATGCCATGGGCCCCATTGAATACCTTCTGGCCTGAGAGTGTCACCCGTCTTCGGGATGATGGCTCGGTAGACGCACGGATGTGCTCAACAAGCGCATTGATCCATACCCGTCCATCCCGTATATATAGCTCTCCCCGAGGAGGTGTGCCGTGCGTCACTTGGCGTTGACTCTCTCTTTCTTCCTTTTCCTCACGGCCACATCGACGCTCGCAGCGCAGGTGACCACCGCAACGCTCTACGGCGTCGTGCGCGATTCGACCGCCTCCTCGCTTCCCGGGGCGCTCGTCAGCGTGACGAACCAGGGAACCGGCTTTTCTCGAGAAGCCGTGACCGATGTGAGCGGCGAGTTCGCGCTCACGGCGCTGCCAAGCGGCCGCTACACGCTTCGGATCGAGCTGCAGGGCTTCAAGACGTACACGAACGACGCGCTCGAGTTGCTTGCGGGCCAGACCGTGCGGCAGAACTTCACGATCGAAGTCGGGCAGCTCGAGGAGACGATCACGGTT
Source organism: Vicinamibacterales bacterium (assembly GCA_035649635.1). Lineage (GTDB taxonomy): Bacteria > Acidobacteriota > Vicinamibacteria > Vicinamibacterales > UBA2999 > Gp6-AA40. Next base: position 17,471 of record DASRJE010000097.1, on the reverse strand, counting down.
TCAGAACGTTCACCGCTCGTCGAAACGGCATCGGCCGCACAAAAGGAATCGATGCTGGCAAACGAGGTACGGACGCTGCCGCTCTCACGACGGAACATCACCGGCCTCCTGACGCTATCGACCGGCGTCACCGAAGCCTCGACCGGGCTCGCGGGCGGCGGCAATATCCGACTGAATGGAGTGGCCGAGGGCGGGACCGCCATCACCGTGGACGGGACCGACGCCACGGCGAACAACGAGACGCGCGGGCTGAATTCCTACGGCGCGCAGAACCAGATCAGCGTGATGAGCATCGAGGCCGTCGCCGAGGTGCAGGTGGTCAAGGGCGTTCTGCCAGCGGAATACGGCGGTGTGGTGGGCGGCCAAGTGAACATGCTGACCCGGTCGGGGACCAACGATTTCCACGGCTCGCTCTTCGAGAACTGGCAGGACGAGAGCCTGCTTGCCCGCGACCCCTTTCTGCCGGCTTCGCAGCCCAAGCCGGACGTTCGCTTCAATCAGTACGGCGGGACGCTGGGCGGTGCCGTCCTACGCAACCGCGCGTTCTTCTTCGCAGCATTCGAAGGCTATCGCGAAACGTTCGGTGTGACAGTGAACGGCACGGTTCCCACACAGCAGTTGCGGAACCAGATCCTGGCCGCACTCCCGATGCCCGAGACGGTCGCCGTGCTCGACGTGACGCCATTGCCCAACGAACCGATCGACGCGAACATCGGCCGCTACCGTGCAGCACGGCCGCGCACCCGTAGCGACGACACGTGGCTCGCCAAGGCGGACGTGAACGTCGCCCGCGGCAATCTGTCGGTGACGTACAGCAGAATGCGGCCTGAGACCGTGAATCCGTCGATCTACATCGGCAGCGGCAACGACCAGCGGTTCCTCAACGAACAGGATCGAGTCGCCGCGCAGTACGTCCGTGCCGGTGGCACGTGGGTGTCCGAGACGCGCTTTGGCTGGAACCGCAGCTCGCTCGACCGGCTGAACGACTTCTGGATGCAGATCGACCCGACGGTGACCGGAGACGTCGAGTTGACCGACCCGGGCCCACGCATCCCGGAGTTCACGATTGCCGGCGCCTTTGCCACGCCGCTCGCCGAGGTCCTCGCGATGCGCGGCCGGTCCTACAGTGCCGAGCAGAAGTTCAGCCGGTTCGTCGGCTCGCACAACTTCAAGGCGGGGTTCCGATGGTCGCGGGAGGGTGGCAGCAAGACCAATCCGCAGAATCCGAACTACAGCTTCCAGACGATCCCCGACCTGCTGGCGAATCGGCCCAATTCCATGAACCTGCAGTCGGGCCAGCCGCCGCACGATGCGCACATCGACAGCTACGGGATGTTCCTGCAGGACGATTGGCGCGCGACCCAGCGGCTGGTGCTCAACCTCGGTGTCCGCTTCGATTTCTACCCCGCGTTTCACGTGCAGTCGACGAGCGATCGCCCCGCGGAGATCGTCAACCTCGAGTCGCCGACCGATCTCAACAAGATGGACTTCGGTCCGCCGCGACCGCCTGACGACATCTATAACCCCGACATGTTCAACATCGGGCCGCGCGCCGGCTTCGCGTGGACGGTCGACGAAGCGGGAAAGACCGTGGTGCGTGGTGGATTCGGCGTCCTGTTCAGCCCGATCATGCTCGCGCTGATCCAGAACAACGTCGCGGACCCGTTCATCGGCGCCGCGACCAACTACAACCGCACGGACCTGGCCGCACGCGGTCTCAAGTGGCCCGACTATGCCGAGGAGATTCAGGATATCGTTCGCGCGGACAACGGGGGCAAGAAGGCGATCTACTCGCTCATCGACCCGGACATCCGCGCGCCGTACACCATCCAGAGCATGATCAACGTGCAGCGATCGCTCGGGGCAGCCTGGATGGCCGAGGCAGGCTATATCCGGACGAACGGATGGAACTTCCCGCTCAGCCGTCCATTGGCAAGCGCGTTCGATCGGCAGACGGGAGCGCGCCCGAATCCCGCCCTCGGCACGCCAAGCGGCGTGTATCTCACCAGCGAGCAGACAATGGTGTACGACGCGCTGCAGACATCGCTCCGGCGGCGCTTCGAGGACGACCTCGGGCTCGGATTCCATTACACCTTCAGCCGCGGCTTCGCCGAACAAGGCGGCTCGCTCGCGTCGAACTTCGTCAACAGCGACTACTTCGTCACGCAGGACTTTTTCGATCCGTTCTACGATCGCAATCCTCTGTCGCAGGAAGCGCGGCATCGCATCTCATTCGACGCGATCTATCAACTGCCCTCGCCCGATGGCGCAGTCCTCTCGCAGATTCTGGGTGGCTGGCAGATCTCAGGCATTCTCTCGGCACGCACGGGCGTTCCGCTGCGCGTGACACAGCCGTCGGGAATCCCCAACAGCCGACCCGATCTGATCGGTGACGATCCGGTGCTCGACGATTACCGCGACACGCGGCTATACCTGGACCGCAGCCAGTTCGCGCTGGTGCCGGTCTCCTCGATCACGACGGCCACGTTGCGGGCAGGCAACGCGAATCCCGGCTTGATTCGCGGTCCCGGGAACTGGACCGTCAACCTGTCTGTGACCAAGGGCTTCCGCTTAACCCAGACCGTTCGGCTCGACGTCCGGATGGACGCCTTCAACGCAGTCAATCGGATCAACTACAACAATCCGAACACTAACATCACGTCGCCCGACTTCGGGCGTCTTCTGACCTCGATGCCACCACGCACGGCGCAAATGGGGGCACGCTTGAGTTTCTAAACTGCGCAGCGCTGGCTGGACGGCGATCAACAAGCGCAGATCGTCACGGATACCGGTGGCAGCATTGGCCCGATCTCTGGTGGCTGCTTCACGGCGATCGTGGCGCCGGATGTTCTTTGGCGTGTGAACCGGCCAGCACCCGGTTGGCCGGCATGATTGCCCGAAATCAGCCCAATCTCACGAACTGCTCACGAAACGCTGAGGACTTCCGGCGTGGGTTTCCGACACTCTTGAGGCAGCGCACCAACTTTGCCGCGGAGAGCCTGAATGCCGACCCCAGGTCACACGATATCGCTCGAGGATCAGATCGATCAGTGGAGAAGTTACCTCGGTCGCCGGCAGGCGGCATATTCGGTCAATGTCGCGGAGCTCGAGGACCAGCTGCGCGCCGAGGTCGCCAGTCTCGTCGATGCGGGGCTCGCGACCGATGAAGCGTTCCTGGTGTCTGTGAAGCGCATCGCCGGTATGGAGGCGCTCTCTCGCGAGTTCGCGCGAGAGCACGCGAGCCGCCTCTGGACGCAACTCGTGCTTGCGCCCTCGGATGCCGATGGGGCGCTGCCGGGTCGAAGGGACGCTATCGTGGCCTTTTGTCTGGCGGTGGCTGCGGCTGTGGCCATCAAGGTCCCGGTGTTCTTCGGGTTGCAATGGAACGAGGACAACGTGCAGACGGTGGGCTTCTACGCCCGCAATCTGAGTCTTCTCCTTCTGCCGATCCTGACCGGCTACTTCGTCTGGAAACGGCATCTCGACATGCGCACGCTCCGCTGGCTGCTGCTGGCGTTCCTGGCCGCCGGTGTGGTCGTCAACATGTATCGCTTCGCACCGCTCGGCTCGACCCTGGTGCTCACGGCCCTGCACCTGCCCATTGCGCTCTGGCTCGTGGTGGGAATCGCGCACGCCGGCGGCCGTTGGAGCCAGGTGTCGGGGCGCATGGACTTCATCCGATTTTCTGGCGAGCTCTTTGTCTACTACGTCCTGATTGCCCTGGGCGGTGGCGTCTTCACCGCATTCATGGCTGCGATCTTCCAGGCCATCGGAATCAGCGTGGAGCGGTTCGTCACGTCGTGGCAGCTGCCCTGCGGAGCAGCCGGTGCCGTCCTTGTCGCCTCGTGGCTGGTGGAAGCGAAGCAACGAGTCGTCGAAAACATCGCGCCGATGTTGACGCGTGTGTTCACGCCGCTGTTCGCCGCGATGCTGATCGCGTTTCTGGTGGCGCTGCTCTGGACCGGCCGTGGCGTCAACATCGAGCGGAATGTGCTGATCGCGTTTGACCTGCTGCTGGTCGTGGTGATCGGGCTTCTGCTCTACTCCGTATCCGCGCGCGATCCGCAGTCGCCGCCCGATGCTTTCGATCTCGTGCAGATCGCGTTAGTGGTGAGTGCGCTTGTGGCCGATGCGGTCGCGCTGTGGGCCATTGCCGCGCGTATTAATGACTTCGGTTTCACTCCGAATCGGGTTGCCGCGCTCGGCGTCAACGTGGTTCTCCTGATCAACCTGGCGTGGTCTGCCGTGCTTCATGTCCGCTTCCTGCGCAGTCGCGCATCGTTCTCGAGTCTCGAACGGTGGCAGACCGACTACCTGCCCGTCTATGCCGTGTGGGCAGCCATCGTCGTGGTGGTCTTTCCGCCGCTGTTCAACTACATCTGACTTGCAAGCTCATGAAACGTCTGTCACGAACTTCGTCAAAACTCTCTGCATCGTCGCGACCGGCGTAGCTGCTGACAGAAGGACGGCGCCGCAACAACGAGTACAAAAGTCGCGTTTGAGCCCGTATAACGGGCTAAAGCACCTGTTCACGTAACTTTAGTTGGTATAATGTCCTGGCGCGTCACCGATACACGCTGGTCGTTTTCGGCTCGACGGCTAGCGACACCGGTGCGACAGGACTCTTGATTGGAAGTCCAGGCAGGTAACATGCCGGCGCGAGCCCATCGGCCGCTCACAGCAAGTAGCACCGTGCTCGCGATACTGCTCGCGACCATGGTGTCGCTCGCGGGATGCGGCGGGAATCCGGTCGCGCCCTCCGCGTCCCCTCCAGTCCCGGTGGACGTTCCTTCTGAGGCTCGCGGCAAAGTCGCAATCATCTCGATCGATGGACTCCGCCCCGACGCACTTCTGAATATCGGCGCACCGAACATTCTGGCGCTCGCCGCTCGTGGCGCCTACACGTGGCAGGCGCAGACGATCCTCCCCTCCCTGACGTTGCCGTCACATGTCTCGATGCTCACGGGCTTCACGCCCGATGTGCACGGCGTCGTGTGGGACGACTACCTAAAAGAGCGCGGGCCGATCCCGGTGCCAACGCTGTTCAGCGTCGCCCGAAGTTTCGGCCGCCGCACGGCCATGATGGCTGGCAAACAGAAGTTCACTTACTTCTGCGAAGGGGCCGGAAGCGACGTCTGTGCGATCACATCGAAAGGAGATGACGAGGTGACGTCGGGCGCTGTGAGCAGTCGAGCCGTCGACCTGCTATTCGTCCACCTCCCCGACGTGGACGTCAACGGGCACAGCAATGGATGGATGTCGGATGCGTATCTTACGGCCGTTCGTCGGGCAGATGTCGCGGTGGGCCGGATCGTGTCGTCGCTGCCCGCCGACACGACGGTGATTTTCTCGGCGGATCACGGCGGACACCTCAGTGAACACGGATCGAGCCAGGCGTCGGACATGACGATTCCGTGGATCATCGCCGGGCCTCGAATCGCACAGGGCCGTCGGTTGTCGTCCACGATTCGCACCGTCGACACTGCGGCAACGGCGGCCTACGTCCTCGGCTTTCCTCTTCAACCGGGCGCGGCGGGTCGGCCTGTGCTCGAAGCGTTCCTGAACTCCCAATAAGCCCCTTAGGGCTCAAATGATGAATCCTGTACTCGTTGCTGCAACCGCATGACGGGCTAGACGAGGCGCGCGAAGCGCCAAGGAGGCGCGGCTATCGTCCACCAAACAGCCGCTGGACTTCAGACAGGACAAATGCGGGCCGCCTCCTTGCCAGATCGATGACCATGGCCACCTCCGCCTCGAACTCCTCGTTCGTATATGGCTTGACCGGATCGGCAAGCACCGCCTCACGAATCTGCTCGTACGCGCGTTGGACCTCCTGCTCGAGCCAGCCGGCATCGGTCGCCGACTCCACCGCCTCGATGAGAAAGCCGGCGTAGAGACTGCGCAGTTCCGGATCTTCGAGTGCTCGCCGTATCAATGCGTGTTGAGACGTACCGTCCGTGATCTGGTAGTTCCACTGAAAGAGAGCAAAGTCCTTATCCCACGGCAGGAACTGATGGCGCTGAGTCGTGCTGTGACGATGCAGGTAGAAGTTGTTCATGCCCGCAAAGCTGACGATGCCGTCCGCTTCGGCGAGGAGCACGTCCGCCGCAACGAGACGCAGCATTGCGGCGAGATCGAGGCGCAGCCCGACGGCGTCGCGAAAGCTCGCCGCTGGCGTATCGTTGATCGCTCGAAACAACTCCCGTATCGGGTCATAGAGATTGAAGACCGAGTCGTATTCCCGGGCTCGCGGTTCGAAAAGCGGCCGGTAGAGATCCAGGTCGTCCCCGAGGTACTCGCCGTAGTACGGCCGCAGCCATCGATATTCGAAGAGGGCGCCGTTAGCATCGCCGAGCGCGCGCTGGGCGAACCCACTGTCCACCTCTTCGACCAACGCGTAAAGTCCGGCATACTGGCCGTTGATAAACAGCGTGGCGAACGACTCACGAGGAGCCGGAACGCCAAAGCGCCGGAGGAACGCCATGGCCACGCGTTCCCGAATCATCGACTTGTCGAGAAGCATATTGTCGAGAACGAGTGCCTGCAGTCCCAGGAACTGACCGCCCGTGCTGTAATGAGCGAAGTCGATTTCCAGACCAGGCTTGACGCCGCTGCGTGTAGTGCGGCCGCGCGACCGCACACCCACGTTGGTCACACGGATGCCATTCCATGTCAGATCGGCCGGGTAGTGGTCGTTCTCGAGATACGTGCTCCGCAGCTGATCCCAGTCGCGAGAGTGAATGGCGATCTGCAGCGTATGCAGAACGCGGTCGTCAAATAGAGTGGATGCGGTCTGGGCGCCCACTGACCCCGCCGCCAGGAGCAGGAGGAACGCAAGCAGGCAGGCTGCGCGGATTACGCGAGAAAGTGCATGGAGGTCTGACATCGGAGTCACATCGAAAACTGAAGTCGCATCAGGCTCCTCCACCGAGCCTGCGGTATCTCGGGTCGTATCCCCGTTTCGTCGACGAATGACTCGCGGATCGCGTTGACTTGCACTTTGACCCAGCGGTTCACCAGCCAGGTGCCGCCGAACGTCCACGCATCCTGACGTAGCGGTGCGATGTGATCGGCGCGCGAACCGAGGGAGGGTGCATCGAATTGAGAGGTGCTGTGGAAGCCGAGACGCTCAAATCGGGCGGCCACATCCACCGATCGTCTCGACCGTCGTGGGGACCCGACAATGCGCCACGCACCGCTGACGTATCCGCCGTCGACGATGAGATCCGACAAATCGCTGTTCGAGACGGATTCACCCTCTCGTGAATCAGCCTGGCGGAGAAGTTCGCCTTTGATCGAGAGCCTCCCGGCTGTCCATCGGCCCTCGACTCCCAGCCGCCGTCGGCGGCCGTTGACATAGAAGCCCTCGGAGGACAGCAGGCCATCGTCGTCGAAGTGGCCGGATAAGCCATGAAGGCTCTCGGGAAGACGGCTCCCTGTGAACGCGATTCCGATGCTCGCGGTGCCGGGCGTAAAAGTGAAGCGCGCGGCCGTGAGCATGGCGCCGTCTGTCCCGCTCTCGACCAATGGCTTGAGTGGAGGCTCGGCGAGCCTGAAGACACCGAGCTCGTACTCGAAGAACCGGCGCGGACCTCGCCCGTGCAGCATGATGCCCGTCTCACGCCCTGGTGAGATGTCAGTGACCGAGGCGGCCCGAGCGATGAAATCCAGGTCGAAATCACTCGTTGTCCGTTCCATGCTGAACGGCACCTTGAAATGTCCGGCACGAACGCGCAAGGCGCGGTGCATACGCACGTCGGCAAACACATCGCGCCATGGCTCGACATCCGAGAACTCTCGCTCGATTTGAAACTCGACCCGTTTGAACAGGACGCCATCAACGCCGATTCGACGGTTCCCCCACCCGAGGCGGTCCGATGCAGCGTCGGACTCTTCCTGCAGGCTCACGTCGGCCTGAACACGAGCGTGCAGATCGATTCGCACCTGATTGCCCCAACGCAATGAGGGGCTGTTGCCCATCCTGAACACACCGGCCTTGCCGTCCTGTGTCGAAGTTCCCTTAGACGTCGTCTGTTCTTCAGACGCGGTCTGCTCTTCAGACACGGTCTGCTCTTCAGACGTGGTCTGCGCAAGCACCCCGGCAGGTACAGCAAGCGTGACGATGAATGCCACCGCGCAAACGACGTTCCACGCGCGATTGGTCGAGTTCACAATCTTCCTTCTCTGGTGACGGGCCTACGTCCACGCCAGGATCACGAAGGCCAGGCTCAGCCCGGCAAGTGCCAGAGCCATGACGCGAAGTCCGGCGTAGAGCCGGCGCAGCGCGATGTGCTTGGCGTGGTTCTTCAGTGCGAGGCTGTGCACCTGTACCGCCAGTTCGGCGTTGAGCTGCGACACGCGGACCGTCTGCCACGCCGCCCAGTTCTCGTGTGCCGACCGCTGGATGATGTCCTCGTAGTACCGGATCCCGACAGGGCGGTCCGAGGGGTCGGCGGGCCAGTCCGAGAGCGCGGGACAAAAACGCCCGGGCCTGAGCGCCTCGATCGCGCCCAGTATGAACGTCAGCACGAGCACGGCATAACCCAGGAAGAGGCCCCCCATCACGTACTGCTCGCCCCGAGACAGCACGGAAAACGCGTCCGCCCGTGAGAGCACGACGAGCGGTACCGCGTTGAGCGCACCCATCACAATCAGGGCGAAGCGTGCCTCGCGATTGGCGATATCAATGATCTCGAAGGCCTCTTCGCTCGCGTCGACCAAGGCACGATAGCGCTCCCAGGAATCGAGCGTTCGGACAGCATCGTGACGGCGTTTCCATTCCTTCTTCCGGCGCTTGATTTCGTCGGCCGACAGCGGGTCGGGAGACTGGCCCGCCATCGGCGGGTCGGCGACCGGCGTAACGAGCTTCATGCCCACTGGCGCTGTTCTCCTTCCCATCCGCTGACGTGTGCTTCGTGGCTAGAGGTCAGCAAAGGCTTCTGGCACATGCCAACGCTGCTCGCCGTTCGAGTCGCGTTGGAGCCTGTACCAAGAACAACGCTGCGCGTGGGACTTGTGAACACGGCGGCCATTGCCGTGTGGGCGGGCAATCCGCGCTGTGCCGGCGGGAGGGCGGGCCGCAGGACGGATCTTCCGGTAACGGCCCGAGTTCTGCCTATCCCGCTGTGTCCGATCATTCGGTCTGCCTCGTCTGGACGCTTACGCCGTGGCAGAGCGCTACGTGGAGGGGGTCATTGGCTCGATCAGACGGGAGTGCCTGGATCACCGGATCGTGGTCCACGCAGCGGGGCTTCACCGGGTACTCACCGCGTACGTCGCGTACTGTCCTTTTCGTGAACCAACGACGAACAGGCTTCTGTTTCAGCGGGTGAGCCGAACTTCGAATACCTTGCCTCTCCCATTCGCCAGGGACTGACTGGCCACGGCAACTGCAACCACCGTGCCTGATTCCCGATCGCACAACCTGGCGCAAAACACCAGACGAACCTAATGATTCGAAGGATGTCCGTGTTGCGGTTGCCCGTCGATGACGCGCTGAAACTATCCGATCGATTCGTGTCCTATCCAATCGGATTGCTTTGCGCCTTCGAGGGAGAGGTGGAATGTTCCAGATCAGCGGCCCTCGCGCGAGCCCGGCCTAGTCGTGCCGCTTGACTTAAGGTCCCTGCGGCGGGTCTCGCTTGTCCTCGCGAAGGAACGCGATCACATCGTGTTGCTCCCGCTCGGCCCATCCGAATAACGCGGCGAGAAGTATTTGGAGCGGAAACAGTGGGTCAGTCTACGCCAATGTGTCGCCCGAGTTTTCAGACACTACAAGGCCGCAGTGGTTACACTCCTACCGCGTCCGCCTCCCCCGGCGTCCTCGCTCTCGCGTCGAGGAGTACGCGCAGCTCACCCAAGCGCTTCTTCTCCACCGCCTTCTCGCGCTTTTTCTCCGTCGGCCAACTATCCACAATCCTGTTGGCTCGCTGATACATCTCTTCGGCGCTTTGCAAAGCGTCGACCTGGTAGTAAATCTCGACAAGCTCGATCACACACTCGTATTCGTTAGGTGCGAGCTCGAACGCACGATGCGCATGAGCCAGTGCCTCGCCCGAATTCCGCAAATCGGCGTTCGGCACCGTTGCGAGGAAGGTGGCGATTCGGCGCCGGACGCGTGCCGTATCCTGGATTTTCAACGACTGCTTGAGCAAGCGCAGTTCTCGAGGGTAGCGTTGAGCCTCGTGCTCGCTTTTGGCCATGCTCTCGAGTGCGCCAGTGCTGGACGGCAAGGCTCGCTCTGTGACCTCTTCATGTTGTGCATCGCCACGCCATGTAGAAATCGTCGCAAACCACTCGTCGTCTCTCAGCGCGTCACGAATTACTTCAAGCCGGTAGGGTGGCACTGCACCGCCGAGCAGTGTTTTGAAGCCATTCATCTCAGCTAGCCCGCGCTCTTTCGCTTTGTCCCAGGCGAGCATCAAGTCCGTGGCAGTCCTGATTCCGTAGTCGCGTAGTTTGATACGCGCACTCTCATCAGTACCGCCGATAAGATGTAGATACAGAATCGCCTGATCGACCCAGTCGATGAGTCGGGGAACCGGAATGCGCGTCTCGATGATCAGATCGATGAGCTCATGATGTGCCAGACTCTCGATGTTGACTATACCCTCGCTCTCGAGCCGGGCAAGGTCGTAGAGATCGATGCCCTCGAGCCCGTTGAGGGGTAACGTGGATTGTGGGAAAGCACTGGCTGGCACCTTCTCGCGAAGCGCCTGTTTGAGCCATGTGAAAAACTCGTCTGGTGTGATGCCGAACAGGAAAGCGAGCACCAACATCACACTCGATTCCCCTGTGAAGATCGCTTCGAGCACCCAACTCAGAACGAGCACAGTGAAGAGGCGTACCATGATGGTCGTGTACGCCTTGGGCTTCAGGTCACCGCGCGCGTAGCGCAGCGCGATTAGGCGCAGCGAGAAAAAGTACACACCAAGAAAGCCGAACACCATCGCCGAGCGGTGCGGCATAAGGCTGGCGAGCACGTACTTGGCATCCGCCGTGTTTGGAAACTCCTCCCCAACCGGCGCGATTGCGATGATCCACGCGAGCGTCATCACAAATGCGCAGACCAGCACCGGCCATCGAGTCCCCGGCGTGATCCGGCCGCGACCTTGCGTTTCCGAGCCGTACGCTTCGCGGATTTGAGAGCCGTACTTCGCGTCGATCTCGCTAACAGTCGAAACGGAGCGATCAAGCCGAAACAGACTGGCATAGAGGCGTTTGCGCAGTGTGCTCAACTGGTAGCGGTCAAACAGAAAGAAAAGCAGGACCGGCAGCAACGACGCCGTCGCAATAAGCGCAAGCTGCATCAGGCGTGCGAACAACGCAAGTCGAGCTCCGGCTCCCGCAGTCGGGCTGCTAAGAAGGTCCCGGCCACCGCCGAAAAAGTAGATTGTGGCCACTGGCATCCCGAGCCCAATCGCGAGAATCACCGTCAGCGCCACGGCATTCATCGTCCAACGAACGACCAGCGAGCGTGAGTTGGTGCCGCGGATGATCAGCCAAATGGCGACACCCACGACGAGCACGAGTCCCGTGCCCCAAACGGCGTAGGGCCACCACTCCTTGGATATCCCGAGCATCGGCTCCGCGGTGGCGAGCACGTTGGCAATGATCACCAACCAAAAGCCACCTCCCAAAAGAGTCACTAAAACATTTTCGGTGAGGCTGCTCGGCGCTTCTTTGCGCGTCCTCACGATGCCTTTGCGCTCTAGGTCCTCGAAATCGAATCCGGAGTCAGCCGCGATCTCCTTCTCTTGGAGGGGGGCGAGCACCATCTTCTCGTCGTCGATGTTGACCAGCGTAAGCCGTGAGGGTGTCTCATTGCTGATCCATGTAATCGCAGCCATCGTCGCAACCTCCCTCATTCGGAAGCTCGGGCGCCCCGATGTGTCGACATTGCGTTACTCCTGGAGTATCAATGCAACTGGAGGACAAGCCGCCCTGATGATCAGCTAGAACGTTGAGGAGGCGTCTTTCGAACAGGAGCCCCCAAAGAGTTCGGCCGCGTAACTCGTCGCCGCTTGCTCCAATCCGCTCGAGTCCGCGCGCGAATGCCGCGAGGGATGCTCGATACGGTTTCGAAACGCTGCTTGAGCAGTGTCGCGACGGCGACACGAACTGCGGATTTCTCTCTGAACCTTCTGATTTACAATCCGACGCTGCAAGCCACGACGACGACGGCCGATTTCACGTCATGTTCACCGCGAAAATGTGTCATTTCGTAAACCAAGGAGAGCTCCCATGGCTGTTCTGATGCAGTTCGAAGGCACCGATGCGCCGATCCTGATCGACGTCTCGCCGCCGGGCAGCGGCGTGCAGCCGGCGGGCGCCGCCGAGACCGTCGTCAAGCACGCCCAGGCGACCTTCGACGATGCCTTGCGCGTCGCTGGATCCGTGGCCCGATCCTTCCAGAACGTGCTGCGGCAGTACGAGCTCCAGCGAGCGGAGCTCGAGTTCGGCTTCCAGTTCACAGGTAAGGGCACGGTTTACATCGTCCAGTCCGAAGTGCAGGCAGCGCTCAAGGTCAAATTGGTCGTCTCACAAGCCACGGCCGGGGAGAGTCCATCGCGCTCCTGACCGTGGTGCCCAATGACCGTGAATGGTGAAAGTCTTGAGCAGGTCGTCGATCGCGCCCTCGTGCGAATCGCCGACGAAGATGGTGCCACGCTCGGCACCGGGTTCTTGGTTACCCCGTTGGGCATTGTTTTCACGTGCGATCACGTCGTAGGCGCGCGCGAACGCGTCGTGCTTCACTATGCCGACGGCACGAACGCCACATTCGGCGGTCCCACCGCGGTCATCGGGCGGCATCCTGCTGTCGATATCGCGATTTTTGGCGGCGATGTGTCGTGGGATAGACCGGCGCTTCCCTTGGAGCCGGCGGAAGACCCGCCGAAGCAGTTCTGGACGAAGGGCTTTCAGTTTCAGCAGCGCGGGCTGACTACTGCGGTGCCGGTTCGGGGCGATATCACCGGCCACACCAGTATTTCGTACGCAGGAGCTGACCGCTCGTACAGCGTGAACGTACTCGTGCTCAATCAGGGTCATCTCGATGAGGGATTGAGCGGCGCGCCGCTGGTCGACCCGGAGAGCGGCGCGGTGTTCGGGATTGTTGTCGCCCATTTTCCGACCAGCACCGATATCCGCGGTTTCGCCGTCTCGCTGGGGTCGGCCGCGCGGCTCGACTCGCGAGTCCGATGGATCATCGATCTGAACAATCAGGACTGCCCGCGGTTTGGCCCTCGTCCCAATGCGCTCGGCGCCCGCCGCGTCTGCCGCGTTCAAGTGCAGCATGCGGTCGAACGCCTGGAGTTCGAGCGTTTGTACCTGCGGGACCTCTACACGCCGCGAATGGTACTGACGGAGGCGCTGGAACGGTTCGCAGCCGGAAGCACCCGCATTTTCCCGGTGTTCGGTCCGGCAGGAGTTGGCAAGACCACGTTCCTCGCGCATCAGGCTGATGCGCTGTCACAAACCACGACGGCGCTGCTCCTGCGCGGTCTGGATATCACGGGTACTCAAGAGAGCATCGCAGACCTCATCGACGCCGCGGTGGCGGGCATGCGCGAACACGATTGGCGCACGCAGCCTCACGCGTCCGAGCTCGCGATGGCGGCTCAGAAGCAGCCCTCCGACCTCTGGCTCCTGCTCGACGCCTTGAACGAGCATCGTGCGGACATGCGACATCTGGTCGACGTCTGGCTTCCGCGCACGATCGACTGGGTGCGGGGCAGAAACGTCCGCCTGCTCTTCACGTGTCGCAATGAGCTCTGGCTGATGATCGCGCAGAAGCTTCCCAAGTCGCTCGTCTTTCGGAGCGATGAAGGACCGCAGTCGACACGAGAATCACGAGTGGCGGAAGCAACGACAGGGACGCGCCTCGCGGAGTTCACGGAAACGGAAGCGCGGGAAGCTATGCGCACGTACGGACTCTCGGGTGTTCGGCACATGGACTTGGCCACGCTGCCATTGGCCGTTCGCCTGATGTGGGAACTGATGCTCGAGCGACCGGCTGCCGCGCCGGAGACCCTGCAGCCATCCACGTCAGAGGTTGGCATATTGATCGACCGGCTGGTCACGCGGATTTGCGAGCGGGTGGCCGTCACGCGCGGTGTGCAGAGCGCACGGCGGATCCGCCAGTTCGTGGACGGAATCGCCACCGAGATGTGGCGCACGGGCACGGACGAGATCGCGTCGCATGCGCTGCAGGCGACGTTTCCGTCCGCGGGCGACTGGCTCGATGCGCTCGTCGACGAACATCTGCTTATCACCACAAAGACTGGCTATCGGTTTGCGTTTGACGAAGTCGCGGATTATCTCCAGTCGGCGTTCATCGATCTGTCGGATCCCACACCGGCGCTCTTTGCCAAAGCTGCTGTGAGCCGCTCGTGGAGCACCGTCTCGCACGCATTCGGCCGACTTGCCGCAGCCGGCATAGCGGGAACGCTGCGCGCTGCCGTTGGTCGCCTGAATAGCTGGATGGAGACGCAACGAACGTACGAAACCGGAACCGTACTATTGGCGTTCGACGTTGCCCGTCGCATCTCAGGCCATCCGGCGAGCGAGTCATCCATCAGCGACATCGTCACGACCGCCGGTGCGGTCGATCGAGACACCACCGTATTTCTGCTCGTGGAAAACGCCGGCCAGCTCGCGATCGGCATCGACACGCTGCTCGCTCTCGCGCGCGCGCTGCTGCCCGGGGAAGGCTCGTATCGGTGGCGCTCGAAGGACTGGACCGATCGGTTCAGGCGCTCATCGGCAGTGTTCGCAGATGAGTGGAGCGTCGCCGGTATTGTCGGCAAAGCGATGGAGAAGGATTCGACGCGCACCGTTGCGACGCTGTTCGACTGGGTGGGGGATTCGACAAATCTCGGCGGTGACCAGGAGGCGACTGTTCACGACTTCGCGTGCGCATGCCTGTTCTATGCCGGACCGATCGCGTTCGATCAGATCTGTGAAGGCGCAGCCGAACGCATCACCCAACGTCACATGGCGGATCTCCTGCTGGCGCTCGCCGGCGCGCACTGGGAGCGGCTCCGACAGCACGTCACCCGATGGATCGATCTCCCTGATTCCCAACTTGCGGCCGCCGAATTGTTGTTGCGTGCGTATTACGTCACCGAAAGCGGCATCAGCAGGCACGAGATCGTGCCCATGCTGCTTCGGCTCCTCGAAACAGCCGTGCGACAAGACGTTCGCCACAGCGTCGCTGGCGCGCTGGCCAACGAGCCGGAAGTCGCCGAACGTGTGTGGCCGCTGCTGCTCAGCGGCTACTTGTCGGACGAAGGTGTCAGCGCGTACACGATGACCCGGTATTTGCCATCGCACCTGACCGAGCTCGCTCCAGTGTTCAAGGCTCGGGTTGCCGCCGCAACCGACGATGCTTGGGGTTCGAACGGCGAGGCATGGAAGATTGTCAGCGCCCTTGGCTCGTACGCTCGCGACCCCGAGACGCTGGAGTTTACCTGCGATCTGCTGGAGGGCGCGCTTTCGACACGTAGCGCCCCAACCGTTGCGCGGGCACTCGAGCAGATAATGTATCGGATCGACGCGGCCGTTGTGGAAAGCACGGGTCTTCTCGCGCTGTGCTCCCGGGTAATCGACGTCTCGCGCCACCAGGCGCCCATCGACTGCCTGCTCGACGTGGCGTATCCGAATAGGGCGAAGGACTATCCTTCATCACCGCTGCTCCGGCGGACTTTCGAGCGATCAACGATCGACGCCGCGCGATTTGGCAATATCTGCGTGAGGATCGCCGATGTAGCCAGCGGGCGTGGAGACGAAGCATTCGCGTGGCTCCACGCGTACCTCGAGAGAGTCGGTCAGCCCGCCTGGGATTCGGCCATCATCAACACAATACGTCCCAGGCGAAAAGAATTTGCGGCGTGCGCCGAGCGATACTGGCAGGGCGTTCCGGCGCACGATCTGACACCGATCGTGCTTGCGTACCTTCGCGCCCGCGAGAGTGGGCTCGACCCCTCCTATGCGGCGCGCGAGGCCTTGAGCAGCACGGGCACCTCCGAAGAACATTCCCAGGACTAACTACGTTGCCCACCTCAAATGCCGCATTTAGCGCAGTGTAATATTCGGACTACGCGGTCACGCCCATCAGGTAGTCTCGGCTGGACACGTCCGTCGCGCTTCGGCGACCTCGCCGTTGGCCAACGATGGCAGTTGATCAAGGCAACCGTGACACGGCGGCTTGCCTTGGCTGCCAGTTTTGAATGAGCGTGATCGGCACGTTGGCGCGCAGGCCCAGGGCCGTGTAGGTCAGGAAGCGCTTGCCATCGGCGGATACGGCGTAGTTGCGGCCGCCCACTGCCAGGATAGGCCCGAACAGCGGGCGTGGCAGGCCCGCTTCGAGCATGTCCCTTGGGGCGTGACCGCCACGGCCATGAGGTGGCGGTCGGGCGCAATCTAGAAAATTCGTGTCCGTCGCGCGATACACCTCCCCATGCCGCCTGCGCCCGCGTGTGCGGGCCGTGGACATGAACGTCACTACAGCGCTGTCCTCACTACAGCGCTGTACTATGGTCCGCTGCGCTAACCCAATCAGAACCGTGCGGATGTGCCGCGTGAGGAAAGGAAGTGGTATGGCTAGGCTCGTGTTCGGAATGAACCAGTCCCTGGACGGCTACGTCGACCATATGGCGTTTGCGCCAGGCCCCACGCTCTTCCGCCACTTCGTCGAGGAGGCTCAGGGACAGGCGGGCAGTGTCTACGGTCGCCAAATGTATGAGGTCATGCGTTACTGGGACGACGATCAGCCCGAATGGGATGCAGAGGAACGCGCCTTCGCGGCGGCGTGGCGGAACCAGCCGAAATGGGTCGTCTCGCGCTCGTTGAAGTCGGTCGGCCCCAACGCCAGGCTTGTTGAGGGTGATCTCGAGGCCGCGATCCGCGAGCTGAAGGCCGGGCGCGACGGGGAGATCGAAGTTGCTGGCCCGGGCTTGGCGCAAGGCCTCACCGAACTTGGCCTGATCGATGAGTATCGAATCTACCTGCACCCCGTCGTGCTTGGTCACGGCAAACCATATTTCGCCGGACCCCGGCCGCCGCTCCGCCTGATGACTCATGACCGGATTGGTGAGGATGTGATCAGGTTGACCTACGTTCCTGCTTGATCTCGCCCCTCGCCGCGCAAGCGAGGCCCAGCTATAATCAAGCCTTGATTTGGGCCCGGGCACGCG
Organism: Vicinamibacterales bacterium; assembly: GCA_035649635.1. GTDB lineage: Bacteria > Acidobacteriota > Vicinamibacteria > Vicinamibacterales > UBA2999 > Gp6-AA40. Next base: position 276 of record DASRJE010000097.1, on the reverse strand, counting down.
CGCACGCTGCGACGCTTCTGGGAAAACGGTTGTCCTGCTCCTTTTCGGTAGCTATGTGATGGCATCTGAAGCCGATCACGACTTCACGGAGGCACAGATGATTGGACGAGCTTTGGGATGTGTCGTCATGTGCGGGTGTCTGATGGCCGGTGCTTCGCTTCAGGCGCATCATTCCCTCGCCGGCGTCTACGACATGAAGGCGGAGAAGGAAATCGCGGGCACGCTGACCGCGATCAAGTTCGTGAATCCGCACGGATCGATCACGATCACGACGAA
>DASRJE010000096.1:0-5958 GCA_035649635.1 Vicinamibacterales bacterium | reverse complement strand
CAACTGGAAGCCCGCTCCAGAACGTGGGGGTTCAGGTCGTCGAGGGCGTCAACAGGGGAAGGCAGACGCTCACGGACAGCGCCGGCCGTTACGAGCTGGCGAACCTCGAGCCCGGCGCATTCACGCTGCATTTCAGTGCCTCGGAGTACGGCGACCTCGAGCGTCGCGAAGTGGTTCAAGCCGACACCACCCTCGACATCCAACTCGAGAAAAAAGGCTTCGTGCTCTCAGGGCGGATTAGCACGCAGTGGGGCGAATCGATCGGGGACGTCGGTGTCGAGGCGATCCATGACGGCCAGCAACTCGGAGGTGGCGCGTCTGGAACGAACGGCGTCTATCGCATCCCGACGCTGCCGGCGACCGACTACACCGTGCGCGCGATCAAGTGGGGATATCTCATACCGCAGCGCCCGGTGACGATCACCGGCGACACCACACTCGACTTGATACTCGATCGCGTTCGCGTGTCGATCTTCGGGGCCGTCCTCGAAACGCCCCCATGCACAGGCCTGATCCAGGAGGTCCGAGTGCAGATCGTGTCCGGTCCCGATGTGGGTATCGGCACAACGTCGACGGGAAGCGAATATCAACTGCAAAACATCAACTGGGGCACGTTCTGGATTCGCGCGTCGAAGTCCGGCTACCGGACGCGTGACGTGTTCATGAACGTGTCATCACCGGGGTCGAAGGAAGGGCCGCAGGAGCTGCCAGCTCCGAGCAACGTGCGGCAGGATTTTCTCCTGGAGCGAATCATCGCCTGTTGAGCCGGGCGGTCAGCTCTCGCGCAGAAACCACCGGATGTCCTCGATTCTCGCAGCGGCGTCGCTCTCGCCGAGCTCGATGAGCTGCCGCACGTAGTCGGTCTGGAACATGACCAGGCTCAAGAGGTCGTTGGATCGCGTCTCGCGCGTGCCGAGCCCGCGTGTCAGGAATCGCAGCGGCCGCGGCAAGTCGGCTTCGTAGTCGTTGGCCAGTTGTCCCAGGTCGACCGAGGGCCGCAGCATCAACAAATCGATCGGGCGCAACCCGTCGCGATCCGCATCCGGCAGCCGCGCCATCAGGCGGTTGATGCGAAGCATCTCGAGCGCGTCGGAATCGAGTTGATCGAGGAAGATCGCGTTGTACAACACTCCCGCGACCTGCGCGGGCGGTGGGTAACCGGAAATCGCCGGGCGGTCGGCCTCTTCGCGCGAGCGGGCATATCTCGTCGACACGGCGATGATGCGGCGGGCACCAAGATGGACCGCCGGCGCGAGCGGCGTGGTCAGACGAATGCCGCCATCCCCGTACCAGGCGTGATCGACTTGCACCGCAGGAAAGAAGAAGGGCAGCGCGCAGGAGGCGAGCACGTGATCGATCCGCAGCGCACACGACTCGCTCTTGCGCTGCGGACGCTCCCACGTATCGATGCGGAAGTCGTCTCGCGTCTGGACCCACGTCACTGATTGACCTGTCGTGTAACTCGACGCGGTCAGCGCGATCGCGCGAAGCCACCCCGCCTGGAGACTCCTGGCGATTCCGGGGATCTCGTTCCCGTCGCCTTCGAGCATGCGCCCAAGGAGCTGACGCAAAGGTTCGGTATCGACCATGCTTCGCGCCGGCGGCAGAGGGTGCTTGCCGCCAGACAACAGCCGACCACCCCAACGCAACGTGCGGGAGGCCAGATCGCGCACGTCGACCCTGAAGACGTCGTCGATCCGGAGACCAGTCCACAGCTGGGCCAGGCTTTCGATCTTGTCGGGGAACGGCGCCTGGCGGGCGGCGAGATAGGCCGCATTGATCCCGCCCGCGGACACGCCGGTGAGAATGCCCGGCACCACGTCGGGAAACTCGCGCGCCAACAGGCGAAAGACGCCAACCTGGTAGGCGGCGCGCGCACCGCCGCCGCTCAGCATGATCGCGAGATCGGAGTAGGCCGTGCTCGTCACATTAACGTGATTCTAGACCGTCACGCCGAAACGACCTGTTGCTTTCCCAAAGGAAGCGTGACATGCTTCCTGTTGGATCCCCAAAGAGCATGAAGGACACCGACGTTCGACAGGGCACGCTCGCGCTGATGGTGCTCAAGACCCTGGATGTACTTGGTCCGTTGCATGGCTACGGGATCGCCCGCCGGATCGAGCAGATCAGCGGCGATCTCCTGACCGTCAACCAGGGAACGCTCTACCCGGTGCTGCTCAAGCTGGAGCAGGAAGGGTCGATCGCGTCCGAATGGGGCGCGTCCGAAAACAACCGGAAGGCGCGCTTCTATCGGTTGACTCGGCAAGGCCGTAAGCAATTGCAGGAAGAAGCCCGGAGCTGGGAACAGACGACGGCGATCATCGAGCGATTCTTCGCTGTGAAGGCTCAGGATCTGAAGTGAAGACGCTGAAGCGGCTGTTCCGGCGGTTGACCTCGTGGATGACCTCCGCGCGGGATGACGCACTCCTGCAGGCCGAGTTCGAACAGCACATCGCCATGCAGACGGCCGAGAATCTTCGAGCTGGCCTCTCGCCCATCGAAGCCCGGCGACAGGCGCTGCTGAAGTTCGGCAACGTCCAAGCCATCAAGGAAACGTATCGCGACCAGAGAGGACTCCCGTTCATCGAGACGCTCGTGTGCGACACGCGGCACGCGCTCCGGCGCATGCGAAAGGCTCCCGGCTTCACGGCTGCCGTCATCCTGACGCTGGCGCTCGGGATTGGCGCGAACACCGCCACCTTCGGCGTCATCGACAGCATCTTGATCAGGCCGCTCGCGTATCCCCAGGCTGAGGCCCTGGTCAGCGTCAGGCACACGGCGCCAGGACTCCCCAGTGCCCCCGAGTTCGGCGGTTCTTCATCGATGTACTTCACGTACCGCGAGGAGAATCGGAGCTTCGAGCAGTTCGGATTGTGGTCGGCGAGCGGCGCAACTGTTACCGGGGTTGCCGAACCCGAGATGCCGCGGGCGCTCTTCGTCACCTACGGCGTCCTGGACGCCGTGGGCGTCAAGCCTCTGCTGGGCCGCTGGTTCTCTCAGACCGACGACACGCCAAAATCGCCTGAGACGGTGTTGCTCACGTACGGCTACTGGCAGCGCCGCTTCGGCGGCGACACGTCCATCGTCGGACGGACGCTGACGATCAATTCGACGCCGCACACGGTGATCGGCGTCATGCCGGATGCATTCCGTTTTCAGCGCGATCCCGAGCTGATCCTTCCCCAGCGGTTCGAACGGAGCGCACAGTTCCTGGGAGGTTTCGGCTTCCAAGGTATCGCCCGGCTGAAGTCCGGCGTCACCATCGAGCAAGCCAACACTGATGTGGCACGGATGCTGGGAATCTGGTTGAAGGCGTGGCCTCCCAATCCAGGAATCGATCGCACGGTATTCGAGAACGCTCGCCTCGCGCCTAGGCTCCAGCCGCTGAAGCAGGACGTCATCGGAGACATCGGCACGGCGCTGTGGGTGGTGATGGGGACGCTGGGACTGGTGCTTCTCATCGCCTGCGCGAACGTAGCCAATCTGCTGCTCGTACGCGCCGAGTCCCGCCAGCAGGAAATCGCGACCCGCGCCGCGCTGGGCGCCGGCTGGCGACGCATCGCCAGAGAGATGCTCGTCGAAAGCATCACGCTTGGCGTGCTGGGCGGCGCGCTCGGCATCGGTCTGGCGTATGCGGCGTTGCAGCTCCTGGTCGCGAAGGGGCCGGACACGTTGCCGCGGCTGCACGAGATCGGCATCGATCCGCTCGCGCTGGCGTTCGCCGTCGGTGTGTCTGTGCTCTCCGGTGCGCTGTTCGGTGTCGTGCCCATCCTGAAGTACGCCAGGCCGCGTGTCGCGACGGCGCTGCGGAGTGTCGGCAGAACGTTCAGCGATGGTCGCGAGCGCCATCGCACGCGTCACATCCTGGCGGTGGTGCAGGTGGCGCTCGCGCTCGTGCTGTTGATCGGCTCCGGCTTGATGATCCGCACGTTTCAGCACTTGCGCAGCGTGCAGCCGGGATTCACGCACCCTGAAGAGATCCAGATCCTGCATTCCATGATCCCGATGGCCATTGCCAAGGAGCCCGAGCGCGTGATGCGGATGCAGCACGAGATTCTCGACACGCTCGCCGCCATCCCCGGTGTCACGTCGGTGGGATTCGCGTCTCGCGCGCCGCTCGAATCGTTTCTGGGCAGCAACCTCAATCCGATCGATGCCGAGGACAAGACGTTCGCAAGCGGCCGCGTTCCGCCCCTCCGGCAAATCCGCAGGATTGCACCGGGATACTTCACGACGATGGGAACACGAGTCGTTGCGGGACGCGACTTCAGTTGGACCGACCTGTACGACAAGCATCGCGTTGCCATCGTGTCGGAGAATCTCGCGCGCGAGTGGTGGGGTGATCCCGGTGCCGCGCTGGGCAAGCGGATTCGCGAAGTCGGCCCTGCCGATCCCTGGCGCGAAATCGTCGGCGTTGTCGAAAACGTGTACGACGACGGCGTGCACGTGAAGCCACCAGAGTTCGCCTACTGGCCGGCCCTGATGGATCGATACATCTGGGGCGGCGAGAACGGATCCGCCGTTGTGTCCGGCATGTTCGCGATCCGTTCCAACCGAACGGGAACGGAGGGCCTGTTGGCCGAGGCGCAGCAAGCCATCTGGTCCGTGAACGGCAGGCAGCCGGTGTTCCTCATCACCACGCTCGAGGCGCTCTACGACCAGTCCATGGCACGGACGTCGTTCACGCTCGTGATGCTGGCGATCGCTGGAGGGATGGGTCTCGCGATCGGCATCGTCGGGATTTACGGCGTGATCGCGTTTGTGGTGTCGCAGAGGATTCGAGAGATCGGCATCCGAACCGCATTGGGGGCACAGCCGGCGGGACTATTGGGCATGTTTGTGCGCCATGGTCTGTGGCTCGCTGGGATCGGAGCCGCGATCGGGCTGGTCGCGGCGGCCGGACTCACCCGTCTGATGTCGTCGCTGTTGTTTGGCGTCACCGCGCTCGACCCAGTCACGTACGCCGCTGTTTCGGCGCTGCTCATCGTCGCAGGCGTTATGGCCAGCTATCTTCCCGCCCGCCGAGCCATTGCGATTGATCCCATCCAGGCACTGCGGGCGGAATAGATCGGCCGCGCTCAAACCCACCTTCGTCGTCTTGCGTCCAACCGGCATACGTCGCGTATGATCGCCGGCGTTTCACACAGGAGCTTCTCATGACGAAGTGGATTGCAGGCGCGGTCGGGATCGCGGTGGTTGCGGTCGTCGCATCGCTGGCCGTCTCTGCGCAGCAGAATCAGATGACGTTCTTCATCACGAGCGCCGGACCTGGCAATGGGGCAAATCTCGGTGGACTCGCCGGCGCCGACAAGCACTGTCAAACGCTCGCCGCGGCAGCCGGAGCGGGCAACCGCACGTGGCGCGCGTATCTGAGCGCCGCAGCCGCGGCCGGGCAGCCGGCGGTGAACGCGCGCGATCGCATCGGCAAGGGGCCGTGGATGAATGTGAAGGGCGTGGTGGTCGCCAAATCGGTGGCCGATCTCCATTCCGATGCCAACAATCTCGGCGGCGAAAATTCGCTCACGGAAAAAGGTGCGCCGGTCGCGGGTAACCAGCACGACATCCTCACAGGCTCGCAGGCGGACGGAACCCTGCAGACCGGTGAGGCGCCGTGCGGTAACTGGACCAGCGCCGAGTCGAGCGGCGGGGCGATGGTCGGCCATCACAACAAACAGGGCGGCGGTGCGTCGCCGAACTCCTGGAACGCCGCGCACAGCTCGAAAGGCTGCTCGCAGCAGAATCTCATCGCCACGGGCGGAAACGGATACTTCTACTGCTTCGCGAACTGACGCCCCCCTTAGCTGACGCTCGCCCGAAGGGGCGAGCGTCGATTTCTTTCTTGCTAACGCACACCAGAAACTCGTAACCGGGTCGAGCCCGTTTCGCGGGCCGGACGCAGGATATCGCTGACCTGCGAGCAAGTTCTTGACTGCCCGGGCGGGCGCGAAAGTTGCTTTC
>DASRJE010000095.1:0-2906 GCA_035649635.1 Vicinamibacterales bacterium | reverse complement strand
TCTTTGCGTACGCGGCGTTCTGGGGAACGTGGACCGCCTTCTTGCGTCCACTCACTGGGCTTGGGTGGTGGGAGCTGTTTGATCGCGCCGGTAACTTTGGTGTCGCGCTGGCTGTACTGGCTCTTTATCTCTCCGCCGGGTTCACCAACAGACAGTGGTTCAAGCCAAGCTTCCCACGCCTCGATTCAGAGAGAAAAGTCGCCGTGGTTTCCAGAGTGCTACAGATCACCACGGCACTCTTCTTACTCGGTCATGCTGGGCTGGCATTTGGGCAGCGGAAGGCTCTGCTGGCGCATCATATGGAGCGTGTCGCTGCGATGGTTGGCGCGCACGATCCTGCCCAATACCTGCTCCGGATGTCGGGTCTTCTAGATGTAGGTCTAATGTGTACGGTGCTGTGTTATCCCGCCTCACGCATTTTCCTGCTTGCGTTCGGCTGGAAAATTGCGATCGAGAGCCTGTATCCGCTGTCGGGCGATTACGTGTGGGAATTCATCGAGCGCGGTGGAAACTATGTCGCGCCGTTAGCGCTGTTCGTGATTGCGCGAGGCTATCCATCACTGTTTTCTCGTAACTGTCTGAGCCTGCCCAACTTCGGACGATGGCTCTCCACCCAATACCAGACCGGGTCTTATCGGTCGGCTACGTTGGCGTTAGCCCTTAGCGGAGTGCTTTCCTTCCTGGTTGGATTTGGCCTGGCCCGCCACGGCGCCGCTTCGCAATATTCCGTGCGTGTCCTCAAGCCGAAGGAAGTTCAGTTTCTCAGTGGGCGTGATCTGTTGGATACGATGAGGACGCAGTCCGCCCTGATCTATTTTCGTCACTTTCCAACTCAGCTTGACCCGAGCCGCAACGATATGAGGTCGTGGTTCCATGGGCGGCTGACGTTAGACGATTTTGCTGATTGTTCATGGCAGAGAGAATTGCATCCGTTCGGGCGTGAATTGGCGAAAAGCGTCGGCGCCCAGCTCGACAAGCTCTCATTAAGAATCAACAAGGTCCTGGCGAGTCCCTATTGCCGATGTATTGAGAGCGCCCAGTTAATGACTGGTCGTAATCCTGAATTAGATCTCGGCTTAATCTATCCGCGCGCGGAACATACGACCGAAAGAATGGAGACTGCGTTCCAGAATATTTTGCTGGACTCCAGGAACTGGTCACCCGGCACGCTGACGGTCGTCGTCGGACATCGCAACGTCGTAGACGCTTTTGGATCGGTTCACGAAGGCGATGCCGTCGTCTTCATTCGAGAAGGTGATTCCTATCGCGTCGCAGCGAAAATCGCCGCGTCTGAATGGCTCTCCGCAGGAATTGATAACAAATGGCTGGGGTATCATGCCAGCTCCGGCCATACTGGCGACTAATTGCAGAGTTGGCCAACTGTCTTCCCACCCGGGCGCTGTCTCCAGCTCGAGCGCGGCGAATGCGGCAAAGGAGCGGCTGAATCCCGCTGTGGGCTGACCTCATCCGCCCGCGAGCAACGACGGCGGGATCGTCAGTCCGAGCGCCTTCGCGATGTTGAGACTGATGACGAGCTCTGTCTTCACCGACTGCTCCGCCGGTCTTTCGCCGTTGAGGATTTTGTCTACGTAGTCGGCGACACGCCGATTCAGGTCCGACGGCATGCCGTAGGGCATGAGGAGACCGGCCTCGGCAAAGGACCTGCTGAATCCGACCGTGGGTAACCGATTCTTGAGAGCTAGGGCCGCCACCCAGTCGCGGAGATGACCGAGGGCTGGCGTCGAGGCCACAATCGTCGCCTTGGTCCCCTCCCGTGAGAGGGTGGCCAAAACAGGTTCGAGATCCTCAGGTCTTCGGAATTCGACCCTCACGCGTTCGCCGCCGAGCCGTTGCGTCTCCTCGTTCACTTCTGGCTGCCCGCGCGCCGCGACCCGGGATCGACCGTCAACGTCCTGTGGCCTAGCGAATACAAGCCGAGGGTTGACGGGCCGACCGTTCACCAGAACCTCATAGTGCAGGTGCGGCCCCGACGCGAGCCCCGTCGCGCCGATCAGGCCGATCCCGGCACCCTCCTCGACCGTCTGCCCTCGGACCACGTCTGACTTCGCGAGATGTCCATAGAGGGTGCTGATCTGATGACCGTGATCGAGGACGATCGTCCTGCCGTAGCCGCTACGCCATCCGACGAAGGCCACGGTGCCGCCTGCTGACGCGCGAACAAATGTGCCCCGGCTGGCGCCGATGTCTACGCCGGCGTGAAATCCCGTCCGGGATGCGCGCGGCGCGCCGAATTCGGAGCTGATCGGGCCGTACACCGGCCATCGGAAGCGCAACGCCGCCAGCGTCTCCTCGCGACCGTCCGGTCGCGTGAGGTGCCCCGGCGGTGTGCGAAGGGTCGTAGCCTCGGCGATGCGGTCGCCGCCGGCCACGAGCCGCCCGTCACGCCCCGAGAGCCCGGCCGCCTCCGCGCCCACGACCAGGATCACGCTCACCGGCACTACCAACCACACCGCGAAGCCACGCATTTTCAACCTAGCCGTGCTCCTCAAACGTCGCAGTCTCTGCAAGAAAAGCACCAATGGCTGTCATCAGGGCGACGATGGGACAACGTCGACACCGCCGCATCTGGATTTCGTACTGTCAATTGCGGGTGCAGACGAAATGCCACCGTTGAAATGTTCCGGAAGACCCGGTACTTAAGCTTTCACGGCCGAAGACGGATCGTCAGGAAACGGACGGCCGAAGACGGAGCGTCAGGAGACGGACGGTCGAGTAAGTGTTACAAGGACCTGCGAGACACTACAGCCACGTAGCGCGAGTCACCTTCGAGCCCGTGAGCGACATGGATGCGATGTTTGCTCCGACTGTGGAACAACTACGGAGCAAATCGACTCGGTAAGGACTGCCGCTTGCGGCCGACGTTCAACACAAGGGGGATGGAACAC
>DASRJE010000094.1:0-2184 GCA_035649635.1 Vicinamibacterales bacterium | reverse complement strand
GGGCCATGGGCTGTGATGAGGGACAGGGCGACTATCTGTCGCGGCCGCTCGTCGCCGAGGAGTTCGCACGCCTCGTGGCGCGCGGCGAACGCGGTGAGGTCGAACCTGCCGCAGAACCGGCGGAGGCGGCGGAGCGCATCGCGGAAAGGCCGTATGACACGACAGTTGGCGAACGCGGCGTGCATCTGTCTGAAGGCCAGCGTGGCGCGATCGGCAGGGCGGCTCACGACTCCCGGATCGTCCAACTGAAGTGATGCGTCTACGTTTCAGGAGGACCATGATCACTGTCGCAGGGGGGCGACAGCGACCAGCTTCGTGAACCAGCTACTCGGTGGCGTTGCGCGACGAATAACGTCCCAGCGCGTTTGGGAATGCGCGCACCGCGATTGGTGCAGAAACCTTGTTTTCCTTCAAGACCTGTTTGGCCGTGACGCCCTCGCCGTAGACGTCGCGCATGTCATCCTTGTCCGCCTTGATCACCACGCCCTTGAGCTCCAAACCTGCAAACAGGCCCCTGCTGCGCGAGTAGGAGAGGATCTGCGCGTTCAGCTTCAGATCGGTTGCCGCCCCCGACTGCCGGCCGACCGGTCCGGCGGCCACTGATGCGTCCGCGCCCAGTGTGAACTCGTCTGACAGCAGACTGTTCAATCCCTCTTTGTTCATGAACAACATCACGAAGTCAGTGGACTGCGCGCCGATCTGGAGACCGAAGCTGGCTCCGCCCAGGCTGAAATAGGCCGGAGCGCTCCACCCGCCCGGTGTGCGGCAGCTGGCGACGCCGCGCCCCCCGCGCCCGCCGACGATGAACCCGGCTTTCAGGACCGAGGGGAAGACGGCGACACATTCAGCCTTCTCCAGGAGGTCCTTGGGAATGCCTTTGTCTGGCGTGGCCATAATCTCGCCAAAGACTCGCGCGGCTTTGTCGGACTGGCTGATCTCATCCTCGAGGTTCTTCTGCGTTTGTGCGTGCGCGACTGTGCTGACGGCCAACGTCACGCAGACGACGGTGGCCGTTCGGAATATTGATCTCATGTGTGCTCTCCTATTGACGTGCGTGTGAGAAGAGATGCGATTTCGATCGCATCTACTGTTCGGCCCGCAGAGTGACCGGCTTGCCCAGTCGGAACCTGAGGACGGTTTCCGGGGACACCTTGACGTCGTGGCCGGCGATGGCCGCGCCCTTGCCGCCACCAGCAATTGCCCAGAAGATCGTTCCGACGGCGGCGCTGCCACCGACCGTTGCGGCCGTGTGCTTGTTCGTACCGATTCCTCTATCGCCGTCTTCCGTGAGGTCCGCTGTGCTGACCAGATAGCGCCGGCCAGCAACGGTGATCGAATGGACGTCCAGCACCATTTCAGGACTGCCGGTCGCACCTCCAGTCGAGACGTGACGGATCACCAGTTGAGCGTTGGCTCCCTCAGGGATGATCAGGCGGCCGGACGTGTCCGAGACCTCGCGCTCGACGATGGCCGAGAAGAATTGATCCGGGCTGGAGTTTCGCGAGTCGATCGTTTCCACCGTTCGTACCACCAGTTCGGTACCGGCCGGCGCTTCGAGGCTGCGGTCGCTCGCCGCGCGCGGGTTCGCGCGGTCAGCGGAAAAGAATTCCAACGACGCGACCTGACTGGTCGGATACCGGCGGGACGCGCCGTCGGCGTGCCGAAACGTGATCGTCCGTCCCGCAATGCCCGTCACGATGCCCTGGGCGCGCGTGCCGTCTCTCATGATCAGCGTGTCGGCTGACACGACGATCGCGAAAGACACCACGCCCAGACTCATCGCCAAGGCGATGACGATGCTTTTCATCTGAGCCTTCCTTCTTTGGGTTGACGATTCGGAGGTCCGTTACAGGCGGGCGGCCGACATGACGATGGTAGGCGAGGTGCGTCCCATTCACGTGTCCCCAATCGCACAGACACGTGGGTGGAAGGGGAGCGTGTTCACAACAGCACAGACGCGATCGCTTCGGGCACACTCCGCCACGACGTACCGGTCGAAAGGACAGATGCCCGTCCGCTTCCTCTCGACGGCGCAGGCACTATGGCTCCGCCGATTCGTTCAGCATTTCCTGGACGCGTTCACGAACGGCTTCCTTCACCGCTTTTTCGACGGTCTCCTTCACGTCCGCCTTGTTCAGGCTGGCGCTTCCCTTCTTCGAGACCACCTCGTGCACCGCTTCCTTG
>DASRJE010000093.1:0-8124 GCA_035649635.1 Vicinamibacterales bacterium | reverse complement strand
CTTCTCACACTGCCGCTCCGGCAGCCACCGCGCCTGATGACGACCGGCCGATCCGCAGCAGTGAGTCGCTCATAGCCGAAGCGCTTGCCGCGGGCGAGATCACCTACGAAGAGTCGCTGTTGCAGCGCGCGTATGCGCTATTCGACGACCCGCGGCTGCAGCCATCCTTTCGCACGCGTGTCGTCGATTGGGAGGCCATGGGGCCGCTTCTCCAGGAGGTGGACGAGAAGGAGAAGACACTAAGTCGGGAACTGCTCGCTAGCCTCGAGCCATTTCGCGTGCGGCCGAACGACCCGCGGAGCATCGTCAACCGGCCGCGCGCCGAGGTCCTGAAGACGCAGAACGCGTCGCCTGCGCCCGAGTGGAAGCATCGGGCCGTGCCGGGCACAAATCTCAGCGTATGGGTCCAGGGCACCGAGCCGGAGCTCCAGCGCTATGCCGACCTGGCCGGCAGGGTGTGGCGAGAGTTTCCGCCGTTCTTTACCTACCCGCTGAGGGACCAGCCAGGCCATGCGGTGGGCTTCTTCAACAGCGTGGAGGTCAACCCGGACAGCACGGTCGACCTGTATTTCGTCAACGGCGCCGACCTCGACCCGCGCCTGGGCCCGTGTCAGGACTGCTCGCTGGGTTCGAACGCCGGGTGGACGAAGGTCGATCCCGAGACACCGCAGGCACAACAAGCGTCGGCCTACTTGCTGCTGGACAAGACGAAGGGCGACAACGACACGCTCGACACGATCGCGCACGAACTGACGCACGCCTCACAGCTCGCCTACGACACCGGTGAAAGGGGCATCGGCGCCGAGCCATGGATGATGGAGAGCACGGCGACCTACGTCGCGTACAAGGTGATGAAAGCCTTGAAGATCAGGCCCGCCTGGGAGTATCGCCTGATCGATCGCCGGGAGCCGACTCCGCCAGGAGTCCCGACGGGTCCGAGGCCGCCGCTGTTCAACCACCTGCACCAACAGCTGCACCGCACTGGCAACGACTATTCAGGTTTCATCTTCTTCTATTCCGCCTCGCTCGACCTGGGTGATGGCATCGTCAAGCAGGTGTGGCAGCAGGCGTCGCCGCGCGGAGCTCAGGGCATCGACGCCGTCGATCGCGCCATCCCGCTTGTCGATCACTTCCCGCTATTCACCGTGCGCAATTGGAACCAGGATCCGGTTCGCGGGCAGTACAAGACTCGTGACGATACGTTTCCGACCGCGCTACGCCCGGAGCCGGTCAAGGACATGCCGTCCGATCTGGGCCGGTTCGAGCTGACCGACCCTGTGGTGAATCTCTCGGCTCGATACTATCGGTTCAAGTGGTCGGGCCCCAGGGTGAAGAAGGTGACGTTCCAGAACTTCTATAAGGACCTACCCGACGCGCATGTGTGGGCGATCAAGCAAATCGGCGCCGATTGGAAGGAGCCCGAGGACTGGTCGAGGCGGGAACAGGTGGAGCTCTGTCGCGAGTCGCCGCTGGAGAACGTCACCGAGCTCGTGCTCATCGTCAGCGACAGCCATCCGCGGCAACGGATCGATCCCGGGAAGCCGAAGCCGCGCGTCCTTGTCGAGGACGTCGGCTGCGAGTTCATCGAGGGTTCCGCGCAGAGCACCTTGCGCATGCGTGATGGACGGCAAAATCTGACCTACGTGTCGAGCCGCGCGAGGCTGCGCTTCAGGCCGCGGACGGTGCAAGACATGCAAGGCGATGTTCAGTACGATCTGCTGCCGACGTCCGTGACATGGACCGTCTCCGGAACACGGGGCGACTGTTCGGTTGCGGGGCAGGCCGTGGTCGCTATTCCCGCCTTCGTCGATCAGCCCCTCGACCCCATCCGTCTGGCCTGGGGCTATTTGAACGTCGTCGGACTCGATGGTGGTGATTTCCACAGCCTGCGCGTGTCAGCGTTCGATCCAAACGCCAGGATGACGGTGACGTGCCCCGGCAATCCGCCCAGGGTGACCAAGGAGCCGTTCGAATCGGTGTGGCTGGCGATGGTCGTGTATCAGTCCAACAGTCACGATGGACGCACGGCCGTCTTCAAAGGACCGCAGACGCTCGATGCCGCCCGCATCACGGACAACGTGCCAGTGTCGCCCGGACAAGCGTTGTCGATCCTCAAGAATGCCCCTGGCGTGGGTGGCTTCATCACGCCGGAAATTCAGCAGAAGCTGAAGGAAGCGCAGGCGGCGTTGGAGCGCAACGCCGCCGAGAACAGCGGAAAACTCGTCTACACGTTCGACTGGGAACTGAGGCCGATGAGCGGTGCGCCGTAGGCTGTTACAGTATGCGCGTCCGATGCTCGCGCCAGGGGTCAGTCCCGGCTCTGAGCGGACTCATCGCGAGAGGGAGGGAGATATGGTTCGGCACTGGACGCCCGTTATCGTCCTCGTGGCGATCGCCAGTGCGTCATTCGCCGCCGCACCGGAGACCACCGCCCAGACTGGCGCGCCGGCGCCGGTTTGCGTAGCGATCGTGCTGCCGAGTGTCCAGGGTGTCGAAGGCGACGCCACCCAGGTGGCCTCCGCCGTGCGCGAGCTCTTGAGGAGCTTCCTCACCGGACCGTCGATGCAGTCGGTGTTGATCGAGGCACGCCTTCCGTCGCAGTCGATCGAAGAAGCCAGGCAGAAGAATTGCGGACGCGTTCTGACGGCCGCGCTGACACGCAAGCGTGGCAGCGGCGGTGGGCTGCTCGGCAGGGTCGTCGGACAGGCCGGCACGACTGCGGCGTGGAGCCTCCCGGGCGGCGGAGTCGGGGGCGCGCTTGCGCGTGGGGCGGCCGTCGCCGCCACACAGACGGCCTCCGAGGTTGCCTCCTCCACGAAGGCGAAGGACGAGATGCGGATCGAGTACCGGCTCTCGCCAGTGTCCGGTGGTACTACGCTCGGTCCCAAGACCGAGCGCGCAAAGGCAAAGGTCGACGGCGAAGACCTGCTAACGCCGCTCGTCCAGAAAGTTGCCGAAGCCGTCGCGGCGGCACTGTAAGCGACTTCGCCTATTGCGGCCGCTTGAACAACCCGCCGTACACCGCCTTTCCGAGAATGTGACCCTGCATCGCCTTGAGCACAGTGGCGCGAGTCTCGAAGGCATCGCCGCTCGGCTGCACGTCCAGCTTCGTGTCGAGCGCGAAAACCTCGAACATGTAGTGATGCATCGGCCCAGTCGCTGGAGCACCTGGGCCGCGATAGACCGGCCCGGTGGCGCTGATCTGGTAGCTGCCATCGGACCGCTGCGACCCTTTCGTCACACCTTCCGGCAATCCGGACGCCGACGCAGGAAGGTTCCAGACCAGCCAATGCACCTGGTCGTCCGTCGTCCGGTTGCGCGCGACGTCCATGTCGTGCATGTGGAGCACGAACGACTGCGTCCCCGCCGGCGCGTTCGTCCACGCGATCGCAGGAGAGGTGCCTTCGCCGGGCGCAGCGCCTTCTGCCGCCTGGCTGAATCTCACCGGAATCTGACCGCCATCGGGAAAGCCGGTGACGGTCAGAGTCATCGCCGGCCCTGCTGCCGGACCGCCGGCACGCTGTTGCGCCGCGAGCGGCAGCATGGTGATGAGAACGACCGCGGCAGCCACTCCGAACCTAACTGTTCGCATCTCGATCACTCCTCGCATCTTCAGCGACCTCCAAACCTTCAGAGCTCCATCTTCTCCCAGACTTGGCGGCCGCAGGTCTGAAAACGCCTCAACATGTGAGAATAGCCGCGATGACCCGACACGTGCTCGTGACGACGATGCTGTTAGGCCTCGCGGCGAATGCCATGGCGCAGACCCCGGCCGCCAAGCCGCCGTTGCCGGACATGCAGGCCGTGTCTGCGGCGCTGGGCGTGACCTGCGACTATTGCCACGCCGGCCGCGACGCTGAGCCGAGGCTCACCGCTTCTGGCAAGCGGCGGCTCGACGTCGGGCGCGAGATGATTGCGATGACGGCGATGCTGAACGTGACCGTGCAATCCGCGACCGGCAAGACGGCGCGTGAAGCGGTGGCGGTCACGTGCGTCACCTGCCACCGCGGTGTGGCGATTCCGCGCCCGCTCGCCGAAATCCTGCTGGTCACCGGCCTGCAAGATGGCGCCGACGCGGCCGTCAAGCAGTATCGCGATCTCCGGAGCCGTTACTACGCGCGCGGCGCGTACGACTTCGGCGAGGAGACGCTGCTGAACGTCGCGCGCCGCCTCGCCAACGCGCGGCCCGAGGTGGCGATTCCACTCGCCGATCTGAACATGGAGTTCTTTCCCAGATCGGTGAATACACTGGTGACGAAAGCCATCGCCCAGACCGGCCGCGACGACGAAGCCGCGATTGCCACCCTCAGGCAGGCGCTCGAGCTCGATCCGGACAATGGAGAGATCAAGGGGCGGCTCTATCAGATCGAGGAGATCCTCGCGAGACGCAAGCGCCTCGCCCCCAGGTAGGCCGGTTTGGAACCACTGCACGCGCGACGAGACCTCGTGGCAGCCACGCGCGCGTACACTGTCGGAGCGATGAAGATTGTCATTTATCAGAAGCCGACGTGCACGACCTGCCGGCAAGTGCACGCCGCGCTCGTCGCGAGCGGCGTCGACTTCGACGCTGTCGACTATTACGTCGATCCGATTCCGAAGAAGAAGCTCCTCGACCTGCTTCGCAAGATGCGCATATCGCCGCGGGAGCTGCTGCGTACCAAGGAGCCAGTCTATAAGGCGCTGCGCCTCGCCGAGCGCGATCTCACGGACGATGAGATCATCGATCTCATGGTGGCGCACCCCGATCTGATTCAGCGGCCGATCGTCGAGAAAGGCGCGCGTGCGATCCTCGCGCGTCCGCCCCGGCGACTCAAAGAAATTCTCTAGCACCGAGGCTGCGGTGCCTCCTCTCGCCGATGCCGCGTTCCTCACGCCTTCGAACGTGGTCCGTGCGTGATGAGTCTCAGGTGCTCAGGTGAGGTGCTGGGAAAGCCGAAGAACTCCAGGTAGGTGGGGATCTGCTCGAACAGCATGTCAGCTCCGACCTGCACGCGGCAGCCGCGAGTCTGTGCCGCCATCAGGAATGGCGTGATCTCGGGGGACAGGACCACGTCGCCAACCCACGTGCCACGTTCGAGTCGATCGACATCGACCGGCAGCGGGTCGTCCTCGTGGGTGCCAATCGGTGTCGCGTTGACCACGATGTCGTGGCCGGACGGATCGTTCGAGTCCCACGTGAGCGCGAGCTCGGGATAGAGTGGCGCGAGGCGATCGGCCAGCGCGCGTGCACGCTCGGGGTGAGTATCGAACAATGAGATACGCCGAACGCCAGCCGCCGCGAGTGAGGCTGCGATCGCTGAGCCCACGCCTCCGGCGCCGACGACGAGCGCGCTCGCTCGGGATGGATGGCATCCCTTACGACGCAGCGCCCGGAGGAAGCCTTCACCGTCGAACAGGTCGCCCTGCAGGCGGCCGTCCTCCATCCGCCGCACGGCATTGCACGACCCCGCGATACGCACTGCTGACGATGCTTCGTGCAGCAGTGTCGCGGCCGTCACCTTGTGCGGCATCGCAATGAGTGCCCCGCGGATGTTTGTGAGTGTGAACACCGCCGCGAGCACGGTGGGGAACTGCTCGGCATGACAGCCCATCGGCACGACGACGGCGTCGATGCCGGTGTGCTCGAAATACGGGTTGTAGATGAGAGGCGACGTGAAGGACGCGGTGGGAAACCCGATATGCGCGATGAGTTCGGTCGTACCGCGGATCGTCATACTCGCCCGGTCGCGCTCACGTGACGCTCAGGTTCGACCCGTGTGGCCTCGGCTCGAAGCCGTTCGTACTCGTGCTCGTCGACGGGCACTGCGCCGGGATCTCCGAGGTCGCGTAGCGCGATCCGAAATGTCTCGCGTGCGCTCAAGGCAGCGATCGCTGCGATGACCGTCACGGCACACGTGATCGTGCCGATGGTCGCGGGGATGTGCGCCGAGCCTGGCGGTGCAACGGCGGCGAAGAGCGCGGGCAGCAGCGCGGTCAGCATGGTTCCCACATTCTGTGCGATCGCCATCGCCGTGACTCGTATGCGTGAAGGGAACAGCTCCGGATAGAAGCTCGGGAAGACGGCGTTGTAGCCCTGGTACACCACACCCCACATCAGGAGCGACACCACGATTGCCAGGGGTACATGTCGGATGCTGATCGCGTAGAGATACACGAACGAGAGCAGGCCAGCCGTGACAGAGCCGGCCACGAGCGGCGTGCGGCGGCCGATGCGATCCGACAGATGACCCACGAACGGGATCACGAGCACCGCGACGCAGTTGCCAAGGATCGGAATCCACAAGTAGACGTCTTCGCGCATCCCGATGCCGTAGCCCGGTTGCACGGCGTAGGCGGCGCCGAAGATCGTGGTGACGACCGGGATCACGTTCATCAGGGCCATGCAGACGACGCGCAGCATGTCGGCCCAGCTGTCGGTGAACGCCTCGACGACAGGGGCTCTCACGCTGGTGCCGTGTGCGTGCTGCTCGGCGAACACGGGCGTTTCGGCCACGCGACGACGAACGATATAGCCGGCGGCAACGGCGACCGCGCTGAAGAGGAACGGCACGCGCCATCCCCACGACAGGAACGCCTCGCGTGGCATGTAACTCGCCAGCGGCAGGAAGACCGCGGCCGCGAGAATCTGCCCAGCCTGCACACCTTGAAGGGTGAAACTCGAATAGAGGCCGCGATGGCCGAACGGCGCGTGCTCGAGAATCATCGAGCTCGAGCCGGAGATCTCGCCGGCGACCGCGAATCCTTGAACGAGGCGCAGCAGCACCAGCAAGATCGGCGCGAGCACGCCGGCCTGCTCGTAGGTTGGGAGCAGCCCGACGGCCATGGTGGAGACGCCCATCAGAATCATGCAGGTGACCAGTACGTGCTTTCGTCCATGCGTGTCCCCCCAGTAACCGAGCACGAAAGCGCCGATCGGCCTGGCGATGTAGCCGACCCCATACGTCGCCAGCGACGCCACGATCGCGACGGCCGGATTGTCGGAGGGGAAGAAGATCTGCGGGAAGACGAGCGACGCGGCGGTGGCGTAGATGAAGAAGTCGTAGTACTCGAGTGCTGAACCGACCCAGCCACCCGCGACGGCCTTACGAGCCTGCGAGATACGGAGCGAGGTGCCGCCGGCCATCACGACGGACCGAGATCCTACTATGTGCGGTTGATCTGCGACGGATCGGTCGGAACCGTGACGACGCCAGAGCATTACGGTGCAGGAGGGCGATACCTTCTCTGGTTCTCCATGCAGACGTACTCGAGCACGTCGGTGTCGGGGAGCAACGTCAGTGTGGTCTTGAAACCGAAAGGCCGGGTGTAATACTTGGGATCGTCGAAGGTCAGTTCCAGGTCCATGTGTCCGAAGTCACGCCGACGGTAGCGCTCGGTGATGTGCATGGCCTCGCTGCGAGGGTGACCGAAGCCGTCCAGCCAGGCGCTCTCTTTGAAACCGGTCGTGTCGACCACCAGGGTCTCGCCTTGCCAGCGTCCCACCGACGATCCCATCCAGCTTGGTTCCGGGTCTTTGGGCACGCTGCGCCCGTCGATGTAGATCTGCCGCGCCGGGTCCCCATTGCCCGGCAGAACCACGATCTGCCGAGAAGCCTGGATCATTTTGAACTCCAACACCAACAGCGCGGCAGGGAGACTGCTTGGCTGGCAGTACGCGGTCGGGAAATCCTGGCCGCTCTTCTGCCGCTGCTGCATGAGGGCGGCAGCCTCTGGCCGAAGCGGCTGCTCGGCAGGGGGCACATCCCAGAGCACGTTGAGCACGTGCTTGGTGATGTCGTTCAAGTCGGGTTGGATTGCCGGTAACCCTGGACCCAGGACGCGGACAAATTCGCTGACTGGTGTGCGCTCGGCCTGCCACACGCCGGAGAGGTCGGGCTTCCCGTTCAGCCGCGGCGCTGGCGCAGACAGATTCGGCCGCCCGTCTTTGGAGCGCGGAATACTTGGGTCACGGTAGTTCAGCGACTGTGCCTCGATACACCCCAACGCCGCTGCGACAAGCGCCGCAACCATCGAGATAGTTCTCACGCGCACCTCCGATAAGCGGCATTATCGCAAATCGACCGCCATGACCACTTCTTCTCGCGGGCACTTCGACAGACACCTGCTGGCCGGCCTCATCGTCGC
>DASRJE010000092.1:0-6708 GCA_035649635.1 Vicinamibacterales bacterium | reverse complement strand
ATCTCAGGCAAGGCGAACGCCATCTGACTCGCATCGGCCTTGAGCAGCGCATCTCACAAGCGGCAACTGACTTACGGTCATGGCACCGTCGGTCGGAGCGCTAGAGGTCAGTTGTGTCGTTTGCGTTGTGGCGACCGGTGTTGTGTGCGTGAGCAAGTCGCGCACGAATGACGAACGCTGGAATCACAGCGTCATGAAATAGCTAGCGCCGCGCAGTCACCCGCGTGCGCACCCGCTCCAGCCGCGTCGAGAGCGACCAAATGACGGAGGTTCTCGAAAAGACGCGGTGGCGTCGGATCGCTTTACTTGTGCTGTGCACTGCGCGAGCGCAGCCTTGGCGTTATTCGGGACGACAGTAGTTTGCGAGATGGCAGCAGTTTGCGAAGCTCACGTCAGATGGGCGCCACCGTCGACGCAGATCACCATCGATGTGCACGGCCATCACGCTTCGGCCTAGGGGCTGGCGTGCCGGATGGGATGCGGGGACGACTGCCCGCTATTCCGGCAGCGCGAAGGCAATGACGTAGTCGCCTCGTTTTGTCTGGAACATGGAACTTCCGCCAACGGCGATGATGACAATTTGACGGCCTGCGGGCGATGTGTAGGTCATCGGCGTGGCATTGCCAGCGGCCGGGAGCCGGACCTGCCAGAGCAGCTCGCCGCTACTCGAGTCGAATGCACGGAAATAGTTGTCTTGGGCGGCGCCAATGAACGTGAGCCCGCCACGGGTCGTCAGTGGACCGCCCATGCTCGGTGTTCCAATCTCGATCGGGAGCATGGTTGGAATCCCGAACGGCCCTACGTCACGGGCTGTCCCGAAGGGGCGCGACCACACGAGCTTGTGCGTCGTCAGATCCACCGCCGACAGGTAACCCCATGGCGGCCTCGGACACGGAGTGCCCAGCGGCGACACGAATGCCTCGTAGATGCTGGCCACCGGCGTGTGTGCCTGGGCGGCCGTACCACCACCGAAATAACTGGGGTCTCCATACCCTCTCCACGGCTTGATTCCGCGGCGGTCGGCTTCGTCACGCGCGAGCAAACGGATCTGGAACGCAAACTGGCTGTGGTTGGCGATGAGGAGATGACGATCGAGATCGACGGAGATACTGCCCCAATCGACGCCGCCCGCCGGACCGGGGTACTGAATGCTCGGCGTGAAGCCGGGTGGCGTATAGGGTCCGTCGTATCGGGCCTCTTTGAACGAGATGCGGCACCAGAGTTGGTCCAGCGGCGTGATGCCCCACATATCCTGTTCCCTGAGATCGGGTCCCCGGAACGACGGCATTCCGACAGAAAACGGCTGCGTGGGCGAGAGGCGTTCGCCAGGCACCAGGGCTCCCTGAGGAGCGGGGAGTTCGCGAACGTCGGCCAGGGGCGTGCCGAACTGGCGGTCCAGCAGAAATATTTCCCCCTGCTTCGTGGGCTGGATGAGCGCGTGCTGCACGCCGTGCGCCGTAGGAATATCGACGAGCGTCGGCTGCGAGGGAGTGTCGTAGTCCCACAGATCGTGATGGACTGCCTGAAACTTCCAACGCACCTTGCCTGTCAGGGCGTCGATCGCGACAACCGCGCTGGCGTAGGCCTCGTCGAACGGCCGGCGTTGCCCGCCGTAGAAGTCTGGTGTCGCATTGCCAGTGGGGACGTAGACCAGTCCGAGCGTCTCGTCCGCGCTCATTGGCGCCCACGCATTAGGCGTCGAGTGCGTGTAGCTGTCCCCCGGCGGTGGCTCGCCGTGGCGCTCTGGCCGACCCATGTCCCACGCCCACGCTAGTGACCCGGTGACGGCGTCGAAGGCGCGGACGACGCCAGACGGCTCACCCCAATACTGGTTGTCGGCGACCCAGCCGCCGAGCACAACCCTGCCACGCACGATCGTCGGCGCCGACGTCACGTAGTAATAGCCGGGGGTCACTTCGCCCATCCCGGTGAGTAGTGAGACTTCACCATTCGAGCCGAAGCCTTGGCACGGCGCGCCGGTGAGCGCGTCCAATGCGATCAGGCGTGCGTCCTGCGTATTCATCAGAATGCGCTCGGCACACGCCCCACTCGTCTCAGGTTGCTTGTAGTAGGCGACGCCTCGCATGGCGAGAAATGGCGCACCCTTCTGAAGATTGACTTCGAAGCGCCAGATCTCCTTGCCGCTCTCCGCATCAAGCGCGATGACGTCGTTGTCTTCGGCCGCCAGATACAACAGCCGGCCCACTTTGAGCGGAGTGTCTTCGAAACCGCCGAGCATATCCTCAAGAGGAACTCCGGTGCGGTACGTCCACGCGACCTGCAACTTCTCGACATTGGTTCGGTTGATCTGGTCCAGAGGACTGAATCTCGAACCACCCTGGTCATTGCCGTAATGGAGCCAGTCTCCACGCGCAGACGCTTCGTCGACAGCGAAGGGCGCGCCTGATGTAACCGTGGTCGTCGTTCCTGCCTGAAGGATCGGATCGACAGGCGGTGTCGTGGCCGCGTGAAGCAATGCGCCGATACCGACGGCGATCATGAGCGCCAACGCTCCAGTGGCCGCAGGGTGACGCGTGAAAAATGTGTCCGGCGACGGACGTCGCGCGTCCAGGCCACGGTTCAGCCACGGTGTCAGGAACCACAGGCCGATTACCATTGGGACCGCGACTCTGGGCATCAGCGCCCACGCGTCGAAGCCCACTTCCCACACCGCCCAGCTGATAGTACCGAGGAGCATGCCTCCGTACACAAGTGAGCCCAAACTGCGCCCGCGCCACAAGAGGGCACCACTCAACACGCACATGAGGCCAGCAATCAAGTAATAGAGTGAGCCGCCGAGCATGAGAAGCCGAGTGCCGCCTACGATCAACACGAGACCGACGACGGCGAGCAAGGCGGCGAAGATGCGCGGCCGGCGATGGCGCAGTGAAGTCGTCTCGACCAGGCCTGTCTTCAGCGCGACGGCCTTGATGCGCTTCGCACCGGCGAAGAGTGGACTTTTCATAATGATCCCCTGCGTTGTCGGATCGCAATCCGGACGCCGCGCTTGCCTGTGCAGCGCGCGTGCGCGGAAATTCAATGCATTGAGCCACTTGATGGCTGCGTCAGTGGCGCGCCAGGATCGAACAAAGGTGTGCGAGATGCTTGGAGACACGCAGGTGAACGTTTGCGCACCCAGTCCAAGCACGATTGACAATCGAATTCGTCGCGTGTTCGGACGAGCGACCGTTCAGGAGAAGTCCATGTCGGAGATTGGACGGAGAGCAGGCGTGGGCAGTCTCGACGACCGGGGCCATCAATTCCGTCCAACGTGTGTCGACGGCGGGTGTCTTGGCGGCGGGCCTTCCTTATGGCCCGGCCTTCCAGCCACCGCCCAGCACCTTGTAGAGCGTCACAAGGTTGGTCTCACGTGCGAGCTGCGTCACGATCAGGGTCTGCTGCGAAGCGTAGAGCTCGCGCTGGGCGTCGAGCAGACTCAGCGAGCTATCGATGCCAGCGCGATAGCGGGCCTCGGTCAGGTCGTAGGTCCTTTGCGTAGCCCTGACGAGCGCGTGCTGCGACGCCAGCTGGCCATCGATCGTACCGCGGCCTGCGAGCGCGTCGGCCACTTCGCGAAACGCGATCTGGATCCCCTTCTCGTATTCGGCGAGGATGATCTCGCGCTCGGTCTCGGCGACGCGGAGTCGTGCCCGGTTTCTGCCAGCGGTGAAGATCGGCTGGACGATTTGCGGCAGGAGCGTCCAGGTTCCGCTACCGCCGCCGAACAGCCCCGACAGGCTGTCGCTGGCCGTGCCGCCGACGGCCGTCAGGCCAATCGACGGGAAGAACGCGGCGCGCGCGGCGCCGATACTCGCGTGCGCGCCGATCAGCCGGCGTTCGGCCGCGAGAATATCAGGCCGTTGCAGCAGCACGGATGACGGCACGCCGGCCGGCAGATCGGTCAGAGCCGTGACCGAGTCCACCGACGCGTCGGGCAGCAGCATCTCGGACACGGGTGCGCCGACGAGCAGGTGAAGCGCATTCAGGTCTTGAGCGACGAATCTCGTGGACGCCGCGACGTCGTCGCGGGCCCTCTCCACGCTGCTGCCGGCCCGCTCGAGATCGAGCGCCGACGCAACACCAAGCTCGTAGCTGCGCTGGGTCAGGTCGAATGAACGGCTCCGGCTCTCGAGGGTATTCTGAGCGAGCATCAGCAGCGCCCGATCCGTGGCCAGCGTGACCCAGACCGCAGCGACCTCGGCGACGAGGCTGATGTGTGCGCTACGCTGGGTCTCGACGACGGCGAGATACTCCTGTAGGGCCTGGTCCTTGAGATTGCGCACGCGGCCGAACAGGTCCAACTCGTACGACGAGAAGCCGACTTCGACCCGATAGTCGCGAACGGTGGAGCCGCCCCCCGTCGGCGAGATCGATCCAGGAATCCTCTGCGCGGTTCCGGAAGCCACTGCCTCGATCGTGGGGAACTGATCGGCGCGTCGGATACGGTACACCGCACGCGCGCGCTCGATGTTGAGCGTCGCAATCCGCAAGTCGCGGTTGTTCGTCAGGCTCTGATCGACCACGGTCCGCAACCGCTCGTCGCGATAGAACTCCCGCCAGCCGATCTGGGACACCGTCGCAGCGCCCGGCGTGGAGGTTTCGTACGCCGCTCCTTGGGGCCATTCGGCGGGCACCGGAAGCTGTGGTGGTGTGTACTTCGGCGCGAGACTGCAGCCATTGAGCGCCGTCAGCGCGAGCAGGAGCGGCCAGGGCTGTGCTTTATAGCCCGACAGCCGCGCGACAGAGTGTGAGAGCGTTGGGAGCATTAGTGCGCCTCCGCCCTCGAGGGCCCTGCGAGTTCACCACGTCGACGCGACGTCAACAAAGTGCGGACGACGACGAAGAACACCGGAACGAAGAAGATGCCGAGCACGGTCGCGCTGAGTGTGCCGCCTACGACCCCAGTGCCGACCGCGTTCTGGGCGCCCGAGCCGGCGCCGCTCGAGATCGCCAGGGGCAGGACGCCGAACATGAACGCGAGCGAGGTCATTAGGATCGGGCGCAACCGCTGCTGCGCGGCGTGCACGGAGGCCTCGATCAGCCCCATGCCTTGTTCGACGTTCGCCTTCGCGAACTCGACGATGAGGATCGCGTTCTTCGCCGACAGGCCGACCGTGGTCACGAGAGCGACCTGGAAGTACACGCCGTTGTCGAATCCGCGCAGCAGCGCGCCGAGCACGGCGCCAATCACGCCAAGGGGCACGACCAGCATCACCGAGAACGGGATCGACCAGCTCTCGTAGAGCGCCGCTAAACAGAGGAACACAACGAGCAGCGAGAGCCCGTACAACGCCGGTGCTTGCCCGCCTGACAGCCGCTCCTCAAAGGACAGACCGGTCCATTCGTGACCGAAGCCGGTGGGCAGCTGGGCGATCAGCCGCTCCATCTCCCGCATCGCCTCGCCCGTGCTGTAGCCGGGCGCCGGTTGCCCGAGGATTTCCATCGAGGACATGCCGTTGTAGCGCTCCAGCTTCGGCGGCCCGTGGGTCCAGTGTCCGGAAGCGAAGGCGGAGAACGGCGCGGTGTCGCCGCTGCTGTTGCGCACGTGCCATTGCCCGAAGTCCTCGGGACGCATGCGGTACGGTGCATCGCCCTGGACAAAAACACGTTTGACGCGGCCGCCATCAATGAACTGGTTGACGTAGGAGGAACCCCAGGCCGTGGACAACGTGGTGTTGATCGCGCCAATTGGAAGGCCGAACGCGCTGGCCTTCTCCCAGTCGATGTCGATCTGGTATTGCGGCTCGTCGTCCAAGCCGTTGGGACGCACGGCGGTCAGGACCTGGCTTTGCGCGGCCAGGGCGAGCAGCTGATTGCGCGCGTCCATGAGCCGAGCGTGTCCGACACCGGCCTGGTCCTGTAGCACGACGTCGAAGCCAGTGGCGTTGCCCAGCTCGAAGATCGGTGGCGGCGGGAACGCAAAGATTGTCGCGTCCTTGAAGCTGGCGAAGCGCGTGATTATGCGGCTGGCGATCGCCTGCACGTGGTTCCTTTCACCCGGCCGCTCGTCCCAGTCTTTGAGTGTGAAGAAGGCGATCCCGGCGTTCTGGCCGCGGCCGCCAAAGCTGAATCCGTGGACTTCGAAGATAGAGCTGATGCCGGCCTTCTCCTCGTTGAGGACATAGTCGCGAACAGCGGAGAGCGCCTGTTCTGTTCTGACTCTGGTGGCGCCCGGCGGCATTTTGACTTCGACGAACATGACGCCCTGGTCCTCGTCGGGCAGGAAACCCGTCGGGATACGGGTGAACAGCAGGGCCAGCGCCGCGATGATGATGCCGTAGACCAGCATGTAGCGGCCGCGCTGTCCGAGCATCCGCTGCACGCCCGCCGCGTAGCCGCGGCTGCTGGCGTCGAAGAAACGGTTGAACCATCCGAAGAAGCCGCGTTTTGGGTCGTGCTGGCCTTTCTGTACGGGTTTCAGGAGCGTCGCGCACAACGCGGGTGTGAAGACCAGCGCGACGATCACCGAGAGCGCCATCGCCGTCGCGATAGTGATCGAGAACTGCCGGAAGATGACGCCTGTTGAACCGCCGAAGAAGGCCATCGGCAGGAACACCGCGGACAGCGCCATCGCGATGCCGACCAGCGCACCGGTGATCTGGCTCATCGACTTGCGCGTGGCCTCCTTCGGTGTAAGGCCTTCCTCGGCCATCACACGCTCGACGTTCTCCACGACGACGATAGCGTCGTCCACCAGCAGGCCGATCG
>DASRJE010000091.1:0-20978 GCA_035649635.1 Vicinamibacterales bacterium | reverse complement strand
TCGTGTCAGTAAGGCGCCATACCGCGTCGTTCAAGTCGCGCCCCGCATATCCGCACGCATTGAAGCCATCTCATTCCCGATCTCTCCTGGAACCCTCAATGGAGGAGGAACACGATGCGTATCTTCGCGAGCCGGTTGGTGGCGGTCCTGTTGTTGCTCTTGCTCCTGCCAGCGGCTGCGTTCGCGCAGGCCGCCATCACAGGTGTGGTCCGAGACACTTCCGGCGCTGTGCTGCCGGGTGTCACGGTTGAAGCGGCAAGTCCCGTCCTGATTGAGCGCACGCGCTCAGTCGTCAGCGACGACACCGGCCAATATCGCATCGTCGACCTTCGTCCCGGCACTTACTCCCTGACGTTTACTCTCCCCGGCTTTAATACCGTAAAGCGCGAGGGCATCGAACTAACTGGCGACTTCGTCGCCACGGTCAGTGCTGAACTGCGAGTTGGAGCTCTCGAAGAGACCGTGACGGTCACCGGTGAATCGCCGACCGTCGACGTTCAAAGCACGCGCGTGCAGAACATCATCGACAAGGAAGTGCTCGCAGCGATTCCGTCGTCGCGCGGCGCCACTGGGATCCAGTCGCTGGTGCCGGGCATGAGCAGCAACGGCGACGCCGGCGGCATCACCGGCGGGAGCGGCGGCATGGCGGGCTTCATTCACGGTGCCCGTGCCTCCGATTCGAGAACACTCCATGACGGCATCAACACCGGATGGGCCGGCGCCAACTCGAATGCTGCCGTTTCGAACGTAGCGGGCTCGCAGGAGACAGTGCTGACCGTATCAGGAGGACTGGGCGAAGCCGAAACGGCCGGCGCGATGCTCAACATCATCCCGCGCGACGGCGGGAACCAGTTCAGCGGTACGGTGTTCGTATCGGGCGCCAGCGGCGGCATGCAGGGCAGCAACTACACCGACGACCTCAGAGCGGCCGGCCTGCGATCGCCCGCGGAGCTCAAGAAAGTCTACGACTTCAACCCGATGGGTGGCGGCCGCATCATCGAAAACAAATTGTGGTTCTACATGACGTACCGCGAGGTTGTCGCCGAGAACACGATTCCGGGCATCTTCTTCAACCGGAACGCAGGCGATCCCACCAAATGGCTCGTCGACTTCGACACCAACCGTCCCTCCTACGGGGACAGCGTGACCCGAAATGCGATCGGGCGACTCACCTGGCAGGTATCACCGCGCAACAAAGTGAGTTTCAGCCACTCCCAGCAGTACGACAGGCAGAACAAGGAAGGCGGCGGCACTGCGACGCGAACACCCGAAGCGCAGGGACTGAGACTCTACACACCCGGGTTCATTCAGACAGCGACATGGGCATCACCCATCACCAACCGGTTGCTGGCCGAGGCCGGCTGGGGCAACTACTTCTCTGTGTACGCCAACCTGGCGCCACGGATCGATGGCACGCACAACCCCGATCTGATCTCGATCCTCGAGCAGTGCGCCGGCGGCTGCCCGAACAACAACGGCTACCCTGGACAACCACAAATTCCCGGCATTGCTGGCCTGATCTATCGTTACAACCAGCCCTTGCAGCAGGGATTCGAGCGCCATCAGATCGGCACGATCGCTCAGACGCGCGCAGCGCTCTCGTATATCCCGGGCTCGCACAACCTGAAGTTCGGCTATCAAGGCAACGTCAGCCACCCGAGCCAGGCGTACTTCAACACGACGCCGTTCATTCAGTACCGGTTCAACAACGGCATTCCAAACCAGTTGACCCAGACTGGTGTCTTCCCCGGGCAAGTCAAGCTGCAACGCAACATCCTGATGACGTCCTTGTACGCGCAGGATACGTACACCCGCGACCGGCTGACGCTTCAGGGCGGTATTCGCTACGACGGTATCGGGACCGGCTACCCCGACACGGGCGCTGGAGGCCCCGATTACCTGCTCATGCCGACACCGTTGTTCTGGGCTGCCGGAACCACGGACGAAATCCACTGGAAGGACATCACGCCGCGCATCGGAGCGGCGTACGACCTCTTCGGCAACGGCCGAACCGCCGTCAAGTTCAACATTGGAAAGTACGTGACGGCGCTCACTGCCAGCAACAGCGACCTTGATCAGCATCCTCTCATCCGCACCAACCTGCAGACGACGCGAACGTGGACTGACAACGGCAACTTCATCCCGGATTGCGACCTGCTGAACGTCAACGCCAACGGCGAGTGCGGACGCATGGACAACCAGAACTTCGGCAAGGAGACTTTCACGAAGGTCTTCGACCCGGAGCTTCTCAACGGCTGGGGCAAGCGGACCTACAACTGGGAAATGGGTGTCTCCGTGCAGCAGGAGTTGGTCCCGCGTGTCGGCTTGACGGTTGGTTACGTCCGTCGCTGGTTCGGCAACTTCTACACCGCCGACAACACGCAAACAACGGCGGCCGACTACACGCCGTTCAGCATTCCGATTCCAGTGGACCAGCGCCTTCCGGACGGCGGTGGCGGAACGGTGTCTGGCCTGTACAACCTGGTGCCCGGCAAAGTCGGCCAGGAGGAAATCTACCACCAGCTCTCCTCCAACATCGGCGAGCAGATCGAACGCTGGCAGGGCATCGACGTTACCCTCAATGCACGTCTGCGGAACGGTCTGACAGTCCAGGGCGGCACGAGCACGGGAGCCCGCTTCCAGGACAACTGCGCGATCCGCTCGATTCTGCCGGAGACGTACTCCTGGGATAACACGGTCGCGGTACAGACCACCCGCGTAGCCACGACGGTGGGCTCGACGGCAACGTCAGGACTTCAGAACTACTCGTGCCGCGTTGACGAGCCCATGCGGACGTCGTTCCGCGGGCTTGCGACGTACACGGTCCCGAAGATCGACGTCCAGGTGAGCGGAACGTGGCGGAGCGATCCGGGAGACGAACAGCGCGCCGACTATGTCGTCACCAGCGCCGTCGCGCAGCCGTCGCTCGGGCGTCCCCTCTCATCGGGCAACGTGACCGTCAATCTCATCCCCCGCGGCACGCGGTACGGCGACCGCGTCAACAACATCGATTTGCGTGTCGCAAAGATCCTGCGGTTCGGAGCGACGCGCACACAGCTCGGCGTCGATCTCTACAACCTGCTGAACAACGACGCCGTCACGATGTACAACAACGGCTACTCACCGACAGGCGCATGGCTCACGCCGACGGCGATTCTGCCAGCGCGCTACGTGCGGCTGAATATGCAGCTCGATTTCTAGAACACGAAGGGCGGGTCCTGAAGCACAGGACCCGCCCTCTATACTCGCCGCGTAACACAGCGGTAATGTCCGACCCGCATCCTCTTTCTACAGATTGATCCTGGATCCATTTCTCGCGTGGGTGGAGTCGACGACGCTCAGTCAGTGGATCGTCGGCTCTCCGTCCATGTTCGCGTTCCCGGGCATCCTGGTGCTTCATGCGATCGGCATGGGGTTCGCCGTCGGCGTGAGCGCGGCGTTGGATCTGCGCATTCTCGGTGTTGCCGCACGAATCCCTCTCGCCGAAATGCGCCGGTTCCTCCCCTTTCTCTGGGCAGGCTTCTGGTTGAACGCCGCATCAGGCGTGCTGCTGTTGATCGGCTACCCAACCAAAGCGCTCACCAACCCGGTGTTCTATCTGAAGCTGACACTCATCGCGGTCGCGATGGTGCTGCTCCTGCGAATCAGCCGGAGCGCGTTCGCCGCGGAAGGCATCACCGCGACGCCTGATCGCGATCTTCCGCCGCGGCTGCGCACGCTGGCGATCGCCTCACTCGTTTGCTGGGCGGGTGCGATCACGGCAGGACGTCTGCTGGCTTACACCTATACCCGACTGACGCAGTTGCACTGACCATGCACGACTTTCAAGTGTGGCTCGTCACGACGATCTACAAACACTCGCCGGTCGCCGATCTGATGCGCACGGCCTGGGCGTGGCCGATCGCCGAGAGCCTGCACTTTCTTGGCTTGTGTCTGCTGGTCGGCGCCATCGGCACCTTCGATCTGAGACTGCTGGGCATCGCACGGAAGGTGCCGATCGTAGCAGTGCACCGCTTCATTCCGTGGGGTCTGGCCGGCTTCGCGATCAACATCCTCACAGGGACGCTGTTCATCTTCACCGAGCCTGATCAATACATCTACAACCCATCTTTTCACTTCAAGCTGCTGTTCATGACGATCGGAGGGCTCAATGCGGCGACCTTCTACCTTACGTCCTACCGTCGCATATTCGGCCCAAACGCACCTCTCGATGCACCGAAACGAGCGAAGGTCATCGCGGCGATTTCACTGTGCGCCTGGATCGGTGTGATCACGGGTGGCCGACTCCTCACGTTCTACCGGCCAGCCCCCTGCGACGGACGGCAGACGAGCTTGCTCCTCGCATGTCAACCCTGACAGGACCTCGATAAACGTGCACCGCGTGAGACAGCACTTCTATTGAGAGCGTGACGCAGCGACGAAATAGGTGTATACGGGAAGCAATTACACGCTCAGGGCTTTCCCCTACACGCCGACGTCATACTGTTCGGGTTGGGAGACGTCGGTGAGAGAGTACGGGAATAGCAGAGCCAGACCTGAGGACAGTTATGGAAACAGCGGTCGGCGAACCGTTCGCCCAGGCAGCTCAGCCTTTCGTTGACGGTTTCGGCGAGCGTCGGGTGACCATCGACATTCGCGGGGAACGCCTCGACATCCTCCGGTTGAAAGCGGCACTCGGCGGCGTCCCCTCTTTCGAGTCGGCACTGCGGGAACGAGCCGGCCGGATTGCCGGATTCCGGCACGAATCCTTCTCGCGAGTTCGAGCGATCGAGATTGAAAAGGCCACTGGCACTCTCCTCGTCGTGTCGGACCACGTGCGAGGCGTGCGGCTCTCCACCCTTCTGGTCGCGGCCGAGAAGCGATCAGTCACGATGGACCTGCCGGCTGCGACCCGGCTGATTCGCCAGCTCGTCCATGCGGCATCGGCATGGCGGGAGCAGATGCCGGACTCGGTCCACGGTGCCATCGGACCCGACCGGATCATGGTCACCCCCGATGGCCGGCTCGTCGTCGTCGAAACCGTCCTTGGTTCAGCTCTGGAACAGCTTCGCTACTCCCGGCAACGCTACTGGGAGGAATTCGGCGTGCCGCTCCCGGCAACGTTCACGCTGACTGTCAACTCCCGCGCCGATGTTCTTCAGGTGGGTGCGGTGGCGCTGGCCCTGCTACTCGGACGGCGACTGACCTCGAGCGATCAACTCGACGCGATCCCACCGGCGTTCAGCGACCGCGTGCCGTCAGCAGTTTCTCTGTGGATCTCGAGAGCGATGCAGCTCGAGCCTGTCGGCTCGTTCACCTCGGTGCTCGACGCGCGCGCCGCCATGGATCAGGCGTTTGGTGAGCCTGACATCGTCGAAGAGCAAGACAGCCTGCTGCTCTTCATGGCTCGCTGCCTGGCACTCGACGTCGATACTCCCGGCGCCGGCGACGATGAGACGAATTTACCGCGCGAGGCGTCGGACGATCTCCCTGACGTCGATCTCGGAACCCGCATCGACGCCTTGAGAGCCTTCCTCGCTCGTCGCTCTGCGCGCCCCTCGCCGGCAGAACCAGAGGAGGCCGATCATCCTCCTTCACCGAGCGACCCGACCGACGAGTTCTCGCCGGAACTACCATCCGCGCCAGCGCCAACTCCGACTGCTACCGTGCATCAGGAACGTCGTCGCACTCTCGGAGTCATCGGCGCACCTCTTCCTGCCGGCTGGACGCGGCGTCTCTGGCTCGCCGCTGCGGCGATCCTGACGATCGGAGTCGTCATCGCCGTCATCCTCTTTGGCCGGTCGCGCGGGCCGGCGATGGGCAGGTTCTCAATCGACACTCGTCCAGCTGGAATCGCCATCACTATCGACGGAATGCCAAGAGGCGTTACACCTCTCACCCTTGATCTACCGGCGGGCGAACATGTCGTCGAGGTGCTCACAGAGACCGAGCATCGCAAGATTCCGGTCACGATTCGAGGGGGCAGCGATTCGTCGCAGTTTCTCGAGATGGCAGCCCTGCCGAGCGCCGCAGCAACGACCAGCGCCGAACTGCGCATCAGGACAGAGCCACTGGGGGCGGCGGTCACTGTGGACGGGCGCTATGTGGGACGAACGCCGGTGAGCGTCAGCGATCTCGACCCGGGGCCCCACACGGTCGTCCTCAAGCATGAAGCGGGATCTGCAACGGAACAGGTACTCATGGAAGCCGGGAAGGGATCCTCGCTGTTCGTGCCACTGGCGCCCCGTCCCACTCCCGGCAGCGCGGCCGGATGGATCACCATCAAAGCCCCTGCAGACGTGCAACTCTTCGAGGACGGCCGCTTCCTCGGCAGCAGCCGCATCGACCGAATCATGGTGCCGACAGGCCGTCACGAACTGGACATCATCAATGACGCGCTCGGGTTCCAGGAGCGTCGTGTCGTCCAGGTTACACCCGGGCAAGTGACATCGATCAGCGCCAATTGGCCGACCGGCACTGTGTCGATCAACGCACAGCCCTGGGCCCAGGTTTTCATCGACGGAATGCCACTCGGTGAAACGCC
The DNA here is from genome assembly GCA_035649635.1 of Vicinamibacterales bacterium. GTDB lineage: Bacteria > Acidobacteriota > Vicinamibacteria > Vicinamibacterales > UBA2999 > Gp6-AA40. The sequence continues at coordinate 14,455 of DASRJE010000091.1, read as the reverse complement.
AATTGCCAACGCGCGAGTGCCTATCGGACAACACGAGATCCTGTTCCGCCACCCACAGTTGGGCGAACGTCGTCAGTCGGTCACGGTGACTGCGCGAGAGACTGCGAAGGTCGGGATCGATCTCAGATCGAAGTAGCGGCGGGTAGGCGGGTCTTCCGCCTTTGTGTAAAGCTTCGGCGGATCCGCCTCTACTTCGCGCGGCCTCCGTATTCGAGGATGAAGAGCCCGGTGCCTACGCGGTCGGACGCATACGCCAGTCCACGGTGATCGATGTCGACATCGTTGATCTGAATGGCTACCGGCTGTTCCTTGTCGAGTGGATGGGAGCGTTCGTTCGTCTTCGGAATGTAATAGCCCAACTCCTGCAGGTGATACGGATCGGAGAGATCGACGACGCGAATGCCGGCATTGAAGTAAGCCAACCACGCGATTTTGTTTTCGAAGCGGTTGATACGACCGTTGATCGTTTCTGCGGACTGATGCGGGCCGAACCGGCCGCCCTTCGAACAGAAGTTACCCACTGGAACCTGCCACACCGACACCGGGAACGGTTTGCCATCGTTCGTGATGTCGAGCATGTACGAGCCGGTACGGACGCCGCCCGGACAGGGCGCCATATCCGCGGTGCCGCCTGCTTCGTCGACCACGAAGGCGTACTTGCGCGGCAGTGCCGACGCGCCGAAATTCGGGACCTTGTCGTACACGATCGGCGACACGGTGTGGGGACCACGATGCGGCGGATTCATGTCCAGCGACCACACCAGTTGCGGTTTCGCTGGATCGGCGATGTCGAACTCGGCGGTCCAGCCCGAGTTGCGATACCCGACATACAGCCGCTTGCTCACTTCGTCGACGACGGGGTGATGAGCGTACTGACCTTCGTACCCTGGCTCCCCTTCTTTCTGACTGGGTAACCACGCCCGACCGACAAACTTCGGCGATCGCGGATTCTTCAAATCGAAGATCTGGATCACCACATTTCGGAAGCCGGGCTCCCCTGACGCGGCGTAGAAGTAGCCCGTGTCCTGCGACCACCAGCCTTTGTGCGCACGCATGATGAACGGGCCACCGCATCCGGGCCCGCAGGAGCCCGGAGGGGTGCCCGTGATCTCGGAAACGAGTGTGATCTTCGACGGGTCAGTCGCGCGCGACGTGACGTCGAAGATTTGATACTTGAGATCCTTCCCGGTCTCGCCCTCTGTCAGCACCTCTGAATTGCGAATGAGATAGTCGCGCCCGGATCCATCGAACTTGTAGTCGTAGACCACCGAGACGCCACGGGAGTTCCTGTTCGAATCGTTCGGGATGTGCCACACGAGTTTGGGATTCGCCGGATCGTCGACGTTCAGGATCGACGTACCGTTCCACTCCTCCTTGCCCGTGAGTGGATTCATCTTGGGCTTGCCGTCCCAATAGCTCTCGTGATGGCCGACGTACACCCAACTGCCATTGGCGGCGTCGGAAAGCGTGGTCACGACCAGCGATTCACGTCCCTGCAGATCGTGATAGCCGACGAGCCGCACGTTTTTTGCGTCGTCGGCGCGTGGGTCAGCGGTCGGGCCTGCGGCCGCAGCTGGCGATTCACCATTCGGTGCCTGACACCCGATCGTGAAAACGCTCACGGCCGCCGCGATCACGCCGGTGGAAAGTGCGCGAACGATCTGAGTCTGCATGACGCGCGAATCTTACTCTGCTCGTGCGTCATCCGTCAGGTCGTGGCACTCAACGTGCTTCGAGCCAGAGAATGTCCCCGGATCACGTGAAGGCCGAGGTCCTCGTCATCGGTGCCGGTGCAGCCGGGCTCGCTGCCGCGCGCGCGTTGCACGAGGCGGGTGTCGACATCATCGTGGTGGAGGCTCGTGACCGCCCGGGTGGCCGGATCTGGACGCGTCGAGAGACTGGGACGCTGCCGATTGAGTTGGGTGCGGAGTTCATCCACGGACGGGCCGCTGAATTCGACGACGTTTTGGAGGCGGCATCGCTCACGAGGCTCGACATTGGAGGGCGCCGGTTCCGCGCCGGAACGCGACAGCTGCGCCCCTTGGATGATTTCTGGGAGCGACTCGATCGCGTCATGCGGCGTCTCGATGGCCGCGCCAGACGCGATCGCAGCTTTCAGGACTTCCTCGACGACAAACCGGGCGGAAGACGGCTCGCAGCCGATCGACACCTCGCAAGACAGTACGTTGAAGGATTCCATGGCGCTGACCCGCGCCTGATCAGCGCCCGGGTTCTGGCCGAAAGCGGCAGCCCCGGCGATGACACGCACGAGCGCCGGCTCGGTCGAATCATTGACGGCTATGACCGTGTGATCGAGTGGCTCGCCGCGCCGTTCGCCGATCGGATTCGCTTTTGCTCGCCTGTGACGGCCGTCCGTTGGGAGCCCGGCGGTGTCTCAGCCACGATTACAGACGCTGCCGCGGACAAACAACGGAGCCTTGCCGCCCGCGCCGCGATTATCACGGTGCCGGTTGGTGTCCTGCAGGGATCGAAAGACTCGAGCGGTCCCATTCGCTTCGTTCCGGCGCTGCGGCAAAAGCAAGAGGCGCTTTCGAAGTTGGCCAGCGGTTCGGCGATTCGCGTCGTGCTGCAGCTCAAAAACCGTTTCTGGAGCTCTGACGAATTTGCGAAACAGCATCGCGCCGAGGAACTCGAGACGATGAGTTTCATCCATGGCACGGACACGGATTTCCCCACATGGTGGACTACGTATCCAGCCCTCGCACCGCTTCTCGTTGGCTGGTGCGGCGGACCGCGTGCACGCGAGCTCTCGAGCCTCAACACACATGAGATCCTCGAACGCGCCATCGATGCGCTGGCACGTCAGCTGCGTTTGCAACGACGCCGCCTTCACGGACTGGTCACGGGTGCCTGGACCCACGACTGGGAAAACGATCCGTACGCACGTGGTGTCTACAGCTACCAGGTCGTGGGCGGCAGGCTTGCGTCGGCCGCGCTCGCACGGCCAATTCGTCGGACGCTATTCTTTGCCGGCGAGGCGACGGACACGGACGGCGCGACCGGCACCGTGCACGGAGCGATTGCGACCGGCCGGCGCGCCGCGGCTCAAATCATGCGCGCACTCGACTTGTGAGAGCGCTCGAGACATGGTAGAGGCTGGTCTTAGACCCGCCGGATCTACGGTCCTGCGACCTTCTTCAACCATTCGGCCAACAATGCGCGGGCAAATTGCACCTTCTGACCCGGCGCGATCACTTCGAGCTGCACGGCCTGTCGTTGTCCGAGCCGAACGAAGGCGCCTTCGATCGAGTAGGAGACGCCCAGCCATTCCGCGACCAGCGCGTATGAGGTCGCCCCGCTCGATCCACGTCGAGAGGAACACGCCGAAGCCGCACTCTCGGGCACGATGCTCGTTGCGTCCCACACCGCCGCGCGCAGCGCGACCGTGACATCACGTTCGGGGTAGGCGGTGGCCGCCACAGTCGCGCGCGGCAGGCCCATGCACTGTGACGGAGCAGCAGGCTCGATTGTCCACCCGGCGGGCAGCGGCAGATTCAACTGGCTGACCGCTGCGGACGGCAGTGACCAGACAAGCTTCTCCACCGGTGGCAGGGGCCCTGTAGTCAGCCGCTGACCATCCAGGCTCAATAGAGAATCGCGAAACACACTCTCGCTGTACGCAATCTGTTCGGCCGAGCCGACGTACCGTGCCACCAGCTTCTCGGCGCCGAGGTCGAGGACGCCGTACTGCATCCTGATATCAGCTCTCCCTGATGTTCCGTCGGCGCGACCGGCAAGCAAAGGAGCGCCGCCTCCGCGTGTGGCAATCTGACTTTCATTGGTGTCGACCGACACGCGCTCGAACGTCTCCGATCCGAGCAGCGATTCCTCCAGTTGCCTGGTTGTAAACGGTGTAAAAGCGCGATCGATGCGCAACGCGACGCCCGCAGGCCCGGGATCGCTTTCGACGCGCGAGCGGAACGGCGACGTATCTGCGACGCTCTCGGGCAAGCGCAGGCTGATGCCCTTTCCTTCCAACGCCTGAACTGGTCCGGGCCTGAAGCGACGAGAAGGCATCAACGACTCGAGGCCGCGGGACTCGAGGAAGTCCTTCGCCAGGTTGATAGGGATGGCGAACGCGATCCCTGCGTCACCGGTGACCCGCGCACGGATGACACCCACCGCAAATCCGTTTTGATCAACCAGCGGCCCACCACTGTTGCCGGGATTGACAGTGCCGTTGATCTGCAGCACGCGCCGCTCGCCCGCATCGCCGGAGCGCAGGGCCGAGATGGTGCTGGATGAGACGCTGAGCTCGGGCACGAGGTCCGGAGCGGCGACTCGACCGATATCGAGCTTCCGGCCGAAGGGGTAGCCGAGCGCTTCCACCGCCTGCCGATTGCGCACGACATCGGAATCACCCATCGCAACGTAGGGCAGGTCGGAGGCCGTGATGTACAGGACCGCCAGATCGAGGGCAGCGTCCGACGAGTGTACCGACGCCTCGAAGCATCGTGCGAGTTCTCCACGCGCGCTCGAGGCCGTGGTCGGAAAGCACACGTCGATCCTCGCCACCCTCAGGGTGACCCTCCCCTTTCGAACTCCGTCGTTGACGATGAACTCACTGTTGCTGATGACGTGCTCGTTGGTGAGGACGTAGCCATGAGGCGAGATCACGAACCCGCTGCCAGTCCCGATTTCGATGCGGTCTAAGTCCGTAGTCTGCCGACCGGAACCCGCGTCCTCGAGCTCGACGTGGACGCTGCCGACAAGGCGAATGAATACGGTGGCATCAGCAGGTGACGGGGCGCGCTCGGCAGCCGCACCAGCCTGGCTGATGACGAGGCAGGCCGCCAGCGTCAGCATCCTTTTCATCGGGGAATGCCATATTTTGCCTGATTTTGCTGACGTTAGGCGCCCGTACAGACCAGCTTGAAGCGGCTGCGCCAATTGGCGAATATCGTCCCTTCGCGTAGGGAGACTCGGACATGCACGATGTGATCGTCGTCGGGGGCCGCTGCGCCGGATCGCCCCTGGCGATGCTCCTCGCACGGCAGGGTGTGAGGGTCTTGCTGGTCGACCGGGTCAGCTTTCCGGCCGACATCCCTCACGGTCACTTCATTCATCGGCACGGACCGCGGCGCCTGCGAGATTGGGGACTGCTGGAGAAGGTTGCCGAACGGACGCCGGCGATCACGACCATGCTTTTCGACGCCGGTGATTTCCCGCTGATCGCGCGAAACCTGGTCGAAGACGGCCTGCCCTGGGGCTACGGACCACGCCGCACGACACTCGACAAGATCCTTGTCGATGCGGCCGCCGAGAGCGGTGCCGAAGTCCGACAGGGGTTCAACGTCTTCGAGTACATCATCGAGAACGGGACCGTCGCCGGCATCCACGCGCGCACGCAAGCTGGGCTCCCGGTCGTCGAGCGCGCCCCGCTCATCGTCGGCGCCGACGGCCGCAACTCTGGTCTCGCGCGCGCAGTGAGCGCGCCGGTGTACAACCAGGTCCCCGCGATTCTCTTCTACTACTTTTCCTACTGGAGCGACATCGCGACCGAGCCATTCGAGCTGTACGTTCGTGGTCCGCAGCGCCGCGTCATCTTCTCGTTCAAGACCGAGGACGATCTCTTCGCCATCTTCGTCGGCGCACCCATGGAGGAATTCGAACGGTTTCGCCGCGACATCGAGCGTCAATTCATGAAGACCGTCGACCTGGTCCCGGACTTTGCAGAGCGCGTGCGCGCCGCGCGCCGCGTGGAACGTTTCTACGGCTGCGCTGACTTGCCGAACTTCTACCGCAAGCCGTACGGAAGCGGTTGGGCCCTCATCGGAGACGCCGGGCTCCACAAGGATCCTTTCCTCGCTCTCGGCATCTGCGACGGGTTCCGAGATGTCGAGTTGCTGGCTCACGCCATCCGAGACGGACTTGGTGGCACGCGCACGTTGAGCGATGCGCTCGCCGACTTCGAGAGCCGGCGTAACGAGGCGTCCGCAGCTGACTATCAGGAGAATGTCACCGCGGCCAGGTTCACGCCGTTACCTCCTGAATTTTTCGCCCTGCGTGCGGCCGTCAGAGATAAGCCCGACGAGGCGACACGGCTCGCCAAAGCCCGAAATCGGATGATCAATCCCAAGGACTTCTTCAATCCGCAAAACCTGCAACGCCTGCTCGCCGTCGCGCGGTAAGCGTCGGGCTTGGAGCTCGTCTGTCGCTGACGGCGCCGCCGAGAGACGCTACACTCACATGGGATCTGACTCCTGGAGTCATGCGGGATAGCATCGACGCACTGAACATGTCCGCTCGCCGTGAGACAGCCGTTCGACGGGCGCGCAACGTTTCACTGGCGCTCGGTGTCTATCCTCTGCTCGGCGCGGTGATCTCTTTCGCCGGGTGGGCCGCCGACCTTCCGCGGCTGACAGACTGGAACGGCGCCGGCATTTCCATTCAGCCCAATGCCACTATCGCCGCGATGGCCAGCGGCATTGCCATCCTGTTGCTCGAATACGGCCATCGTCGAATTGCGGCGCTGTGCGGCGTCCTCGTCGCGGCAATCGGGAGCACCGTGCTGTACCAGTACATCTCCGGCGTCGACCTGCACATCGACACATTGCTGATGTTCGAGCGCCAGTGGGGACGCGGGGGTGTGTTGTCTCCCGGCCGAATGGGTCCACCCGGCGCCACCTCGTGGACGATTATCGGATTCGCCTTCATCATCGCGTCGCTCTTCCCAACGACGTGGGTACGAACGAGATCGCTGGTCCCGCTGATCGCGTCGCTGACCGCAGCCATCGCCTTCCTGCCTTTGATCGGGTACCTGTACGGGGCGAACGTTCTGTACTCGATTCCGACGGCGACCGTCATCGCGCTGCAGACCTCCACATTCATCCTGGCGGTGTCGCTCGGACTGATGCTCGCCGTTCCCGAGCACGGTGCTGTGCGCCTCCTCACGGACACGGGTCCCGCCGGCGTCTTGATCAGGCGCATCTTGCCTGCGCTGATCGTCATCCCGGTCGTGCTCGGGCTGGTGCGCCTTGCTGGTGAACAAGCGGGCTGGTACGACCTGGCTTTCGGCACTGCGTCTCGTACGCTCGCCGAGATCGCACTGCTATTGGTGCTGTTGTGGTGGACGGCGAGCGCGATCAGTCGCCAGAGTCGCGCGCGGGAGCACGCCGAGGCGGAACTCCGCGAGAGCCAGCATCAACTGCAGATGGACCTCGCGGACAGCCAGTTACTCCAACGCGTCAGCGCCGAGATCATTCCTGAAGGCGATGAGCAGTCGCTCTACGACACCATCGTCGAGGCGGCAATCGCCATCATGCAATCGCAGCACGCGAGCATACAGATCGTCGACCCCGAGACTCGCGAGTTGAAGCTCCTGAACGCGCGCGGGTTCACCGATCGGGCGAAAGATCTTTGGCAATCCGTCAGTCTCGATTCATCGCGCATCTGCGGAAGGGCGCTGGCGACCGGGGAACGCGTGATGGTGTCCGATGTCGAGGCGTCCGATTTCTTGACCGGAAGCGAGGACCGAAAGGTCTTCCTCGGTCTCGGCGTCCGTGCCGTCCAGTCGACGCCGCTCTATTCACGCACGGGCGAACTGCTCGGCATGATCTCGACCTATTGGAGCGATCCTCACGAGCCATCGGAGCGCGCACAGCGTCTGCTCGTCATCGTTGCGCGACAGGCGGCCGACCTCATCGAGCGCCGGCGCTCGGCCGATGCGCTCCGCGACGCCGATCGACGTAAAGACGAATTCCTCATGACATTGGCTCACGAGCTGCGCAACCCGCTGGCGCCTATCCGAAGCGCGGTGGATCTGATCAAGCGCAGCCCGCAACCCGGCGTCGAAGAAGTGAGATGGGCGCGCGATATCCTCGACCGCCAGGCCGCGCTGATGACGCGCCTGCTCGACGACCTCCTGGACGTTGGCCGCATCGCCCGCGACAAGCTGGAACTTCGCACAAGCCGCGTGGACGTCGGAACGCTCATCAGAGAAGCCGCGGACATGAATCGATCGCTGGTCGACGAGTTCGGGCATTCGCTGACCGTCACCGTGCCCACCGAGCCGATGTATCTCGACGCTGACCCAGTTCGGTTGGCGCAGGTCTTCAGCAACATCCTGAACAACGCATGTCGCTATACGCCCTCGGGCGGACGCATCGACGTGACTGCCGAACGGATTGGAGACGACGCGGTGGTGCGCGTGCGCGACACCGGAATCGGCATACCGGGCGACCGCCTGTTGAACATCTTCGACATGTTCTCCCAGGTCGATCGCTCCCTGGAACGATCGCAGCGCGGGTTGGGTATCGGCCTACACCTGGTCAAGCGACTCGTCGAGATGCACGGCGGCGAGGCCACGGCACAGAGCGATGGACTCGGGAGAGGCAGCGCGATCACGGTAAAGCTACCGCTTGCGACGGACGCTCTCCATGCCGGCGCTTCCCCGGCACCGAGTTCGCTGGAACCGACCCAGGTACCTGCACGCCGTATCCTCGTTGTCGACGACAACGTCGACGCGGCACAGTCTCTCGCCATGTTGCTCGACGTGTGTGGCCATGAGACCCACATGGCTCATGATGGGCTTGACGCGATCGAGGCCGCGGAACAGTGGCGCCCGGATGTGATCTTGTTGGATATCGGCCTGCCGAAGATGAACGGCTTCGAGGCGTGCCGGCAAATCCGGCAACGCCCCTGGAGCAAAGATGTCGTGATCATCGCGCTGACGGGCTGGGGTCAGGACGTGGATCGCCGCCGCTCTCAGGAGTCCGGCTTTGACCACCACGTCGTCAAGCCGGTGGAACACGCGGCGCTGGTCAAGCTTCTCGGGGCAGGGAACGCACCGGGCGCGGCAAGCTAGCCGGCTTGCGCGCCCTCGGTGCGCCGCTTGTCCTCGACAGCAAGCGCCAAGGCCCTGAACAATTGGGCCTCGCCAACCGGCTTGACCAGGTGCGCATCAAACCCGGCGCCGGCCGTTCGATCGCGATCCTGTTGTTGCCCCCAGCCGGTGAGCGCGATGAGCGTGACCCGGCGGCCGCATGGCTCTAGCCGCAATTGCCGCGCGACTTCGTAGCCGTCCATCTTGGGCATACCCAGATCGAGCAGCACGATGTCCGGGTCGAACGCATTCGCCAGGTCGAGCGCCTCCACACCGTCGTGGGCAGTACGAACATCGTGGCCGGCGAGCTGCAGCTGCAGCGACAGGGCCTCTGCAGCGTCGCGATTGTCGTCCGCAACGAGGATCCGCTGCGGGTCGATGAGGGGAATGACGCCCACCTCTCGCTTCTGCTTCACCAGTCCAGAAATCTGCGCCGCCATGACCGGCAGTCGCACCGTGAACCTGGCGCCACGACCCGGGCCGTCACTGTCAGCCATTACAGTGCCACCGTGCATCTCGGTCAGCCGACGAACGAGCGCCAGGCCAATGCCAAGCCCTCCCTGCGCGCGCTCCGACTTCGCATGTACCTGCGTGAACAGCTCGAAGATCTTCGGCAGGAGCTCGGGTGCAATGCCAATTCCGGTGTCCGAGATCTGGATCACGGCGTGCTGCCCATCGCGTCTCACGCTCAAGCGAATGCGGCCGCCCGGGTCCATGAACTTCGCGGCGTTGTGCAGGATGTTCGCGATGACCTGCACGAGGCGCGTCTTGTCGCCCTCGACGCTGATCAATTCATCCGGCAGATCGAGCTCGAGCGCATGCCGGTGCGCGTCAATGGCCGGCCGCGCCGTTTCGACTGCCCGCGCGACGATGGCGCCGACCAGCACCGGTTCGAGCTGCAGCGTAATCATCCCGCGCGTAATGCGTGACACGTCGAGTAGATCGTCGATCAGGTTCACGAGGTGCTCGACTTGCCGCTCGATGACATCGCGAGCGCGCTGGCGATGCGGTTCGGTGAGCTCCTTCAAGCGCAGCAACTGGACCGCGGTGCGAATGGGAGCCAGCGGATTGCGCAGCTCGTGCGCCAGCATCGCGAGGAACTCGTCCTTCCGATGATTGGCTTCCTGCAGTTGCTGTGTCGTGGCCTCCAGCGCCGCCGTCCGCTCCCTTACGCGCTCCTCGAGCTCCGCATTCAAGCGCTCGAGCGCGCGCGTCTTGCGAAACAGCTCGGCGAAAATGCTGACCTTTGCGCGCAGGATTGCCGGTACCACCGGCACGGGCACGTAGTCCACCGCTCCGCACTCATAGCCGCGCAGGCGATCAAGATCCGTCATCAGCACCGCCGACACGAAGATGATCGATGTCTTCTGGAACCTCGGATGCTGCCGGATCATGGCCGCCAGTTCGTAGCCATCGAGGTCTGGCATACAGACGTCCACCAGCACCACGGCGATCTCGTTATCGAGCAGGCACTGCAGCGCCTCGCTCGCAGAGCTCACCTTGATCAGGTTTTCTCCCAGCTCACCCAGGATCGTCTCGTAGGTGAGCAGCTTCGATGGCTGATCGTCGACCAGCAGGATGTTGACCCGGTCGATTCGTGTGGTTGGCAGCATCGTCGATCGTCTCTCAGCGATGGAGCCACATCCGCAGCGCGGACAGCAGCTGTTCAGTGTTGACTGGTTTCGCCAGGTAGTCCGAGGCACCGGCCTCGAAACATTTCTCGCGATCGCCCTTCATCGCCTTCGCCGTCAGCGCCACGATCGGCAGACGACGGAGCTCCGGGTTCTGGCGAATCTTCTGCATTGTCTGATAGCCATCCATCTCCGGCATCATGATGTCCATCAGCACGATCGAGACGCCGGGCGTGCGTTCGAGCAGCGACGTCGCCTCGCTGCCGGTGCTCGCCGTCAGCACCCTCATCCCGCGTCGTTCGAGCACGCTGCTCAGCGCAAAGATGTTACGAACGTCGTCGTCGACGACGAGCACGGATTTGCCGACGAGATCCTCGTCCGATTGGTGCAACCGGTCAAGCATCTGCTGTTTCTCCGGCGGAAGATCGGCGAAGACCCTATGGAGAAAGAGCGACGTCTCGTCGAGCAGACGCTCCGGCGACTCGACACCCTTCACGACCACGCTGCGAGCGAGCATGTGAAGCCTGGCGTCTTCCTCGGCTGAGAGCTCTCGACCGGTGAAGACCACCACCGGCAGATCCGACAGGCCATCCTTTTCGCTGATCCGCTCGAGCACCTCGAATCCGGTCATGTCCGGCAGCCGGAGATCGAGGACGACGCAGTCGCATGGCTGCTCGGCGAGGGCGGCCAGCGCCGCGGCACCGCTGTCGGCGGTCACGATATCCAGATCGTCGTGACCGAGCAGTTCCTTGATGCTCAACTGCTCCGCCGCATTGTCCTCGACAACCAGCAGCCGTTTGCGTCGTGACGTGGCATACGCCTTGAGGCGCGAGATCGCCGCGTCGAGCCCCTCTTTAGATGTCGGCTTGGTGATGAACCCAAAGGCGCCGCGTGCCAACCCGTGCTGGCGATCCTCATCGAGGCTGACTATCTGAACGGGGATATGACGGGTCTCGGGATCCTGTTTGAGCTGGCTGAGAACCGTCCATCCCAGCATGTCGGGAAGGAACAGGTCGAGGGAGACGGCAGTCGGACGGAACTGGCGTGCCAGCGCGAGTGCGTCGACACCGCGTGAGGCCACCAGCGCTTTGAAGCCCTTGTCATGCGCGAGGTCCATGAGAATTCGCGCGTAGTGCGGATCGTCTTCGACGATGAGCATCGTCGAATCGTCGGGGACCACCTGGTCGCGATCGTCGAGTACGACCTCGACCGGCCGCTCGGGCGCGCGCACGACTGAAAAGCGTCCGCGCACGTGAGTCGCCGCACTGTCGCCCTCATTTGCACGAGTACCGACCGTCGGGCCAACGTAGCGCGTCGGCAGGTAGAACGTAAACGTGCTGCCGAGCCCCGGTGTGCTGCGCAGCTGGATTTCGCCACCCAGCAGGTTGGCCAGTCTGCGGCTGATCGCGAGGCCGAGCCCCGTGCCGCCGTACTTGCGGCTCGTGCTGGCATCGGCCTGCTGGAAGGCTTCGAATACGATTCGCTGCTTCTCGGGCGAAATGCCGATCCCGGTGTCCGTGACTTCGAACGATACGACGTTCGCAGCCTGACTGAGCACCGGGTGCGTGGCCGTCCAGCCACCGCGCGAGGCGGAGACGTTGAGGCGCACGCCTCCCTGTGACGTGAACTTGAACGCATTGGACAGCAGGTTCTTGAGCACCTGTTGGAGCCGCTTGGCGTCGGTCACAATGCCGCGGCCCAGATGCGAATCGACGACGACATCGAAGGCCAGCCCCTTGCGCTCCGCCTCGTGTCTGAATGTCCGAGCCACCATATCGAGGACGTTCGAGAACAGTAGCTCTTCGGCGTCGACAGTCACCGTGCCGGACTCGATCTTCGAGAGGTCGAGAATGTCGGTGATCAGGTTCAACAGGTCCGTGCCGGCGCTGTGGATCGTGCGCGAGAATTCGACCTGCTTCGGCGTCAGGTTGCCCTCCGGATTGTCGGACAGCTGCTGGCCCAGGATCAGAATGCTGTTCAACGGCGTCCGCAGCTCGTGCGACATGTTGGCCAGGAACTCGGACTTGTAGCCGGAGGTCAACGCGAGCTCGGCCGCCTTGTCTTCGAGCGCGCGACGGGCCTGTTCGATTTCCTGATTCTTTCTCTCGACTTCGACGTTCTGTTCGGCAAGCTGCTGCGCCTTCTGCGCCAGCTGCTCGTTGGTCTGTTGCAGTTCCTTCTGCTGTGTCTGCAACTCACCGGCGAGCTGCTGCGACTGTTTCAGCAGGCCTTCCGTCTGCATCGTTGCCTCGATGCTGTTCAGCACGATGCCGATGCTGGCGGTTAACTGCTCGAGGAACGCAAGGTGCGTGGCCGAAAAGTCGTTCAGCGACGCGAGGCCGAGCACCGCTTTGATCTGACCTTCGAACACGACCGGGAGGACGACGATGTTACGCGGAAGCGCCTGGAAGAAGACCGAGCCCACGGGCACCGTGTCAACCGGAACGTCAGAGATCAACAAGCGCCGCTTGGCGCGCGCGCACTGACCGATGAATCCCTCGCCGACTCGTAGGAGCGGTGGGTAGGGATGGTCCTGCGCGTCTGCATAGCTCGCGAGGATCTTGAGGATCGGTACTTCCTCTGCATCCAGCTGGTAGATGACGCCCTGATGCGCGTCGATGAGCGGCACCAGCTCGCCGAGCAGCAACTGGCCGACCGCAGTCAGATCGCGCTGGCCCTGCAGCATGCCGGTGAAGCGGGCGAGGTTGGTCTTGAGCCAGTCCTGCTCGGTGTTGCGGTCGGTCGTCAACCGCAGGTTGTCGATCATGGTGTTGATGTTGTCTTTGAGCTCGGCGACCTCGCCGCGCGCGTCGACCTGGATCGATCGGGTCAGGTCGCCCTTGGTGACGGCGGTGGCGACCTCGGCGATCGCGCGCACCTGCGTGGTGAGGTTGGCAGCCAGCAGGTTCACGTTGCCGGTCAGGTCCTTCCACGTGCCGGCCGCGCCTGGCACGTTGGCCTGACCACCAAGCCGTCCTTCGACGCCGACTTCGCGCGCCACCGACGAGACCTGATCGGCAAACGTCGCCAGCGTCCCCGTCATGTTATTGATCGTGTCAGCGAGCGCGGCGACTTCGCCCTTCGCCTTGACCGTCAGGTTCTGTTCCAGGTCGCCGTTTGCCACGGCGGTCACGACTTTCACGATGCCGCGCACCTGCTCGGTGAGGTTGGCGGCCATGACGTTCACGTTGTCAGTCAGGTCCTTCCACGTGCCGGCCACACCCGGCACCTGCGCCTGTCCGCCCAGGAGCCCTTCGGTGCCGACCTCGCGCGCCACGCGTGTCACTTCCGCGGCAAACGCGTTCAACTGGTCGACCATCGTGTTGATGGTGTTCTTGAGCTCCAGAATCTCGCCCTTGACGTCGACCGTGATCTTGCGCGAGAGGTCACCGCGCGCGACCGCGGTCGTGACCTCCGCGATGTTGCGGACCTGGGTCGTGAGGTTGGCCGCGAGCAGGTTGACGTTGTCGGTCAGGTCTTTCCACGTCCCGCCGACGCCGGGCACAACGGCCTGGCCGCCGAGGCGGCCGTCGGTACCGACCTCGCGCGCGACGCGCGTCACTTCCGCGGCGAACGAGCGCAACTGCTCGACCATCGTGTTCAGCGTCTCCTTCAAGAGCAGAATCTCGCCGCGCACGTCGACGGTGATCTTCTTCGACAGGTCGCCGCTCGCGATGGCGATCGCGACCTCGTTGATGTTGCGGACCTGCGCCGTCAGGTTGCTGGCCATGAAGTTGACGTTGTCGGTCAGGTCCTTCCAGGTGCCGGCGACACCGGGCACCTGCGCCTGCCCGCCCAACTTTCCTTCCGTGCCGACTTCGCGCGCCACGCGCGTCACTTCCGACGCGAACGCGTTCAACTGGTCCGTCATCGTGTTGATGACGTTCTTGATCTCCAGAATTTCGCCCTGCGCCTGCACCGTGATCTTCTGGTTCAGGTCGCCGCTGGCGATCGCGGTGGCGACCTTCGACACGTCGCG
>DASRJE010000090.1:0-17258 GCA_035649635.1 Vicinamibacterales bacterium | reverse complement strand
CACGTCGAGCCACCGATCTCCGAGAGACGAGCGGCTGGCCGCCAGGCATTCCTGGAGCCATCCGTCCCAGACCCCCACGAAAGCGTCCGAGACACGTCGCCGCAGGAAATCACCGTGACTCGGCAATTTGCCGTAGAAACCAACTTCGAGCACGAGGGACATGCTGCTGTGCCTCAGGCTTCGCAACGGAACTGCTGAAGATCACGCTGGCCGAACGGATTCAACACGCTCATCGCGTCGATCCGAACGAGTGCGCTGTACCCGCCCTTCTCGAACGTCACCTCGTAGTGGTCAGCCACCGAACGAATCTGCGCCGCGTCCAGCAAATGGAACCATGCCCACGCTCCCTGGAACACGATATTCGGACGACCGCTCGCACGATCCTCGAACGTCACGGCGGCGTTACCAGGCATCGGCCCCGGCCACCGTACTGGCTGCGTGCGCTCGGCCTCGTGCTGATACGTGATGCGCTGCCCATCGATTTCAAGAATGAAGCGGCTGACCGTCGCATCGAGCTTGATTGGCGTGACGCTGAAGTTCACCTGGAGTGTCGGCGAACCCGCGAAAAAGCGATCGCGGATTCGTTGCGCTAACTCGAACTGTCGGAGGACCGCAGTCGACACGCCAACCGAGGTACCAGACTCACTCGTACGCCAGGCCCACGGATTGCGCGTGGTATCGACGACATTCTGCAGGTATGTCTTGAAAAAGCGATCGAAAACGCCCCCCGGCGAGAACAGTTGCGTGAAGTCCTGCACCGTTACGTCGGACATGCTGCTGGCGGCGAAGGGGTAACGCCCACCCGCCAACTGCTGGCACACGGCTACGACGTCCTGACTGTAGCGATTTTGAAGCTCATTGCCCGCCGCCTTCCCGACAATGTCGGAGGCACGTCCGGTGATCTGCGTGACGATGGCACCAACCGCAGGAGGCAATGTTTTCGCATCCTGCTGCAGAGACGTCATCAAGTCACCCTGCCCCGTCTTCGTCAACGCTTCGAGCGGCGAGACATCTCCGAATGACGTACCTACGGAGCTCAGTTGTTTCTGTATGGCGCCGATCTGGTTGATGACCCGATCGATGGGAGCACTTCCGGGATCGCCGTCAACCAGGCGGCGAATCGGCTCGAAATGGTCCGTCACCTGTTTGCCCGGTCGCACGTTGGACAGCCCGACTTGTTCCTTACCTTCCTTGAAAATCGCATCGACGGTTTTCCTGAGGGTCGAGGTCGACGCCGGATCCGACGGCTTCTCCGGTTCGACGAGCGTGGTGTTGTCACGCACAATCTTGAGCAACCCTCTCAGCGGAGAGGTCGGCGCGGCCAGCAGCGCCAGCCTATTAGTCATCGCCGCCAGTCCTGGAGACGCCGCAAGCTCGATGTCGTTGAGGATGGCATCCCAGGCAGCGATATAGTCCTTCTCGTAAATGCCGATCATGTCGTCGCGGAGCTTGGCCGCCGACGTGAGCGACGGTCGCTGGTCGCCCATCACCCAGTAGTCGTCAGTGAACTTCTTGAGAATGAGGGTGCTGTCGGCGACGGTGATCTCCTTGAACGCCTCGCGCGTGTAAATCTTCGGGATGGGCTGCGAGAAGCTGGTTCGGCTCTTGCGCACGAACACTTCGCCGACACCGATACCTGCTGCCGTATCGAGCCGAAGGGGGCTGTCTTCAGCGTAATTCAGCCGGACAGTTTGATACATGAGTTCAGGAATCGAGACGCCGGCGATGGTGGCGCGCGCCCGGGCTACGAGCATCTGATCGAGCGGCATCGGGCGCAGCAGGTCTTCGCTGTCGAGCAGCGTTTTGAAGTGACGGGCCACCGCCTGCCCGAGATCAGGATCGGCGGGGTACGCGGCCTTCCATTCTCGATCAGCGATGAACGCGAACTGCGGCTTTACCATGCGCGACGGATCGCCCAGCATCAGGTAGGCCTTCAGGTACTCGTACATCTTGAGCGGCTCGGATGCGTACGCCACCATCCGCTGCTCGATGCGCGAGGCCACCTGCGGCAGCAGCGCGCCCGCCAGTTCGCGTGAGTACGCATCGCGTGCGGCATTCCCGAGCGAGTTTCCCTGGAACAAGCCCCACCGCATCGACCACGGTGCACCGTCGCTGAAGCGGTTCGCCGAGTCCGATACCCTCTTCACCGATTCCAGTCTCGGGACGATGGCTTCCAGCGACAGACCGGCCTCGACCCTTGGCGTCTTGCGGAACGCCTCGACGTCGGCCGCGACTTCGTCTATGTACGTCCGGTTCTTGCTGTAGCTGACCCAAAGAACGATGACGCCAAGCGCTGCGAGCAGCGCCATCCCTGCGTACGCGCCGAGCTGGGCCGCGGCTTTCTGGAACTCGAATCGTCGATTGACCCCCGCGAGCCCCGACTCCGCAAACATCACTTCTTTGAGAAGTCGTTCGATGAAGTAGGCCTTGCCCCGTCCTGGCGGTGCGATGACGGCTTCGGGCGCGACGGCGAATCGACGGCCGATCGCGCCGAGCAGCCGATCGATCGGCGTCCCCTCCTGCGTGCCGCTCGTGAAGTACACACCGCGCAACAGGATCTGCTGATCGAACCGCGTCGATGCGAACACGTCGGTGACAAAACCGGACAGCAGATCCCGCAGCGCAGCCATCTGCTGGGGGAATCCAAAGATCTTGGTCCGGCGGCGCGCGTCTCGTTCCTCGTCGAGCCGGGCAAACACACGCTCGTTCAGCCTCGACATCAGCGCGTCGAATTCATTGGGGAACGCCTCGGCAGCTTTCCCCGACGTCGTGACTTCATACGGGAACGTGACGCCCCACACCTGCGCGCGTCCTTCTTGCACGACGTCATCGAAGTACTCGGTGAACCCGGCGACCAGGTCGACTTTGGTCACCATCAGGTAGACCGGCAACTGCACGTTGAGCTCTTTATTCAGCTCGTTCAACCGTCGCCGCGCCGCAGCCACGTGCGCTTCGCGATTGCCGTGTCCCTGTGCCATCAGGTCCTGCGCGCTGATGGTCAGGATGACGCCGTTCACCGGGCGGCGTTTCCGGTACTTCTGCAGCAGCTTCAGGAACTCGGACCAGCCCGCGCTGTCGGCGTCGGCGTCGGAATCCTGTGTCGTGTAACGGCCTGCCGTGTCGAGAAACACGGCCTCGTCGGTAAACCACCAATCGCAATTACGTGTGCCCCCGACGCCACGCAGTGCCCCCTTGCCGGATCGCTGTTCGAGCGGGAAATGCAGTCCTGAGTTGACGAGGGCCGTCGTCTTGCCCGAACCGGGCGCGCCGATGATGACGTACCACGGCAGGTCGTAAAGGCTATGACCAGTACGGCGCTTTTGCTTGAGGATGGCGACCGCTTCCTCGAAGCGTTCGCGCAGCTGTACGGCATCGGCGCTCGGTCGCGACTCTGTACGAGACTGCTGCACGACCGCCGCAACCAGCTTGTCGCTGGCGCGATTGGCGCGCATCCGTTTGACCAGTTGCGCCCCAACCCAGAAGAGCACGACGAGCCCAATCGCTATCAGTCGAGCGGTGACGGATTCGAGCGGACGCCAGTCGGCAAACGCGAACAGCGGCCCCGCAAACCAGATGAAAAGGGCCAGCAGGATCAATCCGAGGACGACCAGGAAGACGCGACTCTTGAGAAAAGCAAACATGGGCGTCACGCGCCTCGTACGTGGATAATCTCGACCCGTCGATTGCGCGCGCGGTTCTCCGGAGTCGATTCGGGCTTATAGCGAGGTTCCGAAGAGCCGGCACCATTGGCTTCGAGGCGTGCGGTGCCCTGCACGGTCGGCTGCATCAGCCTCACGACGCTCACCGCACGCTCGCGCGACAGCTCGAAATTGTCGCGATACCTGAGCGAGGTCAGCGGCTGGTCGTCGGTGTGTCCCCGCACGAGCACTCGTCCTGGCGCTTTGTTGATGGCGGCGGCAATGTGCTGAAGCGTCGTGTTGTATCGCGCGTTGACGGTGGCGCTCCCCGACGCAAACAGATCGTTCCCGATCAGCGTGACGCGCGTGAGTCCCCCGTCTTCCTCGACGGTGACCGCGCCTGCCTGTTCATCGGGTGCCAGCAACTGCTTCAAGGTGGGCCCGGTAACAGGAACAGCCGCGCGAGGCGTGAAGTCCTCGAGCCCAACCTTCGCGAGCTCGACATGTAGTGGCTCGGCGGCGCTCCCAAGTCGCGCGTAGACGACGACGAACGTGATCGTGACAATGGCGAGTGCCGCGGCCCCGACGACCCACCAAGGCACGTAACGAATCAGTGGATTCCTCCGGTCCTCGAGACCACGCCACCGGAGGGACAGGTCCATCTGGGGCACACCGCGCTGCGCCCTGATCTTTTGATACAGGTCGTGCTGCACCTCGAACAGACGTGAATCGCCACGATCGGCGACCTGGTATTTGCCCCGGAAGCCAAAAGCCAGACACAGGTACTGCAACTCCATCAACTCGACGTGACGGGCGGGATCGCTCGACAGGCGATCGAGCATTTCGAAAAACTTCTCGCCACCCCACGCCTCTCGGTGCAGGGCAACGAGAAGGGTCTGCTGCGCCCACTCGCTTTGGGCGCCCCAGGGTGTTGAGAGGACAGCCTCGTCGAGGCCGGCGCACAGGACGTATCGAGCGGCGGTCACAATTTCGCTCGACACTGCCGCCGCCCGCGCTCGCTCCTCGAATCGCCGGATCTCTTCGAGAGCGTGACGCCGCAAACCCGCGACGTCAGGTACAGAAAGCGTGCCGCGAAGTTGACCAGCGAGCAGGAGCAGCGGGCTCGCAGCGCGGACGAGGGGGCTCAGCCCGAGTCCGAGCCACTGCTGCGCCGACGAGCCGACAGGCTCGGCGTAGCCGGCCGGGCGTGGGCCAGCCGTGAATGTTTCTCCCGGCCCCTGTGGGGACGGGTACCCGGCTGGCGGCCCGGCCCCGGGACGTCGTCCGGCACCCGGTCGAGGCCGGAGCACGGTAGCGTCTGACGGCTTGAAGGGATCGTCGATATCGGGCATGGCGCTTTCGTCCGATGTCAGCTCCGAATGGCCCAGAACTCCAGGGCGAGTCCCGGAAATTCACCTGCAACATGCATGGCGACGCCGCCGGAATTTTTCAGTTGTCCCCACAAGTCGTTTCCCTGATCAAGCTCGAAGTAGACAAACCCGGCGTGATAAGGAATCTGCCTGGGCGCGACCGGTATCGCATGCACTGGAACACCCGGTAATTGCAGGTTCACGAGGTCTCGAATCTTCTCGACCGGTCCGATCTTGAGCTGGTTGGGAAAACGGCGGCGCAGATCTTCGGCCGGCACGTCGGCACGCGCAGCAAGCACAAAGACTGCGGTCGCATAGAGCGTTCGATCGGCGACGGTGGCCACGCTGATACCGAACCTCTTCGATTCGATCGGAATCGGAATCGCCGCCGCCTCGAGCACCGCGCTGAGCGAGGCCCGGAGGGCGGCGATCACGGGCTCGAACGATTCCCGAAGCCGATCGTGACGGTAGGATTCGAGCTTGGGCGGACGCTTCGACGGCGTCGTGAACGTGGCGAGCTCCCCTGCGGCCGACACGCAGATCCGGTACAGATCCTCAGGGTGGAGCACGCCTGAATCAGCATGATGCGCAAGCAGCGGTTCGTATCGATTGATCGCCTGCAGCATCAGGAAGTCGGCGATCTCCGCGGCGGAGCCGCGTCCGGTGGCTGCGACGCGGCCGCCGAGCGCTTCTCCGCGCTGATGCAGAAGGCCCAGCAACTCCGTCGTGAAGGTGGCAAGGCGACGCGCGACGCGCGAGTCCAGCACGGTCGGAATGAACCCTTCGTCGAGCACAACCTGCTTGTCTGCGCGGCACTCGACGATGTGCGCCAGCGGAATACAGGCGTAGGCATCCGTCACTTCGCTCGCCAGCAGAAAGCACGTGCGCAACGCACCCACCTCGAGCAGCGATGCGTCCGTTCCGCTGGAGGTCACGTCGCGTGCCTGCAGTTCCCGCACGGCATGCCTCGCCAACCCGTCTGGCGAGGCGCGGTCAACGTCGACGCCCCCGGCTCGACGAAGCGGGACGGCGAGATAGACCACCTGATCGCGCACCTGCGATCCGATAGCGATTGGAGGCGGCAACGCATCATCGTCCGGCATGCGGACGGGAGTTCCGTCGGGAAAGACTCCTGTCGCCGCGCGCAGCCCGAACTTGCCGATGCTGAGGAGATCAGGTTCGAGTTCGAGAGACGTAAACCCCCAACTGTGCGGGACGAGCGCCTGGCAGCGCGTCTCGACGTAGCGTTCGAAATAGCGATCCTGCTGTTGAAAGTGCTGTGGCCGAAGAAACAGTCCTTCGGACCAGACGACTTTGTTATAGATCGACATTCACCTTGCCGCCGTCGCTGGGCACACTCATCTGATGCAAAGCCGTCCCCTCACTTCGGAACCGACAACACGACGCGCGCGCGTTCGACAGCAACCGTGACCTCGGGCGTACTGCGGGGCGCCTGCAGGACCGTCCGCCACTGCGCGTTGCGGTAATCACGATAGGCGGCCATGACACCCACGAATTGAGCATCCGCGGACACATCGAACTCCATCGTTCGCTTCTCCGACGGCGCCAGCGTGTACTCATTGCGGCCGATCAAATCCGGTCCAAGGACCTTCATGTCGTCGTCGAACAAGGCGAAGAACTCGGCGCCCTTGAATGCGACATCCGTCTTCAATTGGTAGACGCGGACGACCACGGGTGACGGGCGGCCAGTCGCATCGGGATTCGAATCAGCCGTTGCCGCAAGCGTGAGGCGCGTACGTTCCACCTTGGGCGGTGGCAACTGCGGCGCCGGCTGCGGCTGCGGCTGCGGCGCCGCCGGCGGCGGTGTTTTTCCACACGCGAACGATATGAGGACGACCGCGGAAACCACTGCAAGAATGGACTTGTGATGGCGGAGCGTCATGATCGAGTCCGTTACCCGGGTTACGGCGTCTGACCTCGCTCTCGGGCTTTCAGCCGTTCGAGCTGCTGCTCGTACGCCTTGGCAAACTCTTCGCCGAACAGGTCGCGAAAGCTCGCGTCGGCGTCTGAGACCATATCATTAAACTTGTCGCGGTACTGCTCCCAATAACGAAGCTTTCCCGGGACGAGCGAGCCACGCGCCTGGCGATCGAATTCCTCCTGCAGACGATCGGGATGGAATTGCGTCAGGATCGCTTCAAAGGCCACCCGAACGCCGGCGAGCATCGCCATCTGATGATTCTTAACGTCGTCGAAGGCATCCTCGAACGCTTCGACCGGACCGAGGAATGCGGCATTCCGTTTGACCAGCAAGTTATAGAGCGCGTCATCGACGTTCGCTGAAAACTTCAAGGGATTGTTTTGCGCCGCCTTGAACGTCGTGACGCGCATGCGAAACTCGTCCTTCAGACGCTGACGCGCCTGCAAGACATCGATGACCCCCGCGACGACCACGCGAAGAATCTGGCCAAAGTTCTGTGCCAGTTCCGGAGTCACCACCGAGCTATCGATGCCGGCGCCGGCGAGTACTGCGGCGAGAGAGACGTCAGGCGACGCGCTTTTGCCGTGACCCGTGCCGGTGGCTCGATTGGCCGCGCCCCGCCCAGGGGAAGGAGCGACCGGACGCGATGGTTCGTTGCGCGCTCGTGACTCGACAGAGGGCTTGGCAGGTGCAGGCGAGACGGCAAATGGTGGATGCGAATCGGACCCCAGCGGATCGTAATCAGGCGGAATTGGTCCCGCGGATCGCGGCGGCGGGGGGACCGGAACCGGCGGCGGCTGATAGTGTTCTGACAGCACCGAACCACGCGCGAGATCGGCGGCCTTCGGCGCCCGCGAATTCTGTTGAGGCGGGGCATCGAAGCCGAGCGCCCGCAGCGGATCCACTTCACCAGAACTGGACGTGAGCGGATCGACCGGAATGATAGGCGGCGCCGATGAGAGGACCGCAGGTGGCGGTGTTGCGCGATCAAACGAATCCAGCGCGAAGGGATCGTCAATAGCCTTCGCAGGCTCGGCGCTGATTGACGCCCGAATCTCGTAGGGCTCGATGAAGATGCGATCGCCCGACTTGAGCGCATAGGGCTGACCGCGTGTCAGCCTGTTCTCCAGCGAGTTTATGAAGACACCGTTGGCGCTGTTCGTGTCTTCAATATGGAAGACACCGTTTGCGTATCGAATTCGCGCGTGGCGGCTCGACACATACGGATCGGGCAAAACCCAGTCGTTCTCCGGCAGGCGGCCAATGGTTCCTCCCTTGGCAGGAAAGGCCTTTCGGCTCTCAGCCGGCGGTGTCCCGTCCCGCCCCGTAATCTCTAATGTGAGGATCATCGCGCTCTTGCGTCAGATTACCGCGTTAAGGGCGCGCGCGCGCACACCCAGCCCTATTGTGCGGCTGCCGTCGCCGCCGGCGGGGCGCCAGGGGTCCCCCCGCTTTGGAAGAAGGCAAGGAAACGAGGACTGAACGCCCTGGCACTCGGTTGAAATCCCGGCTCGATTTCCTTGCAACGTCGAATTGCCACCAGCGCGTCGGTTCGTAACTTCTCGTTGGTCTCGCCCGAGCGCACATACAGCGCATAGAGCGAGGCAGCACGGAACACGTGCACGTGCACCTGCAGAAGTACGTCGAGGGCGGTGCCCAACGGATCGAGGGCGCTCAGCACCTGCTGGTATTCGCCAGTGAAGTAGAGCCGCGCGGCCTTTTCGAGCGCCTCGTGCACACCGCGATCGCGCAACGTCGCCGGGCCGAACTGTTTGATCAACGCATCGATGCGCGTCCGCGCTTCGACCGCGAGACGCATCGCCTCCTCGATACCGGTCACGTTTTCAGTCTTGCGGGAATTGTCAAAACGTCGCTGTATCGAGCTGCGCGACTTCTGCAGCGACTCGTTTTCTTTCGCCATCTCCGGCGTCAACTGGGCCGCCTTCTCGACGACCAGACGATCGAGCGTCTCGAACGAGTTCGTCACAAACGACAACTGCTCAGTGGCCGCGGCAACGAGCTGTTGAAAACGCTGCCGGGCCTCGCTGCGCACCAGATCGTTCAACTGCTCCAGCACCCTGGCGAGCGCATCCGCCGCCTCCCGCGCCTGCCGGAGCGCCTCACCCGCGGCAGTCGCACTCTGCGTCTTCTCCGCCATCCCAAGGCGCTCGCGCGAGCTTCTGATGAGCGCGCGGCCGCTGTCGCGCGCCGTCGCAAGCTCCGGCGGCATCGCAATCTTCACGGCGTCGATGGCACGCTCGGTTGTCTCGATTTTCGAGAGGACCTGCTGGGTCTCGGCAGACTGCTGGGCAATCAGCGTGCGAGCGCTGATAGCGGCTCCGAGCTTAGCGTCGAGTGGACGAAGTACGTTCGCCACACGAGTCGTGGCGTTTCTCGCCTCGCTGAAATCGGCCGCCAACCTCGATGCTCTTGCCTTCAGCAGAACCTTGTACGCAAGGTTGAGATCCTGACGCGCGCGCTCGAAGTCGCCCTCGCCATCCTTGAAGACCTCAGGATTTGCCCCTCGCAAGGTCTCGAGCCGCTTATAGCTGTTCACGGCGTCGTTGTAGGACTGTTCGGTCGACGTCAGTTGTTGCTGGTAACCGTCGCGAAGCAACACGCCCTTGGCCGCGCACTCCTTGTAACCGGCGCGGAGATCTGCCAACGCCTGCTGCACACCGAGGATCACCTTCTGATCTTCCGAGGTCTCCCACTCTGCCACGGCGGCAGCGCAGTTTCCCTGGTTCTTGAGCGCATCGCCAAGATAGAAATGCGGAAGGTATTCGGTGGAGTTTCCCCCGAAGATAATCCGCGCCCGTACCTGCACCTTTCGAGTCGATTCAGTGGGGTTGATGGCGATCGCCTTGCGCATCTCCTCCGCCACCTCGCCCCATTTCTTGTCACCTCGCGCAGCAATGCCCCGGCGGAACGGTTCATCTTCCGCCTGCGCCCATGCCGTTATGGGCAGCAACAACAGCGACGACAGGACAACGACGCTGCCGGCGATACGGAGTGACGAGACGCTCATGGGTTGCTCACTGGTGCCGGTGCAGAGGCCGGCAGCGATTGAATTGGTGCGGCTGGGGCCGGGACTGGTGACGGTTGCGCCAGCGACGGGGGTGCGCCCGGCTCGGTCGGAACCACTCCCGATTCGGGCGTGAGAGCCGTCGGAGCCGAGAGGTATTGCTCGAAGTACTCCTCCGCCGTCAGTTCACGGAAATGAACGAGCGGCGCCACAGCCGAGCCATTCGCCGCCACCTGCACGGTGATCCGCTGCGTTTGCGATTCCGGTGCCGGGCCCGCGACGACTACCTGATACGTCCCCGCCGGAAGCGTGAGGACGAGCGGCGTCGATGCCGAAGAGGGCAACGACACGGCAGTGCCACTCTCGGTCTCGATTGCCGTGATCGTTCCCCACGGCGTGGCGTCGATCACGACTGTACCGGTTGGAACCGGCCCACTGAACATCGTGAACCCGACGACGGTGGCGACGATCACAGCGATAACGCCACCGACGATGCTCAAGGTGCGGCGATCGCGCGGCACGGCGGCAGCAACAGAACCCGCCGCCGCGACAATCGTCTTGCACCGCGCGACGATGTCGGCAACCATCGGCCCGATTGATGGCGCCTTCTTCGCAGCCGGTGCACTCGACTCCTTTTGAACAGGAGCTTTCGCGACAGGCTGACTCGCTGGCGGCTGCGCAACCGGGGGCGCAGCCGCGGGCTGAGCAGGTGCCGCAGGCGCGACCGCTGCCGGTACCGGGGGCGGAGTTCGGCGCGGCGGTGCAATGACCGTGGCGTCCGCCGGTGAGGCCGTGGGTAGACGCACCACGGTGCGATCCACGCCGCCCGACGGTGCCGGCGGAATTCCCATCGGCGCGACCTGGTCCAGACGCGTAATGACTTCAGACGGGCGTGCGTCGAGATCGGCCCACAATGTCTCGACATTTGCGGATGGCACTGCGGTCGCGGTTCCCGGCTGCGCCTTCGTCTGCCGGCGGAGCGCCGTCTCAATCTCTTCTTCGAGACGAAGTGCGCCGACGTGGTTCTCGTCGAAGGTCAATGCCTGCTGACACGCGTCCAGTGCCGACTCGAGTTGCCCCTGTGCGAGCAGCTTCCGCGCTTCCTGCAGCGCCGCTTCAAGCTGCATCGTCCGCCGCTTGGCGATCACCTCGCGATCGGTTCGCTTCGGATCGGGAGGAGGCGTCAGTTGCGCGACACCGACCGCCTCGTCCTGGCGCCGACGGGCCGAGCCAGTGCCGCGACTCGTCGGCGGCGGTGTTTCCCGACCCACGGCAACGGTGTTGACGTTCCAGCCCTGACTCGACGTGTCGCGTCGCACGCGGGCGATCACCGAACGCAGCGTCTCTGTGTCAGCGAAGCGATCGGCCGGCTTCTTCTTCAGCGTCTGCTGGATGATTGAAATCAGTTCGGGTGGTGCATCTGGCGCCAGGCGGCCGAGCGGTACTGGGTCCTCGTTGAGGATCCGATGAGTGATCATCGGAAGCGTGTCGCCCGGGAACGCCTCAGTTCCCGCCAGGAGTTCGTAGAACACGACCCCGATCGAGAACTGGTCGGCGCGATGATCGACAGGATCGCCAGTGATCTGTTCTGGCGCCATGTACCCCGGCGTGCCGATCATCACTGCCGTATTCGAGGCCAGCCCGAGCATACGCGCGATCCCGAAGTCCAGGATCTTCAAGCGGCCTGAACGGTCGATCATCAGGTTCGCGGGCTTGATGTCTCGATGGACGAGCTGCATCTGGTGGGCATAGCCGGCACCGGCGCACAGCTCTTCCATCCATCGCACCTTATCGGCCAGCGTCACGGGCGTTTTCCGGCGAATGAACCCGGCGAGGGTTTCGCCCGCGACGTACTCCATCACGATGAACGGCTGTGACTCGTATTCACCGAAGTCGTACACCGTGACGATGTTGGGATGACTCAGTGCGGCAGCAGCGCGCGCTTCGCGCGAGAATCGCTCCCTGGCGTCGGGCAGATCGAGATCGCCAGCGAACACCTTGATCGCCACCATTCGGCCGAGCACGGGATCGTGGGCGACGTAGACGGCCCCCATGCCCCCGCGTCCCAGCCTTCGCTGGATTTCGTATCGCCCGACTTGGGTACCCGGCTCGAACATCACCCTTCTCCCAGGACCTGATTCGCCTGCTCTGCTGTGCCCCGTACTATAAGGCAAGCGCCCGAGTCAGTGACCTGAAAACCCGGTCTCCGAAGGGCTTATCGCCAATGCCGGAGGGACCCGACCGCTCTTTTTTTGAAAACCCGCGAAACCACCGCCGAAAAGTCCGCGGCCAGGCGAACTTCTCGATGCCACCCCAGTCCAGGACCCCACCGTAGACAACGTGATCAACAGCCATGCCGAACACCCGGCAGGCGGCTTTTGGAGTTCCCGCCGCCGCGTGTCGCTCGCTGCGCAAGCGAAAGGCGTTGGGGTGATCTCGTCCGAGCGCTACGACTCCTCGTTGCGCGAAGGCGGAGGAGGCGGCGTTGGTGTTGGCGCGTTCCAGCGTCCTGTTAGTGCTTCAGCACCTCACGGACCTTGTTCATTCCACGACACGATGGCCCGCGCGCTCGATGATGATGCGGACGAGTTCGCGTACGGCGCCTGCTCGTCTTCCACCAGCAGGACCGTCTGCGAGGAGGTTGGGGCCGGTGTTTCGGCGACTCGACTGACTAACGGCGTCGCTTCATCCTCACGAGGCAGGAAAACAGTGAATCGCGATCCTCGCCCGAGCTCGCTCTCGACCTGAATCGCCCCACCTCTCTGAACCACGATGCCGTAGACCGTGGCGAGTCCAAGACCTGTGCCCCGCCCGCGTGGCTTGGCGTGAAGACGGCTCGAACAGCCGCGATTTGGTCGCTTCGTTCAACCCGGTCCCGTTGTCGATCACCGATAGGGCGACGTACGCGCCGCGATTCAGACCAGGCGTGAGCCCCGCGATCGGCCCGTCGATGTCCGCGGCTTCAGTGACGAGGCGAATCTTTCCACCCGGACCACACGCATCGCGCGCGTTGATCACGAGGTTCATGACGACCTGTTCCAGTTGGCTGCGATCGGCCCGCACCTGTGTGAGACCGGCAGCGAGCGTGGTCGCCAGCTCGATGTCCTCACCGATCATGCGACGCAACATCGTGACCATGTCGGTCTTCAATGGCCTTTTCGACCGCTGCGCGAACCACAGGACTGTCGTCGGGATGCACGCGTTGATAGAGCTCGTCCTGGCTGATACGGCGGACATAACAGCGCATCGGGATCACGCTCGGCCATGAGCCGCTGGGCCTCCTCGAGGAGGAGCGCCATGCGCTGTGCGCTGTTTTCGAAATCCACTGGGCAGAGCCGATGATATCTCGACTTTTTGGCGGTAATATTCACCCCCTGGGTCTCATGAGTGCTGCATTAGGGAATGTTCGGACCCACCTCGCCGTCTTTGTGGGTGCTCTTCTCCTTTGCACGACCATCACCGCGCAGACAAACACCGGCGAGATTTCGGGCGTCGTGCGAGACGTTCAGGGCGGCGCGCTGCCCGGGGCACGCGTGATTGCTGAGCACGTGGACAGCGGCGTGCGGGTCGAGTACCCGTCCGACGAGGCCGGCCGCTATCACCTCGTGTCGTTACGCGTCGGCATGTATGTCATCAGCGTCGAACTCGAGGGGTTCCGTCGCGTGATTCGCTCAGGGGTTCTTGTCGGATTGGGCCAGACGCTGACCCTGGACTTCACGCTCGACGTCGGTGGACCGATTGAAGAAATTCGGGTCACGGCAAATGTGCCGTTGCTTCAAACGGGCAACGCCGAGATCAGCGACATCATCGAAAACGAGCAAGTCGTACAACTGCCGCTCAATGGGCGCAACTTCCTCGCTCTTGCTCAATTGAGCGACGCCGTCGTGATCCCGCCCGGCGGGACGCGCGGCGAAGCATTGCAACAGGCAGGGCCGCTTCCCAACGTCGGTGGACAGCGTTCGGGTCACAACATCTACCTGCTCGATGGCGTGAAGGTGACCGACGAGCTATTCAACAATCTCGTCATCAACCCGTCGGTCGACTCGATCCAGGAATTCAAGATCCAGAAGTCGCAGTACCCCGCAGAATTCGGTGGCAAGGCCTCAGCGTTGATCAATGTGGCGACACGAGCCGGAGCGAACAGCGTGCGCGGGACCCTGTTCGAGTTCTTTCGCCACGACCAACTCGACGGGCACAACTACTTCGATCCAAGCGACGAGCCCGTCCCGCCGCTTCGTCAGAATCAGTTCGGGGGCGCGATCGGTGGACCGCTCGTCCGCGATCGAGCCTTCATGTTCTTCAGTTATGAAGGACAGCGCATGCGTCGTTCGTTGACGCGGACGTTTTCCGTTCCGACCGCGTCAATACGGGCGGGGGACTTCTCCGGTTCGGCCACGATTTGCGATCCACTGACCATTCCGTCCACCGGCGTCTGCATGCCGTTCACAGGGAACCGGATTCCAGGAGAGCGGCTCGATCCACTCGCGGTAGCGTTTCTCGAACACGTGCCGGCGCCGACATCCGCCGCAGCTGTTCAGAACCTGACGGCGATCGAACAGCAAGACAAGGATGTCGACCAGCTCAGTCTGCGTGTCGATCATCGCTTCGGCTCGGGCGACCAGCTCTTCGCGCGTCTCAGCACCTTTGACGCGAACGAAGTCCAACCCTTCGGCAGCAGCAGCCTGCAGGAGACGCTGGTCCCCGGTTTCGGACGGACGTTGAACACCAAGGCGCGAAATCTGGCCATCAGCCACACACACCTTGCCAGCAACTCGCTCGTGAATGAACTGCGATTCGGATGGCTGCACGTCAGTGGCGGGCAGGTCAGCGAGAATCGCGGAGTCGACTTCGCCAGCGAGGTCGGCTTGCAGGGCGTGACGACCGATCCGCGCGACGTCGGGTATCCACAGATTTCGACACGCGGGCTCTACAACACGTTCGGCGATCCGACGACATTCACGTATCGCAACAACCAGCACTTCGAGATCTACGACAACGTGCTGTTCGACCGCGGCGCGCATCGCATCAAGGTCGGCGGCTACTTCTTTCACCTGCAGTTCAGGCCCGAACAACCTGACAACGCCCGCGGCGCATTCACGTATACGGGCCAATTCACCGGCAATGCCTTCGCCGATTTCCTGCTTGGATACCCGAATACGGCCGTGGCTGGCATCGGACGCGGCGACGAGAACGGCAGAACCCACTGGCTTCACCTGTTCGCGCAGGACGACTGGCGAGTGCGCAGCAACCTGACCATCAACCTCGGGCTGCGCTACGAGTACAACCAGCACATGCGCGACGAAGCGAATCGTCTCTCGTCCGTCGACCTTGAGGCGCCCGGTGGTCGCTTTGTGATCGCGAGCGATGACGAGGGGGCGATCAATCCGGAAGCAGCGGCGCTGCTGCCATTGATTCCGCTGCCTTACGTCACCTCTGCGCAAGCTGGCTGGGATCCCGGCTTGCTGAGCCCGAGTAAGTTGCGGCTTGCGCCGCGGACTGGATTTGCCCTGTCTTTCGACCGCGACCGAGCCGTCGTTCGCGGCGGGTACGGCATCTTCCTCAATCAGTGGGCTTACAGCGTCCAGACGGCATTTGCCCGCAACCTGCCCTTCTTCTTTACCAGGCAAGTGGATGTGCCCACGGCGCAGCGAGTGCCGACGTTTCAGACGCGGAATATCCTCGCCGCGGATCCGACCGGCGTCGTCGCGCCGACGATCATGGATCACGCCTACGCGGTCGAGTACACGCAGACGTGGAGCGGAGGCCTGCAATACGAACTGCTGCCCTCGACGATGGTGGAAGTGTCCTACATGGGATCGTGGACGCTTGGCGCCGACAACGCCACGGTTCACAACGTGCCCGAGCCGGGATCAGGCTCGATTCAGAACCGTCGTCCGATTCCAGGGCTCGGCCCGATTCGATCGATTCGGTTCGACGGCGAGTCGATCTACCACGGCCTCACCTTCAAAGCGGAGCAGCGGCTGCAGCGCAACTACTCCTATTCAATCAGCTACACGCTGTCGTCGTCGACTGACGATGCGTCGAGCCCGGGCGCAACCGAAGCAGAGGCCAACGTACCGCAAGACGTGCGCAACATATTTGATGAGAGTGGTGAGTGGGCTCGATCGAGCTTCGATCATCGACATCTGTTCGTGGCAAGCGGGACCTATCAGCTTCCCATCTTCGACGGTGCGGGCGGGCTCACCGAGGGGGTACTTGGCGGCTGGCGAGTCAACGCGGTGTTCTTCGCGCAGTCAGGGGCGCCCTTCACGGTCAATCTTGGCGTCGATCAAGCGAACGTCGGAAGTGGACCCGCTCAGCGTCCTGATCAATTAAAGGATCCGAATCTTGTCTCTGACCAACGGCGGCCGGAGCGCTGGTTCGACACGTCGGCATTTGCGTTGCCCGCGCTTTACGCCTTCGGCAGCGCGCCGCGCAACAGCGTCATCGGACCAGGGTTCACGAGTCTCGACCTGGTCGTTGCGAAGCACTGGACGATCGCGGGAACGCGCCAGCTGGAGCTGCGGTGGGAGATCTTCAACGCGCTCAATACGACGAACTTCGACCTGCCGAATCGCATCTTCGGGACGGCCAACTTCGGGCGCATCTTCAGCGCCAAGAACCCGCGTGAGATGCAGCTCGGAGCGAAATTTAGCTGGTAGAAATCGTTCACACCGCCGGAGCGCGTCAGCGCCAGCGAATTGGTACGACACGATCAAGTCATTGAGTCCTTCGGCTTGTACGACTCGTGCCACAAACCACTCCGCATCGCCCGCTTTCAGCAAACGCAAACCGGTGTGATTTTGATCGCTGCTGAACGTAATCAGAACGAGGCCAGAAAGAAAAAGGGGGTGAGGCCGAAGCCCCACCCCCAACGTCAGTCCAGATCAGATCAGCGCAGTTCAGTTAGCGCACTACACTACATTTCACGTCAAGAACATTTCAGATCAGATCCCGACGTCGATTTTCAGCCTACAGCAATCAAGGAAAGAACACAAAGTCATCTGTCGCGTTGAATTGATCACCTACTCCTCGGTCGCTCCGAAGCTGTGCAGTGCCACTGCCGTCACTGCCATCGATTCGGCAACCAGTATCGAGAATGGTGCAGGCGATGGCGTGGACTGGCCACTGGATGAACGTCCTGGGTCGATAGCCGAGGAGCAGACGAAGGGCACCGTCGTTGTGGACTGGCAGAAGTCGTTTCTCTAACTTCAGCGGCGAAAGGCGAACGCGCTGTGAGGCGTGGCCCTCCTGATGAAGCCAGCGGCAGAATGCGTTGAGTC
>DASRJE010000089.1:0-37147 GCA_035649635.1 Vicinamibacterales bacterium | reverse complement strand
GTGGTCTGCAACCATGCTTCTCTCGATCGCGGCTACCTCCACATCGTCGATCGACTGGCCTCGGCTCCGAATCTCACCCTGGCGGCGATTTTCGGCCCGCAGCACGGGTTCAGGTCCGACGTGCAGGACAACATGATCGAGACACCTCACGTCGACGACTCGACTCGTCGCGTGCCGGTGTATTCCCTTTACAGTGAGACGCGTGAACCGACGGCCGCGATGCTTGCCGGCCTCGATGTTCTGATCATCGATCTCCAGGACATAGGGGCACGTATCTACACCTACATCTACACGATGGCCAACTGCCTGCGCGCGGCGGCGAAACATGGCGTCCGCGTCATCGTGTGCGACCGGCCCAACCCGATTGGCGGCAACGAGGTAGAGGGAGCCCTGCTCGTCGAGGGCTTCGAATCCTTCGTCGGCCAGTTCCCGATCCCGATGCGGCACGGAATGACCATCGGCGAGCTCGCGAGACTGTTCAACGAACGCTTCGGGCTGGGCGCGACGCTCGAAATCGTCAAGATGGAGGGGTGGAAGCGAGACATGTACGCAGACGCGACTGATCTGCCCTGGGTCATGCCGTCGCCCAATATGCCCACGCTCGACACGGCCATCGTTTACCCGGGAACAGTGCTTTTCGAAGGCATCCTCATCTCCGAGGGTCGTGGCACGACGCGTCCGTTCGAGCTGATCGGCGCGCCATGGATCGAGGCTGAGAGTTTCGCGCGTCGCATGAACGGCCTCGGCTTGCCGGGCGTCCACTTCAGGCCGGCGGTGTTCGAACCGACTTTCCAGAAGCACGCGAAGCAGACCTGTGGCGGCTGCCAGATTCACGTGACCGACCGCCGGCGGTTTCAGCCGGTGCTCGTCGGTGTCGCCCTCATCGCGATGTTTCGCCAGATCGATTCAGGACGATTCGCGTGGCGGCAACCACCGTACGAATACGAACACGACAAGATGCCGATCGACATCCTGGCCGGTTCCGCGGTCTTGCGCCAACAAATCGAAACGGGTGTCGATGCCGTCGAGATCGCCCGGAGTTGGCGCGACGATGAGGAAAAGTTCAGGAAGCTGCGGGAACCGTTCCTCTTGTATTGAGCACCGTCCACTGGAGTAAGCTGCGGCCCGGAAGGAAACCGCATGGCGCAACCCCCAGACGAGGTTGGACGACGTGAGTTCCTAAGTGGCGCGGCGGCTGGAGCAGCAGGGATGTTGGCGCATTCCGGCGTTGGCCAGGCTCAAGAACCGCGCGATCGCGTCCAGCAGGCCGTGCCTTCCGATCCCGCGCTGCGCGTCAAAGCGCTCGAGTCGTTGCTGGTCGAGAAAGGGATGGTGAATCCCGCCACCCTCGACGCCATCATCGAAACCTACGAAACCAAAGTAGGACCGCGCAACGGCGCGCGCGTCGTCGCGCACGCGTGGGTGGATCCCGCGTTCAAGAAACGCCTGCTCAGCGACGGCACGGCTGCGATCGCCGAGCTCGGGTACGGCGGCTCCCAGGGAGAGCACATGGTGGTCCTCGAGAACAGCGCGAAGGTACACAACCTCGTGGTCTGTACGCTCTGCTCGTGCTACCCGTGGCCCGTGCTCGGCTTGCCGCCAACCTGGTACAAGTCTGCGCCGTATCGGTCCCGTGCCGTTATCGATCCGCGAGGCGTCCTTCGCGAATTTGGCCTCCAGCTTCCCGACGATGTGGAAGTTCGCGTGTGGGATAGCACCGCGGACGTGCGATATCTGGTTCTCCCTGAACGGCCGGCGGGCACCGAGGCGATGACCGAAGATCAGCTCGCCGCGTTGGTGACGCGCGACTCGATGGTCGGCGTCGCGAAAGTGACGGTCGCCGCAGGAGGCACCGCATGAACAGCGTTCATGACATGGGCGGCATGCACGGCATGGGCCCCATCGAGTACGACAAGAACGAAGGCGCCTTTCACGAGCCGTGGGAAGGGCGTGCCTGGGCCCTGATCAGCTCGGCTGGCGCGTTCAGTCGCGGCCGCAGAAAGAATTTCCGCTTCGAGCTCGAAAGCATTCCGGCCGCCGACTACCTGCGAATGAGCTACTACGAGCGGCTGATCAAGACGATGCTCGATCGGTTGCTCGCTGGCAAATTCATTACGCAAGCAGAGTTGGACAGTGGCAAACCGGATCCCGGTTCACCGCGCGGCACACCGCCGCTCACACCAGCCATGGTGGAAGACCTGTTCCGGCGGCGCGGCTCGTTACGACGCGACGATGTTCGTGTGCCAGCGCGGTTCAAGAATGGTCAACAGGTCCGC
This sequence comes from Vicinamibacterales bacterium, assembly GCA_035649635.1. Classification (GTDB taxonomy): domain Bacteria; phylum Acidobacteriota; class Vicinamibacteria; order Vicinamibacterales; family UBA2999; genus Gp6-AA40. Next base: position 34,871 of record DASRJE010000089.1, on the reverse strand, counting down.
GCGCGCAACATCAACCCGGTCGGCCACACTCGCCTGCCTCGCTACCTTCGCGGCAAGCGCGGCACCGTGACACACGATCACGGCGTCTTCAATTTGCAGGACACTGACGCCGGGGGCTACCCGCTGGGCAACTCTCCGCAGCACGTGTATACGGTCCGCTTCGACGCCTCCGAGGTATGGGGACCGGACGGTGGAAAACGTGACGTGATCTTCGCCGATTTGTGGGAGAGCTATCTCGACCGAGCCTGATCTCCCGGATCCCGAGTCCCGAACCCCGAGTCCCGGACCCGAGTCCCGGCTCATGATCGCGTCTTGGCGATTCCCGGCGCCTTCATCTCCTGCGCCGTCGGCGGCGTCAGGTGATGTTCCGTCAGATGTGCCTTCAGTAGCGTGAACGCCTGTTCGGGCGTATCCACGCGCTTGACCAGATCCATGTCACCAGGGCTGATCGCGCCCCAGTCGGACATCGGGTCGAGGCGCAGGATCTGGTCCCAGTAATCGGGGCCATACAGGATGATTTGAATCTGCTTGGCCAGCTTCTCCGTCTGCATCAGGGTGAGAATCTCGAACATCTCATCGAGCGTGCCGAAGCCACCGGGGAAGATCACGAGCGCCTTGGCAAGATACGCAAACCAGAATTTGCGCATGAAGAAGTAGTGGAACTCGAAGTGCAATCCGTCGGTGATGTAGCGATTGGCGCCCTGCTCGAAGGGCAGGCGGATGTTCAGCCCGATCGTTTTCCCACCGGCCTCGGCCGCACCGCGATTGGCCGCTTCCATGATGCCGGGACCACCACCGGAGGTCACGACGAAGCGATGATGCTGTGTATCGAGAGACGTTGACCACTCGGTCAACATGCGAGCCAGCACGCGCGCGTCCTCGTAGTAGCGCGACCACTCGACAGCCTTGCGACTGCGCTCCAGGTGCGGGTTGGTCGGGCCTCCGGCAGGAGCCATGAATCGCCGTTCGAGCCGCTCGAGAGCCTCGCGCGCCTGCTCGGGGCTATGAATCCTCGCTGATCCAAAGAAGACGACCGTGTCCTGAATGTTCTCGGCCTTGAACCGCCGCAGCGGTTCGAGATACTCCGCGAGAATGCGAAGTGGTCGCGCTTCCTCACTTTCGAGGAACTCCTCGTTTCTATAGGCCAGCGGCTGCGGGTGCATTGGTAGATCTTATCGGCTCCGGGCCCTTGGCTCCGGCCGTAGTCGCGGTTCGCGGATTGGAAGAGAATGTTTACATCCCCCTGACGTGATTTGAATCGGGAGCCCGAAGCCGAGAGCGATCCCATGCGCGAGTTCACTCACAGCCTGACCATAGAGGCGCCCTCCGCGGCAGTGCTGGATGCCTTCTTCGATCCCGAAGCGCTGGCGGCGTGGTGGCGCGTGAAGCGATCGCTCTGCGTCGCGCGGCCGCTCGGTGTGTATGCCGTGGAGTGGGAACCCACGGAATGGCATGACGAAACCTTCGGCCGGCTTGGCGGTGCATTCCGGGGAACCGTCATCGAGTTCAAACCTGGTCGCGAATTTTTTCTTGCCGATCTGTTCTGGCTCCCGCCGGACGGCGAGCCGGTCGGACCAATGGCTCTCGAAGCCACGTGCACTCAGCACGGAAACAGCACGACTCTTCACGTCCGTCAGTCCGGTTGGGAAGATAGCCCACGCTGGTCCAGGTACTACGATCTGATCGCCACTGGTTTTACGGTGGCGCTCGAGGGATTGAAGGCACATCTCGAGGGGAAGTGGAAAGCTTAGACTCGGGCGAGTTTCACGAAATTCGTCGGCCCTGGATCGAGTTCCTGCGATACGCTGACGAGCACGACCGCGGTTCCAGGCTCGAGCAGCTTTCGCGCCACGAGCTCGTCGCCGATGCGCCGCGCGGACGTCGCCACATCGTCGCCCATCTCGGCCAGCACGGGAACGACCCCCCAGGATAGGGCCAGTCGACGCACCACCTCGGATCTGTCGGACGCTGCAAGGATCGGAACGCGCGGCCGCAGCGCTGATAACACGCGTGCCGTCGTCCCGCCGCGAGTCATCGCGATGATGGCCTCGGCGCCTGCGCGTTCGGCCAATGTCACGCCGGCTTCGCACACGGCATGGTGGTGCCCAGTCGACGAGTGCCGGCGATCCAAGGGCATGCGGCTCGACGGAACGGACTCCGCTTCGCGGATCACCAGATCGAGCGTCTGTGCCGCCCGCACCGGGTAAGCGCCCGCCGCAGTTTCACCGGCCAGCATGATTGCGTCGACGCCGTCATCAACCGCGTTTGCAGCATCGCTGACCTCAGCACGAGTCGGACGCGGTTCCGTACGCATCGACTCGAGCACTTGAGTCGCAACAATCACGGGAACTTCGGCCACGCGCGCGCAGCGGGTGACTTCCTTCTGGACACGAGGGACACGCTCGAGAGGCAACTCGAGACCCAGATCGCCACGCGCGACCATCACCGCGTCGCTCTCGCGCACGATCTCATCGAGCCGAGCGATGGCTTCGGGTCGCTCCAACTTGGAAATCAGGGGGACATCAGTGCCGCCAGCCCGACCGATCTCGTGGCGCGCCTGCCGCAGCACCGCCGCGCTCTGCACAAAGCTCAGTGCAATGAAATCAACGCCAGCACGAACGCCAAAATGAAGATCCCTGATGTCCTTCTCGGTCAGACTCGTGGCGGGAAGTTCGACGCCGGGTACGTTGATGCCCTTGTGTTCGCCGAGTGGGCCGCCGTCGACCACGACTGTGTTGATCTCGTTGCCACTGACGTCCTTTACGCGCAACTGGATGTGGCCATCGTCCAGCAGCAGCGCGTCACCGGAACGCACGGCCTTGGGCAGATCGGCGAATGTCGTCGACACGCGACGGCCGTCACCCTCGAAATCGCCAACGGCAACAGTGAGCGGATCACCGGGTTTCAGCAGCACTGCCGCGTGTCCCTGCAGCTTGCCGGTGCGAATCTTCGGGCCGCTCAAATCCTGGAGCAGGGCCACCGTTCGTCCGGTGTCCTGCGACACGCGACGCACCTTCTCGATCACGGCGGCGTGCGTCTCGTGAGTGCCGTGCGAGAAGTTCAGACGAAACACGTCGACGCCAGCCTTCACCAGCTCGCCGATGATCGTGTCGCTGGCCGATGCCGGGCCTAACGTGGCAATGATCTTGGTCCTTCGCATAGAACCTCATTTTGACGGTTTTGGGGGCGATTCTAGTACTCTTGATCCGTGGATCAACTTCAAGGGTGGCTTGAAAGCGCGTTGCAGGATGCCGACCGGCGCCAGTTGCCTGCCCTGCGCCCGCTACTCGAAGGCCTTGCACGGTCGACCGCGCTGCTCCGTGCCGCCGACTGGAACCTGGAAGCGTCCGATCAGCCCACGCAGCCGTCCCGAGATGTCCGCTGAACCGCGCACCCTGGCCGAGGTTGGCCGCCTGCTTCAAACGAAAGCCGTGACTGCTGAGGCGATCACTGAGGGCTGCCTCGCGCGGATCACGGAGCGGAATCGAACGCTCAATGCTTTCATCGCGGTGCTCGTCGATGAAGCGCTGGCGCAGGCCAGGGAGGCAGACCAGGAGATCGCTGCCGGCCGCTATCGCGGCCCTCTTCACGGCGTCCCGATTTCACTCAAGGACATCATCGATCTTTGCAATGCGTCAACGACGGCGGCTTCTCGCGTACGCGACGGTCATGTCGCCAGGCGCGACGCAACGGTCGTGGGTCGACTGCGAGACGCCGGCGCGATCTTCATTGGCAAGACGAACCTCCACGAGTTCGCGCTCGGTACGACCAATGAGGATTCGGCGTACGGTCCCGTCCTGCATCCATTCGACAGCACTCGATCACCCGGCGGGTCCTCTGGCGGGTCGGCCGCGTCCGTGCTTGACGGCATGGCGTACGCGTCGATCGGCACAGACACGGGTGGGTCGATTCGCATTCCCTCGGCGGCCTGCGGCCTCGTGGGTTTGAAGGCGACAATCGGAGAGCTCCCGACAGATGGCATCGTGCCGCTGAGCGAAACGCTCGATCACGTCGGACCAATCTGCCTGTCGGTCGAGGATACGTCACTGCTCTACGGGGTCCTGCGTGGCATTTCGAATCCTGAAACGCCGCCGGCACGCGACCTTCGCGGGATGCGCTTCGGTGTTCCGCGCGGTTACTTCCTGGATCTTGTCGATCCCCAGATCGCTGCGCGATTCGCCGCGGCCTGCGAGCGACTCAAGAGCGCCGGGGCGATTCTCGACGATGTGGTGATACACCACACGAAGGAGATTGGGACCATCTACGTGCACATCGCGTTGCCTGAGGCCGCTGCTTACCATGCTGCCACTCTCGAAAGCCGGCCGCAGGACTACACCGAGAACGTGCGTCTGCGGCTCGAAATGGGGCGCTACATCCTTGCGGAGGACTACGCTCGCGCGCAGCGCGGACGCCAGGTGTTGACGCAGGAGGTCCGCGAGGCGATTGGCGGACGTGACGGGCTGCTGCTCCCGTCGATGCCGGTGCCAGCGACAAAACTCGGCATGCCGACGGTGTCGATTGGAGGAACAGAGGAAACGGTCAGAAACATCACACTGCGCCTGACGCAGCTATTCAACATCACCGGGCATCCCGCGATCTCGTTGCCGTGCGGCAAGACCGACGAAGGATTGCCCGTGGGTCTGCAAATCGTCGGGACCCGGAACCGCACGCCAGAACTTCTGCAAGTAGCGTTGGCGGTCGAAAGGACCCTGGGCGGAAACTGACGGCAATGCTCGCGCCTTTCTTTCACGGATGGGAGCGCCGCCTGGCGTCGGTCTCGAAAGACCGCGTCGTGCGGCCTTTCGACTGGGGCCTCGACTGGTTGGCGCCAAACGGCCATCACCATCCCGATATCGGGGACCGTATTGCGGCGTGGGTCAACGAGGTGATGCAGGACACGCCGCGCTTTTTTGATCTGCCACCGACCTCCGACTTCACGTTCACTGAAGCGCCGGAGGTACTCAGGAAGCAAGGCGAAGCCGGTACGCTGCGTTTCCCGAGCGCCGTTGTCACACCACATCCCGAGAACAATACCGTCGTCGGACGCTGGTTTCCCGCTGCCGGCGAACCACCACTCGATCCGCCTTCGCTTAAAGCTTCGGCGAGACAGGCTCCGCGCTCGCACAAGGCTTCGCCGCGGCCGGGGCGCGGCCGCGCGGCCGTCGTCATGTCGCAGTGGAACGCCGACAGCGAAGGCCACATCGGGCTTTCGAAGCTGCTCGCCCGTTTCGGCGTCTCCGCGTTGCGACTCAGCCTGCCCTACCACGATGCGCGCATGCCGCCCGAGCTCACGCGCGCCGACTACATCGTCAGCTCCAATATCGTGCGGACGGTGCAGGTCTGCCGCCAGGCCGTGCTCGACGCACGGCGCGCTGTAGCGTGGCTGTCGGCGCACGGCTTCGAGCGCATAGGCATCCTCGGCACGAGCCTCGGATCGTGCCTGGCGATGCTGACGGCGGCACACGAGCCGCTCATCCGGGCGCAGGCGCTCAATCACGTCTCGCCGTGGTTTGCTGACGTGGTGTGGCGCGGGCTCTCGACGCGACACGTGCGAGAGGGCCTCGAAGGTCACATCGATCTCGATCGCTTACGCACGCTGTGGCGACCGATCAGCCCATTCGAGTACCTCGAACGTGTGCGCGACAAGAGGACGCTGCTCGTGTACGCGAAGTACGACCTCACGTTTCCCGTCGATCTTTCAGAGTTGCTGGTGCGGGAATTCCAATCGCGGCAGCTGCCCCACGAGGTCTTCGCGTTGCGGTGCGGGCACTACAGCACGGGCGTAGCGCCATTCAAATTCATTGACGGGTATGTGTTGACAAAATTCCTGCGACGGAGTCTGTAGGACACGCGGCGCTGAAGCCCCCGCTCTACGACTGATCGCGACCTTTCGACTCGACAGCGCAGAGCGCACTCTTCAGCGTGCGCCGTTACAGATACTCCAATAAGCCCGACAGCGCGGTATAGATGACTTCGGCAAGCTGACGGACGAGCGGCGAGATCTCTCCCTCATCCAACGCATTCGCCACCGTCACTGGATCAGTCAGCACCAGCCAGATGGTTGCGCCGGCGATGATGGTGGCAACCACACCAATGAGCACCGCAACGCTCGTGACGCGGTCGAAGCCGCGCTCGAGATCGTGCTCGGGCGGCGCGTGTTCGAGTTCAACGCTCACGGCTCGATTAGCCTAGCACGCGAGCGAAACGACCTAGAACTCGGCGGTCCGCAATTCTGGTTCGCCCAGATTCAGGCTGCGCAGTGACTCTGCAATGGCAGAGTAATCTCCCACCACGAGCGTCGTCAGCTTGGATGGATCCAGGTATCGCGTCGCGACATTGACGACGTCGGCGCTGGTCACACCGTTGATCCTGGGAACGAACTCTTCGAAGTACGTTTCAGGCAGACCGTAAAGCGCCATCACCGCAACCGACCGCGCGACCTGCTGCGCTGTCTCGAATCCGCGAGGATAGCCCCGCGTGAGAGATGCCTTGGCCAGCGACATCTCGTCATCGCTGGGCGGCCTCGACCCTTGCACCGCGCCGATCTCGGCAAGCACGTCTGCGATGGCTTCAGCCGTCGACGCGGTGTGCACGCTGGTCTGCAGTGAAAACGGCGAAATCCCTTTCCGCCAGTCGAAGCCGCTTCGGGCTCCGTAGGTAAATCCCTTCTCTTCGCGAAGCTTCAGATTAACGCGGCTGACGAATTGGCCGCCGAGCACCGCGTTCATGACGAGGAGTGCCGGGTAGTCGGGCGTCACGCGGCTCGTGGACAGTTGTCCAATGCGCAGCTCGGACTGCGCTGCAGCCTCGCGCTGCACGACCGCGAGCCTCGTGACCAGTCGACCTGACGGCGGCACGTACGCGGGAGTGCCGCCGGCGCCATCACCACCCGATGACGACCAGCCAGCGAACGCGTTTTCAGCCTCTTGACGCAGTTCATCATGGCTCATCGCGCCACACACGATCAGCGTCGCGCGCGATGGCTGGACGGCACGTGCATGAAACGCCACGACATCGTCGACGGTGACACGCCGAAGGCTCGCATCGCTGCCAATCGCCAGGTGGGCGTAAGGGTGAGCTCCGTAAACCAGCCGCAGGAACGTCTGCTCGGCTACTGCCGACGCCACGTCTTTGAGCTGGCGGAGACGGTCGAGTCTCAGTTGACGAACCCGCAGGAACTCGCTTTCCATCAGCCGCGGGAGCGTCACCATGTCGGCCAGCAGCCGGGCGCCTCGCGACGCGAACCGCGTCAAAGTGGTGAGCGAAAAATCGGTCGCATCTCCGCCGACTTCGACGTCGTAATCGGCGCCAATTCGTGACAGCGCGTCCGAGACTTCGAGCGCGTTCAGCGCACCGGTGCCTTCGTCGGCCATGTCGGCGACGAGGGCGGCAAGGCCTTCGCGGCCATCGGGATCCGCACCCGATCCGCCTTCGATTTGCAGCGTAAACGTGATGACCGGGACGCTGTGGTGCTCGACAGTGCACACGCGCAGCCCGTTCGGCAGCGTGTGCCGCACGATCGCCGGAAAGACAAACCGGGGATCGGCGCCAACGGCGGGAAGTCGGGACCGATCGATGGCCGTCACGACACCGACACCGCCACGGAGCCGTCCAGAGCCAACGCGTGTTGACCGCGTGGAATCGCACTGAGAGCAACCCGCCGATCGAGTGCCAGATATGCACGCGCCGCTGCCTGCAGCGATTCGCGAGTGGCTGCGCGGTAGCGATCGAGATCGGCGGCGAAGAATCCGGGATTGCCCTTCAATACGTTGTAGGCATTGAGCTGATCCGACTTGCCGCCAAAACCACCGACGGTTTGCAGCCGGTACATGAAGTGCGCTTCAGCCTGCGCGACCGCTCGCTCCATCTCGTCCACCGACGGCCCCTCGTTCACCACTCGGCGCAGCTCTTCGTCGATGCGATTGGCGATCTCCGTCAGGGTGTGACCCGGAGCCGCCGTCACCACGAGCAGGAAGAAGCTGCCGATCTCACGAGAGCTTTGATATCCCGAGACATCGAGCGCGATGCGCAAGTCGTAGACGAGTGTCTTGTAGAGTCGCGACGTCTTGCCGTTGGCGAGCAGATCGCCGAGGAGATCCATCTCCGCATCGCCGGCAGCGAACATTGCAGGCGAATGCCACGCCAGGTAGAGGCGAGGAAGCTCGACCCGATCTTCGAGCACCAGCCGTCGTTCTGACGACAGCTCAGCGCCTTTCGAAACAGGTTTGGGAGGAACTCCGGCCGGGATTTCGCCGAAGTACGCTCCCGCCAACTCGAACGCACGTTCGATTTCCACATCACCGGCCAGGACGAGCGATGCATTTGCCGGGTGATAGTAGGTGCGGAAGAACTCCTGCACATCCTCGAGTTGCATGGCGCGGATGTCCTCGGCCGAACCGATGGTCATCCAGCTATACGGATGGTCCGGAGGATAGAGTGCGGCGGATAACGCCATCATCACCATGCCGTACGGACGATTCTCGTAACTCTGTCGCCGTTCGTTGAGTACGACATCCCGCTGCGTCTCGAATCGCTCGCGCGTGAGCGCCGGCAGCAGGAAGCCCATGCGATCGGACTCCATCCACAGCGCGCGATCGATCGCGCTCGTCGGAACGACTTCCCAGTAGTTGGTGCGATCGGCGTTGGTGGATCCGTTCAGCAGCGCGCCCGCCTGCTGCAGCGGCGGGAAGTAGCCGGCGTTGTAATGCTCCGAGCCTTCGAACATCAGATGCTCGAACAGGTGGGCAAAGCCAGTGCGGCCGGGACGCTCGTTTTTCGAGCCGACGTGATACCAGACGTTGACCGCCACGATTGGCACGTGTCGATCCTCGTGCACGATCACGTCGAGCCCGTTGGCAAGCGTGCGCTTGGTGAACGGAAGATCGATGGCCAGGGATGTCATGATCGGGCGGTCGACGCGAGCTATCGTACGGGGATCAGGGGAATCTTGCCCTTGTTCGCTTCAGCGGTCTTGTGCGCCGCAATTGAAACTTGCGCAGCCGCACGTTCAGCGACCGTGAGAAACGATCGCGCTGCCGCGGAGCCGGGCTCGCCAATCACCAGCGGGATCCCGGCGTCTCCCCCTTCGCGAATCGGTTGATACACCGGCAGCCGGCCGAGGAACGGCACACCCATATCCGCGGCCAGCCCCTCACCGCCCCCGTGCCCGAAGATGTCCGTTTCGTGATGACAGTTGGGGCACGTGTAATAACTCATGTTCTCGACGACCCCGAGTGTCGGGATATTGAGCTTCTGATACATGCGAATGGCACGACGGCTGTCGGCCAGTGATACCTTTTGCGGCGTGGTCACGACGATCGAGCCGACCACTGGGACGGTCTGACTCAGGCTAAGCGCCACGTCGCCGGTGCCAGGCGGCATGTCGACGATCAGATAGTCCAGATCTTTCCACGCGACCTCGCGAAAGAACTGCTGAACCGCGCCGTGTAGCATCGGCCCCCGCCAGATGATCGGCGCATCGTCACTTGTCATGAACCCGATCGAGACAACCTGAACGCCATACTTCTCCGCAGGCACGATCTTCTGGCCGTCGGTCGTGAGCTGGGCATTCAGGCCGAACATGATCGGAACGTTGGGTCCGTAGATGTCGCCGTCGAGAATGCCAACACGGCTGCCGCAGCGAGCCAGCGAGAGGGCGACGTTCACGGCGACTGTTGTCTTTCCAACGCCGCCCTTGCCGGCGCCCACGGCAATGACATTCTTCACTCCCACCAGCGGAAGCCGTCCCGTTTCCGGTGCGGAAGCGGACCGCACGTTGGCAGCAAGTTTCACATCGACATCAGAGACACCCGGGAGAGCACGCACAGCGGCCGCGGCCTGGTCCCTCAGTTGATCCTTCACAGGGCACGCAGGTGTCGTGAGCTCGATCGTGAACGACACGCGCGAGCCGGAGATCGCGATGTCTTTCACGAACCCCAGCGACACGATGTCCTTGCGAATGTCGGGATCGACGACCACGCGAAGCGCGTGGAGGATCCCATCCCGGTCCAGCGTGGCAGCCATGTCCTTGTGATTTTACCGCGCGGGCTCGAAGAGACGACGCCCCTGATCGGTCAGGAGAATCCACAGGGCATATACGCCCAATGCGGTTCCAAATGGTAATACGAGCAGATTCGCCACCGCGAGGGCAAGCGTCAGTACCCGACCGAGCGGCCGACGACGTCTCAGCAGCGTGGCCGCCCACACGTGAGTCCCGCCCCATAGCAGAGCGAACGCGCCAATTCCGGCGAAAACCACCGTCGTCAGGCCGGCCGCAAACTCCACGGCCGTCCCCAGTGACTCCCTGAACTCTGCCCAGGCGCCGGCCGCGAGAAGCAGCATCGAGACGCCGACCAGCATCGCAAGACCGCCCCACAGTCCCACCAGGACGCGCAGGAGCCTGACGTGCCGCTCCACTGCTAGCGATGCTCCGTCCCGGACCAGACGGGCGTGACGCTCTGCCTTGCCAGGGGCAACATCTAACTAACGCGAACCTGCAGCTCGATCCGCGTGGGTGTGTGATGGCGCGGGACGACAGAGAAGAAGAAGCGATCGCCGTCCATGACACCGGCCGGGATCGTGACCTGGACGACATGGTGCAGCAGCAGCGTGCCGGTACCCTGACAGCGTGGACAATCCTCGGTCCACGACTCTCCTCGACCGCCGCACTGATGACACGTCAGCCGCACAGGCACTTCGAGGGGCGTGGTCACGCCTCGGCGTGTCTCATTGGCTGACACGTGCACGGTCGCATGCCACCGTGGCGGTGGTTCGTCCACTAGGAAGCCTCTGCGAATGCGATCTACTGCAAGCGCGACCGACGGGAAGTCGATGACCACTTCGTCGGCAAAGCAGTTCACGTCGACACGACTGTCGTCGGTCGACACTAACGCTACCGGTTCGCCGCCGAGAGAACGGAAGGCGTCGTCACTCATCCGAGTGCTGGTACGATAGGTATCGCTTCAGGAGAAGTCAATGGCCGCCAAAGAGTGTCCGATGTGCGGTGAGATGATGCACATTCGTGAAGTGCAGGTCACCGATCGTGTACCGGGCACGACGCAGATGAAGACCACGAAAACCCCTGAATGGGTGTGCCCAGAATGCGATTACTTCGAGGACGCGGAAGCCGAGGACATTGAAGGCGGGTAGTCGGCGCGCATCTCAGCGGGCGCCGAGCGTCAGCAACAGCTCTCGTCGAACTCCTTCGTCGATCTCATCGAAATTCAGAGCGTTTTCGCATTCATCGCACTGCAGCTCGAGTACTTTCGGCCGATCTTCCTCTGACACCTCGACCCTGGCATCTTCGAGATGCACGACATGCATCTGCAACGTCTTGACTAGGAAGTTCTGGTCGTTCCCACAGTTGGGACAGGTCAGCGCCACGCGGGTATCCTCTTTCGTCGTCAATCTCAACTCTCCAAACCTTGATTCTAGGGGAGCATAACCGCAGGCGCAATGCAGAATTGCACGGCCCTGCGGATCTGGGCCGCTCGCGCGGGGCCAACGGTGCATTTCATGGTGCAGAAGCGGGCAGGATGGCCGCTACGCGACCTCTGAATCGGCTGTATACACGAGTCGGCTTTCGACCTCTTTCGTGGGAAAGAGCGCCCGTGCGGCTGCGAGATACACCTCGGCCTGAGCGCGGTGCTCCGGCCGCTCCCTGCCGGTCTTGAATTCCAGCACAGTTACGTGATCCTCAGTGGTTATGAGGCAATCGATCGTGCCTCGCACGATCCGGTCGTCGATGCGCATCGCGAACGGGACTTCGTGAAGCGGCTGGCCCTCCCGATACAGGGCGCGGACATCCTCCTGGGATGAGATCTGACGAAACCGTGCAACTGCCTCCGCAATAACCGCCTCTCTATGACGAAGCTCAGCAGGTGGTACCGAGCCGAGGACGGTCTCCGCCAACTTCCTGATTTCCTCGTCGCCCAGTTCCCTGGCCAAGCCCGCGCGCTGCAATAGACGATGCACCAGGATGCCGATCAGCCGATCGGAGCTTTCATCGTGGCCTTCACCTGATGGCTTGGCGGCGCTGTCGACCCCCAACAGTTGAGACACCGCAAATCGCCGGACCGTTGCGTCTTCGACTACAGCAAAGTCGTCGGGGTCCTTGGAAGTTGGGATTTGGGCGGTGGAAGTTGACAGGATCGTCGTTTGACGAAGACCGGACGTCGCACAGACACCGATGACGTGGGTACGAGAAGCCCCTGACCACGACACGGCGGACACACCCCCTGCCGCTTCGACGAAGACGTTATGGAAAGACGGCGGCAGAACCTCACCAAGGCTGCCGCGCGTTGGCTGAAACCGACCCTCTTTGACAACGGAACCCAGATACAGCCGATCGCGCGCCCGCGTCAGCGCCACATACAGGAGCCGTTTTGTTTCCTCGCGATCCCGCTCCGGTTCGTCTTCATCGGCACGCGACTCGAAATCACCTACTGACACTGACACACCGTCGGTACTCTCGCCGGCGATCCGAATCGCATCCCGCCAATTGCCGGTGCCGCGCGACAAGTTGACGACGAACACGACGGGAAACTCGAGGCCTTTGGACGCATGGACAGTCATCAGGTTTACGGCGTCGGTCGCGTCGATCACGGCATTGGCCTCGTCACCGACAGCCAGGTGATCGAGATGCGTCACGATACGTTCGAGCGTGCCGTAACCGCGATTCTGAATTCGGCGAATGATGGCGCGGATCTTCTTGAGATTTTCGCGAGCGTGCGCGAGGCGGGGACCGCGCAGCTCGGCGGAGTACGCCGACTCCACGAGGATCCGATCGAGCAACTCCGCCGGCGGCAACCAATCGGACAGCGAACGCCATCGCGAGGTAGCGGTCCGCGCCATCGCCAGCGCCTCTTCGTCGTCGGCATCGAGGGCAACTGGCCGAGACGTCTCCGCCGCGAGTGATTCAGCCAGGCGCGGCCCGAGCCGCTTCAACCCTTCGTCTGACATCCGGACGAACCGGGACCGCAATAGCGCGGCTGCCCTGAGATCCGAGACTGGATCCGCTAAGTACCAGAGCATCGCCATCACGTCCTTGACTTCGTCAGCGTCGAAGAACCCCAGTCCTTTGTAGACGTACGCCGAGATGCCGAGCGCTGCTAACGCCTGCTCGTAGTCGCGATGGCTTTCTCGCGTGCGAAACAAGATCGCGACGTCGCCAGCCCGAATCGGACGTCGAATCCCGGTGTCGCGATCACGGACCAACACCGCTTCACGAAGGAGCCGCGCAATCTCTTCGGCCGTGGTTCGCGCGCACGACTCGAACGAGTCTCCGGTAACAACGCCCAGCACCTGCTCCGGGTGATGCTCGGGGCTCTCGTCGACGGGGAAGCGATCCTCTTCTTCGTACTCGAAGGCGTCCCGTCGATCTGGAAGTTTGGCAATCGCGTCAGACAGATCGTTGATGAACGACAAGAGCGGCGGCACCGAACGAAAGCTTCGCGAGATTGATCGGCGCACATCTCCACCCGGCCGGAGATTTCCCATGTACTCGCTGGCCTCGCGAAAGAGCGACACGTCTGCATCGCGAAACCCGTAGATCGATTGCTTGCGGTCGCCGACGATGAAGATCGAGGGGGGCAATGCGCCCGTGTGCGCGAGTCCGGCGCCTTCGCCCCAGGCCTCGACGAGCAGCGACACCAGTTGCCACTGGGCGCGGCTCGTATCTTGAAACTCATCGACGAGCACGTGGTGATAGCGTGATTCCAGACGGAAGCGGCTCTGCGCGAACTCCTCCATCTGCCGCAGGAGCTCGATGGTCTTGAGGAGCACATCCGGGAAATCGAGCAGCGCGCGGGCATCGAGCGTGCGCCGGTACTCACGTTCGGCGATGCGGAACATCCGCCAGACGCCTCGCGAGACCAGCGTATTGAGATCGCGCCGCCACGACTTGTGCGCTTCGAGAATGGCGGGCGCGTGCCCAACGACCAAATCCTTGTGCCCCTGCCAGTCGGTCACCGATGCGAAAGCCGTCTTCTTGTACTTGGACGGAAGCCGCTTGCGCGGCTCCCCTTCGTGGGTCAGAAAGTGTTCGCGGACCTTGCGAAACGACTCCTGGACCGCTGCCGGATTGATGTCTGCGGCGCCAGCGGCGCTCGCTTCGAGACCCCGGAGCTGCTGGAGCAACAGGCGGAAGGACGGGTGCAGCGGACCGGTCTCCAGGAAGCGATCGAGGCCCCCGCCGCGCATCGACTCGAACACGGCCAGCAGCGATCCGGCCCCTCGTCGCGCCGCGTCGCGAACCGTCAAATCGTGAGGCCCGGCCGAGAGGTAGCGGCCCAGGATGGTCGGCGCGACAATCCGCCGAGCAAGCAAACGTGACAGGCCCGCCCGCGCGCGCCGGTCACCAAGCTGTGCGAAGACGAGTGCCACGTGCTCGTCCTCGCGCGCCACGCTGCGACACGTACGCAGCGCCCGGTCCAGGGCTTCGTCGACGAGGCGCGGCACCTCGGTTTCATCCGCCATCTGGAAACCGGGATCGAGGTCGGCCTCGAGCGGAAACTCGCGCAGGAGTGACAGGCAGAACGCATCGATCGTGCTGATCGCGACATCCGCGGTCCTGTCGCGCAACTCGCGCCAGCGGCCCGGCGAGAATTCGCCGCGCGCACCGGCCTGGCGCAGCGTCGTAATGATGCGCTCGCGCATCTCTGCCGCAGCCTTGCGCGTGAACGTGAGCGCGAGAATCTCCGAAGGATCAACACCCTCACGCAGCAGGTTGACGTAGCGATCGACCAATACGCGCGTCTTGCCGGTGCCCGCTGACGCCTCGAGCGCGACGTTGAACCGCGGATCGACGGCCCGCTCGCGCCCCGCTCGATCGCGGGCATCGATGCGCGATTCCGGTGTCACCGGCTCTTCATCGAATGGCAGCAACGGCTCAATCATGCACGTAGTCCTTCCGGCAGACGGCGGTGTATGCGCAGAAGTCGCAGAGGATCTCGTCCTGAGGCTGAGCCGGGAACTCACCGCGAGCGATGCGATCGACGATGCCGAGCAGCCGCGTGCGCGCGGCGTTGAGTGACTCCTCCGCATCGCGATCGCCGGGTCGGACGACGTGCGCCTGCGATCGCTTGCCGCTGAACGCAAGGTAGACCGCCTCGGTGATCGGCCACGATCCGCCATCGCGATCGCGCAACCGCTCCTGCGCGCACAACGCATAGATCGCAACCTGGAGGGCACGCGAGGGATTGGGCGCGCTTCCGGACTTGTAGTCGACCACGCGTAACCGGTTCTCGGCGAGCAGATCGATTCGATCGGCAACGCCTCTCAACGCCACTTTCTTGCCATCGGTCGATCCCAGCGTGAACTCACCCTCGAGTCGATACTCGAGCCAGCGTTCGCGGACGTCTACCGGGGCAGCCGCCTCGTGCCCCAACACGATCTCGACGGAGCCGGTGGAAATCGCCGACCCAAAGAGACGCGCGCGCTCGAGAGCAGCGTCGGCCTCAGGCAGCCTGGCGAGCAGCGGCTCGGCGACATCCACCATCAGCGCACGAGCCTCGTCGAGACGTTCGCTCGTGATCGCCCCGCCGCCGCGACTGTCCCACGCCTCGAAGAAACGTTGAAACACTTCGTGGATGAATCGGCCTCGGGCCCGCGGCGACATCGCCGATTCGTCCTCGGGCACCTCCTCGAGCCGCAGTACGTCGGCCGCGAAAAACTTGAAGGGACAGTCCTGGTAGCGCTCGAACGCGCTCAACGAATAGGGCCGCGGCGCCAACGGATCCGTAAACCCTCGGAAGCGATGCACCGGTACGTCGGCGATGCGCACCCGTCGCCCCAGCCACTCGCGCGCGAAGGCGCTGAGCGGCGTGGCATCGATCGGATCGAGGTAGAGGGCTTCGGAGTCGAAGACCCGCTGGAACTGCACGTCCTCTTCTATCGAGTCGAGGCCCGACTGCTCCACTTCATCAATCAAGGGGGACGGGCTGACAAGCGCGTCGGCCTCGAGCAAGAACGTTGAGACCGCCAGCCGCGAGGTCGGCAGCCTGAGCAAATCGGCGAATGCCGCGCGCGCGCCGGCCAACCGATCGGATTCCACCGGCCATCCCAGCTCGCGCAGGACGGAAGGCGAGTAAAAGATGTTCCGTCGCGCGCGATCCGGCCATTCATCTTCCACGAGGCCGGCGATGTGGACGTCCGCAAATTCTCCAAAACGCGCGCTGTCGGCATCGACGAGGTGTACTCCGTCGTCACCAGTCAGTGGCGCAAATGTTTGCCCCTCGAGCCATCGCCGTACGAGTGCGGCAACATCGTCGGCGCTGACCGGCCGTGAATCGAAGCGCGCGTAAGCATCGCGAAGCGCGTTGAGCGTCGCGAGCACGGCGCTGCGAGCGCGCAAGTGCCGCGCCCGGAGAGCGTCTTCCGGCACCTCAGAGGATTCGTGCGCCAGCAGAAACGCAGAGAGCACCGACAGGTGTTCAGCAACCGGTGCAGGCGATCGAAGGGGAAGTAACTCCTGCGCGAGCGCGAGAAGCCGCTCTCCCGCGCTGACGGCACGCTTCGCGACAGACGTAGTGACAGACGTAGTCACAAACGTAGTGGCCGGCTTCAGCTGCACCGGTGTTCGCTCGGCCTGACGCCACACACCAAGCAATCGCTCGAGCGAATCGACCCCACCCAGGTAGCCCGCTTCCGCGAGCGCCCGATCGAGGGCGGAGACGTCCCGACTCGTGCCGAATCGAAAGTGAGGCGATCGCAGGAGCGCCATGGCTGGCACACGGGCAAAGTCGGTACTCACGCACGAAAGCACCAGGTCGAGTGCCGCGGCGAACGGTTCGGCAACGAGCGGCAGCGCATCGAACATCTGGCAAGTTACTCCGGCAGAGCGGAGCACTTCGCGCGCCACGTAGACGTATGGCAATCGCTGACGGACGATCAGCGCCGCTTGCCCCGGCGCGTTCAGCGTGCCTTGTCGCACCGCGCGCTTCACGCGTCTGGCGACGCCGGCAACCTCCTCTTCGCGATCGCGGGCAACGTGGACAACGCCCCCGCCCGGCGGAATGACGAGCACCGGCAGCTTGCGATCCAGTGGCGTCTCGTCGCGGCGGACCTCTTCGATCCCGGGAAGCATCCGATGGATGCGTTCGTGGAGCGCCCCGGCAAGCATCCTGTCTGTCACGACGACATCGAGTGCCTCGAGCCGCGGAATGCGCGTAAGCAGATCCCAATCGGCGGGATTCATGCCGTAGGGCTCGAACGATTCGTCGGTCACGGTGAGCACGGCGTGGCGATAGGGTCGATCGGATGGTTCAGCGAGGAGGCGTGTACGCAGCAGGTGCTCATCCTCACCACATTCCGCTGAGCGTCGCTCGAAGTCGCGGAATGCAGCAGCCAGGAATCGCGTCTGCCGCACGAGCCGTTCAGCGCCGCGGTCGGAAGCCGCACCGGGCTCGAGCACAGCCAGAGCGCGACGCTCGAAGTCGTCAACACTGTTCTGACGGTGTTTGAGCTCGTCGTAGAGATGAAGGACCTCTGCGATCAAACCAGGCCGCAGATGAAAGGGAGGCGCGTTGCCGTGCTCCTGCGCGGCGCGACACGCGACGCCAAGAAGGACTTCTCGTTCTGCCGGGGTCAGCGCCTGGCGGGAATGTCCGAGACGTTCACCCAGTCGAGTGACGAGCTCACGAGGAGTCACCAGATCGGGAAGCACGAGCGCCCGAGTCGAAGCGTCCAACACGGCGTCTTCGATCGTGCGAAGCAGGAGTGACGCGGCCGCACGCGTCGGCACGACGATGATGCGATCGCGCGCGTGAAGCGGAGAACCGGCCGTGGCCAGCGCGACCACAGCACGACGAAACGCTCCGAGATCTGCGACCCGGATCAGTCGGCTTACACGCGGAGTTGGGTTCACGGTTACGACTACAGGCTACCAACTCCTCACCTCCAACGCGCAACTCTTCTGACTTGGGACTGGGGAATTGGGAAGTTGGGAGTTGATAGCGAAGGGCTCTACTGCAACCGGGGAGGCGCCAGAAGCGTGGTGAGATCCTGCTGGACGCGCGCCAGCATCATGAGCGCGCCTGCGGCAGACGAGGACGCTTCCCATGCGGCTGTTGAATCGGCGCGCGAGATGGCCTCGAAGCGGGCGCGCGTAGCGTTCTCGGCAAAGCGCCAGGCGCCGACCAATCTCTCGTGCACCTCGCGTAGATACTCGGGTGTCCGCATGCGCTCGAGGCGATCCGCGCCGCCGCTCAGTTGCGACCTGAGGGTCAGCAATTGTTCGGGGCTGGGACCATCGAGCGTCCGTATCGCGCGAAGCGATGCCGTCGACTTCACCAGCAGCATCAACGACGACCCGACGGAGCGTTGGTACTGGCGATAGGTATCGCGGCGAAGGGCCCACTGATCCCGGAGGAGGCGAAGTCGCCGTGAATCGGCGAGCTTCGCCTGCAGCGACGTATTCAGCGCCTCCACCATCTGCGAGCGCTTCTGTCCCAACTTCTTGTCTTCCTGCGGGACTCGCGCGACGATGCGTTCGATTGCCGGACCATCGGCACGCTGTGCGGCGCGAGACGCTTGATCCAGCAACCGGCGCGACAGATTGGTGTATTGCCGATCGACGTCGAGCTCGTTTCGAATCGCCCGCTCCACTTCAGTCCGATACGAGGAGGCCTCGGCCGCAGGCAGCGACGGAGCGGCTTCAGCCACCAGCCCCAATGCACCTTGCAGGACCGCCATCCGCTCCGACGGGGGTTTCGTGATCGACGCGAGGCGCATCATCTGATCGAGCTGCTCCTTCACGTTTGGCATGCCGCGCACCGGCTCCAGCTCAGGCGGGTCAGCCAATGCCACCAGTTGCAGCTCGAAAGGATTGCCGCCGCCGACCGCGCGCAACGACGAGATCGCTGCATCGAGGAGCGACACGATCTCGCGAATGTCTTTCTGCCGGTATCCGTAGTGGCTCTGCGGCCACTCCGCGACGGTCTTGCGCGCACGTTCGGCGATCGTAAGCGCCTGCGGTCGATCGGTGGAGAGCGCGATCGTGTTCAACACGTCGGCGACCTCGTTGCTGAGGCGCTGGTAGTCCTCTTCACCGCGCGTTTCCGCGTATCGCTGGTAACGGGCCGAGGCCGCGTATCGATCGGTCTTCTCCCAATCGACGAGATCGGCCCGCACCGTGGCCACCTGGAGCCGGGGTTGTTCTTTCGTTCCGCCGACGGGCATCGAGAAAATCACGTTCTCATCGAGGCGAACGAACTCCCCGTAGCTGACAAACTCCTTCCCATCAAGCATGAACAGGCGGAAGAGGGTGACCCCCGGGTCCGCGGCAGACACCTGGCTCGGAAGGACGAGACAACTGAACACGATGAGCGTCCGAGCCAACCGAGCCATGTTTCTGGAGGGGTTCATTCTACCTGCTCGATTACTTTTCGGCTCGAACTGTCGATTTGAAGCACAAGTGTGGAAAACCTGTGCATGAATGGTGCAAAAGCTGTGTAGAAGCTGACAAGGCAGATTTTTCTTCGCTCAAAACGCCTGACAATCGCTTCCGGGGGAGGTGTGGACGTCATCTTCGCGCCGCGCTTCGCTTGACCGCAGGTAACGTCCGCGTAAGATCTCGGCTTCCGTTTCCTCACATCAAGCATCAATTCTTCTGTGAACGTGCACCGCTTCGAACACGACATCGCCGGCCGTCTCTATCAGATAGAGGTCATGCTGGTTGGCGATCGATGGCGGGCGCAACTGCGGCGCCTGGCCGGAATGTCGACATCATTGATGCCCTTCTACGGCGCGACACCTGAAGAGGCGGCCGACCTGTTGACCCGGTGGCTGGTCCTGGCTCATTCCCGTCAGACGTCGCCAGCGGGCCGGTCGGCCTGATCGGCGTCCGGGCACGATCCGGTTGCCGGTGCCTCCTCCGTGCGTTACGATTGAGTGATCGGCACACAGTGGGCCAGTAGCGCAGTTGGGAGCGCGCATGAATGGCATTCATGAGGTCACGGGTTCGACTCCCGTCTGGTCCACCATCCTTCGCTCATGAATGCAGGCGAAGGATGCCCACCGTAGCGCAAAGCGCGTAGGTAGGCCTTCCAAAATGTCCGAATGAGCTTCGGATGGCAGGCCAAGTCCACTAACCTTCTCACGCTAACCTTCGCTCACGCTTGCCAATGAGCGCGTGAGCTACGGTTGGCAAGCCACGCGAAGGTTGTCCTCCGTAGCGCGAAGCGCGAAGGAGGACGACAACTGCCGTTTACGCTTCTGACACAACCCCGTCAGACAACGTCCCTCGGTACCTAGGCATGTCAGCGGAACGCGGATTGCTCATTCACCGGTGATGAGCTTTCCGAAGTGTCTCGTCTACATCCTTCGAAGTAAGGGCCAGCCGACTCGCTATTACACCGGCCTGACTTCGCACGTGAAGTCGCGCCTCGACCCACACAACACGGGGCAATGCGTTTACACGGCCACGGGCCGGCCGTGGGAGGTGGACGTCATTATCGAGTTTGCGGACGAGCAGCGAGCGGTTGCCTTTGAGCGATACCTGAAATCAGGGTCTGGCGTGGCGTTCGCGAAGCGCCATCTGAGATAACAGCCACTCTTTCTGGTACTGGCCTGTCGCGTAGTCCTCGAAAGCGCGTCGAGCGAGGGGCGCCCGCTCCGGATGGTGCACCAAGCTCTTGCCCACCGACCGCGGCGCATTCAGGTATCCGATCGGCGCCAGAAACACCCATCGTCCGAGTTCCAGCGCAGCCTTCATGCCGGCGCGCGTGCGATCGGAGCGCACGTCGTTGTCGAATTGCGCGAAGGCTGCGAGCACGCCTTCCATCCGAGACGGCCATTCGGCCGGCCCGATATGCTTGCGTCCTGCGATCGTTAATGTATATTGTACATAGACATTAGACAATGGCCAGCGCACTCCGCGTGTCGCTCAACCTCGAGTCTCCGATTCCCGCCTATCGGCAAATCGCCAATGATCTGCGCCGCCATTTGGTGGAAGAGCGGCTCAAGCCCGGCGACCTGCTGCCGCCGATTCGTCAGCTGGCGCTCGATCTCGGGGTTCACTTCAACACAGTGGCGCTCGCCTATCGAATGCTCGCCGACGAGGGATGGCTCGAACTGAAGCGTCGCCGCGGGGCGGCCGTGATCGAACGGAACGCGCCGCGTGCCGTGGATCGGCGTCAGGTGGATCACCTCCTGCGGCAGCTGGCACACATCGCCGCCGAACTGCGCAGCGTCGGCATGACCTCGCGACAGATCTCGTCGGCGCTGCGCCGCCTCGCACAAGGAGCACGACCATGACGTCCGCTTCCTGGTCCATGATGCTCGTGGTTTCGGTGAACGTCATCCTCTTTCATGCGATGCCTCGCTTCAGCCGGCCGGACATCCTGTTCGCGGTGACGGTACCCGAGGCGTTCGCAGCGGGCGCCGGCCGCACGCTCGTCGCCCGCTACCGGGCGATCGTCTGGAGCGGTGCCGCGGCAGCGCTCGCGATCGGGCTGCTGCTTCCCGCGTTTCAGCCCGGCTCCCGACGGGGAGCGTTGCTGGCGATGGGTCCCGTGGCCGGCAACATGATCGTCGCTCTGGCCGCGTGGCTGTGGGCGCACCGGAAGGCGCGCGCGCACGCCGTCCCACCCTCCGACGTCCGCGTCGCCTCACTCGTCCCGCGCGACACATCGCTGCCGGGTGGGACGCTGTTCGCCGTCGGACCGTTTGCCATTCTGCTGGCAACGGCACTGCTCGTGTACACGTACCGGGATGGCGTGCCCGATGGTCCGGGCACGATCACATCGTTCCTCGCATTAGGCGGCGTCTACGTCGCGATGACGCTGATAATGGCAGTCTCGATGGCACGGCGGACGCGCCAGATTGCCGTAGACGGCCCGGCCGCGGCAGCGGAGCAACGGTTTCGGAGCGTGAATGTCCTCAGCCTCGTTCTGGTCGGGTACGGGATAGCGATTCAGCAGTCCGCCATGACGATCGAATCGATACCGGCGTTCGGCGACACCCTGAGCGGGAGCGTCGGGTTCGTGATGCTGCCCCTGATGCTGATTAACTTCGGCATTATTTTCTGGATGTTTCGCGTCGGCCAGGGCGGTCAACGCGCGGTCGCGCCTGCGGCGCGGCGGGAGGTTCACGGAGACGCCACGCCCGACGACGCGTGGAAAGTCGGCGGCTTGTTCTATTTCAACCCGCGCGACCCGGCCATCTGGGTCGAGAACCGTATCGGCCCGGGCTACGGCCTGAACATGGGCAACCCGCGCGCATGGCTGCTCATCGCCGGCATGATGCTGGTGCCGATGATTGCCTCCCGTCTGTTGTTCTAGGAGGCCCGCTCATGCGCATGCTGATCTGGTGTCTCGCCTGGTCTCTGAGCGCCCTCGTCGCGCCTGCGGCGATGGCGCAGGATCGAGGGCTCGCGATCGAGTATTCGGTCAAGGTCGCCGACATCCCGGGCCAGCTCTTTCACGTGACCACCGACATCAGGAACATCAACCAGCCGGCGCTCGACCTCTCGCTGCCGGTCTGGTCGCCCGGCTGGTACGTGATCGAGAACTACGGGAAGAACGTCGCTCGCCTTCGAGTGTCCGAGCCCGGCGGCCGCGAGCTGCGGCCCGCGCAGGTCCGCAAGCAGACCTGGCGCGTCGACACAAAGGGGATCTCGCGCGTCATCGTCGAGTTCGATTACCTGGCGAACGTACTGTCCGCGAACCAGGCGCGCATCGCGCCCGACTACGCGTTCTTCACCGGCACGCAGCTCTTCCTGCTGCCCGAGGGTCATCGATCGAGGCCCAGCAAAGTGCGGTTCGATGCGCCGAGCGGTTGGAGAATCGCCAGCGGGCTCGACGAGACGGCAAACCCGATGGTGTTCACGGCGCCCGATTACGACACGCTCGTCGATCAGCCGGCGCTGCTGGGGCAGTTTGACGTCACCCGGTTCACCGTCGACGGCAAGCCGCACGAGGTCGTCGCCAATCCCCTGGCGTGTTCTCGGCAGAGAAGATGCGCACGTTGGCCGGGCATCTCTCGAAGTTAGCGGAAACACAGGGCAGGATCTTCGGCGGCCTGCCGTACCGGAAATTCGTGTACTTCTATCTGTTCCGGCCCGCCGAAGCGAGTGCGACGGTACTGGAGCACCAGAACTCGTTCGTCGCCATCTGGAACCCCGACGCGCTGCCGCTGCCCGACGACATGGTGGGGCAGGCCTCGCACGAGTTCTTTCACGTCTGGAACGTCAAGCGGATCCGACCGGTGGAGATGTGGCCCTACGACTACGCGGGGGAGAACGAGACGCCGCTGCTGTGGGTGTCCGAGGGCTTCACGAGTTACTACGCCGGCCTGGCGTTGTATCGCGCCGGGTTGAGAGACGCCAGAAACTTCGTCGGAGACGCGGCCAGGGCGATCGGGGACGTGGAGGGGAACGAGGCACGCCGCTACATATCCGCGTCGGACTCGTCCACGTCCACGTGGATCGACTATGCCAGTCCGCTGCCGTCCAGAATCCCCTATTACTCACAAGGACGGAACCTCGCAACGCTCCTCGACCTCTCCATTCGTCACGACACCAACGGCGCAGCGGGCTTGGACGAGGTCATGCGGTCGCTCTTCACGGATTTCCACCAACGCGGCCGCGGATTCAGCACCGACGATCTGATTCGTGTCGTCAACCGCATCACCAGGAGCTCGTACGAAACCTTCTTCAGCCGGTACGTCTCCGGCACGGACGTGCCGCCCTACGATACGTATCTCGGCTACGCCGGGTATCAGCTCGAACGCGCGACACGAAAGATTCCTTTCTGGGCGTGAACCTGGATACCTTGGGCCGGGTGACTGGTTTCCCTCCCGGCTTCGATGCGGCGACGTCCCCTCTGCAGCCGGGGGATTTCATCGTGAGCGTCGCTGGCGAGACGCTGGAGGGTCAGGGCGCTGGCACCGTCTTCCGTCTCCTCAACGAGAGGTTGGGTCAGAACATCAGGCTTAGGATCCGGCGCGGTGGTGAGGAACGGGAACTGGACATGACCGTCAAGTTCGTCGAGCTCGCCAACTACCGGATCGTCGAGAGCCAGTCGCCGACGGCGGAACAGTTGAAGATCCGGGAGAGCTGGCTCAAACGGTAGCCGCTGGTCGCTGGCTAACGGGCCAAAGTGGTTTCCAGAGCGTCGAGCCGGTTGGGCCCGTCCGGGCCGGACCGTGCCCGAGAACTTGCGCCCAGTGTGGCACGACGACCCGGAGCGCCTCAGACCGAACGCGGGGCACCTCGCGCGAAGCGCGCTACACTGAGCGGCGATGCCGCGCTCATTGTCCTTTGGGCCAGTCAAGGTACGCACGCTGCCGATCCGCGGAGCGAGCGCGGTCGCCGCCATTCCCGGTGGTCTGCTGGTTGTGGACGACGACAAGGGCATCCTTCGCGTGGCCGGAGGCCGAGCCGCCCTCTGGGCGGGGCGCGATGATCACGCGGCGCTCGGAGATCTCGAAGGCCTCGCCACCGACGAAACCCATCGCATCGCCTGGGCGGTGGCCGAGGAAGACGGCGCAGTTATCGCGCTCCAGTTGCGCGGCCGGTTGCGACGGCCGACTCTCGTTGGCCACCTGCCGCGACCGGGCACACGAAAGAACAAGGGGTTCGAAGGGCTGGCCTTCATGCCGGCGCGGCTGTCGCCGTCGCGCTGTGCGTCGCTCGTGGTGGTGAACGAGCGCAAGCCGCGCCGCGTCCAGCTCTTTGCGTTGCCGGCGCTCACACTGACCCATGATCTGAAACTACAGGGAAGGCTTAAGGATCTGCTCGACGATCTCGCCGACGTGACGGTCGATCCCGTGACGGGGGTGCTGTTGCTGCTCTCGGACCAGAGCCGGCGGATCGCCGTCGCGGAGGTCGTCGATCAGAGTTTGGTTCTGCTCGGCAGCTACGACCTGCCCTTATCGCGCAGCCAAAAGCCCGAAGGCCTCGACTTCAGCTCGCCCTCGCGGTTGCTGGTGGTCATGGACGACTCAGGGAAGCTCCTCGAGATTGCCGTTCATAGAGCCAGTACCCATCGCAGCCGGTGAGTGGGCGGGCGCCCATCTCCGAAATATGGGACCAAAGACGCTTGAGCGCTTACTGAGCACCAAACCTTCATTTCCGGTCTCGATTCCCCGCAAGTAGCTGAAAGCCTGAGCGGTTGCACCGGGCCGTCGGCTGGCCCGCGCGTTGTAGAATGCCGCGCCGCCATGAAGTCACTTACTCCGGGTGATCGCATCGGCCGTCACGGTTTCTCGTCAATCGCATAGTCACTCCTCCCGAGACGAGCTTGAACGTCATCACCGGCTGGACGCCGCCTCGCTGAGCTCGCGGACCCGAGGTGACCGACGAAAGCCTCACGCCGGGTGGAGGAGCTCACGCGACTGATACCGACGCAATGACTCAGCCCGCATGAAGCTAGGCGGCCTCGCGGCATTCCCCTCTCGAGCGAAGGATGGTGTCCTCCGTAGCGCGCAGCGCGAAGGAGGGCGACTCAGTGAGGCACCGTCCGTCAACTATGGTTGACAGTTTCAGTCAGCCAGCAGCTTGAACTCGCCTGATTCTCACTAGTTTGCCTCGGGTACGGCCGTTGCCCGAAGCTCGGTCGTGATTCCACAAAAACGATTCCTCTATGTCATTCGGAGCCTCAGCGATCGAGATCGCTACTACACCGGCGTGACGTCCAACGTGCAGATGCGATTGTCGGCCCGCAACGCTGGCGAATGTGTTCACACTGCGCGGAGGCGCCCGTGGGAGCTCGACGTCGTAATCGTGTTTCGCGATCAGGCGCGCGCGCTTGCGTTTGAGCGGTACTTGAAGTCGGGTTCGGGCGTCGCATTTGCGAAGCGTCACTTGAGGTAACTCTCTTCGCTCGCCTTCGGCGAGGAATCATTCCGGTGGTGTCCCGAAACTCTGCCCCGCAGTTTTGTCGTAGACTCCGCGCGTGCTTCCACTGCATGATCGCTGGCACCTTCATCGAGTGGCTCCCACGGGAGCGCGAGGTCTTCGAATTCCTACGGGAAGAGAGACCCGCGTGCCTAAGGCGCAAACGCACGGCCGACAGCTGCGGTTGACAGACGACGAACGCCGCCGGTTAGCCGTCTTCGGGCGGCCTCCTCGGGCGGCGCGTCCTCGAGCAGATCACGACGATCGTCCGGCGGAGACGAGGCCTTGACAACGAGCTGAATCGATCGTCGGGACCGGCAGTGTGTCAGAGGTCCCATTCGTGGGCGTGAGCGGCTCGGCGGTGTTCTGAGGTACTACCACCGTGTGGCGGCATAGCAACTGCGTTACAGAAACAGGGCCAAGTTCTCGGGCAGTACGCGTCCCTTATACGCGGCGTGTCGCGACTCCGATCGTGGCGATGCTGCTCGTCGTGGCGGCAGTGCCGGTCTTCTCGCAATCCGGGACTTCGGAGTATGCCGTCATCGAGCTGCCTAGTACAGGGTCATCCCTTGACCGGTTTAGGTATGCCACCGCCATCAACGAAGCCGGGCAGATCGTCGGAGTAGCGGACATCTTCTCGGATTTTGTGGTCGTCCTGTGGGATCACGGCACGCCGATCGGAATCGGGGGTCTTAACGTCGCGGGTCTTGATGGTCGCGCAGTTGGCATCAACGAGCGTGGTCACGTCGTCTGGAACAACTCGGGGAATGGTAGTTCCCGCGCCGTCGTGTGGGACGGCGGTGTCAGCACCCTGTTGGATTCAATGGGCTCGAGCAACTCGGCGTCCGCCATCAACGACGCCGGCCAGATTGTCGGGTGCAGTGGCGTGTTCACCGGCCCGGGTGGCGTCTGCCGTGTGGCAGTCATGTGGTCCGGCGGCGAGATCATCAGACTCGGCACGTCCGAGTTCAGCGGGGCAAGGGCCATCAACAACCGTGGGCAAATCATTATCGGTTCCTCCGGTTCGTTGTTCCTCTGGGACAACGGTGTGATGTCCGAATTGCCGGGACTCAGCTCTGCCAGTGACATCAACGATCGTGGCGAGATTCTCGGCCTGTCCGACGGGCGACCGGTGATCTGGGCACACGGCATGATGACCCCGCTCGCGCTGCCGCCCGGCGAATGGTCCGTGTCCACGGCGGCGATTAACGATCTGGGGGACGCCGTCGGCACGATCACGTCCACCGTCCCCGGTGCGCTCTCGATGGCCGTGCTGTGGCGAAACGGAGAGATGATCCCGCTCCCGCCTCCGTCGGCCAACCAGCCAATGAGTGCGGCCGACATCAACAACCGTGGCGAGATCGTCGGACGGTCCTCTGTCGAGGCCTTGCTCTGGGTGCCGCAGGCGCCGCCCGCACCGGGCTTGAGCCCCAGCGATGTGGGACCGCCGCCTGGGACACCTGCGACCTCGAGCACCGTCGTGGCTGCGGCGAACCAAACGGAAACAACGCCACCGCCCATGGACCTGGGAACACTCGGCGGGACGTTCAGCACGCCCACGGGCATCAACGACGACGGCGTGGTCGTCGGGAGCAGCACCACGAGCGCCAAGGAGCAACACGCGTTCGTGTGGACGCGGACGAACGGGATGATGGACCTCGGCACGTTCGGTGACCCCTCCGCCACGGGATGGCCCCTGCGAACGAGCTTTGCGACCGCCGTGAGCAACACGGGTGAGGTCGTCGGCGCGAGCTATGTGCCTTTTATTAGTGTGCCAGACGGCTATCGAGCCTTTCGGTGGACGCCATCCGCCGGCATGCAGATCATCGGCACACCGACCGTCTTTTTCAGTTATGCCACCGCCATCAACGATGTGGGCCAGGTTGTTGGCAATAACGATGCTTCCGACGTGTGGACACCGACGAGCGGATGGGTGGACATTGGCACGCTTGGTGGGGCCGTGCGACCGGTGGCCATCAACAACCTCGGTCAGGTCGTCGGCACCAGCGGCCTCGACACCGCGCCCTTCGCGCCCTTATTCCCCGCGCATGCGTTCCTGTGGAGTGCGAGTGGAGGCATGGTGGACCTGGGCACGCTGGGCGGGGCGTCGAGTGTGGCCGCGGCCGTGAACCAGAGCGGGCACGTCGTCGGGTGGGCGCAAACCGCCGGCGCCTCGTCGGACATGAACTGGCGCGCCTTTCTGTGGACGGCGAGCGGCATGGTGAACCTCGGGTCGCTCGGCGGATCGTACAGCGTCGCGCGCGATGTGAACGAAACGGACGCGGTGGTCGGCACCAGCGCCGTCGCCGGCAATGGAGCCGTCCACGCGTTCGTCTGGACGTCGGCGGCGGGGATGCGAGACCTCGGCACGCTCGGCGGCACAGACAGCGAAGCCTACGCCGTCAGTGACACCGGCATGGTGGTTGGGCGCGGCTCGACGCCCGGCGATGCGGCGTCGCACGCGTTTGCCTGGACGCCGAGTCGCGGCATGGTGGACCTCGTCCCGCTGGCCGGTTACACGGACAGCGTCGCGTACCTGGTGAACAGCACCGGCGCGGTCGTCGGCTCGAGTTACGACCGTATCTCCGGCACCTACCGCGCCACGATGTGGGAGATCTCCACTGTCCCGCCGGTCGATGAGTTTACGTTCTGCGCGACGGAAGGCGCCTTCTGCGCCTTAACCGGCACGATGGAGGTGCGCTACGGGGCGAACGGCTCGTTCTTCTTCAAGACGTTGACCGACGGCACGGCGTGTACGAACGCGGTGTTCGGCGATCCGGCACCAGGCACGCCCAAAGAGTGCGCCATCAGGACACCGTCCACGCCGCCGCCGACGGATTGGATGTTCTGTGCGCCGGAAGGTGGGTTCTGCGCGTTCACCGGCGCGATGGAGGTGCGTTACGGCGCGAACGACTCATTCTTCTTCAAGACGTTGACCGACGGCACCGCCTGCACGAACGCGGTGTTTGGCGATCCGGCCCCGAACACGCCGAAACAGTGCGCCATCAGGATACCGTCCACGCCTCCGCCACCGGGGGACTGGGTGTTCTGCGCGACGGAAGGCGGCGAGTGCGCGTTCACCGGCACGATGGACGTGCGCTACGGCGCGAACGGTTCGTTCGTCGTTAAGACGTTGACCGATGGCACCGCGTGTACCAACGCGGTGTTCGGCGATCCGGCCCCGAACATTCCGAAACACTGCGCCATCAGGACACCGTCCACGCCGCCGCCGATGCAATGGACGTTCTGCGCGCCGGAGGGCGGCGTGTGCGCCTTCACTGGCACGATGGCAGTGCGCTACGGGGCGAACGACTCGTTCGTCGTCAAGACATTGACTGACGGTACCGCGTGCACCAACCAGGTGTTCGGCGATCCGGCACCCAACGTGGCCAAGAGCTGTTCTCTTCCACTGACTGGTCCCTGATGCACATCGGGATAGGGGCGACTGCGCAAAGTGACGTGTGCGAACGGACGTCAAAAGATTGAAATCGCCGGGATAAGGCGGTGTTTTAACGCGGCTTCGGCCGGACGGCGAAGCCCCCCCGTCGCTTACCTTTCGAGGCTGGCGAACCAGTTGACAACGACGATCATCGACGACCGAGAGGTCGCATCAGCCGGCATGGTGTTGATCAGAAAGCGGCCATCAGGAGCGACGTCGTAGGGCATGAAGCCGGTGACGCGCGTGTCGAAGAGTGGAATGGGGACGCCCGGCTCGAATGCCGGTCCACCTTTGATTGGCACGGTCATCATTTTTCCATCGGTCGCGATGTAGAAGAGCTCCTTGCCATTACGACTCCATCGTGGCTTGTCTCCGCCATTCACTGAGATCGTCCACTGGCGGGCGGTCGCCGCCGGATTGCGATCGGGCGCGAACCCTCGCACGTAGACATCGCGACGGCCCGATTCGTCCGACGAGTACGCGATCCACTTGCCATCGGGCGAAAACGCCGCCGAGGTTTCGTCCGCCGGCGTAGCGAGAAACGGAATCGGCGTGTGGGCGCCTTCCATCGGAACGATCCACAGATCCTGACGCGCCATCGCGGTATGTTCGTCGTAAATCAAATACTTCCCATCCGCCGACCAGTCGTTCGGATGTTTGACCAGACTCGACTTCACGAGAAGCTCGGCCGGTTCGGCGCTTCCGGCGCGGCGAATGTAAATGTCACCTGACGCGCCGCTGGCGACGGTGAGCGCGACGCGGCCGTCAGGGGAAATGGCTCGCGGCGTTTCGGACGACGGTCCAGGATTCAACGGGCTGAACACGCTGCGCGCCAAATCGATCGTCCATCCCTTGTTGACGCCAGTCGAATCCGTGCGGAGAACGGCGGCCATGCGCCCGTCGGGAGAGAGCATCGTGTTGCCGTAGTAATCCGGGTCTCCGACTTGACCCACCTGTACCCCGTTTCTATCGAACCAGAGCAGCGAGCTCGGGACGCGCGTCGCGCCGGTTCGATACGTCAGCACGCCGTTGGCGGATGCCGAGTACGAGACCGGCCCTGCGGCGAGACCGCCCGCTATCCGAATCGCCTCACCGTTCGCTGTCAAGGCCTGGGAGTCGAACGGCTGCGCCATGAGGACGCCGATCAATTCGTACAAGATGTATCCCACTCGCGACCCGGCCTGCGAGACGAAGGTGGCGCTGCCCGCCGATGCTGCCAGCAGCGGTGTCTTGCTCTGCGCGTCGGGGCCGATGCTGAGGGATCCCAGAAACACACCGCGATCGGACGGCGAGCGCGGAACACGCTCGTAGAGAAAATGCCGCTGATTCGGAAGAAGGGCCGGATTTATCGCGCCGACATTGACCAGCGGTGTGGCGATGCCGCCTGTGGCCGGCAGCCGAGCGACGCCCGTTTGGCTGGCAGCCACAACGACGGTGCCGTCGCTCGTCCATGCGCCGCCACGAAATCCGTCCCGTTCGAGCTGATGGAGCGTCTCGATGTTTCCGTTTTCGACGTCCGCTTTCTTCAGCACGCCCTGCGTCGTCGCAAATGCGAGAAACCGACTGTCGGGCGACCAG
Source organism: Vicinamibacterales bacterium (assembly GCA_035649635.1). Classification (GTDB taxonomy): domain Bacteria; phylum Acidobacteriota; class Vicinamibacteria; order Vicinamibacterales; family UBA2999; genus Gp6-AA40. The sequence goes on along the minus strand of DASRJE010000089.1, from coordinate 4,020 downwards.
AAGAGACCGCCGTTCGCCCCGACGTCGGCCGTTCCTGGCAGAGCGTGGGCCTCTCCTGATTCAAGTGATCTGACCCAGAGGCCCCTGACGACGTTGTTCGCCCCCGCCACGGCAAATGCGATCCGACGACCATCGGGAGAAACGGCGAACGGATCGCGGAACGACGTTCCCTCGGGTGGGGTGAGCTCGAATTGCGCGCGCCGGACTTCGGGTCGCGGCTCACCAAAATGACGCCATCCGAGCAGCGCGAGCGCGCACACCGCAATCGCCACGAGCGCCCAGGGCACGGCGACTACCATGCGTTGTCGCGACGCCGGTTCGGCTGACGCGCCCGAGGGCATTGATGTTTCCCCGAGCAGGCGCCATCCGTCAGCGATGTCACGAAGACGCTTTTTGGGATCTTTCTCGAGGCAGGCCTGAATCAGCCGGAGGACCGGGCGCGGTACGACAGACCAGTCCGGATCTCTGCTCACAACGCCGACGATGAGGTCCGTGATTTGGTCGCCGGCGAAGGGGCGCCGCCCGCTAACCATTTCGTAGAGGACGCAACCAAACGCCCAGATGTCGGTACGCTTGTCGACCACTTGGCCGCGCGCTTGCTCCGGGCTCATGTATGCGGGCGTGCCGAGAACCACGCCAGCCATCGTCACCCCTCGACCTTGCTCGGGGTGCCCTGAGCGCCAATCGAAGGGCATCGTCCCGCGGCCGTGATCAGGGCGAGCCAGCGAGGTGCTCGTCGGCGCGGCTGTCGTCTCTGGCAGTCCCGACGCCTGAAGCCCGAAGCCCAACGCTGGTTGGAAGGCCTTTGCCAACCCAAAGTCCAGCACCTTCACCGTGCCGTCGTCGCGGACCTTGATGTTGGCCGGCTTGAGATCGCGATGCACGATACCTTGTTCGTGAGCGGCCTCAAGAGCGTCCGTGAGTTGGCGCGAGATCGTCAGCGCGTCGTCCAGCGGAAGGGCCCCGGCCACCAAGACTTCCTCGAGTGTTCTTCCTTCGACGAGCTCCAGCACGAGCGCGTGGACGCCGCTCACATCCTCGAAGCCATAAATCGCGGCGATGTTCGGATGGTTGAGCGACGCGAGGACTTCGGCTTCTCGACGAAACCGCGCGAGGCGATCCACATCACTCGCCACGGCACGGGGCAGAATCTTCATGGCGACGTGACGCTTCAACCTCATGTCGGTCGCGCGGTAGACCTCTCCCATTCCGCCGGCACCGAGCGTGCCGGTGATCTCGAACGCGCCGATTCGCTGGCCGACTGCGAGGCTCATAGCCGAATCGAGTGACGCGGCATTATGCCATCAAGGGCAGAGGTCGGCCGGCCACGGCGTCCTCGACCGGTTGGGTGCCAATGTCGAAAGGTCAGGTTCGCTGTACGGCTATGCCGGAGCGACCGTCCCTCGTGCGAGGCGAGAACTCGAAGGTTCATGGTTTGTCCGGACTGTCCGAGAGCTGTGCCACGGCGACGAGGCGATCGGTGGCGCCGAGCTCGACTCCGTGATCGTACGCACCGAAGTACTGGACGCTCCCGAAGGCGTGGAGCGCGAACAGCATACCGAGCTCTTCACGCTCCCAACAGCGCATCACGAATTGATAATCGCTGACGCGCTCATCGCCCCGCCCGACAAGTTCGTGGCGCTCCGATATCAACAGGAGCCGGTGTTCAGCATCGAGCTCGGTGATACTTGTGAAGGTCAGCTCCCCCCGATCAGTTGAGACGCGTTTTCTGAAGAGGGGCTCACGTGTCTTCCGTTCCGCAGATGCGCCCCACTCTCGGACGTCCAAAATCAGCGCGCCGTTTGGTCGAAGCGCCCGGGCAAATGCTGCAAAGACCGCGTCGCGTCGGTCGTCGTCGATGATGTCATTGAGGACGCCCCGGCACAGGATTGCGGCGTATCGAGCGGTGGGCGGGACCGTGATGTCCGCGACCGCAAACGACACGCCGGCAGTCCGGTCTCCGACCGTCCCCTTGGCAACCTCTATCAACTCCGGGGCGAGGTCCACACCATGGACAATGTAGCCGCGGCGTGCGAGTTCCCGCGAGTATCGTCCCGTCCCGCAGCCAGCATCGAGAACCACCGATCCCGGCCAAATCTCCCGGCCAACAAGCCAGGCGGCGATCACGCCGCATTCCTTCTCGACAGGCCGGTCAATGAGCAGATCGAACGCCCAGGCGTACTCAGCGTAGAACGGACGACGAAGGGTCTCATTCATCTATACGGATGCCTCGGTTAACAGCGCGATGCACCTGTGCCAGATCCACTAACCCACTTGCGTCGACGGGCGTTGCCTCGACGAGAAAGACCCCGGACGCGCCGTTCCTCAACAGGCACCACGCTGCGAACTGTCGAATCAGGAGAAACACGTAGAATTCTCGCAATCTCCATCGTGGTTGAGGCTGACAAGCTGCAACACCTGGCGGCTAAGCGCCGTGGTCACTTTTAACGGCTGCGGAAGCGAACCACTGACTAGGTAAAAGTTTCGTTGGTATACCTACCGCCGTGCTTTGCTGGGTGTCCCGCGTCGGTAATCGTGGATGTTCGACTTGGCAACAGCCCTGCAGCAAATCCCTTTATGGCTTCCCAGCCGTGCGCGGCATGCGGCTGTCAGACAGAAGTTGTGGCGTTTGCCCGCTTAAGCTCGGTAGTCGACTACTACCTGTGCAAGAGATGCGGACACATTTGGGCGGTTAGCAAGAGCAACCCAACGACCATCGATCACTTCACGCCGCCGACGAAAACACCTGCGTAGCGTTCAAGCCATCGAGGAGCAAGCTTAAAATGTCGTCCGGTGGCTGGTGGTCGTTATGCGCCTCTGAGCCGGATCACGCTTAACACCTCGTCGCCGCCCGTCCGCATCATCACAGCCAACACACTCGCGCGTTCTGGTTGCTGCTTCGCCCACTGCGACATGACCATCTCTTCTGCTGCCGACTCCCAGCGGCCGCACTCGACCGCCGACTTGAAGCGCGTCATTGCCAGTAGCCAACTCACTCCGATGTTGAACGCCATGTGAATGAGCACTCTCTGCCGAACACCGTCGAGGGTGCCCATGATTGACCATCGTTCTTCCAGTTCTCCGGCCACGGCACGCACATCCACCTCAAGAACAGCCATTCGGGTTCCTTGGACTCCCATTCGTTCCACGTAGTCCTCCGGGGCGACGATGAGATTGCCAGCGGCATCCCGATAGGGGGCCAGCTTCGCGCCTTCGATCCCTATTAGTTGGTCCAGCAAGTGTCTGTAATCGATGGTTTCCATACGTCGTGAGGGCGCAACGTATGAACGTGGATCTCGCTGTTTGTGAACAAACGGATTCATTGAGAAGGCACCAGAAACACGGCTCGGCCATGTCCCTCAGGGGCGCTCTGGTGAACCACACAGCTCAGTCTGACGGCGTTGCGAGCTGACCGACCATCCAGGGGGCAACCTGGTGAACCGTGTGCCCAACGCGGGGCGGTGTTTGCTGGGACGCGATATCGGGCACTTTCGATGGGTCGTTCAGCTCCGAACCCTAGCAGCCGTGGTGAAAGTCGGGCACGGACGGCTACCAATTCGACCTTAAGTCATTCAGCAGCGTTCCAGGCGGACCAGGATCAGTTCACTCAAGATGAAAGGCACCGCCGCTCCATTCTTCCGGAGCGATGTCGGCGATGGTTTCGGTGAAGTCCCAGCGGTGGCCGTAATAGTCCTGAACGTTGTATTGACGCTCGCCATAGGGTTGGTCTTTCGGCTCGGTTAGGATAACGGCTCCATTCTGCCGCGCGTGCTCGCAGTGACGCTTGACGTCCTCGATCCGGACCTGAACGATATGCGAGTTGTTCGGCGTGACCTTGCCTTCGGCGATGGTGAAGCAGCCGTCGCCGGCTTTCATCTGGATGCGGTGGTTGGCAATGCGCAGGCGGACAGTAAAGCCGAATGCCTTTGATAGCCAATCAGCTGCTATGCCGGGGTCGGGGTAAATGAGCACAGGGATCACGGTGCAGGGTGGTACCGAGCGGTTCAGTCGCATTTGGGA
>DASRJE010000088.1:0-16675 GCA_035649635.1 Vicinamibacterales bacterium | reverse complement strand
AAGCTGTCCGCACGGACATTCTGCACCTTCCGGCGCGAGTTGTCGTCACTGCGGCCGCCATCGCACGGCGGCGGACGGCCACAATATCGTCGAGAGGTTGAGCGGCGCGAACGAACCGCCGATGATCATCCTTATGACGACTACCGGGCGCGCCCAGCAGCGCTACGACCATCGGCTTCGGGATCTCGTGCGCGGCACCGGGGACGTGACCATCGCCACGGATCTCGGGGTTCCTCGCTCGACGGCCCGTGGCTGCTCCGCGAGGCACCGAACGTCGTCGTCACCCTGGACGTGACGAACCTGACGACATCCGAACTCCAGCAACAGGTCTTGGCGCTCCGGCGACGCGTGAGGAAGCTCACGGCACTCCTTCGGCTCGCCCTCGCCCTGCTTCGAAGCTCCGGATTCACATTGACGCACGAGCGTCTGCCCGACGGACGCGCCAAAATCAGGATCCTGCGAGCCGTGGATCGTGCGCGTGAGTTTGTGCCGTTGCGGGCACTCGTGCGGTTCCTGCGATTGTCCCCGAGTCGCTTCCATGCATGGCGACGGCTTCAGCACGCGTGTGCGCTTGACGATCAGTCGTCCTGTCCGCACAGGTCGCCCCATCGTCTGACTCCGCGCGAGATCCTGGCGATCAAGGACATGGTGACCGCAGTCGAGTACCGGCATGTCCCGACCGGCACGCTTGCCGTCCTCGCGCAGCGCCTCGCCGAGGTCTGGGCATCCCCCTCAACCTGGTATCACCTGGTGCGGAAGTTCGGCTGGCGCCGGCCCCGGCTCCGCGTGCACCCGGCCAAGCCGAAGGTCGGCGTTCGAACGACCCGAGCCAACTCTAGATGTGGCACATCGACACCACCGTCATCCGCCTGCTCGACGGGAGTCGCGCCTATCTGCACGCGGTGATCGACAACTTCTCTCGACGGATCCTGGCGTGGCGGGTTGCTGAGACCTTTGCGCCGGCGAACAGTGTGGCGGTGCTGGTCGAAGCCGGTCAGGGCGCGACGCCGTCAGAGACGACGCCCGTCGTGTTGGCAGATGCCGGCGTCGAGAACGTGAATGCTCAGGTCGACTAACTGATTACCATGGGAGTGCTGCGCCGGGTCTTGGCATTCACGGAGCTGAAGTTCTCGAACTCCATGATCGAAGCATGGTGGCGCTCCCTCAAACATCAATGGCTCTTCCTCCACTCGTCGGACAGCGTCACCACCGTCCGGCGATTAGTCGCGTTCTACGTTCAGGAACACAACACGGTGCTTCCGCATTCGGCGTTTCGTGGACAGACGCCTGACGAGATGTACTTCGGCAAGGGCGACGCGGTTCCAGCAGACCTGACCACGCGCGCAGCTGCCGCACGCCAGGCCCGCATGGATGCCAACCGATCGGCGGCCTGCGGAAGGTGCCCGTCCATGGACGCGGCCGCATGATCACTGACCGCCGATCACCTTGACCCTGCGGCCCGTCCTTATCGAGGGACATGCCTGGGACGAGCAGCGTGCACGGTCACCTGAGCAGAACGGACAACCCGGCATTCGCGATTAGCCCCGCCCCCGGTAGACGTTCGTGGGCTTGAATAGACGAGAACTCGCGCACGAAATTGCAGAATGTCCATCAAGATAGCTCAGCGTGACCTACGAGGAACTGGGGGCCGACTACTTCACCCGTCGACAGGCGGAGCGGGCTGTGCGGCGTCACGTCCGGCAACTGGACGCGCTCGGGTTTCACGTGACGATCGAGAAGGCCGCTTGATTCGCGCATCCGGGTAAATCGCGGCACATTTCTGAGCAGGACAGGTCGCGGCCTAGATTTTTGAGGAGTACAGGTGATCCCCGTCGCGCCCGACTTGGGCGAACTTTACGGTAAGTTGAACCTTTTGCGAAGCGCCGCCAGCCGAGGGTCGCCGTGTAGCACCGCCATCTCCGGGTTGATGAGAGTCCGTGCTACGCCGTGCGGCCGGACGATAGCGGCCCGCTCCAACGCTTCGAACGCGCGATCCTTGTGCCCGAGGGCGGCAGAGATAACTGCAACCGTCTCAGGGGAGTCCCCATGCTGCTCGGCCAGCTTCTCCGCCTCCGCGCGTCTGCCTGTCCTGACATAGGCCAAGGCGAGCCAGGGGTTTTGCCTAATCTTGCCCGCGGCCACGCGGCGACCGATTTCCTCGCGACCGGAGCGACCGATTTGCTCTTGCCGCCTGAGGTAACGATAACGGCTGTCGGCCTTTTCCAAGAGGGGTACCGCCTCTCCCAGCCTGCCGGCGTACATCAGCGCTCGCGCGTAGTTGTTTTCCACATAAGGAAAGTCGGGGTCGACTGCGAGCACGCGTTGGAAGGTATCGATGGCCTCCGCGTATTGTCCGGCGAACAACTGTACTAGACCGATCTCCCGTTGCACATCCAACGACAGGGGATCGTTTCGCAACGCCACGCGCAGGATCCGCAAGGCTTCGTCAAACTTTTCCAGTGGTTGCAGCGTCGAGATTGAATAGCTGGTGTAGCTCTGGGCAAGACTTGGGTCCAGGTCGATGGCCCGCTGGAAGGATTTCTCGGCGTTCTCCCACGCAAACTCCCACGAGTACACCCAGCCCATCGCAGCGTGCGCCTCGGCCAGCAGCGGATCGAGTTCGACTGCCTTAACGGCTGCCGGCCGCATGATCGAAATAGCCGTTTCCAAGGCAAGGGAAAGGGAGCCCCCAGGCGACATCCACGCGTATGCGTTCGCCAGCCCTGCATGCGCGGGTGCGAACGTCGGATCCTTCGCGATGACCTGTTGGAACAGCTCCGCGGCCTTCTCCGCGTTGGAAACGCCCCGGCGGTCGTTGAGCGCACGCGCCTTCAAGTACAGCTCGTACGCTTGCAGATCGATGTTGTAGCGTCGCTGGCCCCTGGCCAACGTCAGGCGAAGCCTGTTGACGATCGCCCGCGAGATCTCGTCCAGGACGATGAAGACGTCACTGGAAGAGTTGAGGTCTCGATCGAACCGTTCGGCCCACAGCGGCACCTCACCGGCGATTCGGAACAGTTGAGCGTTGACTCGCAACTTATTGCCTGACCGCAAGACGGATCCTTCGACGACGAGATTCGCGCCGAGCTGCTGGCCAACCTCGCGCAGGTTGCGCGGCTTATCTTTGAACGCGAATGACGATGTGCGCGAGCGCACCTGGAGGCCCTGGACGACCGCGAGATTTCGAATGATTTCGTCCGTCAACCCGTCGACGAAGTAATCGCCCTCCGGTTCGGTGCTCAGGCTCTTCAACGGCAGCACGGCAATGATAGGCTGGCCAGTCGGACTGACGGCTGCGCCCGTGACGGTGCTGGATCCGACGAACCTCGCCAGCAGTGCGCTTGGTGTCGTCGACAATCCCGCTTGACGGCCACGAAGCTCCCACCCAACGGCTCCGACAAGAATGAGCACGCCCGTCACTCCCGCGGCGTACGGCAGCCGCACGAGTCTCGCCCGCGGCGTCAGCGTGGCTAAATCCGCGCGCAGCGCATCCGCACTGTGATAGCGCCGCTCGGGCTGGGGGTCGACCGCCCGCTCGATGATGCGCGCAAGCTTCGAAGGCGTATCCCGCCGCGCGGCCTGCACACTGGTTCGCTCTCCGCGCTCATGGGCTTGGCTAACGCCACGTATCGTTTGAGCATGGACTGGGTAAGTACCGGTCACTAGGCGATACAGCAGGACGCCGAGGCTATAGATGTCGCTATGAACCGTGGCTGGTTGTCCCTGCAGAACCTCGGGTGCGAGGTAAAGCGGCGTGCCTGCAAGATCCGACGATTCGTCGTCTTCAAGCTCTCGGCCAGTGCCGAAGTCCATCAACACGATGCGGCCGTCTTCGGCTCGCATCACGTTATGTGTCTTGATATCCCGATGCAGCAGCCCGGCGTAGTGCACCGCGGACACCGCGCGACAGAGCTCGAGACCTATGTTGACAGCCTCGGCAGCGCTGACCACCTTTCGTTCGCCGAGGATTTGCTCGAGGGTTTTACCGCGAACGAACTCCATCCAGAGCCCGATTTGATCGGAAATCTGCTCGGCGCCGTAGATGGTGACGACGTTCGGATGCCGCACCCGGGCGAGCAATCGGCCTTCGTGGATGATCGCCGACGCTGTTCGATCGCCGACCGAGCGATCGGCCGGCAGCAGCTTCAGCGCGACTTCGCGATCGAGCCGCGTGTCCCGCGCGCGGTAGACCTCTCCAAACGCGCCTTGGCCGATCCGCTCGACAAGCCGAAGATGACCCCACAGCACCGGCGAAGTGCGGGCGTGATCGCTGCGAGCGAGGACAGCAACGGCCGACACTATCTTTAGTTGTCTAAGAAGTGGCCGTCTGGCCCCTTCAGAGCTCGATTCGACGGCTGCCCAGTCGATTGGGCTCCCCTCGAGGATCGCGTCGACGAGATCGTCACCGACTTGATCACTCGGCGGCACGTTCCATCTCCTGAGCCAGTCGGAGAAGCGCTCGGTGAGCAGCCTTGCGCGCAGCCTCAGACGTCGGCTTGCCCAGCGCTTGGGCCAGCTCCTCGTAGGTGCAGCCCATTTCCACCTTGGCGATGATCGCTTCGCGCTCTTCGGCCGTCAGCCGCTGAAGCGCTTGCTCGTAGCGCTCGACCGCCTCACGACCGATCGCTTGTTCGAGAGGTGACTCGGCGCTGTCGACTTCAAGGCCCTCGAGATCCGTAACGTGCGGCTGCCGTCCTTTGTGTCGCAGTTCGTTCCGGATGCGATTGAGAACCGCCTGACGCAGGTACGCCTGCAGCGCACCGACACGGCGCGGTTCGAAGTTCTCGATGTTCTTGAACGTCTGAACCAGCGTGTCCTGGACAAGATCATCCGTGTCGGCGAGATCGCGCGCCCACTTGGGCAAGCGGCCGCGGGCCCATCGCTGGAGCGGTTTGAGATGGCGCACGAAGACATGTTCAAGCGCCTCGCGGTCGCCTGCGCGGGCACGCTCGACTAGATGAAATGTCGACTCGGCCTCGACTGAGCCAGAGGCTTTGACGCCAAATCGAACGCTGGCGCGGTCCTCTCCGGGCATGAGTTCCTTCGGTCGGTCGCCGATCTTACCCCACCACGGCAAAGCCCAAAAGGGCTGTCCGGTTTGGCCGCGGCTGGTGTTTATACAGATGTGAAGTCGTGGCGAGACGAAGACAGCTGACGCAGCGAATTCAGTGGGCGCCCAATGCTTGTGATCGCCTTGTGTGGCGGGTGTCGACTGACGTGAATGAACCCTGAGAAGACGCGATGGCATCCCGCGACAGGAGACACATCATGATCCGACTAACGCGCTGTCTCATGACGATTGTCGCTTTCGTTACTCTCATCCCAGGAGGCAGACGGAACGCGGTCAACGTCGCTGCCCAGGGTCCGACTGGCTACAATGTCGGCACTGTTGAGGGTCCTCAGCTAGTATCCGAGCGAACCGATGACGGCACCTCGCCGAGCAGCGCCGTGCACGCGCTCTTCAACCTTCACCATCCGAACACGGGACCCTTTCCATCCAATGTCTTCACAGTCACGGATCCGACGCACAACACCGGACGCCGCGTGAATCTTCGCTCCGACTGCTCGGTTCGTGTGTCAGACTGTGAGGACCTCGACGTCATCAACACGCTGGATGGGTTCGGCCTGCAAACACGCCTTTCGATCCCTTTCGACGGCGTGATTGATCCGAACACGGTCACGAGTGAAACCGTGTTTCTGATCAGTCTCGGCAGCACGCTCGGCGGAGAAGCCGACGAGACGAGCACGGTGGTCGGGATTAACCAGATCGTCTGGGATACCTTCACGAACACGTTGCACGCCGAGTCTGACGAACTGCTCGCCCAACACACCCGTTACGCGCTCATCGTCACCAATGGTCTGCGCGACACGAACGGGCATCCCGTCGAGGCGAGCCAGGCGTTTCGCCGGTTCCGGCACACCGTCCGAGGAGAATACAAGCAGGCGCTCCTCGAGGCGATTCACGCGGCGAGGCGCCTCGGCGTGCGCGAACGCGACATCGTCGCCGCCGCTGTCTATACAACACAGAGCATCACGTCGGTAATGGAGAGGATTCGCGACGACATCAAGAGTGCTACGCCGGCGCCGGCCAACTTCCTCCTCGGGCCCGCGGGGGAACGAACGGTTTTCAATCGCAGCGACATATCGTCTATCTTGTGGCGCCAGCAGATCCGCGACAGCCCACCTCAGTTCCAGAACGCGAACCTGGACATGGCGATCCTCAATGCCATACCGAATACGGTCGGGACGATCGGCTACGCCTCGTTCGTGTCGCCGAACTACTTGGTCCGGCCCGCTGCGTTCATTCCACCCGTTGGGACGTTGGCGGAGACGCCCCCGGTGCAGGCCTACGACACGGTCTATCTGACGGTCCTGGTGCCCACCGGCCCGAAGCCCAAACACGGCTGGCCCGTGGTGATCGTCCCGGCTCCCGGTGGGAACACCCGGAACCAGTCGACACACATCTTCGGGTCGCACTACGCGTCGCGCGGGCTCGCCTCAATCGCCGTCACCATGTCTGGCAGCGGTTTCGGGCCAGACAGCACCCTGACCGTGAACTTCGTCGCGGGCGGGTCGATCACCTTCCTCGAAGGAGGTCGCTCGTATGATCAGAATGGCGACAACGTCATCGGGGGCGCCGAAGGCATAAATCCCGCGGCTCCACGTACGTGGACAATCGCAAACCGCGATGCGGCGCGTCAGATGGTAGTGGACCTGATACAGCTTGTCCGCGTGATCCAGGTCGGAATCGACATCGACGGCGATGGTTCGATGGATCTAGACCCGCAGCGAATCTACTACGAGGGCCTGTCCGGCGCGAGCCTGTACGGGGGCGTGTTCGTGGCGCTCGAGCCCGACGTGCACGCGGCGGTGCTGACGGTCCCGCCGGTACCGACTTACGATGGTCGCTTGGCCCCCGGCCGGCGCGCGAGCCTGGCGCAGCAGCTCGCTGCGAGGATCCCGTCGCTCATCAACTCTCCAGGGATCACATCCATCGATGGTGTCACGGTCGCTCGCCCACATTACAACGAGAACATGCCGCTGCGAGATCGTCCGGTCGTCATCAACACCGTCCCCGGTGCGATCGATATCCAGGAGACCTTCGAGCTGCGCGAGTGGGGTCAGCAGTCTGGTGAGGCCCTTACGTGGGCTCGCCATCTGCGCCGAGAGCCGCTCGCCGGCAACGAGCCCAAGTCTGTGCTCGTCCAGTTCGCGAAGGGGGACCAGAACAGCGTGAACCCCGGGACGCTGGCGCTCCTGCGAGCTGCCGGCCTGTTCGACGTGGCGACGCGGTATCGCCATGACCTGGCGTTCGCCATGGACCCCACGATCATCACGAATCCTCACATGACCTTCTCATTCGTGCTCAATCCGAATCCGCTACTCCGCGCGGTTGCGCGCGGCATTCAGTCACAGGGAGCGGAATTCCTCGCCTCGGGCGGCACGAACATCATCACCCCCTCCCCTGACGGCCTGTTCGAGGTGCCGACGACCACGCCAGTGCCTGAGGAGCTGTTTTTCATACCCGATCCTCCTGTCGAGCCCTGATTCGCCACGCTCGACTTCGATGCCGCCCAAGTAGTTGGCATACTGCCCCCCGCTCCACGCAATCTGAAGCAGCGGGTGCTGGCGCGAGATCATCGCTGTCGAGGACGTGAACTACATTCAGTCATGCTGGCGAGTCTGAATCGTTGCGAGAAGATAATCTCTGCGAGACGCTGCCGCTGGATCACTGATAAGAGGTTGCAAGTTGACTAACGAGTGAGACTCGGGCGATGAAGATCTGTTGCGGGCTCCCGCCAGCAACCCGCGGCGCGACTCTTGGACCCTTCATTGCTAGCAGAAAGGGTGGAGCTTTTATAAACCTCTGCCTAACACTCACGGAGACCGCGTCGTGGGCCTATCTGGTCTCTCACATCGTCCCGGGCGTCGAGGTTCTTCGGCGGCATCGTCTTGAACAAGGCGGTCGGCGGCATCAATCCGGTGGCGGTGGAGGCCATGGCGTTGTCACGCGTCGGCCGAGGCCCTGTGGTGTACATGCCGACCGTCGACGCGGCGGCCCTCGTTCCAAACTCGCCCAACGCGGCCGCGGTCTCGCGCAACGAGCAACTGCTGCCGGGGACGCTGGAGGTGATCAAGGTCATTCTCGAAGTACGATCTCGGCCTGTCCACCGGGCACGTCAGTACCGAGGAGGCGCTGATGGTAATTCGGGCGGCAAAGACGGCCGGGGTCAACAAGATCTACGTGCAGCACCCGAATCACGGGGGATCGTGATGTCGATGGCGCAGATGAAGGAGGCGGTCGGTGTCGTCCGCAAGAATTAACGCGAGCGCCTGTCAACAGCCAAACGCAGCGCTAGCGACGGGTCACGGTATCATCGCCACACGTGCCTCGAACGTCGCTGGCCCTCGTCACTGATCTCGTGCGTTTGCTGCGTCTGATGTTCCAGTCCCGCGCGCAATTGGCGGCCGAGAATCTGTTCCTCCGGAAGCAGCTCGCCTGTTACGTCGAGCGGCAAGTCCAGCCGAGGCACACGGACAACGCCTCGCGAATCGCACTCGTTCTGCTCTCGCCGTTTGTCGACTGGCGCGAGCTCTTGACGATTGTGCGGCCCGAGACGCTCGTGCGGTGGCACCGCGATCTTTTTCGCCTTTTCTGGCGCGTGAAATCACGTCAACGCGGGCGCCCCCGCATTCCCATTGAGGTGCAGCGGCTCATCGCGGATATGGCCACTCACAATCACACCTGGGGTGAAGAGCGCATTGCTGCGGAGCTCCGCGTGAAGCTTGGTCTGACGGTGTCGCCGCGCACGGTGCGACGCTACATGCCGCCACGGCCGCGAGGTCGTGGCGGCCGATCGACCCAGCCATGGGCGACGTTCCTCCACAATCATGCCGGCGCCGTGCTCGCCTGCGACTTCTTCGTCGTGGTTACGGCCACCTTTCGACGGCTGTACGTCTTCGTCCTCCTCGACATCGGCACACGCCGGGTGGTGCACTGGAATCTCACTGACCGCCCCGGATCGGAATGGACGATCCAGCAGTTCCGAAACGGCCTGCCGCTGGAAGGCACCTATCGCTTCCTCGTCCATGATCGCGATGGCATTTTCGCGCCAGCCGTGGACGAGGCCCTTCGGTCGATGTCGCTTCAGGTGTTGAAGACGCCAGTGCGGGCGCCGCAAGCCAATGCGCACTGTGAACGCCTCATCGGGACGGCACGGCGCGAATGTCTCGATTGGGTGATTCCGCTCAACGAACGGCATATGCGGTTAGTTCTTGCGGAGTGGATGTCCCATTACAACTGTGAACGACCACATTCCGCGTTGGGTCCTGGACTTCCAAATGACCCGACGCACCAAACGGCACTAACCGGACATCGCATACGCGCCGCTCATCGCGTCGTTGCCAACGCGCGTCTCGGCGGCCTGCATCATCACTATCTGCTGGAACCCATCGCGGCTTGAGTTTTTGCGGAGCACAAGCCACTTGGCGACTTCGATCGGGACTGATCGGTCTATCGCTAAGAACGGTGCGAGCGAGCCGCGCAGAACGACCTGTTGCCTTCCCAAAGGAATAATGTCATTATTCCTGTTGGAACCCCAATAGAGAGAGGAAGGACACGGACGTTCGACAGGGCACATTGGCTCTGATGGTGCTCAAGACCCTGGAGGTGCTTGGCCCTTTGCACGGCTACGGCATCGCCCGCCGAATCGAGCAGATCAGCGGGGACCTGCTGACGGTCAACCAGGGGACTCTGTACCCGGTGTTGCTCAAGCTGGAGCAGGAAGGGTCCATCGCGTCCGAATGGGGCGCGTCAGAGAACAACCGCAAGGCGCGCTTCTATCGGCTGACACGCCAGGGCCGCAAGCAATTGCAGGCAGAAGCCCGGAGCTGGGAACAGACGGCTGCGATCATCGAGCGATTCTTCACCGCGAAAGCTCAGGATCTGAAATGAAAACCTTGAGGCGCCTTTTCCATCGGTTGACCTCCTGGGCGACGTCGGCGCGGGATGAAGAATTCCTGCGGGCCGAGTTCGAAGAACACATCGCCATGCAGACGGCAGATAACCTTCGAGCTGGCCTGTCGACCAGCGAAGCTCGCCGGCAGGCCCTGCTGAAGTTCGGCAACGTGGAAGCCATGAAGGAAAGCTATCGCGACCAGCGAGGACTCCCGTTGACGGAAACGCTCGTGCTCGACACGCATCATGCGTTACGCCGCCTGCGAAAGACTCCGGTGTTTACGGCGGCGGTTCTCCTGACGCTGGCGCTTGGTATCGGCGCGAACACCGCGATCTTTGCCGTGATCGACAGCATCCTGATCAGGCCCCTGCCATATCCGCACGCAGAGTCCCTGATAAGAATCGGGACCGCGGCTCCCGGCTTACCCGGCCTCCCCGACAGCCTTGGGTGTTCTCCTTCCATGTACTTCACGTACCGCGAGGAGAACCGAGTCTTTCAATATTTCGGAATCTGGTACGTCCGCGGCGCCAGCCTCACCGGTATCGCCGAGCCCGAGCAGCCTCGAGCGCTCTTCGTGACCCATGGTGTCCTGGACGCCCTGGGCGTGAAGCCTCTCCTGGGCCGATGGTTTTCGGAAGCAGACGACACGCCGGGCTCGCCTGAGACGGTCATGCTCACTCACGGCTACTGGCAGCGCCGCTTCGGGGGCGACACCTCCATCGTCGGACGTACGCTGACGATCGATTCGAGGCCGCGCGCGGTGATCGGCGTGATGCCGGCGGACTTCCGTTTTCAAGGCGATCCCGAGCTGATTCTTCCCCAGCGGTTCGAACGGACCGGGCAGTCTTTGGGACCCTTCAACTCGCAAGGTATTGCGCGTCTCAAACCCGGTGTCACCCTGGAGCAGGCCAGCACCGATGTGGCTCGCATGTTGGGAATCTGGTTGTATGCCTGGCCGCTGCCGCCGGGAATGGACTTCACGCCGTTTCAGAACGCTCTCCTGGCGCCCAGGGTCCAGCCCCTGAAGCAGGACATCGTCGGCAACATCGGCTCGACGCTGTGGGTAGTAATGGGGGCTCTGGGGCTGGTGCTTCTGATCGCGTGCGCGAACGTCGCCAATCTGTTGCTCGTGCGCGCCGAGGCCCGCCAGCAGGAACTCGCGATCCGGGCAGCGCTGGGCGCGGGCCGGGGACGAATCGCGCGCGAAATGCTCGTCGAGAGCATGACGTTGGGAGTGCTGGGCGGCGCGTTGGGTCTCGGCCTGGCGAGTGCGGCTTTGCGCCTCCTGGTCGCGAGAGGTCCTGACACCTTGCCGCGGTTGAATGAAATCGGAATCGATCCGTTCGTGCTGGCGTTCGCCTGCGGCGTATCTGTGCTCTCTGGCGCGGTCTTCGGTGTCATACCGGTCTTGAAATACGCGGGACCGCGTGTTGCGACCGCGCTGTGTGGTGTCGGCCGGACGTTCAGCCACGGCCGGGAGCGTCACCGGGTTCGCAACACACTGGTCGTGGTGCAGGTGGCGCTCGCGCTCGTGCTCTTGATCGGCTCCGGCCTGATGATTCGCACCTTTCAGCAGTTGCGCAGCGTGCCACCGGGATTCACCCACCCCGAAGAGATCCAGATATTGCATTCCACAATCCCGGAATCCCTCGCCAAGGAACCGGAGCGCGTGATGCGGCTGCAGCACGAGATCCTCGACAGACTCGCCGCCATACCAGGCGTCGTGTCGGTGGGGTTTGGCGATGCCGCACCGTTGGAATCATTCCTGCGCAGCGGCAACCCGGTTTATGCCGAGGACATCACGCTCACAGGAGGCCAGGTGGCCCCGATTCGGCGAACCCGCAAGGTTGCGCCGGGGTACTTCAAGGCGCTGGGAACGCGTGTGATTGCGGGGCGCGAGTTCACGTGGACCGACCTGTACGAGAAACGGCGCGTCGCGATCGTGTCGGAGAACCTGGCGCGGGAGTGGTGGGGTGCTCCAGGTGCGGCGCTCGGAAAACGGATCCGAGAAGCCGGCCCTGCCGATCCCTGGCGCGAGATCGTGGGAGTCGTCGAAGACGTGTACGACAACGGCGCCAACGTGAAGCCGCCCGAATTCGCATATTGGCCGGCCCTGATGGATCAATACATCTGGGGGGGCAAAGATGGAGCCGCCGTCAGCTTTGGCATGTTCGCGATCCGCTCCAGCCGCACGGCAACAGAGGGCTTGTTGGCGGAGGCACAGCAAGCCATCTGGTCGGTGAACGGCAGACAACCGGTGTTCCTCATCACCACACTGAAGACGCTGTACGACCAGTCCATGGCACGAACGTCGTTCACGCTCGTGATGCTGGCCCTCGCGGGAGGAATGGCCCTGGTGCTCGGCATCGTGGGTCTCTATGGTGTGATCGCCTACGTGGTGTCGCAGAGAACCCGCGAGATTGGCATACGAACGGTGTTGGGCGCTCAGCCGGCGGAAATATTAGCAACGTTCGTGCGCCATGGTCTCTTGCTCGCTGGGATCGGAACCGCCCTTGGGCTGATGGCTGCTGCCGGACTGACGCGTCTGATGTCCTCTCTCCTGTTTGGCGTCACCGCACTCGACCCGGTGACGTACCTGGCTGTTTCCGCGCTGCTCGTCGCCGCTGCCGTTTTGGCGAGCTATCTGCCAACACGCCGCGCCATTGCCGTTGATCCAGTCCAGGCACTGCGGGCGGAATAGACCCGAGTTGCAAGCCATCACAGCTTCAGGATTCCTGCCCAATAAGACGGTGCCGTGTCGTACTTGCCCCTCCGAACACTTCCACGTGCGCGATCTGGGTTACGTAAACGACTAACGGCGCAGGGACTTCCGATCACGAACGCGCGTCCGGCGGGCGTCACCCGTTTACGCGGCGATCCGAGACTCGAATGATCCGCCCTGGATGTGACCGAGGTTGATACGCGACAAGTCGGTCAGCCCGTGGCGCGGATGGAACGTCAGCAGGGCCTGGATCGGGATCTGCCCGCTGTATTTCGTTTTGAGGATGTATTCGTCATATCCCTTGATGGAACCGTTGATGAGCAGACTGCAGCCGCTCCCTTCCTCATAGATCAACTGGTGGAAGTGGCCATAGATCAGGAGATCGAGCTGCTCCAGACCGAGCGACTTGAGCAGAGCCTGCATGGCATCGCGCCGCTGCTTCATCGAATACCAAGGGATGCCGGCAAACGCCTGGGCCTTGACGCCGTCGCCGTGGGTCAAGCCGATCGTCTGGTTGAAGACCTTGTGCCGGTAGACGAGATCCTTCGGGACGATGACGTTGAACGTGTCGCGGGCGAGGGCCTGGACGAATTTCCCCATGACCCACTCCCAATTGTTCCAGGCGTTCTTCAGAGCTATCTGCACGCACAATGTGCACTTTCTTGAGCGAGTTGTCAGCACGCCGACGCACATTCCCATCGACCTTGAGGAGTTGAGGTCGGTGAGCGAACCGTCGATGATCGTTCGCATGGCGACCACGTCCCGCGCGCAGCGACGTTATGACCATCGGCTCCGAGACCTCGTTCAGCGAACCGGGGACGTGACGATCGCTACGGATCTCGGTGTCCCGCGCTCGACGGTAGATGGGTGGCTCGATGCGGCGCCGAGGGTCGTGGTCGGTCTGGAGGCGGCAGCCCTCACGGAGCCGGAACTCCGGCAGGAGATCCTGAAGCTGCAGCGACGCGTCGACAAGCTCGCGGCGCTGCTCCGGTTGGCCTTGGCCCTGCTACACGCCTCCGGCTTCAGCCTCTCACGTGCGCGTCTGCCGGAGGACGACGGCAAGCGGCGGATCCTCCGCGCGGTGGATCGGGCGCGGGAGTGTCTCCCGTTGCGCGCGGTCCTGCGGTTCCTGCGTCTGTCACCGAGTCGGTTTCAGGCTTGGCGCCGACGGCAGACCGCATGCACGCTCGACGACCAGTCGTCCTGCCCTCGCACCTCACCGCATCGACTGAGACCCTACGAGGTCCAGTCGATCGGAGCCATGGTCACCTCGCCCGAGTATCGGCACGTCCCGACCGGCACGCTCGCCGTCCTCGCGCAGCGGCTTGGTCGCGTGTCCGCGTCGCCGTCGACCTGGTACCGTCTCGTGCGGAAGTACAGCTGGCGACGCCCTCGCGTCCGTGTGCATCCAGCCAAGCCGAAGGTGGGGCTACGCGCGACAGGACCTGACGAGATGTGGCACATCGACACCACCGTCATCCGTCTCCTCGACGGGACCCGCGCCTATCTGCACGCCGTCATCGACAACTTCTCTCGCCGGATTCTGGCGTGGCGCGTGGCCGACACCTTCGCACCAGGCAACAGTGTCGCCGTGCTGCTGGAGGCCAGTCGGGGCGCGACCCGTTCGGCGAGTGCCCCCGTCGTGTTGGCGGACGCGGGCGTCGAGAATGTCAATGCCCAGGTCGACGCCTTGATCGCCACGGGCATCTTCCGCCGGCTGCTGGCCTTCACGGAGCTGAAGTTCTCGATCTCGATGATCGAAGCCTGGTGGCGGTCCCTCAAACATCAGTGGCTCTTCCTTCACCCGCTCGACAGCGTGGCGACCATCCGCCGGTTGGTGGCGTTCTACGTCCACGAACACAACCACGTGCTTCCCCATTCGGCGTTTCGAGGACAGACGCCCGACGAGATGTACTTCGGCATCGGGGACGCGGTGCCGGCAGACCTGAGGACACGCGCGGCCGACGCGCGCCGAGCACGCGTCGCGGCCAACCGATCAGCATCTTGCGAAACGTGCCCGTTACTCAACGCCGCCGCATGACCCAGCCTGCCGACGGCTGTTGCGATCGCGAACTCGTGCGCCTCGCGGCAATCCGCTTGAAAGAACCGCGGGCGTCCCTGGAGAGCCCAAGGCCGTCTCCCCAAGACGATCACCGTCCGCTCTGGATGGCGAGAACTCGCGCACCGAAGTCCAGAATGTCCGTGAAGAGAGCTCGGCAGCGAGCGAGACGTTTGCTGCTTCGACCCAGGCGCAAGCAAGCAAGACACTGCTGCACTGGATCGACGTTCTAGGTCGGCTTCACGGTCAGTAACTCAGGCTTAAAGAACCGGCTCGCAAGGGCCGCCAAAATGATCGGCGTGAAACCGACCGCGGCGGCATAGACCAGCAGGCCCGCATTGCCGATCACCCCGGCCTTGAAAAGCCCGTAGCCGAGGAAAAGGACGGCATGCGTGACGGCTCCGGCGGCGAATGCCGCGCCCACGACTTTGCCGCTGTACGGTCCGCGGATCGCGCATTCATAAATGACCCAGAGTGACAGCGGAATGAACAAGAAGGCGGCGGTCCATAGTCCGGTGTTATAGGCGCCCTCCGCAATGCCCCCCGCGCTGTGCACAAATCCGTTCGCCATGATCAACCCCCAGGAGCTGAGGCCGATGAGGACATTGCGCCGGCAAATGTACGCGGCGAGTGGCGCCCCAAACCACATTAGTGAGATGTTTCACCACTGGATAGAACGACATGGGGATCGGGCAATCTGGATACGGGGGAAAGTCGAATTGCCCGCAAACCATGTCAGGGAGTGAGTAGGGCAGGCCGATCACCGGCAGGCTGTACTCCTCAAGTTGATGCACCCAGTAGAGCGGCGCGGCGAGCCACGCCAGCCACACGGGATCCCGCCAGCGCGATACCTTGGTGGCACGGAATGTGTCGGTCGTCAGCAGAATGGCGACCATCACGATCGCCGCTCCGCCCCCGACGAACGGCCACACGGTGTGGAACCAGTGCTGTTGCATCGTGACCTCTGTGCTGGAGAAGAGAAACGAGAAAACGTTAAAGCGTCCTTTTCAGTAACGCGGGAAGTTCGGCTCGACGGCGTTTCATGAAGTTTCGAAGCTCCTTGGACCCGAGACCCAGTGCCTCCGCAATCATGGGCTGCGCCACGAACGGGTAGAGGCAAGTGCCGACGAGGGTAACTAAGAACTGATCCGCCGCGACGGGCGCGATCTTTTTCCGCTTGGCGCGTTCATTGATCTGCTCGCGCACACGCTCAACCGTCCGGCGTGCTGCCTTGCGTCGCTCCGCCGAGTAGAAGTCACCGACGAAATCAGGATCGCGCGCCGCTTCGCTAATGACATAGCCAAGCAGATATGGGTGCTTGGCGAGTCGGGTGTGATAGGCATCGACGAATCGGTCGATCTTCTCGTCGAGCGCAATATTGGACGCCATCATCTGGAAGATGCCGGGCACAAAGGAGGAGGCAATACGAAGCCAGACGGCCCGAGCGAGGTCCGCCTTCGATCAAGAAGTGGTAGTGCAGCAGGGCCTTATTTACGCCTGCCTGATCGGCAATGTCCTGCATGCGGGCGCGTCGATGCCACGCCGGACGAAGATTTCGTCGGCGGGGTCCAGGATGCGGGTCTTGGTGTCGGTGGCGGTTTGTCCAGACGGTTTAACCACCCGGTTAAGGTAATGCAATCTCGATGCTTGCTCTCGCAATTTGTCGACTGGCGCCAGCTCTTGAACGGGTGCGATTCGAGAGGCGTTGTCCGCGCGGCGCGGTCGGACCTGGCGTTCGAACGATTGTGCGGCCCGATACGCTTGTGCGGTGGCATCGAGATCTCTTTCGCCTCTTCTAGCAGGGTGCTGAAAAACAGCGGTTCACCGCTTGATTCCGTTGCTCGTTGATGTCGCTGCTGTGATGACGTTGACTCATGTCCATCGGTCGCCTCGATCGTTACGCCGGGTGCGCGGCGAGATTGCGCCAGCGCACCA
>DASRJE010000087.1:0-5699 GCA_035649635.1 Vicinamibacterales bacterium | reverse complement strand
GCACCAGGACCTTCGAGCGCCAGTCCTCGTCGGCGGGACAGAACAGCTCCTTGAGCCGCTCTTTCGCACGGCGCGCTTCAGGTGAAACGGGCGTGCCCCAGTGATGCGCCTGATTCTCGGCGCGAAGTCCGGCCAGCATCTGAATCGGAGGGTAGGTCCCGAATTCCGCATACGCAAACAGGTAGTCGGGTGCCAGCGCGCGCGACACGCACCAGCGCCCGAATCCTCCCCTCGCCTCGTACGAGATCCCGCTTGATTCAGCGGTCTGAAATGCGTCGGCGCCGAACCAATCCGTCAACCAGCGCCGCTGCCGCTCGTTCAGCGAGTAGTCGATGAGCAGCTTGCACGCGCCGCGCCGGCCTAACCCTGTGTGAAAGTCGAGGTGGACGACGCTTCGGCTTCCTTGCAGCCAGCGCGGGAAGTGCTCGGTCAGCAGTCGCTGCGTCTGCGAGGGTCCTGCACCTCCGTAGAACAGGCCGCGCGGATAGCTGTGCTGACCTCCCGCGATCGCCTGACGGAGCGCTGGCATCCCGTATCTGACGACGAGCGGCAGCGCCTTGAGCGTGAACGGCTCCCACAGCGAAGACGGACGCCTCGGGTTCAGAAACGGATCGAGCTGCGCGTATCGTTCAGGCGCGCCCTCGAACCGCTCATCGTCCAGCAGGAAGTTCCGGTTGGGATCGACGTTGTTCTCGTCGACGCGCCGGAGCCACGCCAAGCCGTACGGGTTGAGGCCGTGGAGGAAGACGCACTTGATCGGCGGCGGGGGCGTGGATGCCCACTGCTCGAGCAGGGCGAGCTGCACCGCCGACCCGAAGAATCCTTCGACGCCGTGGATGCCGGACGACATGACGAGAACTCGCCCGGGATCGCCCGATGAGGATGACGCGACGTCGATGACGAGTTCTTCGCCGCGCGGCCCGCGTGCGTCGATCGCGTGGGTCTCGAGCCTCCACGCAAGACGTGCTGCCTCCTGACGAAATCGACGACGAGCTGTGGCGTAGTCGGAAGAGAAAAGGGCGAGATCGGTTCGATCCACCACCCATCATTTGACCACGATGGAACTCCGTCGATAGATGGTTCCGGCGCTCGTCGACCGTGGACGGAGCTGCGGCGCTCGAGGGCGCGGATGACTTCGACGGTCGGTCTACGGCGACGGCGCGCGACAGACGAAATTCGCCGCATCGTCGATGCTGCCGGCGCCCTTGTACGCGGCCATCTGCGGATATGGGCATAGCGGCCGCGTTCGATCGATCTTTCCTTCATCGGCGTGCGACGCTCGGAGTGAGCTCGGCGCTTCGCCGTGCTCCACCCACCGCTCGAGCGGGGCAACCTTGTCGAACGTGTTCGGCCCTTCACCACCACCGCAGTGGCCCATGCCCGGCGCGAGGAACAGTCGAACGCTGTTTGACGCCTTCGCCGCCCCGCCCATCGTCTGAACGACGCTGGTGTAGTACTTGATGGTGTTGACCGCAGGAACGTTGGGGTCGCTCCAGCCGTGATAGAGCAGCAGCTTTCCACCGCGCGCGAAGAACGCCTTCATGTCCGGATTGGTGGCGTTCATGATCAGGTTTTCTGGACGGTCGCCGCGCTCGACGTCGGTGTCGAAATTGAATGTCTTCCAGTCCCAGTTCGGATCCTTGAACACGACGTACCGGTACTGATCGTAGATGTTGGCCGACGGTTCCGGACCGAGCGCCTGCACGCCCCAGCCGAGCTCGGTGCCCGGCACGAGAGAGGCGAAGAGTTCTTTGCCCGTTCGCGGGTTGATCGCCGGCGAATAAATCTTCTTTGCCGCCTCGACCTGCGGTGCGGTCAGACACGACGGCCCGTCGCTTTCCTTGCACAGCAGGACTTTTGGATCGAACTTGCAGGTCGTGGGATCGCTGAGGAGGCCGTCCTTCAGTCCGTCATGCGCGTCGCAGGCGGCAACGGCGGCCTGGTGAATGAGCGGGTACTTGTTCGGCGGGATGTAGGTCGCGGGATCCTTGAGTACGGCGTGGGCGATCCAGAGCGAAATCGCCGTGCGATTCGCCGGCGCACCAGCGATGATTCCATCGTAGTCGTCGGGAAACATCTGCGCTTCCTTGAGGCCCTGGCGGCCGCCAGTCGAACAGCCGTTCCAGTAGGAGAGCTTGGGCGCGCTGCCGTAGAACGCGTTGATGATCTGCTTCGCCTTCACGGTCATCTCGTGTTCGGACCGCCACGCGAAGTCGATCAGCTTCTCCGGATGATCGAGCGCAAACGTACCGCGCCCGCCGACGTGTCCGGTGTCCGTCGACGCGCTGGCGTAGCCCGAGCGAATCGCGTCGGCCATCGCTGAATAGCTGATCGTGCCGGCCCAGCCGCCATTGCCAACCGCCTGGAACTTGCCGTTCCAGCCGCTGGTGGGCAGCCACACTTCGATCTTGATGTCCGAATCACGGCTCGGCGTCAGTGTTGCCGCGACGCGACAGAATTCAGAGAGGCTTTTGTATGGATTGGCGCTACTTGGTCCGCCGCCCTGGCGCCCGCCCGGCGCCGAGAACTGACCGGCCGGCACCACTTGAGCGAGGGTGACGATCCCATCCTGAAGTTTCAGTGTCGAGAGGCTGTCGCACGGTGCGGCGAACACGGGCGTCGCGGCTGCACACGCGAGTGTCCACACGGCGCCGGTCAGGGCGCGGATGTTCATTCTTCCCTCCAGGCGCGAGCGAGTATACACGCGCCGTCAGCTCAGAATGAGCGCCGCAGCCCCAGACGGAAGTCTCACAGCCTTTTTGTTGGAGGCTCTTTCAGTGTTGAGGTGGATGCAGGTGAAACGTCTCGCTGCGATACGCTGACGGCCGTGCCAATGATCAAAGCCGCCGACTTTCGCGATGATCGGGTAAAGGCGCTGGTCGGGCCTGCAGATGCCAGAGATCAGTTTCTATGCGCCCTGGGAGGGCGACGAGCTCCTTGGCTTCGGGGCGCTGAAGGAGGTCGGGCCACGAGCGGGCGAAATCAAGTCCATGCGCACGGCCGACGCGCATCTCCGGCGAGGGGTCGCTGCCACGATTCTCGATCACATCATCGCGGAGGCTCGGCGGCGCGGGTACGCGCGTCTCTCACTGGAAACGGGATCAGGCCCGGCCTTCGAGCCCGCACTCTCCCTTTATCGCAAGTACGGCTTCACCGAAGGCGGGGCATTCGGCGACTACGAGAAGAGCCCCTTCAATCAATTCCTGCATCGTGACCTGTAGCGCAGCTCACACCGAGGCACCGAGGGAGGAGTAACCGTCGCTCCGACGACAATCTGGTTTCAGCCCTCGGTTTCGTATCGACCCAGCATCAACGGTTGCCCGAAACGGCGCACTTCGGTCACGCGTAATCCCCGGAACGCAAGTTGCGTCGCGCGAACGCGGGTTCTGGGCGCGCTCGGCAACGCAGTGGTCTGACCATGTCGGTCTCCATCTGCCGGCGTCGACAGACGGGGAGAACTGACGTGGCCGCGCAGCACATATCTCGGCAAGCGTTCCTGCGAGTCTGCACCTTCAGCCTCATGACCGTTGCGGCGATCGACGCCGAGGCGCAATCGCGTCGGCAGGACGCCAACCACCGGCCGCCGTCCGTCGAGCGGAAGAAAGACGACTTCGACGCTCGCATTCCGTTTGATATGCCGGACGCCCGTATCGCGGCTGTGGTACCCGCGTCGGGCGACTATCGCATCGACGCGCTGCTCTCAGGCTACAAGCTCCCGTCGACGACGGTCACCTACAGCTTCTACAGCAACGCCGTATTCGGCGGCAGCTATTACGGGAGCGAGAGTGTCTCGGAAGTGAGCGACGCCGTCAAGACGAACGTGCGCGCGATCATGGCGTTCTATTCAACGCTGATGAACGTGAACTTCGTCGAGGTGGTCGAGACGAGCAGTACGATCGGCTACATCCGCTTCATGGACTCGACCGCGGCGTCGTACGCGTATGCGTACTACCCCGCGACGAGCGCGATGTTCAGCCTCTCGGGCGACGTGCACCTGAACCCGAGCTACGATCGCCTCGGAGATACCAACGGCTTTCAGCATCCGGCAGGCGAACACGGCTACGTCAGTCTCATTCACGAGATCGGTCATGCCGTCGGCCTCAAGCACCCGCACGACGGATCGCCGAATCTGCCGTCGGCAGAAGATAACCACTCGCATACGGTGATGTCGTACGGCTTCCCTGGCGAATCACCGGGCACGCCGATGGGCTTCGACATGCTCGCGTTGCAGTATCTCTACGGTCCGCGCGCGCTTCGCTCAGGCAACGATACGTACGCCTTCACGCGCGCCGCAATCGACCAGTTCAATGTGGGCGGTCAGCTCCTGCTGAATCCGTCATACGCCACCAAACAGACGATCTGGGATACAGGCGGCTTCAATGTGCTCGACCTGTCCGGGATCACCGCGAGCGCCTCTGGCTATCGCCTCGATCTGAAGCCGCTCGGCTGGCTGTCGACCAACGCCAACTACGTTTCGACCTACTTGAATGCCGGCGCGGTCGTCGGGCCTGCCGTGTCGATCCGTCAGGTGATCAACTCCTCGGGCAACGACACGATCTACGCCAACGCGGCCGCGAACGTATTCTCGGGATACGCGGCCAACCGTGTCACCGGGGCGGACGTCCTCTACGACGCCGATGGCGCAGATACCGTCGATCTCTCCGGATACGCGGCCGGGCAGGTCACTGAGACGGCGTCAGGCAACGACCTCGTGCTCGGGTTCGGCGCCAACGGCAGCCTCACCCTCAAGGGTTACTACGTTGCCCCGACACATCCGTCCATCATCTACGACGCCGTCGTGCCGCAGGTGAGCATCAACAACGTCTCGGTGACAGAAGGGAACTCCAGCACGAGCGCATCGTTCACCGTGTCGCTGTCGGTGCCAGCTGCGACGAGCCAGTCGGTCGCCTACACCACCTCGAACGGGACCGCCCAGGCCGGCAGCGACTATGTCGCGGCCAGTGGCACAGTGACATTTGCGCCGGGTGAAATGCAGAAGACAGTCACGGTTTCAATCGTGGGCGACACCACGCAAGAGGCCGACGAGACCTTCTCGGTGCTGCTCAGCGCGCCATCGTCCGGCATCGTGATTGTGGACAGCCAGGGCGACGGCACGATCGTCAACGACGACCTGCCGCCGAACCAATTGCCGGTCGCACAGGCGACCGCCACTCCGGTCACCGGGACCACGCCGCTCACCGTCGCCTTCAACGGCAGCAGCTCATACGATCCGGACGGCTCGATTGTGTCGTATGCGTGGACCTTCGGAGACGGGTCGTCTGCCTCGAGCACCAATCCGTCGCACACCTATACGAGCGTCGGGACGTTCGTCGCCACGTTGACCGTCACTGACAATCGCGGCGGTACGAACTCGACATCGAAAACGATCTCGGTCCAGGCCGATCCGAGTGCGATCGTCTATATCGGTGGCATCGCGATGCAAGCGGTGCCCGCCGGCGGTGGTTCGTACGCGCAGGCCACCGTGTCAATCCAACGACCGAATGGAGCACCGGTCGCCGGCGCGACCGTGACCGGCACCTGGAGCGGCCTCGTCACCGGGTCGGCGAGCGGCGTGACGGATGCCAATGGACGGGTCGTCTTCAAGTCGAAGAAGGTCGCGAGGAAGAGCGGCACGATCACCTTCAGAGTCACGAACGTGACCGCGTCCGGGTTGACTTACAGCCCATCGTCCAACGTGG
>DASRJE010000086.1:0-28718 GCA_035649635.1 Vicinamibacterales bacterium | reverse complement strand
CACCCGAACAGAAACTCGGCGTCGCCTTCAACGTGGTCACTGTCACCGAGGGGCTCGTCAATCCCTGGGGCCTCGAGTTCCTCCCCGATGGCAAGATGCTCGTCACCGAGCGCCCGGGACGTCTGCGCGTCGTCAGCGCCGACGGCAAACAGATGTCGGAGCCAGTAGCGGGGCTCCCCGCGGTTGATTCGCGTGGGCAGGGCGGCCTGCTCGGCATCGCGCTCGACCCGGCGTTCCAGAAGAACCAGTTGATCTACTGGAGCTACGCCGAGCCGAAAGACAACATGATGAACAACACCGCGGTCGCTCGCGGCAAGTTCGTCGACGGCGCGGCGCCGAAGGTCGAGAACGTCCAGGTCATCTTCCATCAGGCGCCATCGCTCGCCTCGCCGCTCCACTTTGGCGGACGCCTCGTGTTCAGTCGCGACGGCACGCTCTTCATCACGCTCGGTGAGCGGTCGATCCCAGAAGGGCGCATGCAGGCGCAGCGCATGGACGGCCTGCTCGGCAAGATCGTCCGCCTGAATCCGGACGGCTCAATCCCCAAGGACAATCCGTTCGTCGGGAAAGAAGGCGTGCGGCCCGAGATCTGGTCGTTCGGCCATCGCAACGTGCAAGCGGCTGCGTTGAATCCGGCGACAGGTGAATTGTGGGAAGTCGAGCACGGCACGCGCGGCGGCGACGAGGTCAACATCTCGCGCAAGGGCAAGGACTACGGCTGGCCGACGATCGCGTACGGCATCGAGTATCAGGGCCCGCCCATCACGGGCGGCATCCAGCAGAAGGAAGGCATGGAGCAGCCGCGCTACTACTGGGATCCGAACATCGCACCGAGCGGCATGATCTTCTACACGGGCAAGCTGTTCCCGGCGTGGCAAAACAGCCTCTTCATCGGTGGCCTCGGCAGCACGAACCTCGTACGCCTGACAGTGAAAGGTGAACAGATCGCAGGTGAGGAGCGTCTGCTCCAGGACTTGCAGCCGAGTCGCGAGCGCCTCCGTGACGTGCGACAAGGTCCCGACGGCGCGATTTATTTGCTGACGGATAACGCCAAAGGTCGAATACTGAAGTTGGTCCCGACGTCGTAGGGAATGTGCGGGGCCAGACCCTTCACATTCGTTCACGTGTGGAATCGCGGGCGCTCAGACCGTCGATGTGGATTTCGCGATCACGCGCTGGATCGCGGGCAGCAGATCATCTACGACGCGCGGCTTTGGAACAAACGCCGAAGCCCCCGCGCTGAGCGCCTGCGTTCGTATCGACTCGTCGTCGGCAGCCGTGACCACCACGATCTTCGCCTGGGGCGCGACTCGATGGATGTGCGAATAAATCTCTAGTCCGTCGATCATGGGCATGAAGAGGTCGAGGACGACGACGTCGGGTTGAAGCGTGGTGACGGCATCGATCAACGCAACGCCATCGCTGACCCGTCCGACCACATCACATGACGAGCTGAGCAGCCGGTCGAACGCAACCAGGATCCCTGCGTTGTCGTCGGCCAACAACACGCGGGGGCGTTCGCTCTTCGTCACGGATGTCCTCGTTAGAACTACTGGTGCCGGTCGGCAACCAGGCGGCATCGTTGCAATCGATGTGCCGACGCGAGGACCATTGATTCCGAGCTCTATTGATTCAACACGAGGACTGGCGGGAGCAGCCTCCAAGAAATGCTCGCGCTATTCCGTGGGTTGTGCAGGTCACCACGATCAGTGACGGAGGCACGAAGAGGACGACCAGCGCATGGTCGACGAACGCGGCGCCAGCCCCGGCCGCTCCGTTTGCGAGTGGAAGCGCAAGCGCCACGATGTAGTACGACGCAAGCGGAAGGGCGACCCGCCGGAAGGCGCGGACGATCGCCGCTCGTATACCGAGCTTCATCGTCCGCACCTCGCGACGAGAGCGCTGCGATCCACTCGCCGCGCAAGTTCGTAGAGCACGACCAGGCCCCCAAAGTACACGGCGATCCCTTCAATCCGGTGGACGTCGGTTGCCGTCAGCGGCGTCAGCATCAACGGGTGAGTCGCCAGCCACATGGCGATCACGATGCGCGCGGCATTGACTATCACTGCCGCCACATAACTCGCGATCAGGCTCACAGCGAGTACGCCTCCAAACGAAACTGCCGATCTGGCACGATGAACGAGGCCAAGCACTAGCATGCCGAACGCCGCAGCCATGAAATTGATCCCCGCGCACGCTTTCTCGATCAGAAAGAGGCGCTCGTGCGAGACATATCCTTCCCCCGGTGCCACAGTGAATGCGGTTCCCGTTGTCACTTCGACCAGCCGTGCGGTCGGACCCAGGATCCACCGGAGCTCATCGGCGCGGGAATCGCTGTAGTGACGCTTCAGACCCCACACGACGACGGCCACAGCAATCAGCAGCAAGAGCTTCGTCCTCACGAGAGTGCTCCCGGCCGCCGGCGGCGTGCGCGCATCAAGCTCGTGCCGGCAAACAGCACCAGTGCCAGGGCGCACACCCAGAAGAACTCTGGTTCGGGCCCTCGGGTCACGCCAACCGCGAGATCCGAAACCCCCGCAGGCAGCGGCAACGGCTGGTCGACGTGCTCGCCGCTTTCTGCGGTTCGCACGATCTCCTGGACGGCGACGAACGATGTGTATCGCGTCAGCAGTCCGTAAGTCAGTCCCAGGGACGCGATTTCGTTGACGCGGTCCTGATCCGGCGCGCCAGGACCAAAGTCGGACAACTCCGCGATACGAGTCCGTGCCCATAGATGCCGAAGCGCACTGTGCCTCGCATTGGAATCCAGCGGCGCAACCGCAATCGACATCCGATAAGCGCCACGACCGGTCTTTCCCGAGATCTCGATCGATCCACTCGGGCTCCCTCGCCACTTTCCAAACACGACGATCGGACGGCTCGCAAACAGATCCGGGATTCTCTTCGGCTCGACGTCGTAGGCTTCGAACCCGAGAAACTGGACATCGATGCCGGTGAGCACCGGTGAGTCGATGTAGCGTCGTAGCCGTTCAGCCGCCTCTGTCGCCTGAGAGGGATCCGTCACGATGAAGGGTTCGCCAAGCCCAGCGCGCGCAACACCTTCGATCAGGAACCGGTTTACGCTGCTGCCGATCCCGAACGCAAAAAAGTTCGCATCGTCGAGTTGATCGCGAACGTAGTCGAAGACCTCGGCTTCCGCTTCGATGTAACCGTCGGTCAGTAGGACGATGCTGCGCGACACCGCTGACTGCCGGGGAATGGCCACCGCTCTTTCGAGCGCCGCCTGCAGCCGCGTGCCACCGCCGCCATCCTTCCGGCCGAGGAAGCGCAGCGCGCGCGTGAGGTTGGGACGCGTCGCAGGTACCGACACCTGCGAGAACGTTTCGAAGCCATCAGCGAAGACGACGATGTTGAACGTGTCGGAGGGACGCAGCACGTTGACGAGATCGCCCATCAGCTTCTTGGCGGTGTCCAACGGGAAGCCGTTCATCGACCCCGAGACGTCGACGACAAACACATACTCGCGCGCCGGGATCTCGTCCGGCATGACGTTCTGTGGTGGTTCCGCCATGAGCAGGAAGAAATTCTCGTCGCGTCCCTGGTAGAGCAGGAGCCCTGAGCTGATCGTTTCGCCAGCCAGACGGTAGCGAAGGATGAAGTCGCGATTACCAGACCACTGTTCGGAGTCGGCAAGCATGATCTCGGCGCGGCCCTGGTCGATCGAGCGGACGAGGATCTGGTGCGTGATTGAAGTGAGCTCCTGGATCGGCACGCCGGTCGACACGACACCGGTCACGTGAAACGTACTTTGCGGCGCTTCGCCCTGGTGAGTGTAGGGAGTCCGCACGAACTCATCGCCGGGCAGGGCCTGGCTTTCACGCTTCTCGGAGTACCGGGGGCCGACAACGGTCGGGTACACGAATTCGTAGACACCGTCCGTCGGCACGAGCAGCTCCGTGTATTTGAGCTCGACGGCAATGGTGTCGCCGGGGAGCACGTTAGCGACCTTCATCGTGAAAACATTGGGGCGACTTTGTTCCAGAAGCGAGGCGCTCTTCCCTTCCGCCTTCGCGGTTTCGAATTCACGCGTGGCTTTCTCGCGCTCGCGAATCTTTGCGACGATCCGCACATCGCCCACCGTCATCGTCATGCCATACACAGCAGCGCGCGTCGATGCAGGAAAGACGTAGCGCGCGTGAATCGGCCGCGCTCCGTCGTTTTTGTACACCTGCCGGACCGTGACGTCGGCGATCACGCCGCTGATTGCCACGTCGACGCGCGTGTCTTTCAAGGGAAGGCGGTCAATGGCCGGATCTCCGCTTTCGACGAAGAAGTACGGAGAAAGCGTTTTGTCAGCAGGAGCCTGTTCTACTTGCGCCGCCCCTTCGCGTGGCGCGAACAGGGCACAGATGACGAGAAGGAGTACGCCCCGACGGATCCAGCGTGAATGTCTCATGCGACCCGATCAGGGCAATCGGGTTGCCGTGAGGACGGCCTGAGGACAGGGACGCTAAGGCCTTTACTCAGCGAGCGATCGGGTAATCAGATTGACGGACCGACGCGAATAGACCGGGGAAAGCCGTGTCCGTGCGTCCACGATCGTGTATCAGCGGACTCATTGGGAGTTGGAGGTTGGGAGTTGGGAGTTGACGGGTTCTAAGGCACCAGGACCGCGGCGCCGGACAAACGTCCACTACGCAAGTCATCGAGCGCCTTGTTGGCGTCGACGAGCGAGTATTCGCGGACGTGCGTCTCGAGCGGAACGTTAGCGGCGACCGTCATGAATTCCCGAGCGTCGTCACGGGTAAGGTTGGCCACCGAACGAACGATCCGCTCTTGCCATAAGAGTCGATATGGGAACGACGGTATATCGCTCATGTGGATGCCGGCGCACACAACGATCCCACCGGGAGCGACGCGTGACAGCGCTTCGGGCACGAGGGCGCCAACCGGGGCGAAGATGATCGCTGCGTCGAGCGGACGGGGCGGCGGCTGATTCGAGAACCCGGCCCACGTGACACCAACATCGCGCGCAAACCCCAACGCCTGATGATCGCCAGGCGTGACAAACGCAAACACGTCACGGCCCTGAGAGCGTGCGACCTGCGCGATGATGTGCGCGGCCGCGCCAAAACCGTAGATACCCAACCGCAGAGCTGGCCCCGTCAGGCGATATGCGCGGTATCCGATCAGCCCGGCGCACAGCAGCGGCGCCGCATGCACATCGTCGTACTTCGCGGGAACTGGAAAACAGAACGAAGCGTCGGCGGCGGTGTATTCCGCATAGCCGCCGTTGAGTTGATAGCCGGTGTAGCGTGCTTGCGTGCACAGATTCTCGCGGCCGGCTCGGCAGAACTCGCACGTGCCGCACGACCATCCGAGCCACGGAATCCCGACTCGATCCCCGGGTGTATGGGAGGTGACGTCGCGACCAACCGACTCCACGACACCGACGATTTCATGGCCCGGCACGATCGGGATCGCGCCATCCGTCAGCTCGCCGTCGACGACGTGAAGATCCGTGCGACAGACACCGCACGCCAGAATCCTGACCACCACGTCCGATGGTCCTGGGGTCGGCTTCGGAATTTCGACGGAATCGAGGTGCCCGAGCCCCTTTTTGCTCAGGACCATTGCCCTCACGTCTTGAGATTAGCGCATCTGGTTCTTTGCGGCTGCTGCGCCGTGGATGAGCGCGGCACGAAGAAAGGCCGCCTGGGTCAGTGCATCGGATAGATGACGTTCCAGTCGTTCTTCATGTCGACGATGACCCAGCCTCGCTGCGGACCTTCGTCCAGGCCGCGCACGAGTTGTCCGATGTGCGAGTCACGGTCGTAGGCCCACTCGCGCTCGGCATCCGTGTGATGGACGATGACGCCTAGCCTGGGACCCTTGGCGCTCGTCGTCCACTCGAGCATCTCGAAGTCACCGTCTGAATTGCCAAAGGCGATCGTTGGCCGCCGGCCGATGACCTGGTGGATGCCGACAGGCTTGCCTGCCTTGTCGTCGTTGAGATCGATCTCCGCCAGCCTGAGAAGGACAGGCGCGCCATCCCTCGGCTCGTACTTCACCTTCACGCGGCTGCCGACCACCTGCTCCGGCGGGATGCCGTAGACGCGCTCCACCCAGGGGCGCATGAACTCGACGCCGCCGCCCGAAACGATGAACGTCTTGTAGCCATTGGCGCGCAGGTAGGTCAGCATGTCGAGCATTGGCTGATACACCATCTCGTCGTAACGGCGGCCGGTACCTGGATGCGGCGCCGAGCCAATCCAATCGATCACGATGGCTTCGAATTCCTCCGTCGTAATGCCGGTGTGACTGGCGGCGATGATCTGCATCAACCCGGCTGCACCGGTCGCGAGGACAGCCTTGAGATCACCTTCGATGGCGCCCGTGAACGGCTGGGTCGTTTTCCACTCAGGGTGTTTCGCAGCGAGTGCCTTGATCCGGTCCAGCGCGAATGCGAGCTGGAAGTACATTGGCTGTTCGGCCCACAGCGTGCCGTCGTTGTCGAAGACGGCGATGCGCTCGGCTGGCGGCACGAAATCAGGTGCGCCTTCTTTCGTCGTGCGCCCGACGAAGTCGACGATGGCCTTCCTGGCAGTGCTCTCGTTCCAGGACGGCAACGGATCTACCGCGGCGGTCGATTGGGATGCAGGCGCTTGCACAACTGGCGTGCTTTGGTTGCAAGCGACAGCGACTGATGCGAGCGTGAGCGCGAGCGCAAAAGCTTTCATTGCTCAGACTCCGCAATTCGAACGCGGATCCGCGCCTCTCCAAGCATCACTTCATCCCCCGACTGGAGTCGTACTCCGCGTGATCCGCTAGGGACGCCAATCGTCCTGCCATTCCTGACGATTGCGGTGCCGTGAGCGCTTCGATCGTCAGCGATGCGAAAGGATTTCGTGCTCTCGTCGAAATCAATGTGGGCGTGACGACGAGAGACCGTGTCGTTGGTCGCTCCCACGCCATCCTTGAACGCGACGTGGTTCGTTCGGATGAGACGGTTCCGGCTGTCACGAACTTCGGCGCATCGCCCCAGGTTGATGCGCTCCAGTGTCAGAGCGTAAGTCGGCTTGTCGGCGGCTCCGCTGGTGACCGTCAGCTTGACTTCATGCGTGCGCGAGGACTCAGGGTGTTGCGGTAGTTCGGCCAGCGATGCGCGGCCGAAGTCGATGTGAAATTCGGGGGCCGACCAACCTGGCGCCGGCTGCGCAACGAAGACAACCCGGGCATGCAGGCCGGGCACGACGCATCCCAGATCGTGGAGATGACTGGCGATCCTTTCCTGCAGCGTTGGATCCTCGTCCAGCACCGCCGTAAAGCGTGCGCGCTCGTCTCGTGAGGTTGCCACGATCCACACCTTGATCCTGTTGAACGGGAACATGCGCGTGCCGCGACCCACCGGTTCGAGGCGTTCCTCGACAGCGGCGAGGATCGCGTGCAAGACCTCCAGCGGGCCACGCGGACCTGACCGGGACCACTGCTGCGCGGCGCGATCGACGGTCCGCGTCAGCGTCGATTCCAGCTTCCGTACCTTTCCCAGAGCCTTGTTGAGAATGTCCATAGGTTGTTTAGTCCGTTATGCGGCCCGAAACGCGAATTTTGTCCTCGTTGCAACGAAAGCCGCATAACGGACTAGGGCGCGCAAAGCGCGCCAAGAAGATGCTGTGCTAACCAGCCGAGGGCTCCGCGGGATATCAAAGGGCGGAGCCACTTCGCTGGTTAGCGAATCAACCCGTTCGCCGCTGCAGCGCTGACGATCTCACCAGCGGCAGGCGCCGCGGCCCGACCACCATAACCCGCGTTCTCGATGATGACAGCAAACGCCACGCGCTTCTCGGCAGGACCGTACGGTGCGTAGCCGACGATCCATGCGTGCGACTGCGCTCCACTGACTTCGGCGGTTCCGGTCTTCCCTGCAATGCGCCAGGGATGTTCGCGCAGGCTGCGACCGGTTCCACTCAACACGGCGTCGCGAAGATCCCGCCCCAACATCGCCGCGGCGTCCGGCGCGAGAAAGGGCCGACCAGCCTCGCCGGAGCCTTCGGCGGAGGCGGGAAGCCGGACACTACGTACTACTCTGGTGTCGCGAAGGACGCCGTTGCTTGCGATCGCTGCCGCCACGCGTGCCATGCGAAGCGGCGTCGCGACCACGTCGCCCTGGCCGTAGCCCGCGTGCGCGAGCGTTGCGCGTAGACGCGCAACCGAATCATCACCGGCGACGGAAATGCCCAGCAGGTTCGCGGTCTGGAGAATCGACTGTGGACCGATGCGAACAGCCAGTTGCGCGAAGTACGCGTTGCAGGAGTGGACGAGACCATCGTGCATGTCGATCGTTCCATGCGGGTGGGTATCCAGCACATCGTCCCGGATCACGCCCCAGCTGCCAACTCTGGCGCCCACGCGACCCTTCGCCTGCAGCGTGCACATGAACATTGCCTGGCTGGTGCTCGCGTCTTTGCGCAGCGCGGCCGACGCGGTGACGAGCTTGAATGTCGACCCGGGTGGATAGAGGCCGAACCTCGCCCGATCGATGAGCCCCTCAGTGTCATCCTCGCCGCCGGCGTCGCGATCGCTGGCGACACTCGGAACCGGATAACTGCCGGTGGCCAGAAGGTCACCGGTGTCGGGATCGATCACCACGGCTGCCGCGTGTCCACTGGCTGAATGCGTCGCGTACTTCGACAGGATCTTCGCGACTGACGCCTGGAACGATGCATCGATCGTGAGCCGCACGTCGCGGGAGCGACCCAGGAATGCCTTCACCTCCGGATGTTCGGGCGAATAGCGGTGACGAAGGAGCGGGATCAATTCCCGGTAGTCTCGACGCAGCGCGGCAACCGGCTGTCCGCTGGTATCAGTCACTGTCACGGTGGCGGCGTGATCGTCAAATCCTCGGAGATCGTCTTGCGCATCGCGCTCGACGTATGCCGTGTTGGTCGCGGTCCAATTGCGCCGGTCGCGTACGTCACCGAGGAGATGAAACGCGGCTCCCTCTAGCGGGTAACAGCGTTCGTTAAGAGGCGTCTCGCACGAGACTCCTTGAATTCCGGCTTTCGCGTACAACTCGCCCGCCCGATTGGCGAGCGCT
This sequence comes from Vicinamibacterales bacterium, assembly GCA_035649635.1. GTDB lineage: Bacteria > Acidobacteriota > Vicinamibacteria > Vicinamibacterales > UBA2999 > Gp6-AA40. Next base: position 19,660 of record DASRJE010000086.1, on the reverse strand, counting down.
GGATCGCTCGTCGCAAGCGGCAGTCCCCGACGAGCGAAGACACTGCCTCGCGGGATCGTGGCCAGAACGTCCGCAATCCGCGGGTTGTATTGATATCGGACGTGGCCATCCGCTTGAAGACCGATATGCGGTCTGACCACGTAGGCATCCGCCTGAAGTACCTGAATATTGAAGAGCACCGCCACAAGAGCTGCCGCCGCAACACCGAGCCCCGCGATGAGCCGCTTCAAGCCGACTCGAAACGGAGCGGTCGCGTCAGTTCGTTCGGGACGACCCCGCATCCGGATGGCCGTGAGGATGCCCAACACCGTGAAGTTGGCGAGCATCGCCGAACCACCGAAGCTCAGGAACGGAGTCACGACGCCAGTGAGTGGGACGACGCCAAGCATGCCCGCGCTCATAACGAGCACGGGCAGCGTGAGAAACAACGTCAGGACCGTCGCGAGAAAGAATCCGTAGTCGTCCGCTGCTCGCAGCGCGGCGCTGAAACCGCGCGCAGCAATGATCACAAAGAGGATGGCTACGGTGAGGACGCCAACGAAACCAAGCTCCTCGCCGATGGCGGCAAGTACCAGATCGGTGAAACCGGCGGGCACGTAACCGGTATCGCCAAACCCGAGGCCGGTTCCAAGCAAGCCGCCCGTGGAGAGACTCCAGATTGCCTGTGCGACCTGCTCGCCTCCTCGCACACTGTTGTCCCACGCCGATTGCCACATGGCCACTCGCCCCGCGAGCGTCGGCGAGATGTTCAACGCGTAGCCGATGTAAAAGCCAGCAATCAGAGTGGCGAATCCGACGAGAGCGAGCCCCACGCGGTTTCTGGCAATCCCGTAGGTGATCAGAAACACGCACGAGAGAAACAGGGCAGGACCAAGATCCTTCTGCAGGAAAAAGAACAGCAGCGCCGCTGCTACTCCCGCGACAACCGGCAGCACGTAGTCGAGGCGCGGCAGGTTGAGCCAATCCGGCAGTCGCACCGAGCGAACAGTCTGGCTCCGAACGTCTCGGAGCACTTCCCATCGGCGAGCGAAATACCCAGCCAGGAACAGTGCAAGCAATAAGCGAATGAGCTCGACCGGCTGCACCGGCCCGAGGTTGACTTTGGCGTTGCTGCCTGCCGGACCTCCTCCGACCAGAATCAACACGGCAGAGAGCATGAGCGCGCCGGCGAGGGGTAGATACGTCAGCCCGAGCCGCGTCACTCTCCGAAAGTCGAGCGTGGATACCAAGGCAAAGAGAATGAGACCAACCGACGTCATCTGCGCATACCGGACGAACAGTTCGGTGTCTCGCAACGGGTCCTGGCGGCTGAGCAGAGCGGCGAACCCAAGGGCGGTGAGAAGATGCGCCGCAGACAACAGCACGTAGTCGCCCCGAATGCCCGCGATCCACCAGATCAACGCGACCAGCCAAACGCTGGCGACATAGACGCTCCCCCAGACAACAACCTGGCGCCAGTGCATGTCGGATGTTCGAACGACCGCAAACGGCTTCAGCGTCGCCAGTTGTTCACGAGTGAGGGGTGGGCGTAGAGCGCCCACGTTGGGCAGGCGATCTCCCGCATCGCGCTGGGATGCAATGAACTGATACAGATCCTTGACGGCAGCACGGCGATCGCTCGGCTCGGTGAACACAGGGCGCAGCAGCGAGTCGAGTCTGGACGGATCCTCGAGCGCGTTGAGATTGGTGACCGCGGTGGCGCCGGACGGACCGCGCATAGCGTCTGCCGCAACACGACCTCTGTAGGCCAAGACGATCGCGAGAACAGCGACGACCGAAATGACTGCCAGCACTGCGTGACGCGCGTTCAGTTGCCGCGCAACCGTGACAGCCAACCAGCCATCGCGTTGCGAAGCGGGGACGTAGGTCACGGACATGAGACGGCATCCTGCAATTGCGCCGACCCGCTCAAGCGGGACTCGGGCAACGGTGTAACCGGGTCCACCGGCGCGGGTGCGAGCGGTTCCACGACAAGCGGCATGATCTCGTCGAGGCGCCGCTGCGCCTGATCGAGCGCGCGTTGCGTGAGGCGGATGTTGGCCGGCGAGTTAGCCAGACTGCTCGCCTGGGTATAGAGAGTCAGCGCGCGCTGATAGCCCTCGATCGCCCTCGTCAGGTAGTCGCTTTCCTGGGGCATTCCCGAGAGTTCTCTCGCGCTTCGTACGAGACTGTTGCCACGCGCGCGATAGCCGTCGGCGAGCTGGCCGGTTTCCCGATCGGTCGTCATGTAGCCGCGACGCTGTGCCTGGCTCACCGCATCCGCCCCGCGATCGATGTCCTCCAGTCCGTAGATGAACGTGCGCGCCAGGCCGAGGAACGGATCGGGCCACTCGGGACGGGCGTCGGCCGCTTCGCGAAACGCGGCGACCGCCTCGGTGAATTCACGTTGTGCTGCAACGTCCTGATTGCGTGCCTTGTTTGCTTCACCGTTGATCCGGTGCAGGTGCCCCTCGCAATAGCGGAACGCGGCCCGAAGGTGCTGGTCACCGGCTGCGATCAACATGGCGCGCGCAAGCGCATCGCGAGCCGCTTGCCACTGCGCCTCCCTGACCGTCGGCAGCGCCATCCGGTAGTTGGCGATGACGCGATCGGCCAGCGTCAACGTGCGCTCGATCAGCGAGCGCTCGAGCCTGAGCGTGCCGAACCGCAGATGGCTTTGAACAGCGAGGTTCTCGTACTCGCGCCATACCTCTCCGAGTTGATCCAGTTCGCGCGTGGATACACGCGCCGCAACCCTCCTCGCTTCACTGGACACTGAGCACTCGTTTAGTGTGAGACCCAGCACGAGGACGGACGAGCCACTGAGCAGAAGAAGCTTGCGCCGACGTGCGGTCAGCCAACTCGCACCGAGAACCGGCGACGGCGGCTGGCCGACCGCGCTGGCGGCGGCCGGACGCGTCCGCCGCGTCCGTTCCTCATCGTCAGTCGCCACCGGCAGCGTTCGTCGCGTCGCCTCCTGATCGACCACGCGATCCGGCCAACCCTGTTCCTCGGCCGTCGTGCGAACGCCGGATGTGAAACACTCGAGGTCTTCGCGTACGGCTCGCGCATTTTGATACCGCGCGGCGGCAGTTGGACCGAGTAGCTTCCCGACGATTGCTTCGAGACCTGCGGGGCATCGGCCAGTCAGCGGTTGTGGTGGGGGGCGCGAACGAATGAGACGCTCGAGTCGCCGGGTATCCGGCGCGTCGAACGGACGCCTGCCGCGAATCATCTCGTGAAGCATCACGCCGACGGCCCACAGGTCGGCGAACTCGTCGACATCGCCATCGAGCCGCTCCGGCGACAGGTATGGCGTAGTGCCGAAGTCATTCCGGGTGACTTTGCGGCTGAGCGACAACGCCTTGGCAATCCCGAAGTCGAGAACTTTGACGCCGCCGTCCGAGGTCATGCGTACGTTCTGAGGCTTCAGATCTCCGTGCACGAGCGACCGCAGCTTTCGCTCGCCAATGACCGCCTCGAAACCGTGCGCCGCCTCGAGAAACGTGCACAGTTCGATCGCGATGCGGACGGCCCGATCCACTGGAATCGAGCCGCGCGAAATCACATCGGACAGATTTTCGCCGTCGAGATATTCCATCGCGACGACGAAGTAGCCGGACTCGTTCGGCAGGTGCTCGTACACTGTCGGAACGTGTCGGCTGACCAGGCTGAATTGACGTTGCAGCTCGGCGCCTGATTCCTCGGCTTCGAAAATCTCTTTCGCCTCGCCCTCAGTCGCTCGCTGTACGAGCTTCAGCGCGACGTTTCGTCCCGTGCGTGTGTCGGTGGCCAGGAGGACCAGCGCCATACCTCCGCGACCGATTTCGCTCAGGACCTCGTACGGTCCGAGACGATGGAAGACGGCGCTCATGGCGTGGTGTGCAGAGAACCGGGGATGGCTGACCCGTGAGGCAGGAACCAGTTCTCCTTCTGCACACTGAGACGAGTCACATCATCGAGGTTGGCGAACACGTCAGGACGCACTCCGAGCAGCATATTCTGCTGAAAGACAGCGACAACGCCCTGTTCAATCGCGAAAATCGCCGGTGTGTGCTGAGAGGTGCCATTGCGGCTGAACACGTTATGAGTGATTCGGGAATTGGCGCCCGCCTCGATGGCGAGTGCCGCACCGGGATTGTCGTGAATGTCGCTGCTCCTCAACGTCGCAATGCTGTCGCGGGCGAACGAAATGGCAGCAATCGCGGCGCCGGACACTTCTATATCCGTCAGCGTGACGCCAGTTCCTTCGACAAGAATGCCAACGCCAAGTGGCGTGCGAGCGTCGCCCGCAATCGTGAAACCGATCAATTCACCACTCGCGAGCCCGGTCGCAACGACGGCCGGTTCGGCATGCGAGTCGGAAGCGCTCGACGGCAGTCGAATGATTGCGCCGCGAGGTACACGGCTCACGAGGCGAATGCCGTTGCTGAGTGTCACGCGCTCCCGGTACTCACCCGGTTCGACCACGACCTCCGACCCGGGCTGCGCGCGGCTCAGCGCGGCAGCGATCGATGCCCCCGGCACAACCGTCTGCGCCAGCAGTCCAGGTGACGACCCGTCTGTGGGCGCCTCGTCCGGCACGGGCGAAATGGCCACCGCGCGATACGCCATGAGCCCCGACAGGAAAAGGATCACGACAACGGCTGCAACCAAGCCGAGGCGGCGCCGCGTGGTCGACCTGCTCGAAAGGGACAAAGGGGCAACCGATTCTGCTCGCCTCAGGAAAGATACGTGTCGCGCGCCCGTAAAGTTTTCACCCTCGACAAACACGAGCGTTACGTTGTCTTTGCCGCCGGCCGCGTTGGCCGCCGCGATCAGTTCACGGACAACGTCGTGCGGGTTGCCCGCCCACGCCGTTGCGGCGTTCAGCATGGAACCGGAATCCACGAGATCGCTCAGGCCATCGCTGCACAACAGCAGCGCATCGCTCGCATCGAACGGAATCTCGTGGATGTCCACGAAATTGGGATCGCTCGGTGAATGAAGCTCGGATCCAACATCGCGATACACCTCGTTGCGGCGTGGATGACGCATGGCTTCGAATTCGGAGATCTCCCGCGCGTCCTCGCGTTCGCCCACCGGCGAATGGTCCCGAGTGACCTTATCGATGTGCCCGTCACGAAGTTTGTAGAGCCGTGTGTCTCCGACGTGTCCGATCGTCGCCTTCCCGTCTTTGATCACGGCGATCGTGAGCACACATGCCATGCCAACCCATTCCGGGCGGCTCGATGCCAGGCGATAGATCTCGTTGTTGGCAATCGCAATGGCTTCACGCACGCGCTCGGCGACCGGCCCGGTCTCGCGCTCGAGTCGCTCGCGAACCAGCGCAAGAGCGACGTCAGCGGCCTTGCCACCGGCGGCCTGGCCACCCACGCCGTCGATCACGACGAACAGACCTCGCGCCTCGTCGACGTGAAACCGATCCTCGTTGACCTCGCGCTGGAGGCCTGGATCGGTCCCGCCCGCTGCCGTGAACGTCTCGAGCGTGCGCGTGTGTGCCGTCATTTGCGTACGTAGTGTCCGGCGCCGGACCAGCATGCGTCCTGTGGTCCGGCCTTAGCCGGACTGTGGGGCAGATCCCGAGCTCAACTCGAATTGCAAGTAGACCGTGTCGGCGAGGCCGATCCGTGCCCCGTCCGACAGAGGCGTTTCCATTCCGTTCTCTCGCTTACTGCCCTCCACCTCGTCGTAGCCGCGTGGCACATGCCGGCCGTTGAGCGTCGTCCCAAGCGTACTCAGATCGATCACGAAGAATCGTCCTGTCTGGATGTCACATCGAATCCTGGCGTGCTCTCGAGACACGTCCGGCGAGGACGCAATCTTGATGTCGACCGGATAGGTGATGCCGCCTCGACCGATTGTCACCGACTCCTTCACGATGTCGATCGCGTGAGGACCCGCATCATCCTCATATGTGAGTCGCGCCAGGATGCGCGCGCCTGACAACGGAGATGCGGCGTCCTTCGATGTCCGCCGCCGGGTGGTCACGCGCTGACCGAGATGGATTGTCGTGATGCGACGTGTCCGATCTCCCACGCCCAACTCGGGGCTCGCCGGCAAACGCAGCTCGGAGTCGATGAGGATGGCGCCTTCTGCGACCTCCTCATCGGGATCCGGGAGAAATTCGACGTGCCATTCCGCGGCGGCGCGCTCGATTGGCGGCTGCGTCTTGCCCGTAATGCGATCGGCATAGCGCCGAACAACCGACCGCCTGTTCAACGCGTCCAGCTCTTCGGCCAATGCTCGCATCGTCTGTTCCTGCAGAACCGGGATGATGCTTTCCAGGCGCGCGTACTCAGTCGGATGAAGGTAGATCACGTACCGGCTGGGCGCGAGGATGGAGTAGCGCAGAGGCTCGAGGTTACGCCGCATGTTCTCGAGTACGGCCGTGATGAGGTCGCCGGCCGGCCTGTGAGGTGGATCGGAAGATGCGTTGCTTGTGCTCGATGCAAACATCGACATTAGAATTCGGCACAAGGATGACGCAGCGCTGAATGGAAGTCCTAAGGAATCGCGAAGGATTTTCCAAGTCTTGGAGCCAGCCGTGAGAATGCGGTTCGCCCAGTTCGATCTCGATTCCGACACCCGGCAGTTGCTACGGGATGGCGAAGAGGTGCATTTGTCGCCAAAAGCCTTTGCCGTGCTGAGCGTTCTGCTGGCCAAGCGGCCGAACGTCGTGGCCAAGGCTGAACTCTTTGGCGAGATCTGGCCCGACGTCTTCGTCGTCGACGGGAACCTCAACGTCCTCGTCGGCGAAATACGGCGGGCGCTGGACGACGATCCGCAGTCGCCGCGTTTCATCAGAACGGTGCATGGCGTCGGATATGCCTTTTGCGGTCAGGTCACCGGGGCCAACCGCCCGGCAGCCGACGGGGCACCGGCCAAGGGCGCGGGCGCGCGCCGTTTCTGGCTCGCGTGGAAGACCCAGACGTTTGCGTTAGAGGAAGGCGAGAACGTCATTGGTCGTGACCCGCGATGCCAGGTGTGGGTCGATCATGTTGGCGTGTCGCGCCGCCATGCCTGCATTCGCGTTGACGTCGGCGCCGAGCGTTCGGTCCTGACCGACCTGGACAGCACGAACGGTACCTTCGTCGCGGGAAAGCGGGTCGCAGATCCCACACCGCTGACCGATGGAGACACAATCAGGGTGGGACCAGTGACGCTGAGGTTTCGTGAGTGGAGCGCGCAGGCCTCACGCACGAAGCGGATTGGCGGCCGAGGACGTACGGGCGATCGGGGTGCTACTGATGAGGAGGGCGCCTGACCAGTCGATGATTGAGGCGTACTGCATAATGAAGCTCAAGGGGTTGAGCCCATGAGTTTGGTCTTCCGCGCCTTTCTCCTCGTCATCGTCGCGACGTCTCTCGCCGCGTCGGCACAAACCAATCAACTTCGCCTGGTGTCGACGGCCTGGCCGCCCTTCACGAACCAGGCCGGGCAACCGCGGTTCGCGCTCGACCTGGTGGAGGCTGCGTTCGGTCGCATCGGACTCAGCGCCAACACGACGATCGTCGATGCCGCGCAGTTCACATCGTCGCTTCTCGATGGCCCGTTCGACGGCAGCGCGGCCGCATGGAAGGATCCCGATCGCGAGCGTGTGCTGCTCTTCTCGCAACCGTACTTGGAGAATCGACTGATATTGGTCGCACGGCGCGGAGGTGATGTGTCGGCGACATCGCTCGCCGCACTCAAGGGCAAGCGGATTGCCATCGTCGAGGGATATTCGTACGGTGAGGCCGTCGATAACGCAGGACCAACGTTCGTGCGTTCGCGCGGCGAGGAAGACAGCCTCAAACGTCTCCTAGCCAGCGAGGTCGACTACTCGCTGATGGACGACCTGGTCGTTCAGTACATTGTCAGCAACTACGCCACTGAGGCGCGCACACGGCTGCAGGTCGGCACGACTCCGCTGGTGACTCGCGCGCTCTACCTGGCCGTGAGGCGGACACGCCCGGACGCGGAATCGATCATCAACCGCTTCAACTCACAGCTTCGCAGCATGGTTGCGGACCGGACGTACCACCGGCTTCTGCACGTTGACTGGATCCGTGCTGACGTCGACGGTGATGGTCTGGCCGAGAATGTGCCCCAGAGCGACCAGCCGGGCCGGCTCGAGCCGGCGCGTTCGTACGAGCTCTTCTCGAGTCAACAGCCGACCTCGACGTCGCTCAGTACCTCGCAACGCTTTTATTTCGGCGGCACGACGTACAACAGCTGGGCCGCGGTGCCGGATCGGTACAAGGTGGAGGATCCTCTCCACAAGGATCCCAGCCGCTCGGTCGTTCCCATCTTCAAGTTCTCCTGGTAGAAGCGCGCGCAGAGGGAGCGGAGGGCGCGGGGTAAAGCAAAACGCAGGGAGCGCAGAGGAGCAGAGGTGCGCGCGGGCAGCATCGCGGCAGTCAGAACTGATAAGCCAACGAGTAGATAAACCCCGTCATCCCGACGTCCAGCGACGACTGCACGACTTGCCCATTCAGCAAATTGCGTAGGGTGACGTCAGTTCGTGTCACGGTCGCTGCTCGGATCGCAAGCAGAGGTGGTACGCGCGATTCAGTCAGCCCGGCCTACCGTCGGGGAAGAAGGATGACGATCGCGCCGCGAACCTTCCACGAAGGACCGACCTCGGGATGTGCGGTCCATCGATTCTCATCGACCTCCCAGTTGGCGGTGGTCTCGGACTGCAGCGTCAGGGTCAAGGTTCGTGTAGCTTGATAAGAAAGAAACGGCTGCAGAAACATCTGGCTGACGTCTTCACGAGCCTCATTTCCCGAGAAGGACCAGACTTGATTCCATAACGCGCCGACTGTCCATGGCCCTGTTTGCTTCAGTACGACAACCGTCGGTCCGGTGCTCCATTTCTCCGTTCCCAGCGTCGGCATCGTCGTCGACGGCAAGCTGATGACGGGGCCCACTCCCCAGATCAGCGCACCCCGCGACGGCGAGAAGAAGAAGGACGCAAGGACATCGCTCACTCCGAACGCTGGCACACCGCCTTCGAAGAGCGGAGGCTGACCTACGAATGGCACGATCACTCTCGCGATCAGGTTCCAGTCGTCGTTGACCGTGAACGGGAGCACTGGCTGCACGTTGAGAATGAAGCCGTCTGCTCGTTCGGCCCGACGTTCTGCTCCCAGTTGAACTGGAAAGGAACGCTCACAAGCGACGAGATCGGATTCGACAATTGCTTCGCGAGATCCTGCTCGTCGGCCTGGCCCTGGGCAGCCGATTGTTGCGCCATACCTGCGGCGGGCCAACCGAAGACGATCGCGATCAACACCACCATCGCCAGTTGGGTGGGCAAGCGGTTACAGACGAGATTCAAGTTGCTCTCCCAACTTTTTCAATTTGCCCGTTGGTATCAGATCCGCGGCAGAACTGATAAGCGAGCGAATAGATGAACCCGGTCATGCCGACGTCGATCGTGGATCGCAGCACCTGGCCGTTCAGGAGGTTGCGAAGTATGACGTCATCGGCGTTACCGGACTGATGATTGAAGCCGGCAGCGAACTGAAACTTGCCGAGTGAACCGCTGAGACCGAGCGTCCAGGTCACGAGGTCGACGTGGTTGAACACCACGTCTTCTGCGCCCACTGCCGATTGATTGCTGCCTACTCCGGCGTGCACGCGGAGATCCCGATTCGTCATCAGGCGCACATGTCCGCCCGCACTGACATTGACCACGCCGTCCGAGGCAGACGTGAGGCCGGCAAACGGTTGCGAGATCACGGAAGGCGGCCGGTTTGCACCGGCGTCACCGTAGACGAGCACCGGTTGGTCTGTCGCGAGCTGCTGGACCTCGTCGACGAACTGGGCATCGCGGACAACACCATCGTGATGTACAGCACCGATAACGGACCGCACATGAACACGTGGCCCGATGGTGCGATGACTCCGTTCCGGAACGAGAAGAACTCCAACTGGGAAGGGGCCTTCCGCATCCCCTTGCTCGTCCGCTGGACGGGCAAGATTCCGGCAGGCTTCGTGTCAAACGACATCGTGCACCATCACGACTGGTTGCCGACGTTCCTCGCGGCTGCCGGGGAGCCGGATATTGTTGGGAAACTCAAGAAAGGGCATAAGGCCGGCGACAAGACGTTCAAAGTGCGCATCGACGGCTTCAATCTGCTGCCGTACCTGACCACGAAGGGCGAGAAATGCCCCCGCCACGGGTTCATTTACTTCAGCGACGACGGCGATCTCGTGGCGCTGCGATTCGACAATTGGAAAGTGGTCTTCATGGAGCAGCGCGCGACAGGGACGCTGCGTGTCTGGTCGGAGCCGTTCGTTGCTCTGCGGCTGCCGAAGCTCTTCAACCTGCGCACCGATCCGTTCGAGCGAGCGGACATCACGTCAAACACCTACAACGACTGGCAGATGCGTAATGGCATCCTGATACTGTCAGCCTCGCAAATCGTCGCCGAGTTCCTGAAGACGTTCAAGGACTTCCCGCCGCGCCAGAAGGCGGCGAGCTTCACCATCGATCAGGCGATGGAAAAGATGGAGGCCACGGCCAGCGGCGCCCTGCACTAACGGCGTCGCGGCATGAGACGTCGGCCGTACACTCATTGCGATGGCGTCTGCCGTGTGTTGCTGGGTCCGATTCTTCGGGCCCAGCGCCAAAAGTGTCGGATTTTTGTGCTCTCGGCGATTTCATCGCCTCGTTGCATTGTGGGCCGAAAGGAGCTTGCCAAGCAGTGCGAGTATCGTTTCGGCTTCGCAAGGTTTGCGCAAGTAGGCAACACATCCAAGGCGTTCCGCCTGTTCACGGCCGCGGGCATCGTCGAACGCCGTGATGATGATGACGGGAAGCGTGGAGCCTTCGTTTCGCAATCGCCGCTGGAGGTCAAGACCCGACATTCCCCCCAGGTGCACATCCAGCAGCAGTCCGATGGGATCGGATTGCGGAGGAGACGACAGAAACTCCTCTGCGGAAGCATACATGGCGGCATCGAACCCCCCGGCGCGCAGCACTCGAGCGAGTGTCTTCTGGGAGGCGAGGTCGTCCTCGATGACAACGACAAGCGGCGTGGCGGTGCTCACTGTCTCAGCGTCTCTGGGCGAGCGGTGGATTCGGTCTGCGTAAGCATAGGCCCTCCCGTCTGACTGTGCCATAGCACTTTGGTCGCATCTCACCTTTTCGCGGCCGTTAGCACCAAAGGACGATATCGGGCCCCCTCCCTTCTCGCTACAGTCACAGGCGCGCGTCTGCGAGTGACTTTACATGACTCTGAAGAACCTGAGTCTCTTGATCAGCGGCCATGAACAGGAGCGCATCCGTCTCTCGCGGGAGTTGCACGACGATGATGGCCCAACGCGTCGCGTTCCTGTCGGTCGAATTGACCGAGCTTCGTCACCGTCTCGCGGGCTTGCCCGTCGAATTCCTCGAACGCCTCGCAAGGCTTTCGATCGAAACAGCGGAAATCGGTTCGGAACTGAGCCGAATCTCTCACGCCCTTCATCCAGCCAACCTGGAACGACTGGGACTCGAAGCGGCGCTTCGCAACTTCTGCACGGAGCTGGCTGAGACCAAACGACTCACGATTCAAATGGGGATCGATGACTTGCCGAAGGCATTCGGCACGGATGTGGCGCTGTGTCTCTATCGAATCGCACAAGAAGCGCTGCACAACGTCGTCAAGCACAGTCGCGCAACTCACGCCACCGTCTCGTTGACCACCAACAATGGCGAACTCGTGCTCAGCGTGAGCGATAACGGTATCGGCTTCGACCCCGTGTCAGGGCGTGATAAAGGAACACTCGGCCTCCTCAGCCTTCGAGAGCGAGCGCGGCTCGTTGGAGCTCACCTGCAGGTGTCATCGAAGCTGGGCGAAGGCACAGTGGTGGAGGTCCGCGTACCTTTGGACGGCCGTGCGACTCATCAGAGGGTCTAACGATGTGCTTCGCGCAGTGCCAGGAATCCGCAACAGTACGTCGACTCTGGTCGGGTTCGTGTGGAGGCGTTTCAATCTCGCGGTGCCTATCACATCTCGTGGCTCGCTGGTTCAGAGTATCTGGTTCATCACCTCTGTCCGTTACCGATCTCTAGTCGTCGCAGGACTTCGACATTTACGAAAACCGCTCTGTCGTGGTCCGAGAGTTGCTCGATCGCGTTGGCTGATAGCAAGAGAAATGTCTATGCACAACAATGAATCGTCCGCGAGACACGTACTCCTCACGGTCGTCACCACAGCTATCGGTTTCGGGATAGCGTGCGGATCAGCTGAGCCCCGAACCGATGCCGATCGTCTCGCACGCGGACGCGAAATCATCGGGCGAATGAGCGCCAGGTTGGGCGCGACCCAAGCTTTCAGCGTGACGACCACCGAGATCCGCGACGAGGTCAAGCCGAGCGGCGCCACCGAGCAGGTCACGCTCACACGCGACACGACGATACGCCGGCCAGATCGGCTCTACTCGGCGGTCTCCGGCGACCGTCGCAACGAAGTCTGGTACGACGGTGTCGGCGTGACGGTCGCGTTTCACAACGAGAAGATCTTCGGTCAAATCCGCGCACCCGAAACACTCGACAAGACACTCGACGCGATGCATGAGCGATTCGGAGTGTCTGCGCCATTCGCCGACTACGTGTATAGCTCTCCGGCCAAGGCGCTCCTGGCGGAGAGCACGACAGGCGGGTGGGTCGGACGCGAAATGCTCGATGGGCAGCAGACGGATCACCTCGCGTTCAAAGACAAGGGCATCAACTGGGAAGTCTGGATTCCAGTGGCTGGTGATCCGCTACCACACAAAGCCATGGCCGAGTTCGCCGAGAACCCGCGCCTCCGCAAAATGAGCATGACCTTCAAGAATTGGAACCTGGCGCCGCAAATTCCGGGGGATCGGTTCGATCCAACTGTGCCAGCCGACTACGAAGGTGTTGCCATCATTCAACGTGTGCGTGTCCTGAGGAACCTGCCCAAGGACGAGGAAGGCAGCGCCTCGACGGCCGACGATATCAAGAAGTAACGGAAGGAACTGAGCATGCGCATGAAAACAACGGCGGTGGGCGCGCTGTGTTTGATGATCACGGCCTGGGCGGGCCCCAGTGACGCGCAGGTCCGCGGTGCGCGTCGCACCGCGGTCGTACGAGGTGAAGAGGGGAAGGGTGCGGCCGTGGGTCCGCGTGGCGCGGCCGTCAAGACCGAAGAAGGCTACGCAGCAGCTGGACGCCACGGCGCGGTCGTGAAAGGCGACGAAGGTTACGCGGCCGTCGGACGCCGCGGTGCGGTCGTCAAAGGTGAGGACGGATACGCGGCGGCTGGTCCGCGCGGCGCTGTGGTGGCTGGCGAAGAAGGCTATGCCGCCGTCGGCCGGCGCGGCGTGGTCGTCGGTAACCGTTATGAGAGCTACGAGGCGTGGCGCGCCGTTGCCGGCGTTGGCACAGCCATCGCCGTCGGCACCATGCTCGCGAGGCCTCCGCGCGCGGCGGTTACAGTGGCTTATGGAGGTTCGAGCTACTGGTACGAAGGAGGCGCCTACTACACGCGCGTCATCTCGGGCGGCGCGCCGGTTTATCAGGTCGTCGCACCGCCAGCCGGAATCGTCATTACCACGTTGCCCGTCGGCTGCAGGTCGGTTCGAGTCGGAGGAGTTGCATACAGCCAGTGTGGACCGACCTACTACCAGCGCGTGGCAACCGGTTATCGCGTCGTGGTCTTTTGAGCGCGGGTTCGAAAGGCGCCGAGCCGTGCTCGCGAAATGGCTTCCGCCGGTTCTGCTCGTCGTGGTTGCGGCGCTTCAAGTGGGCCTGGCGCAAACCGTCGACCTGACCGCATGGAAGGGTGGCGGGTTTGGCATGTTCTCGACGCTGGATCACGGTGCCTATCGCGGTGTAGACATCGTCGTTGACGCACCAGATCGATCGGAGTCGCTGGAGATTCCGCTGTCACTCGAAACAGCTGCGGCACGAGCGGCGGCGTGTCCGACTGGCGGGCTGCTGCGCGCCCTGGCGGAAGGAATTGCCGCTCGCGAGCAGCGATATCAACGCGTGGTCACGCGAGTAACTGTGACCGCCTGGCGCACCGACTTCGATCGCGGAACACTTCAGGCATCGGAGCGTCCTCTCCGTACGTTCACTTTCGTCGTGCCGTAACGTCACCCACTACCGAGATGCGTGCAGTCCGGTTTCGCGAAGCGCTCACGTGGACCAGTCGGCCGTCCGCGCGTTTCGTTTCCGCAGCTCCTGGCACGGTCGCAAGCGTCCGATCGATGCAGCGGCCGGCCTCCGACGCCGACGCGTACGTCGACGTCGCTCTGCGTCTAACAGCCATCGCGCTCTTGTTGCGGCCCATGGGTCCCTGGTTTGTCCGCCCCATGATTCTCGCGCTGGCGGTAGTCGTGCTCATCGTCCCGCGAGCGCTGCGCCATCCACTCGTGTGGGCGGGCGTCGGTCTATTGATCGCGCTCCGCATTGCCAGCGACTGGCCGTTGGCCGACAACCACATCTATCTCCTCTGCTACTGGTCGCTCGCTGTCGCGCTGGCACTGCGCACCTCTGACGCGTCCAGAACGCTCGCCTTCACGAGTCGATGGCTCGTCGGACTCGCGTTCGCGTTCGCGGTGCTGTGGAAGGCTGTCCTGGCACCAGATTTTCTCGACGGACGTTTCTTCCGAGTCACGCTGCTCACCGACCCACGATTTGACGCCGTCGTTCAGCTCATTGGAGGGCTCTCTCAGGAGCAACTCGACGCAAACCGCGAGGCGCTGGTTCCGCTGCCGCACGGCGCCGAGTTGCTGGACCCACCGGTCGTTCATGAGCCAGCCCGCCTCCGCGCATTGGCGAGCGTTTCAACGTTCGGAATCCTCGCTCTCGAAGCAGCTGTCGCCTTGTCGATGATGGGACCGACAACCAGGATCTCTGCGATATTGCGGCATGCGACGCTGCTGTCGTTCTGCGGGATCACGTACGCCTTCGCGCCGGTCGCAGGATTTGGCTGGCTGTTGATCGTCATGGGTCTTGCACAGCTCGCGCCTCAACAGGTCTGGCTGGGGCGGGCGTACGTCGCCATGTTCCTCGCTGTGCTCTTCTACGGCGAAGTGCATTGGGCGGAGCTGGCACTTGATCTCGTTCGATGAGCGAAAGGGATGGGGGAAGGCGCCTCAAGTGATCGTCGCGCGCTGATCACCCCGCAGGAACGGCAGCATCTCGCGATTGCGATTCAGTGATCGGAAGAGTGAACCAGACAGTCGCTCCGCCACCGGGATTGTTCTCCGCCGCGATGCGCCCCGCGTGGGCCTCGACGATGCTGCGGGCAATCGCGAGCCCCATGCCCATACCGCTGCCTTCGCTTTTCGTCGTGTAGAACGGCTCGAAGATCTGCGAGAGGCGCTCTGCGGGGATGCCGGGACCCGTGTCCGAGACCGCCAGTCGCACGATGCCGTCGCTCTGGGTGGCGCGCACGCGCACGCGCCGGCGCGCCGGCGGGAGGGCGGAGACAGCATCCATGGCGTTCAATAGAAGATTCAGCACCACCTGCTGGAGGTGGACGCGATCGCCCAGGATCGGGCGTATGTCATCGGCCAGCGCGACCTCCATTTCGATCTCGCGTGACCTCGCATCGGGGCGCACGATCGCCATCGTTTCCTGCGCCAGTTCGTTGAGGTCTACCGGGCGCGTCTCCAGTTCGTGCTTTTGGAGCAGCCCGCGCATGCGGCGGATCATCTCGCCGGCCCGCACGTCGTCCTTGCGAATGTCGCTGATGATGTCTGCCATCTCGCCGAGCGCCGGAGGCACGGTGGTCGAAGTCAGCAGCATCTGGGCCACGCCCGCGTTCTGCAGAATCGCGTTGAGCGGCTGGCTCAGTTCGTGTGCCAGCGATGTCGCGAGTTCACCCATGGCCGCCCGACGATCGAGATGCGCCATCGCTGCCAGGTGGCGTCGCGACTGGATCTCAGCCCGCCGGCGCCGCCGGCGTTCGAACACGAGGCCCGCGATGAGGAGCGACTGCAATGCGAGCAACGAAAGCGCACTCACGATGTACCAGCGATACAGTTCCCAAGCGGTTGGCACTTTGAATCTGATGTCCGATCCGGGAGGCAGCAGGGACGGATCAATGTTCCACCGCTGCACCTGGCGCCAGTCGAACATCGGCAGGGGCGGCACTTGCTCGATCGGAATGTCCTGGGCGCGCGCACCATCGAGTACCTTGAGCGCGATCTCCCCAATGCGGGTTCCGATGCCAGGCGCCAGCCGCACCATGCCGCCGACGACGCCGGTGCCGACGAACGAGTCGGTCGAGGCATACACCGGGACTGGCGAGGTCTCAGCCACCATGCGCACGACTTCCAGCGGAAACATCACATTCCCGGGATCCTGCCGCGAGAAGCGGATGAAGTGAATCAGGCTGTTCGCGGGGACGGCCCGGACGGCGGCCAGCAAGGCAGGCACCGACCGTTCCTGGATGAACCTGAGCTCGACGCCCGCCGCGGATTTCGCCAGCGCGGCCTGCACACCCTCGAGATATCCGTCGGTCAGCTCCTGGACCACGACGAACACCCGTTGCGTTGACGGGTGCAGGCTCAGCGCGAGCTCGATGGTCTCGACATCTGCAGCACGCCACGTGGTCCCCGTTACGCCGGCAGCCGCAAGATGCGCGCCGAGCGTGGAACCCGAGGTCGCAACGATCGGCACCCCGGGAAACAACTGATCGCGATACTGCAGAACGAACTGCAGCGCCGGATCGGTGATGGCCAGCACCACGTCGATTCGGCGTCCCTGATATTTCCGCTGAAGGTAGTCACGGAACGCCAGGGTGGATTGTTCGTCAGGAAAGCGGTCGGACTCCAGGTATTCCGCGAAATAGTCGACCGGGGCCTCGTCGCGCGCGTGGAGCACTTGTCGAATCGCAGCATCCACTACCGGATTGCTGGGATAGTCCTCGGAGCTGTAGTGCACGGCAAGCGCCGTGCGGACCGATTGCGGTTGAGCCGACGCAGCCGGAGAGACCCACACCAGCGCAAGCAGCGCGACGGCCGGCATCACGGGCGTGAGCAATCGCAGCGCCATCTCAGAATGAGAGTTTCGCGCCGAGTTGAATCTGCCGCGAGGAGCCCCCCTCGCCCGTCGCAAAACGCGTCCTCGTGATCTTTCCGAACGTCGGGCTGCCGACGATGTTGCCGGGCGGGCCGAAGTTCGGGTGATTGAACAGGTCGAAGATGTCCACGCGAAACTGGACGCCGAGGTCGCGCAGCCTTGCGCTTTTGCTGATCGACAAATCCGTGTTGTGAAAGTCCGGTCCAATCACCACATTACGACCCAGGTTGCCGAAGTGATTAGCGGCCGCGAACGCCGACGTGTCGAACCACTGATCCACCGAGCCGATGATCCGAATCGGTCCGATGACGTCCGGCCGGACGGTGTTCGGCGTGCCAGTGAGCGTGCTGTTGCTCGTGACGATGTTGACGGGATTGCCGCTCTGTGACTGAACGATCACAGCGGCCTGCCAGCCTCGCGTAGCCCAGTGTCCGGTGAAGGGCAATTCGTAGGTCGCGCTGAGAATGAACCGGTGAGGCGCGTCGTAGTCCGACAGCCCATATTGGTTGGGAATGTCGTAGCTATCCTGGACAACGAAGCCGGATGAATTCAGCGAGTTGGTGTCGAGCGACTTCGACCAGGTGTACGACGCGTCGAACAGCAGGCCGCGCGAGAGCCGTTTGGTGGCCGAAAGCCAGAGTGCATGGTAGCTCGAGAAGCCGGTGCTCTCGACCTGCGTGATGTTGCCCAGCGGCACGCCCGGGAGAATGGGGCTGGAGAGTGACAGCGCCGCGTATGGGCGGACGCCGTTCACCGGCTGGTTCAGGTTACGCGAGATCCGCAGGTCCTTGCCACTGGAGCCGAAGTATCCGACCATCGCGGCGAAGTTGCGCGCGATCTGCTGCTGCACGTTCACGTTCCACGATCGCAGCGACGCGTTGCGGAACCCGTGATCGATCGTCGCTGGCGCGAGACCGCCGGCCTGCGTCCTCTCGATCGCACTGTCCAGCGAGATCGACCCGGCGGCGGCGAGCGGCGTGGCAAACGGCGGGTTGGCCGCCGTGTCTCTGACCGCCGTCGTGCTCGGCTCGTCAACGGAAGATCCATAGGCGGCGCGCACCACCGTTCGTCCGTCGGACGCGGGTGTCCAGGCGATGCCGAGGCGAGGCTCGAAGTTCCGGTTGTTCTGGCGATGGATCTCCTCGAGGTCGACGCCGACGCGCAGCAGCGACGCAGTCCCGGGATCGAAGACCACGAACTGGTTGTTCCGCTCCGTCGGCGTCACGTGCCACTCGTAGCGCAGCCCGAGATCGAGGGTGAGCGTGGACCCGATGGCGATCCGATCCTGACCAAAAAATGCCACCGCGCGCTGGTCGATGTGGTTCCTTCTCTCGCCGAGCGTGATGCTGAACGCGTTGGCGGTTCCGGCGAGGAACGCCGCCACGCTCGGGAAGTTGACCGACCCGGTACCTTCCGAGAAGTTCTCGTTGTCGAAGTGCCGGTACTCGCCGCCGACTTTCAGAGAGTGCCGGCCGCGCCGCCCGCTGACCGTGTCGGTGAACAGGTTGAACCCGTCACGACGTCCTTGCGGGAATTGGAATGGCCCCCCGAAGCTGAGGCCGCCGGCCACCGTCATCTGCGGCAACCCGATGGGACGGACGACACCGTTCCGGATCCCGAAGTCTGCGGGATTGAGCGGCGCGACGTTCACGGTGTTCCCCTCCAGATCGCTACGACTGAATCGTGCTTCGTTCACGAGCGCCGATCCGACGACGTGGCTGTGCTCGACGGTCAGCAGGCTTCGCGGCAGACGGTTCAGATGGCCGAACCCGGGGACCGTCGTGCCCCGAGACGCTGGCTCGGTCGACAGAGTCCGTTGCCATCCGAAGTACCCATGCAACTGATTGCCGTGGCCGAGGTTCTGCCGGAGGTCGATCGTCCAGCGATCCATGTCGACAGCGGCGTCGGCCGCACCGACGAATCGCGGCGTGCCGTCCGCATCGACGTAGTTGGCACGCGGGATCAGGTCGATCAGCCGCCGTATCACCGCGTCGGCCGCTGCTGCACGCTCTTCGTCGCTGAGCACCAGGCTGTTCATGTCGAGACCCTGCCGCTGCCTGAGAACGTCGTAGGTCGCGAAGAAGTGGGTCTTTCCACGAATGAGAGGACCACCCGCGGCTACCTCGAAATTGTACCGCTCGAAGGGGTGCGGCTCCGGCGACGTGAACTCGAAGAAGTTGCGTGCGTCGAGTGCCTCGTTCCGCAGGAACCCGAGCACGTCGCCGTGTACGTCGTCGCTACCCGATCGCGTGACAATGTTGACGATCGCCCCGGACACGTGTCCGTACTCGGCGCTGAACACCGAGTTGTCGATCTTGAATTCGCGAACGCTCGCCACGGGCGGTTCGAACAGGAGCGCGCCGAACGTCAGGTTGTTTGCCGTCACGCCGTTGATGAGGAAGCCGACGGCCTCCTCGCGATTGCCCGCCGTGTTGATCGCGTACGCGCCCTGTCCGCGTACGGGCATCGCGGAGAAGCCGGTCTGCGACGGCGCGACCGACCCCGGCCCGAGCAACCCGAGATCCATGAAGTGACGGCCGTTCAACGGAATCTCCTGAACGGTTCGTTGCGAGATAACGTGACCGACGATCGATGAGACGCGATCCACGAGCGGAATCTCCGCTTGGACCAACACCGTTTCACTCC
>DASRJE010000085.1:0-60476 GCA_035649635.1 Vicinamibacterales bacterium | reverse complement strand
TACGCGAAGGGGTCGATTGCTTCAATCTCGTCGAGGCGTGCTCGTTCGGCCGTTGATAACGACGATCTCATTCGCGTCCGAAACAGTTCCATCGCGTGCCGGCTGTAATCGAAATCGTCTCCCGGAAAGTCGACAGCTTCGAGATAGAGACCGTCGACGGCGTAACCTTCAACAGCAGCCGTAATGGCACTAACCAGGTAGGAGGCGGCCGCGGGATCGAGCGGCGACAGGTATACGCCCTCTACGCGATCGGCGTTCGCGCGTGTCCATCGCGTGATCTGCCCGAGATACGCAGGGCTCCGCGTGTCGATCTTCAGCATTTCCGCCGCGACTTGCCTGGGAACCATCAGCCACTCGGGATGCTGATAAATCACGTGATCGCGGGAAGCCGGGAGCTCGCCGACCGAAGCCGCGACGTTCACCGTAATCGACAGGTGCGCGGCCATCCCGCGCTCGCGCGCCTGACGCAGTAACTCTGCTCCCGCATCGAATGAGTCGGCGTCGCTTCGCATTCCGATTGTGAGCGGCGCGACCACGGCGTCGAATCCGGCAGTCGCTGCCGAAGCGATCGCGCGTTGAATACTCGCCGCTGACGTCATCGCGGACGGTGATATCCAGAACGCACGCACAGGCGCACCGCTAGCCGTCACAGCGGCAACACAGGCTGCGAGGACGATCACGAGTGCGAACCCGACTTGAATCGAGGTGCCCGCAGGAGGGAGAGGGCTGCGAGCCCGACTACGGCCGTACGCCATCGAACCTGCTGAATGTACCATACTTGGCGCACTCACGATGTACGTATTGGGCATCGATGCTGGCGGCACGAAGACCGTGTGCCTTCTTGCTGACGGCAACGGTCGCGTGCTCGCGCAGTCGCACGGCGGCGGCGCCAACCTCCAGGCCTCTGGCGAACTCGAAGTCGAAAAAGTTTTGCATCGGCTCATGGAGGAGACGCTCGGGCGCGATGACGTTCGCCCCGACGCGATTTGTCTGGGAATCGCCGGCGTCGATCGCCCCAGCGACGCGCAGTCTGTTCAGGAAATCATGCGCCGGATCGGCTTCAAGTCGCGTGTCGTTGTCGTGAACGACGCCTTGATTGCACTCGTCGCCGGCGCTGGAGAGCAGCCTGGCGTCGTCATCGTCGCGGGAACCGGGTCGATCGCGTATGGCGTGGATGGCAATCGACGCGCCTGCAGGGCCGGAGGCTGGGGGTACGTGCTGGGGGATGAGGGTGGCGGGTTCTGGATCGGCCGTGCGGCATTGTCGGCTGTCGTACGACAGTACGACGGGCGCGGACCCGCAACGCGGTTGACCGATCTCGTCCTTGCCGAAATGCGTGTGGCGACACCCTCTGAACTCATTCACGCCATCTACGATCGCGGCCTCCAGCGGCCCCTCGTGGCGGGGCTCGCGAACGTCGTGCAGCAAGCCATGCTCGCGGGCGATGCGGTTGCGGCGCACATCCTGGCACGCGCGGGCGAAGAACTGGTCAGTGCGGCGGCATCAGTCGTGACGAGGCTCGGCATGAGAGGCGACGTATTTCCGACCATCCTGGCGGGCGGAATTTTCAAAGCTATTCCGGCGCTCTTCGCGGATGTCAGTGAGCGAATGGCAGAAATCGCACCGCGAAGTGAGGTGCGGCCTCTCGAGGTCGACCCCGCGCAAGGCGCCGTGACCCTGGCCCTGGCTGCGGCGCGCGGGACGCTGGTGCTTCCTTCCTATCGCTAACGACGTTGGACGTCACGATTTTCGAAAGCGCAGCGGAGGCGAGTCGGGCGGTCGCGCGTCGTGTCGCAGATGTGCTGCGTCGCGTGCCCGACCTCGTGCTCGGCCTGCCCGCGGGTCGAACGCCGGTTGATGCCTATACCGAGTTGTGCCGTCTCCACTCGGCAGGGGAGGCGGACTTTTCGCGGGCCACCGCGTTCCTCCTCGACGAATTTGTTGGGTTGGACGCATCACAGGCGGGGAGCTTCCGCCGCTTTCTCACAGAACATCTGCTGTCGGGCATCAACCTCGACCCGGGGCGTACCCATAGTCTCAACGGTATCGTCGCCGATCCCGACATGGAATGTGAACGGTATGAGGAGACGATTGCGGCGTGCGGCGGCCTGGGCCTGCTGCTGCTGGGGATCGGTGTGAACGGACACATCGGGTTCAACGAGCCTGGTGACGCGCTGAAGGCGCGCACGCACAGAGTCACACTCCTTGACTCAACGCGGGCGGAGAATGCGGGGCCGTTCGGCGGCGTCGTGGCTCGCGTTCCGAGGGAAGCGCTGTCGATTGGGATGGCGACCATTCTTCGCGCCGACACGATCATGTTGATCGCGACCGGGGAGCGAAAGGCGAAAGCCGTTGCGGCAATGTCGCGTGGGCCGCTTACGACGCAGCTGCCGGCGTCGTTCCTGCAGGTTCATCGCCGTGTCGAGGTGTATCTGGACCGCGGCGCCGCCGAGGCATTATGACCGCAAGTGCTTGCGAGTTGCCGTCTCGCCAGGCCTCACGGAGCTGAATTCATTCGCGACCGCAGCAGCCTCGGCATGGCCCTGGAGCAATCCACGGAGGCGCGGCTCGATATCCTCGCCGAGAGCTTCGCGCATCGAGTCGTGTGCCTTCCGCAGACGTGAAAGCGCCTTCGTGTACGACAGCCCGGTCTTCTGCATGACAATGGCGGCCTTGACATTCCAATGCGCCACTTTCAGCAGGCGATCGGCGTCCTCGTATTCGAGCCCGGTCACGATGTTCACGATTCGCCGCGCTCGATCCTTGAGCTTCTCGGATCCGGTTTGTACGTCAACCATCAGGTTGCCGTACGTCTTGCCGGTCCGGATCATCGCTCCAGTGGTCAGCATGTTGAGCACGAGTTTCGTTGCAGTACCAGCTTTCAGCCGCGTTGAGCCAGCGATCACTTCGGCGCCCACGCCTGGAGCGATGGTCAGATCGACGAAGGTCTGCAACTCGGTGCCCGGGTCGCACGTCACGAAAATGATTCGGGCGCCAACCTTTCTCGCGATTGTCAGCGCGCCGCGCACGAACTGCGTCATGCCGCTCGCTGAAACGCCGATGACGATGTCTTTCTTGGAAGGGCGGAGACGCGAGACTGCTCGCGCACCCTCCTCGTAATGATCTTCGACGCCTTCCCTGGCGGCAAAAATAGCGTCGCGACCGCCCGCCATCACTGCTTGAATGCTGTCTGGCTCAGTACCAAACGTGGGCGGCATCTCCGCCGATTCGAGGATGCCCAATCGTCCGCTCGTGCCGGCGCCCACGAATACGATCCGTCCGCCTTTGCGCAGCGCTGCCGCGATCATCTCGACACCGACCGCGATGCGCTCGCGCTCACGACGCACGGCGTCGAGCATCTTGCGATCCTCGTTGAGCATCAGGTCGACGATGTCGTCCGCGGCGAGTTTGTCGATGCCGAGACTGAACGCATTGATGGCCTCAGTGGGCAGCGACTGCCACTTTGAACGCACGGGCATACGACTACAATTCTATCCGGAGAGGGTGGCCAGGAAACCCGGCAGGAACCGCCTGTGACCAACACTGTATCGGCGTTAGACGCATACCTGACGCATCTCACGGTCGAACGCCGTCTCGCGGCGAATTCGATCGAGAGCTACGCGCGGGACCTGAATGGACTGGCGGAGTTCGCCGCGGGGCGCGGCCGCAGCGTTGAACATTTATCACGGCAGGACCTCGAAGCGCTGGTGCGCGACTTGATGTCCCAGGGGCGATCGCCTCGATCGGTGGCACGAGCGGTGGCGTGTTATCGAGGTTTCTACCGCTTCCTGTTGATCGATGGACGGCTGCGCGCAAATCCATCAGAGGATCTCCGCCCGCCACGCGCGTGGAAGGTGCTTCCTCGCTACTTATCCGTCGAAGACGTCGATCGCCTCATCGCGCAGCCCGATGTCTCAACATCTCGCGGTCTTCGCGACCGAGCCGTCATCGAGTTGCTGTACGCCACGGGCATGAGAGTCTCCGAGCTGGTTGCGCTGCGTCCCGCCGACGTTCATCTGGATGCGTCCTATATCACGTGCACCGGCAAGGGCGACAAGCAACGGATCGTTCCGATTGGCGACGAGGCGGCCGCGTGGGTGAAGCGATACCTGCAGGAGTCGCGCGCGGCGCTGCTTGGACGGCGCCGCAGTTCGCGTCTGTTTGTGAACGCGCGAGGGGGAGGAGTCGGCCTGACGCGAGTCGGCTTCTGGAAGATCCTCAAAGGCTACGCGCGCCAAGCGGACATTACGAAATCGCTCAGCCCGCATATGCTTCGTCACTCGTTTGCGACGCACCTGCTCGAACGAGGAGCCGACCTGCGTGCGATTCAGATGATGCTGGGACACGCCGACCTTTCAACGACACAGATCTACACACACGTGCTCGAGCAGCGGATGCGCAACATCTACGACCAGTTTCACCCGCGGGCATGAAGACCAGATGGCTGGCCATTGCGGTCGCGATCGTTGTCGGTGTGACGTGGTATTTGATGTTGCCCGCATCACCGGTGGCGCTGTCGCCGATAGGCGCAGGCGCCTCTCCGGTTCGCGGCGTGATTCACGTGCACACTCGCCGATCTGACGGTACCGGCACCGTCGAGGACGTCGCCGCCGCCGCCCGCCGGGCAGGGTTGCAATTCGTCATCATCACCGACCACGGCGATGCCACCCGCGGATCGGACACTCCTGTGTATCGCTCCGGCGTCCTTTGTATCGACGCGGTGGAAATCAGCACCAACGGTGGGCACGTTGTGGCGCTGGAGCTTCCCCTATCACCGTATCCGCTCGGTGGGGAAGTCGGAGATGTGCTCGAAGACGTGCGCCGTATGGGCGGCATGTCGATCGCGGCACATCCAGACTCCACACGCGCGCAACTTGGCTGGACTGATTGGAACGCCGCAATCGATGGCATCGAATGGATGAATGCCGACAGCCAATGGCGGGATGAGGACTGGGGCTCGATCGGTCGCGCCGTCTTGATGTATCCGTTTCGACGCGCGCCCGCACTCGCGACGCTGCTTGATCGGCCAAACGATCTGATGAGCCGTTGGGACATGCTCGTGGGAAATCGCCCCGTTGTCGCAGTTGCCGCCGCTGATGCGCACGCACGCGTTGGCCCGGGCACCGATCCCTATGGTCGCTCGTTCCGGTTGCACCTCCCGTCGTACGAACAGGTGTTTCGCACGTTTTCTATCGCCCTCCCTCTTACCCAATTGACCGGAGATGCGCCCGAAGACGCACACAACGTGCTCGACGCCATTCGCGCAGGTCACGTCTACTCGACGATCGACGCACTGGCGAGTCCGGGAGTAGTCGCATTTACCGCCGGGAGCGGCGCGCATCGCGCAAGCATGGGCGACTACCTGCCACTCAATGGTCCCGCCATGTTGCAGGTCGAATCGAATGCCCCGGCCGGGTCCACGATCAGGTTGTTGTCCGACGGAAAAACGGTCGCTTCGGGTCCATCGCCGTCCCTCGCCTACGAAGCTCCATCGATGCCTGCTGTATATCGCGTCGAAATCGATGTCGCTCGCGCGCCCGGCGCCACGCCTATTCCTTGGGTGGTGACGAATCCGATTTACGTAGGCGTTCGTCCGGCGCCGGAGTCATCGAACGAGTTTACCGTCTCCGACACGCTTTCGGTGTATTCGAATGGCCCCGCCACTAGTTGGCGCATTGAGAAGAGCGTCCGATCGGAAGGTACGCTCACTGTGGCACCGAGCGTCGGTGGTACTCAGTTGGCCCTGCGTTACGGCCTTGGCGGAACCTTGTCGGAAGGACCCTACGTCGCCGGCGTGATCGCGTCCACTCCAGATCTGGCGCGTTTCAAGGGAGTGAGGTTCAGCGCCCGGTCGATGCAGCCCATGCGGCTGATGTTTCAAGTGAGGGCGAATGCTGCAGACAGTCGCTGGGGAAAGTCGGTCTATCTGGACCAGACAGCGCGGACTGTCACGATCGCGTTCGACGAGATGACACCACTGGGATCATCGACAGGTCGTCCTGTGCTCGAGGACCTGCGCGATCTCCTGTTCGTCGTCGACACTGTTCACACGAAGGAAGGCGGGAGCGGGCAGGTGTGGCTCGACGACATCAGCTACGTCCGCTGAGTCAGATCTGATCATCGAGCCGGGCTTATGTCCTGACGGTCAGCAGCAGGTAGGCGGCTCCTGCACCAAACAATAGATTCGGCGCCCACGCTGCGAGAACAGGAGTCAGCAACCCACCTGAGCCCATCGCGGCGAAGAACAGGATGGTCGTCCAGTACGCGAGAGCGATTGCGATGCCGACGCCGATGCCGGCCATAGCGCCGCTTCGTCCGATCGTGACGGCGAAGGGCACTGCAATCAACGTCATCACGATCGTCACGAAGGGGAATGAGAGCTTGCGATACAAGGCGACGCGCTGACGCACGACATCGAATCCGCTTTGCGCGAGTTGCTCGGTGTAGGTCCGCAGTTGCGTGAAACTCATGAACTCCGGATCTGGTGGTTCCGTGGAAAAGTGCTCGGGTGGCTCAAGAGCCCTCTGAGCGCTGACGAATTGCACGTAAGAGGGTTCACCGCCGCCGACGTCGAATGCACGTGCCCAGCCTCGTTCGAGATTCCACCTTTTATCGGCGTAATGCGCCTGGTCGGCATATGTGCGCTGGGTCATGCGTCGCATGCCCTCGTCGAACTCGTAGACCCAGAGTGACGTGAAGCGCCGAAGACGGGGGTCGAAGTAACCGTAGTGGTAAATCGCCCCATCACGTCCTACGACCCATCGGCGATTCAGCACGTCGAATGTTTCGGGCGAGCCGCCGTCGAGCACGTGGCGGACTGTCTGGGCACGGCGATTCGCCGGGCCGAGGATGGTCTGCTCGAGCCCGAAGAGAAACGTCCCCGCGGCAATCGCCCCGGCCACCATTGGCACGGCGATGCGGTACAGGCTGATGCCACACGCCTTCATCACGACGAGCTCGCTGTTCTTGGTGAGAATGGCAACGGTGACGAGCGATGCGAGCAGCACGGCGAGGGGGACGATGTAATAGAGATATTGCGGTGTGGTGAAAACGAAGAAGGTCCCGAGCATCGTCCACGTGCCCGTTCCTCTGAAGACCTTCTCAGACAAGTCGATGAAGGCGGACACGTAGAACACACCGGCCAGTGCCAGCGCCGACAGCCCCAGCAAACGCAGATAGGTCATCGCCACGTAGCGATCGAGGATCCCGAAGGGGAGCGCGATGCGCCCCAACCTCTGGGTCCGTTGCGTGATGCGATTGCGAATGGCCTCGGGGATGAAGAAGCGGATTGGCTGATCCGCGACACGACCACGCCACTTGAAGAGCAGCACCCCCAGTGCTCCAAGAACCAGGTTGGCCAACCAGGCGGCGAGCCACGAGGGGATTAGCTGACCTCTGACGAGAGATTGCCCGAACCACAGCAACAGGTAATACGCGAAGATGACGGCGATTCCCAGGACGAAGCTCGCGAGCTTGCCGTCGCGACGATTGGTTGCGCCGAGCGCGAGGCCGATCAGGCCGAAGACGAGGCATGCCGCCGGGATCGAGAAGCGTTTGTGGAGCTCAAAGATCTCATTGTGCGGTGACTCGCCTCGCTCTCGTACGATGCCGATGCGGGCGCGTAGTTCAGGCACCGACATCTCGCGCAGACCCTTCTGCACGCCGCCGCTTGGAAACATCCCTTCAGGACTCAGGTTGAGTACGAGGTTGTCGCCGCGGAACACCCGATACTCGCCCGATGGGTCCACCTCGTGACGCGTCCAGCCCTCCAGGACCATCTCGACGGTTTTCGCGGAGCGATCGACGACGGCCCGGCCGTGGCGCGCGAGATAGATAGAGGAGCCTTCGCCAGCGCGGTTGTCGGCAATGAACACGCCGTCCCAGCCACCGGCCGGGGGCAATTCCCGAGCATAGACGACGAAGCTTGGAAAGCCATCGAAGAAGACGCGTGGCTTGACCTCGTTTTCCGCGCTGGAGGCCAGGATGCTGAACGTGATTTCCCTGAAGGTCTGATTCCCGACTGGAATCAGGACCATGTAGACGTAAGCCGTCGCCAGGCAACTGGTCAGCGATACCAGAGCGACGGGCCGGAACAAGCGATAGAGGCTGACGCCGCACGCCTGCAGTGCTACGAATTCCCGGTCTGCGGAGAGCCGCCCGAACGCGACCAGCAAGGCGAGGAGGACAGACATCGGGATCGTCAACGCCAGCGAATACGGCAGCAGGGTCGCGACGAGGCGGCCGACGATCCAGAGGGACACGCCCTTTGAGACATAGTCCTCGGCGTAGCGCATCAGTTCTGGAACGATGAGCAGGAACGTGAAAACAGCCAGGCCGAGCGCGAACGGCCAGGCCATTTGCCGGAGGAGATAACGGTCGATGATGCGCATCAGGGGGCGGCCGGGTTCCTAAAGAGTTATCGGCTCGATTATACGAGGCAGGTGGCTTTTGCGCTGTTTTCCAGCCGATTTCGTCAACGTCGCATAACACACGTTATGTTAACTATTCGAAGTTCGGCTGCCTTGATACCAGTCCTGGGCAGGCCGTTTTTGGCTCTGTGGGTGCTCCAATCGCGCCTGCTTCCTCGACCGCTTTTGTTCTGGCTGTTGGATTTGGGCGCCGGCCGCTCGCTGGCGAGCTGTCCGGCAGCGCCGCCCGTCCATGATGCGGCGCTTCGCGGTGGCGCCTGCGGCTTTCAACTCGCGAATGATGTTCTCGAGTGCTTCGATGATCTCGTTGAGTTCGACCTGTTCTTCCGGAGACTCAACCGACTTGGATTTCGCTGCCTGAGGCTGCAAAGCGACGACTGAGCGGTAATGTCGGCCAGCCGACGATGCTTTGATCGCGCCCACAACAGCTTTCCGTCGGATCGGACGCGGGGTCGGCCCGCTGCGACCTGTCTGGCAGGTCGCCGCCTAGTCCACGATGCCGCGCTTCTCAGTGACGCCTGGCGGCTTTCAACTCGCGAATGATGTTCTCGAGTGCTTCGATGATCTCGTTCGGTTCGACCTTGCTCTTCCGGAAGCTCAATCGGAGGTCGAAGGCCTTCGTCGGCGGGCGGAATGCGAACACATACGACTTCGGCCGGCCTGGCTTTGTCTTGGCGGTTTCCTGGCGAGCGGACTGGCGCGTCACCGCACCTTGGCCAGCCAGTTTCTCCACCAACGCGATCATTTTCTGTGGATTTGCCTGCCTAACTATCTGCAAAAGCGTCGACTTAGCGGTAATGTCGGCCAGCCGACAAAGATTTCGAACCTCCTCGGGCATCGCCGTCAGCGACAGCGACTCGGTAATAGAGGTCCGCGACTTTCCGAGCTTGCGAGCCAGGTCCTCATGCGTATGGCCGATCTTCTCGGCGAGCTGTTGAAGGGCCTCCGCTTCTTCAAACGCGGTCAGGTCCTTGCGCTGGAGATTCTCCACCAGCGCCAACTCCATGACTTCGACGTCGTCTACTTCGCGGATGACAACCGGCACTTCACGCAGGCCGACCTGCACTGCGGCGTGATAGCGCCGCTCTCCGGCGATGATCTGGTAGCGATGGCCACGTTGCCGCACGACCAGTGGTTCGATGATGCCCTTCTCGGCGACTGACGCCATCAGTTCGGACAAATCGCCCATCACCTGACGGGGTTGGTCCGGGTTCGGATCGAGTTGGTCGATCGCGACCATTCGGCCTACGGGCTCGCCCGCCGACGCCGCCAGGGCTTCGACGTAGTGCTCATCGTGGCGCATTCTCAGCGTTTCAGGCAGTCCTCGCTTCGGCACGCTCGATGACCTCCTCGCAGAGACTGTAGTAATCGGTTGCGCCCGTTGACTCAGGCGCAAAAGTAAAAATGGATTCCTTGTACGCTGGACTCTCCTCCAGGCGCACGCTCTTGCTGATGACAGTGCGGAACACCTTGCCGCCGAACACCTTCTGGATCTGCTCACGGATATCGCGCGCCAACGCCGTTCGCTTGTCGTGCATGGTGATCACGACGCCCAGGATGCGAAGCCCCGGGTTCGGTCGCTGCCTGACTTTCTCGATTGTCTCGAGCAAGTCATCGGTACCTTCGAGCGCGAAATACGACGACTGGATGGGAATGAGGAGATGCGTCGCAGCAACCAAGGCATTCACGGTCAGGAGTCCGAGGGCGGGCGGGCAGTCGATGACAACGTGGGCGTATTCGCCCGCCAATTTGTCCAACTTGTCCTTGAGACGAAAATGCGCGTCCAGCTCCCCCACCAGCCGTGCCTCCAGTTTCGCCAACGCGATGCGGGCGGGCGCGACGAACAGATTCTGCAGCGTCGTCGCCGGCTGGACGATCTGCGCCAGCTCGCAGGCCGGGTCGGCGATCGCGTCGTACATGCTCCGGCCGATTGAACCGTGATCGAGGAACGAAATGCTGCTGTTGGCCTGCGGGTCGAGATCGACCAGGAGCGTCTTGCGGCCGCGCATCGCGAGAGCCGCTGCAAGGTTGACGGCCGTCGTGGTCTTGCCCACGCCACCCTTCTGGTTGGCGATGGCCACGATCATCGCGATACCGACCTCGAGCGGGACTTATCCCGGCGGGCAGGCTCGATCAGCCAGCGCTGCGGCTGTGTTGTCGCGTACGACGGAGATGAGGTCACGAAGCGCAATTCCGGGAAGAGGTGCGCTCATTGTAGGGACGGGTTGGAACCCTGTCAATCGACCAATGCGTCGGCCGGCCGACATTTACATCTTATATTTGCCAAGTTCCTCAGGATCAAGACTTTCGAGCCATTTCTGGAGCCGTTCATTATCGGCTGGCTCAGTCGTGAAATCGGCCGTCCTGGCGCTCTCGATTACAGACTCCTCTACCAGGATGGGCGACCGGGTCCGCAGCGCCAGGGCAATGGCATCGCTCGGTCGTGCGTCCACGGCGACGCGCTCGCCACGCACCGTCAGGTGGATGATGGCGAAGTAGGTGTTGTCGCGAAGGTCGCTGACGACAACGCGATCGACCCGTCCTTCGAGGTCCGTGATGATATTCCGTAGCAGGTCGTGCGTCATCGGTCGCGGTGTCGACACGTTCTCGATCTGCAGCGCAATCGCGTTCGCCTCTGGCACCCCAACCCAGATCGGGAGCACGCGCTCGCCTTGTTTGTCCTTGAGAATGACGATCGGCGTGCCCGCCATCGGGTCCACCATCAGGCCTTTGATACTCATTTCGATCAGCATGACCGTGTCTCCATGCTCTGGGGGACCCACGAGACGGCCTCTCCCGACAAGCTGTGCGGCCCCGACCGCGTGATACGCACCCTCATCAAACGACCGATCCAGTCATCGCTTGCCGCGCTGCCTGAAGTATCGGACGGCATCGGCAGATTCACTACTGTGTTTCCAGAGGTTCTCCCGGAAAGCTCTCGAGCCCGGCGCCGGCTGGCTGAATCGACGAGGACCTCGACCTCGCTTCCGACCGCTTGCTCATGGAGCCGGGTCTGGATCGAGCGTTGGAGTTCCTGCAACGCGACAATGCGCGCCGTCTTCTCGTTCGCGCTCACATCGTCGGGCATGCGCTTCGACGCCAGGGTGTTTGGGCGCGGCGAGTACTTGAACGAGAACATGCTGTGATACTGCGCTGCCTCCGTTAGCGATAGCGTATCTTCGAAGTCGGCCGCCGTCTCACCGGGAAAGCCGACGATCATATCGGTCGACAGCGTTACCCCTGGAATCGACTCGCGAATACGCGCAACCAGATCGAGGTACTCCTCGCGCGTGTGACGGCGGCGCATCGCCTGAAGCACCCGGGTCGACCCTGATTGCACCGGCAGGTGCAGGTGTTTGCACACGCGCGGAAGATCCCTGACCGCTTCAATCAGGCGGGTGCCAGTGTGGCGGGGGTGCGGGCTTGCAAATCGAATTCGCTGCACCCCGGGGATCGCGTCGACTTCAGCAAGGAGCTGGGCGAAGTCGCAGTACGGATCGTCGGGAGCCGAATAGTGATTGACGATCTGTCCGAGCAGCTGCACTTCACTGCGCCCTGCAGCGACGGCCTCCTTTACGTCGGCCAGGACATCCGACTTGGCTCGCATCCGCTCGTGGCCGCGTGTATAGGGAACGACACAAAACGCGCAGTGATCGTTGCACCCTTCGATAATCGTCACGTACGCCCTGACGGGATCTGTCCGGCGCACCATTCCAAGCGGAAAGCTCACGTCGTCCAACGGGTTGATATCGACCACGGCAAATGGCGATTGCGCTGCCTGGTCCAGCATCAGTGGCAGCATCTTCAGCCGCTGTGTGCCAACGACCACGTCAATGACCTTTCCATTGGTGTTGGTGAGCAACGACTCGCCCTCCTGTTGCGCCACGCAACCTGCGACGGCAACAACCGGATTACGTCCCGTCTCCTGCTGCAGCACTCGCAGTTCGCCGAGGCGCGTGTAGAGCTTTTCCTCGGCGTGATCGCGGACGCTGCACGTGTTGATGACGATGACATCCGCATCGGCGTCGTTCGTTGTCGGCTCGTAGCCAGCTTGATCGAGCAACCCGGCCATACGTTCCGAGTCGTGCACGTTCATCTGACAGCCGAACGTCTCGATCAAGTATTTCCGGGCCATGCGTTACGACTTTCGCTTTCGCCTTTCGCTTTCCGTTTACCTTTTGCGATCGATACCAAGCATCTGGCGGGCGCTCGCCCGGATCGGCTCCGTGATTCCGCTCCCACCGATCATGCGACTGATTTCTTCTATACGACCGCCGGAATCCAACCGTTGAACTGTCGTAACCGTGCGACGGCCGCGGATGGACTTTTCGATGTGGTAGTGCGTCGAGGCTCGAGAGGCGATTTGCGGTAAGTGCGTGATGCACAGCACCTGGAATCGATCCCCGAGTTGACGGAGCTTGCGACCAACGACTTCGGCGACCTCCCCGCCGATGCCCGCGTCCACCTCATCGAAAATCAATGTCTTCCCAGACCCGTCGGCAGTGGCCATCGTCTTCAGCGCCAGCATCAGTCGCGACAGCTCTCCGCCAGATACGATACGCGCGAGCGGGCGGAGATCCTCACCCACATTTGGCGACACGAAAAACTCGGCCTGGTCGATCCCGCGTTCAGTCCACGCGTCATCGGCCGAGTCCTCGTTACCGAAGCGTACTTCGAATCGAGTTTTTGCCATCGCCAACTGCGCCAGATGCGCTTCGACCTGTGTGGCGAACGGCTTCGATGCCGTTCGTCTACGGCGCGAGAGATCACGAGCCAACTCGAGGTACCGCTCTCGCGCCTCGGCAAGCAGGCGCTCGAGATCCTCGGCAGCCTCCTCTGACCTGGTCAGCATGTCGCGCTCCCGCGCCAGCGCCTGTCGCCTCGCGATCACGTCCTGCAACGTCGGACCGTGCTTTCGCTTCAGACGCTCGATGAGCGCCAGCCGGTCCTCGACCTGCTGCAGGCGCACCGGCGAGGCGTCGATTTCGTCCGCATACCGACGCAACAAGAAGGCCATGTCTTCGAGCTGCGATTTGATCGTCTCGCGCGTGTCCAACTGATCGGCAAACTTCGGTTCGATGGTGGCCAGCTCCGCTACGCGTTTCCAGACCTGCGCGAGGCCGGACAACACCGCGTGATCACTCTCGTAGAGCGCCGCGTAGGATTCCCTGCACAAGCGTTGAATGCGTTCGGCGTTGGCGAGGACCCGCTTCGAGGTCGCAAGTTCTTCGTCCTCGCCGGGTTTCACCGCGGCCTTTTCGATCTCGCCGAGTTGGAAGGCGATGAGATCCAGGCGTGCCGCCTTTTCGCGATCGTCCATCCGCGCGCGGTCCCGCTGTTCTCGCAATGTGCGCAGGGTGGTCCACGCCGTCGCCACTGGCGGCAGTAGTGCCTCAAGTCCAGCAGAGCCGTCGAGTAGCGGCAGATGCGTAAGCGGATCGAGCAAAGTCTGATGCTCGTGCTGGCCGTGCAACTCGACCAGACGATCTGCCAACTCGCGGAGGGCTCCGGCGGTCGCGAGCGTTCCGTCAATAAAGGACCGGCTCCGCCCCTGGCTCGTGACTTCCCGGCGGACAATCACTTCGGTTCCGTCGGTGGCCTCGAAGATTGCCTCGAGTGTGGCTTGCGGCTCTCCGGTTCGTACCAGGTCAGCAGAGGCGCGCGCTCCGAGGAGAAGGCCTACCGCCTCGACGAGGATGGACTTTCCTGCTCCCGTTTCACCCGTCAGAACGTTGAAGCCTGGCTCGAGCTCGACCTCGACCGCCTCGATCACGGCGAGGTTGCGGATGCGCAGCAGGCGAAGCATGTAGGCGGAACTTCCATCGTATCATATGTTTGACAGCCCTCCGGCGGCATGCTAGTCTGCCATGGACGCGCTG
The DNA here is from genome assembly GCA_035649635.1 of Vicinamibacterales bacterium. Lineage (GTDB taxonomy): Bacteria > Acidobacteriota > Vicinamibacteria > Vicinamibacterales > UBA2999 > Gp6-AA40. The sequence goes on along the minus strand of DASRJE010000085.1, from coordinate 46,168 downwards.
TCCCAGCGGTGCCGTCCCCCACAATGTACCGGAGGATTCGGTGTATACGTTTGGCTCGTCCTTACTTGCACTACAGGTGCAGGACGCTGCCCCGCCCGCTGGGAACGGAGGCATGCTGCAAATTCTGGCTGACGCAAGTCCCCTCAGCCAGATTGTTCTCGCAATTCTGATCGCGTTTTCGATCGCCTCATGGGCGATCATCCTGTTCAAGACGATTTCCTATCGAGCCGTCGCTCGTCAGACCGCGACGTTTCTCGACGTATTTCGTCGTAGCCAGAAGTTTTCGGACGTGCAAGCTATTTGTCCCTCACTTCCTGCCAGCCCACTCGTCGGTGTGTTCCAGGCTGGCTACGCCGAAATCACAGCCCAGTTCCGGCAGACGGGACAGGCCGGTGGGAGTCCACCCGGCGGTTCGTCTCGTCCAATTCTGAAGAGCCTCGACGCGGTCGACCGCGCCCTCATCCGCGCCGCAACGTCCGAGGTTAACAAGTTGGAACGCCGACTCACGTTTCTGGCGACAACCGCGAGCGTGGCCCCGTTCATCGGTCTCTTTGGAACGGTTGTTGGGATCACTCTCGCGTTTCAACGGATTGGCGCCACGGGATCCACGAACCTGGCAGTTGTTGGGCCGGGCATCAGTGAAGCACTGATCGCGACGGCCGCCGGACTATTTGCCGCAATTCCGGCTGTGGTGTTCTACAACCACTTCGTTCATCGCGTGAAGGACTTCTCCGCAACGATGGATGACTTCGCGCTCGAGTTTCTCAATATTGCGGAGCGGAATTTCACCTAATGCCCAAAGTCATTGCATCGGCGCCCAATGCCGGCGGACGCCATCAGCGAGGACGGCGCGTCGGGTCGAGCCTGGCGGAGATCAACGTTATCCCGTTGGTCGACGTGATGCTCGTGCTGCTCATCATTTTCATGGTTGCGGCCCCTATGTTGCAGAGGGGCGTCGAGTTAACTCTGCCGGTCGCGTCACGTGCGCAGGACCTGGCCAGCGAGCGGATTTTCGTCGACGTGCCAATGTCTTTCAGCACGGATCGCCGCGTGTTTCTGGGAAAGGAATCCGTCCGGCTCGAGGTATTGCAGGAACGTGTCCGGCAGTTGATCGTCAACCGTACCGATAAGCAGGTTTATCTACGCATCGACGGTCGCCTCAACGTGCAGCATCAGATGGATGTCTTTGACGAGTTGAAAGCGGGGGGCGTCCGCGACGTCGGAATCGTGACAGACGTGCCCACAAAGTAAGAGCGATGACCGAGACCGTGACTGACATCATCGTGACGCGATCGCGACAGCCCGAACGGCTGCAGACGATGGTGTTGTGGTCAACCGCGGGACATGTCGTGGTGATTGCGTTTCTGTTGTTGGGCGGTTCGGGCATCGTTGAGGACCGCCCTCAACCGGTGATGACGATTAGCCTCGGTGGCGCACCCGGACCCAAGACCGGAGGTCTCACACAATTGGGTGCACGGGCGGTCCAGGAGCAAGCGCCTCCTGAAGTGCCCGCGCGCCCTATACTGACGCCGCCCGCGGCCGTGCCGCCGAAGATGGCGATGCCGGATCCCAAGGAGAAACCGCGTCCGGCGCCGAAGCCACAGAAGGCTCCGCCGGAAGCGGCCGCCAAACGCGCGAATACTGGACCACAGCCCACAGATGGCAACGCACGCGCCGAGACGCCTGTCGTTCGCGGTCAGGGCTTCGGCCTGAGCAGCGCGGGAGGCGGCGGTGGTCCGGTTCAGCTCGATGTCTCGGATTTCTGTTGTCCCGATTACCTCGCGCAGATGACGACGTTCATCCAGAGATCCTGGGATCAGAATCAGGGGGTCGTCGGATCGACGACAGTGAAGTTCACGATTGCGCGCGATGGAACGATTCAGGCGCCGCTCGTGGAGAGACCGAGTGGATTCCTGGCGCTGGATAACTCGGCGATGCGAGCGGTGCAACTCACACGGTTGCCGCCGCTACCTGCCGCATTTCCGAATCCGAGTCTGACAGTTCACATGCGATTCGATTATCAACGGTGATCATGAAGAACAATCTACGAATCGAGGGTTGGCCGCTGCGATTACAGAGCCGGAGATTGGGAGCGACCGGCGTGGGCGCGGTGATCATTGCGGCCGCCGCAGTCATCGCTGCAGCGCAGCAACAGGCACCGCCGACGCAGCAACCGCCACCAACGCAGCCCCAACAGCCGTCCGAAGTGGCCCTCGTGATTACGGGAGATCCGGGAACGCCACCGCGTTTGGCCGTTCCTGATTTCGTTGCACTGTCCCCTGAAGGGGCGGAAGTGGCGAAGACGATCGGCGAGGTCTTGTGGAACGACTTCAACTTCGAACAAGAGTTCTACATGCTGCCGCGCGATACGTATTCAACGGTCCCGGCCGCGCGACGTGCTGAGGATGTACCGTTCGCGGCATGGCGAGAGCTTGGCGCCGACGCCGTCGTGTTTGGAACCGTGCAGCAGTCCGGTGGCAAGACCGTCGTGCAAGCGCGACTCATGAATGTGCGATCCCGACAGACGGTCTTCGCCAAGGAATATTTCAACGCCAACAATCCACGCGCGTATGCTCATACGATCGCGGACGAAATCCACATGCAGCAGCGAAACCTGCGCGGCGTGGCGCGAACCAAACTGGCGTTCGTCTCTGATCGGAATCGCGACAGCTTGAGCGGTACAGTCGAGAAGCGCGAGGTCAAGGAGATCTACATTTCGGACTACGATGGCGCGAACGAGCGCCGTATTACCGTGAGCCGCCAGTTGAATTTGACTCCCGCCTGGTCCGCTGACGCGCGGGCGCTCGCGTACACGACCTATCGTCCCAGCCCGGACATCTTCGTCTCGTTTATCTATCAGGGACTGCTGCAGAACCCGACCAAGGGAGTGGGCACGAACTACATCCCGGTGTTCTCACCGGATGGTACGCGCATCGCCTTCATGTCCGGACGCGACGGCAACCCAGAGATCTACGTGATGAACGTCGACGGCTCCAACCTGCGTCGTCTCACCAACCATCCCGCAGGCGATGGAACACCGACGTGGTCGCCCAATAGCGCGCAGATCGCGTTCGTCTCCGATCGGACGGGCACTCCGCAGATTTACCTGATGGGAGGCGATGGCTCGAACGTGCGCAGGATCACGATGAACGAATCGTGGGCGGATCAGCCGACCTGGTCGCCTGCCCCCTTCAATGAAATTGCGTTCGCCGGTCGAAGCGGACCGGCCTTCGACATCAAGATTCACGATCTCGCGTCGAGTCAAACCCGCCAGATCACCTTTGGTGAGGGCTCCAACGAGCGGCCCTCGTACTCAGCAAACGGACGGCACATTGCCTTTACGTCGACACGAACTGGAAGTACGCAGGTGTTCACGATCGGCCGCGATGGTCGCAACCTGAGGCAGGTCACTCGGACCGGAAACAACCAGATGCCCGCGTGGTCCAACTGAATGGTGCCGGCACATTCGTGAGGAGAGTCATGCACAGAACGAGACAGGTCACGCTTGCAGTCATGTTGTCGGTTGCGCTGATCGTTGCAGGATGCGGTGGTAAGAAACCCGCGACTCCGCGGGCGCAGCCAGGCCCGGGTGCGGGAGATCAACCACCAGCAGTGACCAATGCCCCACCTGCTCCGCCGCAGCGTGTCGATGACGCGCTTCCGGTGCCGCCACAGCCGTTGGCCGACGATGCAGTCGCCAATCGATCGCTCGACGAGCTGAATCGTGATTCGCCGCTGAAGCCCGTCTTCTTCGGGCTCGACAGTGCCGATCTCGATGATGCCGGTCGCGCCGCCGCCAGTGCGAATGCCGAGATTCTGAAGAGATATCCGTCATGGATCGTCACGGTTGAGGGACACTGTGATGAGCGGGGTACGGCCGAGTACAACTTGGCGTTAGGGGAACGGCGCGCCACCGTCGTCAAGACATACCTGACATCGCTCGGTATTTCGCCCGAGCGTGTGCGCACTGTGAGCTATGGTAAGGAGTTTCCATTCAGTCCGGGGCATACTGAGGATGCGTGGGCGCAGAATCGGCGCGGCCATTTCGTGATCACCTCTCGCTGAGGACTAGGATGCAGAAGATCAAGACGTCTGCGGCTCTGTGGTTGGCGCTGCTGCCCGCGATGGCAGCACCTGCGGCCGCGCAGAATCGTGAGCACCTTCAACTGGCAGCCGAGTTGCGGATGCTCCAGGAGCAGAACCAGCAGCTCGGCCTGGCCCTGACGCAGTTGACTGAGGCTCTGAAAGCGGTCAACGCGAGACTGGACACGAGCGAGGAGTTCCAGCGGCGCCGTTTCGCCGACCAGGAGGTGCTCGTCAAGAATCTCGGATCCGATCTCGGGACCATTCGTGAACGCACGCAGGACACCGACACACGCCTGCGAACGCTGAAGGACGAGATCGATGCGCTGCGGCAAACGTTCCTGTCGTTGCCTCAACTCCTCGCACAGTCGCAGAGCGCAGCGGCTCCTCTCGATCCCAGCAACCCACTCGCGCCTACCCCTCCTCCCGGAGACGGTGCGACAACACCGCCGCGTCCGCCCGCGCCTGTATTGACACTTCCGGACACCGCGGGCCTGTCGCCCAATCGCGTGTTCGACACTGCTTTCAGCGATTACTCGTCTTCTCAATACAACAGCGCGATCGCAGGATTTCAGCAGGTGATCAAGAACTTCCCGACCGCGGAGCGCGCCGATGACGCGCAATTCTTCATTGGGGAATCGCTCGTCAACATGAATCGCCTTCCCGAGGCGATCGAGGCATACAATCTGGTGATTCAGCAGTACCCGAACGGCGACCAGGTCGACATGGCGTACTACCGCCGCGGGTTCGCGGAATCGCTGATGGGACGGACCGACGCGGCTAGGGCTTCGTGGGAGGAGGTCGTCAAGCGATTCCCTAACAGCCAAGGCGCATCGCTGGCGAAACAGCGACTCGCAGGATTGAGTCGCGCGCCCACTAAACCCTGACCTGGGCTGTCACTCACTGATCGTACACTTCAAGGCGTAGTGTCCGGCTCCAGCCTCTACCGATCACTCGGGCGAGGCTCGCCGATGCGCGACTATGCGCCGCGGCGGCGGCCGGACTGTGAAGCGGGCACGGCAGCAGCTACTGCAGCCGTAGGGGCGGGCGGCCGCCCGAAAGGAAACGACATGGGAAGTGTGAACAAGGTCATCCTCGTCGGCAACCTGGGTCGCGACGCGGAATTGCGCTACACGCCGGGCGGAGCAGCCGTTGCAACGCTCAACCTGGCCACCACCGAGGTCTGGAACGACCGGAACAATCAGCGACAAGAGAAGACCGAGTGGCACCGTATCGTGCTCTGGGGCAAGACAGCCGAGAGCCTGCAGGAGTACCTGACCAAAGGGAAACAAATCTACGTGGAAGGCCGGCTGCAGACCCGGCAATGGGATGACAAGGACGGCAACAAACGCTACACGACCGAGATAAAGGCTGATCGCGTCACCCTCCTTGGTGGCGGCGGAGGTGGGCGCGGCGGTGGAATGGATCGCGGTGGCTCTCACCCGCCTGGAGGTGGAGACGAGCCACCGATGGAGCCAATCACTGACGACGATATTCCCTTCTGATCCGTCGACTCCCAACCACCAACTCCCAACTCCCAAAGAAACTCACACGAATTGGGAGTTGGGACCTTGGGAGTCCGTTAGGTGCCCTGCCGTCCGTACCGATCTTCCAGTCTCACCACATCGTCGAGTTCCGGAGTCGACGCCTCCAGCACATCGCAATCCTCGATCGCCGTCATGCGGTGCACCGTCTTCGGGAGTACATGAATTGAGTCGCCAGGCTTCATCTCGATCTTCTTCAACTGGCCATCGATCTGGATCTCGTAGAGCAGCTTGCCTGAATGGAGGTAGATCGTTTCCTCCTTCAGGTTGTGATACTGGAGGCTCAATGCGTGGCCGGCGTTGATATGAATGATCTTGCCGACATAGCGCGCGGTCTTCGCCCAGTGGAGCTCGTATCCCCACGGCTTCTCCACGCGCGTGACGATGTTCTCCACTCGTTATCCCTCGCTTCCAACCTTGTTCTTCGTGACTGTGTCTTCCAGGTATTGTTCGATCTCTTCCACCGTAACCAATGTTAGAACGCGCGCTGCGACACGCATCATCTGACGGGCGCTCGTGTCCTTGACTACGCTCCGCGCCATAGGAATCGCGCCAGGCGTCATGCTGAACTCACGCAGGCCGCATCCGATGAGCAGTTTGAGGATCAGGGGATCCGACGCCATCTCGCCGCAGACCGAGACGGGAATGCCCTCCCGTGTCGCGGCGCGGCGAACGTGACGTAACAGCCGCAAGACCGCCGGATGGAGCGGTTCGTAGCGGTTCGACACACGGTCATCGGTCCGGTCCACGGCCAGGGTGTACTGAATCAGATCGTTCGTTCCGATCGTGAAGAAGTCCGCTTCCTTTGCGAGCAGCGAGGCCGTGAAGGCGGCGGACGGGACCTCGATCATGATACCGACCGCAACCTCGGGCACCGTGATTTCACGGGCCGCCAGTTCCTGGTGAGCCTCGAGCAGCAAGGTCCGCGCATCTCTGACTTCCTGCACCGATGCAACGAACGGAAACATGATACGGAGTGGACCGTGGGCGGCGGCCCGGAGCAAGGCGCGAAGCTGGGTCTTGAAGATGCGCGGCTGGGCCAGCCCGAAGCGGACGCCGCGCAGTCCCGCATGTCCACTCCGCTGCGGCTCGGGGAACCAGCGCGCGTCGAGCGCCGCATCGACCAACGGCCGCGCGAGTTGACGCTCGTCGACGTCGAACGTGCGGATGGTGACCGGCCGCCCTTCCATGCGTTCCACCAGTTGCCGGTAAACGTGGTACTGCTCGTCTTCGGCTGCCATGTCCGGCGGGCCGCCCACGAGCATGAATTCGGAGCGATAGAGCCCGATGCCTTGAGCGCCCGCGCCCAACGCGCTCGGCACATCGTCGGAGCGCTCGATGTTGGCGAGCAGGACGATTGATTCGCCGTCGCTAGTCTGTAGCGGTCCGTCGCCGTCGTGCGCGACGGCGGTGACGCGCGTCGCCGTCGCGCGACCTTCGGCCTCGTGCCACAAGGCAGTTGTCGGATCGATGACGACTTCGCCCGTCTCACCATCGATAATGACCGACGCTCCGGGTGGCACTCGCCGGCTGACATCGTGCAGGCCGACCACCGCTGGTACCCCGAGCGAACGCGCAAGGATGGCCGTGTGATAAGTACGGCTGCCGGCGTCGGTCGCAAAACCCTTGATCCGCGTCCAATCGAGCTGCGCCACCACGGACGGCGTCAGTTCATCGGCGATGAGCACGCACGGCGCGTCGAGGTCCTGCAGCCGATCGCGCGCTCCGCCTTTCTCGTCACGGAGGTTCATCCGGAGACGGCCAGCCACGTCGTGAAGATCGCCCTTGCGCTCGTGCAGGTACGGATCATCGATGCCATCGAACACGGCGGCTGCTTCGTCGAGCGCACGCTGCACGGCCCACTCGGCATTGACCCGTTCATTGCGAACCACCGCTGCCGCGCGCCCGACCAGGATCGGATCGTCGAGCATCAGGAGTTGCGCGTCGAAGATAGCGGCCAGGTCGGCGCCGCGCGCCGTCGCGATGCGCCGCCGGATCTGCTCGAGCTGACTGCGCGATCGTTGACGTGCGCGTTCGAGCGCCGACAGCTCACGTGCGACCCCATCTGGACCGACGGGAAAGCGCAACACTTGCGTACGTTGAATCGCCACGAGCGCCGGCCCCACCGCGACGCCCGGTGACACACCGATGCCGTTCAAGCGCTCCACGATTCCTCACCAAATCCTGATTGGACGAGCTCGACGAGAGCGTCGACGGCGCGGTCCTCGTCCGGGCCCTCGGCGATCACCGTCAGCGTCGTTCCACGCGAGGCCGCCAGCAACAAAATACCCATGATGCTCTTTCCATCCATGACCTTCGAGTCGCGCCCCACGCGGATTCGGGATTCGAATCGCGTCGCGAGGTGGACGAACCGGGCCGCGGCCCGCGCGTGGAGCCCGAGCTGGTTCACGACCGTCACGGATCGGGTTGTCAACCCTTAACCCCCAACGACCAACTCCCAACTTCCAACTTCCCCACCTCCCAATTCTGACTCTGGCGACGCTCAAACGGCCGTTGCTGTCGAACCGTCTTGGGGCTGCCGATTGGGAGTTGGGAGTCGATCACGTCTTCTCCCCCCGCAGGAGATCAGATGCCACCCAGATCGCGTTCCGTCCTTGCTCACGGATCTCGCGCGCGGCCGTCAGTACGTCAGCCTGCTCGGACAGATTAGCGAGTTTAATGAGCATGGGCAGATTCACACCGGTAATCACTTCAACTCTACCCTGCGCCAGGAACGACATCGCCAGATTCGAAGGCGTTCCACCGAACATGTCGGTGAGAATGAGCGCGCCTCCACCCTTATCGACACGAGCGACGGCTTGCTCGATCTCGCGCCGGGCATCTTCGGTGTCCTCATGCCAGCCAATCGACACCGCCGCGAAACCCGGCATGTCGCCGACGATCGTTTCGGCCGCGTTCACCAGCTCAGTCGCGAGTTGGCCGTGTGTGACGACCACGACTCCGATCATGATGCCGACACCGTTCGGTCGTTACCCATCGCGGTGTTTCACCCGCAACCGTACTCCGGGCGTGTGCTCCAACGACCGCTTGAGCGCCTCGGCGATCATCACCGATCGATGTTGCCCTCCCGTACATCCAATGGCAACAGTCAGGTAACTCTTGCCTTCCGACACGTAGTGTGGCAATGCGAACTTCAGGAAGTCGGTCAAGCGCTCGATGAACCCCTGCGTGATCGGGTGCTTTCGCATGAAGCGCACGACCTTGGGATCGCGGCCCGTGAGATGCCGCAGGCGATCGACGAAGTGTGGATTGGGCAGGCACCGCACGTCGAACACCAGGTCGGCTTCGGTCGGCGCGCCGTGCTTGAACCCGAAGCTAAGCAGGTTGACGACCATGTCCGCGCGACCGCCGTCGTTGCGCGTCATGTTCGCGAAGACGTCGCGCAGCTCGTGGACGGTTAGGTTCGATGTATCGAGGATGACGTCGGCGATGGCGCGTATCGCCAGCATCTTCTTGCGCTCCTCGTCGATTCCTTCAGCCACCGACCGGTCTCGTGCCAGTGGATGCGGTCGTCGCGTCTCGCTGAATCGCCGGACCAGGGCCGAACGGTTCGCCTCGAGGAAGATCAGCCTGGCGTCGACTCCAGGAACGCTGCGAAGCTTCCGGTAGGTCGGCGGAAACTGGCTCAGGAAGCCACGCTCTCGCACGTCCACGACAATCGCCACGCGCTCGAGGCCGGCTTCCCCGCGCGTGCAGAGCTCCGCAAACGCCGGGATGAGCTGCGTAGGAAGATTGTCAACGCAGAAGTACCCGAGATCCTCGAGCGCGTGAATCGCATGGGTCTTCCCCGATCCCGAGAGGCCGGTAACGACCATGAATCGCGTCGAGTGGCGAGAGGGCTCGCGCGGCTGGGTCCGCTTCCTGGTGGGTCGACGACGGTTCATCTGGAACCTCCGGATCGAGGTTCTTCTTCAGAATCGGACTCGGTCTCTTCCTCCTGCAGCTGTTGCTCCAGCCGGTCCACGAAATCGCGCGCGGCGTTGAGCCCACGCGAGCGCAGCAGTTGATTCCTGGCAGCCACCTCGACCAGCGTCGCCAGGTTGCGGCCCGGGGCGACGGGCATGGAGATGAGCGGCACCTTCACGCCAAACAAATCGTACGTGTTCTCGTCGAGACCGAGGCGGTCGTATTCACGATGCACGTCCCACCGCTCGAGTTGCACGACCAGCTCGACGCGCTTGGCGGCCCGCGTCGCGGCCACGCCGAACAGATCGCGGATGTTGATGATGCCGAGGCCACGCAGTTCCATGTGATACCGCGTCGGCTCCGGGCAGGCGCCCAGGATTACCGAATCCCCCCGACGCCTGATCTGCACCGTGTCATCGGCCACCAGTCGATGTCCGCGCACGACCAGATCGAGCGCGCACTCGCTTTTGCCGATACCGCTGTCGCCGACGATCAACACTCCGAGTCCCAGGACGTCCATCAGGACACCGTGGATGATCTCGCGAATGGCGAGGGCATCATCGAGCAGTGCGCTGATCCTCGCGATGGCAACCGGCGTCGACACTGCCGTGCGTAGCAAGGGCACTTGATGATGGTCGGCCGCCGATCGCAGATCGTCATGCACGTCCCATCCGCCAGTAATCAGCACGCAGGGAATATCGTGACTGAAGGTGGTGTGCAACACGGCGACGCGCGCCTCGTGCGTCAGGCTGTCGAGGTAGCGCACCTCGCTCTCGCCGAACACGACGATGCGGCCAGGGCGGAGATATTCGTGGAACCCGGCAAGGGCCAGGCCGGTCTTCTGGATATACGGGCTGCCGACTCGGCGCTCGAGTCCCCGCGCGCCGCTCAGGAGCTCGAGCGAGAGCGAGAGACTCGCCGGACCTGAACCCCGCTCGATCAGGCCCGCAACGGTCAACACGGGCTCCGCCATCGTGCGGCCGCCCTACGCCTCCGGCTCGATCAGACCGAGATGCCCATCGGGCCGGCGAAAGAGCACAGTGATGGCATCGGTCGCTGAATTGCGAAAGACGATGAACCCATCGGCGTCATCGATCTCGACTGCCGCATCTTCTACTGACATCGGCTTCACAGCATACTGCCTGGCACGAATGATTCGACGCCGTGGCGCGGACGTGTGCCGCGGCGCGGGCGTCTCCACCGAAGCGGCTTTGACGGCAGACGGTCCGCGCTTGCGCCCGTCGCGCTTGCCTTTCAGCTTTCGCGCCTGCTGGTCGACCTTGTCGGCGGCCGTATTCATGGCCAACTCGACGTTTTGTCCGGTCGCCTCGCCGTGCAGAAATCGCTCGCGGCGTGCGTGCAGGGTCACTTCCGCCCGAATACGTGCCCGCTCCCGCGTGAGCACGACGTGTGCGGATACGGCGCTGTCGTTCAGCAGTCGGAGCGTGTGATCGATCCGCTCCTCGACGAGAGCGCGCATGGCCGGGGTGATGCCGAGATGTCGTCCTGTCAGTTCGAGACGCATAGCGACTGCAATCCACTCAGGGCCGGAGCCCCGAGGTCTCAGTACAGAACCTTGCGTTGGTTGGATGTGGGAATCTTGAGCTCTTCCCGATACTTCGCAATCGTCCGGCGCGCCAGCTCCAGGCCCTCGCGCTGAAGGATGCTGACAATCTTCGAGTCACTCAACGGCTTCCTGGGGTCTTCCTGCTCGATGATCTTGCGAATGCGCTGCTTGATCGTGACCGAGGATACCGCCTCGCCGTAGGAGCTCGAGATGCCGCTGTGGAAGAAGTACTTCATCTCGAACACGCCTTGCGGCGTGTGCATGTACTTGTTCGTCACGACGCGACTCACCGTCGATTCGTGCATCCCGATATCGTTGGCGACGTCGCGCAGGACGAGCGGCCGCAGGTACTCGATGCCGTGATCGAGAAAGTCACGCTGGAAGTTGATGATGCTCGACGCCACCTTGTGAATGGTCTTCTGCCGCTGCTCCACCGACTTGATCAACCACAACGCCGACCGGAACTTGTCTTTCACGTACGCGCGCGTCTCGTCGGTGTTCTCCGCCGCGTTCTTGTCCAGCAATCGACGATACACCGGGCTGATCCGGAGTTGTGGCAGCCCCTCCTCGTTGAGGACGGCCACGTATTGATCTTCGATCTTGACGATGTACACGTCGGGGATGACGTACTGCGATTGCGACGGGTTGTAGCGGCTGCCCGGTTTTGGATCGAGATGGCGAATCAGCTCGATGTGCTGCTTGAGATCGTCGATCGAGAGACCCAGCTTCCGCGCCAGCTCCGGGACCTGATGATTCTGCAGAAGCCGCATGTGCTCGGTGACGATCTGATCGGCCGGCGTCCCCGCCATTCCCAGGTGGCGGAGTTGCAGCAGGAGACATTCCTGCAGGTCGCGCGCGGCGACGCCAATCGGATCGAATCCCTGCACCAGCTTCAGCGCTCTCTCGACTTCCTCCATCGCCCATGGGCCCATGCCGGCCAGTTCTTCCACGGTGGCGACCAGGTATCCATCGTCGTCGAGGTTGCCGATGATGGCTTCGCCAATCTCGCGAACGGTCGGCTCGTCGGTCTGCATGGACAACTGCCACAGCAGGTGATCGGCGAGCGACTGACCCGTCGAGAGCGTGTTCTCGATCGGAGGCAGTTCCTTGACCTCCGTCGGTGTCCGTGGGCGATACCCGTCATCGAGGTAGTCGCCGAAGAAGTACTCGTAATCCTGGTCGTCCCACGAGTCGGTCTTGGCCTTCTCCGGTTTTTCCTCCTGCTTTTCCGGCGTCGCCTCGACTGGCTGGAGCTCCTCTGTAGGGACCTCCTCCAGCATGGGGTTTTCGACCATCTCCTGATTCAGCAGCTCAGACAGCTCGAGCGTCGACATCGGCAGCAGCTTGATCGCCTGCTGCAGCGAGGGCGTCAGAATGAGCTTCTGAACGAGCTTTGTGTGGAGTTTCTGTGAGATGGCCATCAGACGGAGAACCCGTAATCCATCTTAGTCCAACCGGAACTCGGTCCCCAGATAAATCCGGCGTACGTCCTCATCCGCGGCCAGCGATTCGGGCGTTCCGCTCCGAAAAATTACGCCGTCATGGACGATGTACGCCCGGTCCGTGATCCGGAGAGTTTCACGAACGTTATGATCCGTGATCAGGACGCCGATACCGCGTTCCTTGAGGTGAAAGACGATGGTCTGGATGTCGCTGACGGCGATCGGATCGATGCCTGCAAACGGCTCATCCAGAAGGATGAATCTCGGTGACATGACCAACGCGCGGGTGATTTCTGCTCTGCGACGTTCGCCTCCCGAGAGTGTGTGGGCGGGCGCCGATCGAAGCGGTGTCAGGTGCAGTTCGGCAAGCAGTGCGTGCAGGCGCTCCTGCCGGGTTTGCTTGTCCAGACCGAGAGTCTCGAGGATCGCCAGGATATTCTGCTCGACGGTCAGACCGCGGAAGATCGACGGTTCCTGCGGCAAGTAACCAATACCTTTGCGCGCGCGCGAATACATCGGCGCATCGGTGAGATCCTCTCCATCGAGGAGGACGCGCCCCGAATCCGGCGCCGTCAGTCCGACGGTCATGTAGAACGTCGTGGTTTTTCCCGCGCCGTTTGGCCCCAGCAGCCCGACGATTTCGCCGGACCCAACCTCGATGCTGATGCCACGAACTACGGTGCGGCCGCCGTACGACTTGGTGAGCTGGCGCGTCTGCAGCGTCGACGTCATCGCGCGACGGGCGATGGCTGGGCTGGGGCTGGGGATCGTGGCGTGCACGGCTTGGTCTCGGTGCGGTTTGTCTCGTTGCCGTCGACGAGAATCCTCTCCGTCGACTTGAAGAATGTCAGCGTTCGTCCTGTAGTGTCGCGGCACGACTCGCGGATCGTGACAGGGGTGGCGCCGGCCCCCGACATGACGTAGCGCTCCTCTTTGGCGTGATACGTCAACCGTCCGCCCGTTGCCGTGCGCTGGCCCAGGACCATCGTTATCCTGTTGTAGGCCTCGAGACGGTCGACCGCGTTCGCCGCGCTTGCGAGAACGACTTCTATTCGCGCGGCGCGGAGATCTCCGTCGGGTCCACTGACCTGGGCCAGAGGCGCACTGGCTGTCTGTCCGCTTGTCGGTGCGACCGGGCTCACACTGTAGGTTACGGTTCGTTTCGCCTCGTCATACCGGATCTCGTCACCGCGTCCGTCGGTTCGCCCGGAATCGAGGGTCAACGTGGACCGGGCCGACCCGGAGGCGATGAGATCTCCCTTCTCCCGATCGAGGACGATGAGATCGCCGCGGATGGCCGTATCACCTTGAACCAGCGTGGCATTTCCCGCGTACTCTGCACGCCCCTTGCCGCCCCGGTAATCGAGTTGATCTGCATTGATGCTGGCGGGTTGCCCTTCCTTCAAGAGCCCAGGCAAACGTCCGCTGTCGCCGTCTTTGGCTGTAGAGGACTGGCCCTTGAGTGACGTGCGGACGTTCATTTGCGCAACCAGGCCGTGGCTGTCGAGTGAGGCGTCGATCTGGCGCGCTTCGACATGGATCTGATCATCGGTGACGAAAGGCCGCGCGCCACTCTCACTCCACAGACGCAACACGTTCTTCACGGGGTTATACAGTGCGTCATACGAGCCGGCGTCGAAGCCTCGCTCCTTGAAGGAGACACCGCCGCCAAACAGGGCCTCGCCAATTCTGTCGCCCTCGAGCGTGGCCGCCAGTGACTGCGCGCGCACCTCGCGCGATGGCGCGCCGCGCCCGCTGTTTTCCTGGAACACCACGTCGCCGCGAAAGCGGAGGGAGTTGAGTCCATCGCCAGCTTCTCCTCCCGCGTCGAGCGTCCGCGCGCGAATGCTTCGAGGCGGTGTGCCGTTGGCCTCAGGAAGGTCGAGCTGAACCCCGTCGCGGCCGACGACTTTCGACACCGTTCCATCTGTCGCCATCTGGACGTCGAGTCCCTCACCACTCAAACGGCGGGATGAGGCGTGCTCGTCTGGAGCGGTACTGAAGCTTGCCGCTCCATTCAGAATCGCCCGCTCCAGCGTTTTGCCATCGTCGGTGTAATCGAGGTCAATGGCGTTGGCTTTCATTGATTGCAGTGGTCCGGTGCCTCCTTGACTGCTTGCGTTTTCGCGTAGCTCGAGATACGTGATGATGTCTTCGTTCATCGACAATCGGGCCATGACTCTCCCGGCGTCGATCGTCTGCGTGTCGCGCACGATGTGAACAGTCGACTCCATGAGGAGAAGATCCTGCAACCGATCGAGCGTTGCGCTGCCGGCGCTGCCGTCGAAAGAGATCTTCCCGGACTGCTCCGTCACAATCACCTTCGCCCGTTCGGCGACGGTCAAGACGTCGCTCTTCTGATTGTAGGTAGCGTTGGATCCGGAGCCAGACATCAGACCCTTTGAGAACGTGATCTCTCCAGGGGCGCGGGCGATGCTCTCGTTCTGGTTGAAGGTCGCGTGATCGGTGACGAGCTCGAAGCCATCACTCACCTTCACCTTCACGCCACGGGTCAGCGCCAGTTCCACCTCATTGGCGCCTGCCGACGCTTCCTTCGCCGTGACGATGAACACACGTTCGTCCCGGCGAACAGTGATCTCGACGTTGAAGTACTTCGTCGAGCCATCTTGGTAGCTCAGGAAGCGTTCGGATTTGATCTCGAATTCCCGCTTGGTGCCGCGTATCTGCTCGGCCGACGATCCCTTCGCTTCAGAAATCGCCTTGGGATCCAGCCGTTCGACCGGTTGCAGAGGCGCCGGGGCGCGACGCTCGCCAATCGATCGATACACGAAGCCGGCAAACACGATGCCGAAGATGGCAAGTCCGATCCGGAGGCGCTTCTGCCAAGAAGTCATTCAGCTGGTACAGGATAGCACCCGTCAGCTTTCTGGCTCCCTGAAGTCGGCAATGGAAAGCTGCAGGTAGCGCTCACCGTTCCAAGTGTCCTGCTCCAGGGAAAACGCGAGGTCAATGGCTGAACGATGCTCGCTAACGAAACTCTCCCGCTCGACGGCACGCCAGGCCACGCCGCGGAGGATACGCCCGTCCTGGCGGAACGCCATCTTGAGGTGGCGATCCTTGATCCGACGCGGCCCGTCAACGACCTCGACTCGGCTGGCGCGAAATACGGGCCTGGGATTCCCGGCCCCAAACGGCGCCAAGGTTGTCATTTCTGACGCGACCTGCTCGCTGATCGATCGGAACGCCAGCGCGCCGTCGATCCAGATCCGAGGGCGCAAGTCGTCGGGCTGCAAGCGCTCCTCGGCGTGGTCGTTGAGGCGCGCACGCAGTTCTCGAACGCGTGACGACTCCATCGTGAGACCGGCGGCTTGCTTGTGTCCCCCGAACTTGATCATGACATCGGCACACGTTTCAAGCGCGCCGAGCATGTTGAACGCCGGAATACTTCGGCACGACCCGTGCGCGACTTCGCCATCGGTTGAGATCACCACAGCGGGACGATGAAATGCATCAACGAGTTTCGAAGCGACGATTCCGATCACGCCGCGGTGCCAGCCTTCGCCAGCCACGACGATCACCGGCCGCGATCCCACCTCGAGATCGGTTTCAACCAGCTTGCGCGCCTGAGCGACGATGTCGGCCTCTTCTTCCTGCCGCCGGAGATTCTCGGTATTGAGCTGTTCGGCCAACTGGCGCGCTTCATCAGCCATGCCGTCGTCAGATGCCAGCAAGAGTCGTGCGGCGATGTCGGGCGTGCTCATGCGGCCGGCCGCGTTCACACGGGGCGCCAGCACGAAGCCGATGTGATAGCTGTCAATTTCCTTGCCCGTAAGACCGCAGACCTCGAGGAGGGCGCGCAACCCGATCTTGTGCGGTCCCCTGGACAGCATGCCGAGACCAAGTTTCGCGATGACGCGATTCTCACCGGTGAGCGGTACGACGTCCGCCAGCGTTCCGATCGCCGCCACTTTCACGAATGCGGGAATCCAGTGGTTGCGGCCCGAACGGGCGCAAAGCGCTTGCACCAGCTTGAGCGCGACGCCGACGCCCGCAAGGTTCTTTTCCGGATAGCTACAGTCGCGGCGCTTGGGGTTGATGACGGCGAGGGCGTCCGGCAATTCGGTGTCGGGCTCATGATGGTCGGTGATGATGAGATCGAGCCCCAACGCCTTTGCATGCGCTGCTGCCTCCACGCCGCGGATGCCGCAGTCCACAGAGATGACGAGGTGAACATGTTCGGCGGCGAGTCGATCGAGTGAGGCCGGCTGCAGTCCATATCCATCCCGCAATCGCTCGGGGATGAAGTGGATGACATCGGCGCCGAGCAACTCCAGCGCGCGCCGCAGTATGACCGTGGATGTCACGCCGTCGACGTCGTAGTCGCCGTGGATGGCGATGCGCTCGCGGTTGGCGATCGCTGCGAGGATGCGATCGACGGCAACGGACATGTCCGCCAGTGCGAACGGGTCGAGCAGATCGTCGAGCGAAGGAGACAAGAACCGCTTGGCCTCGGTCAGATCCGAGATTCCGCGGATACAGAGCAATCTCGCGGTGACCGGCGCAATTTTCAACTCCTGGACGAGCGCCTCGGCCTGGACGTCATCGCACTGGAGAGGTTGCCAGAGACGCTGGATCACTCCGCAATCCCCACATTGCCCATCTTTCGCCACTTCTGATAACGCGCGTCGAGACGGGCCGAGGACTCCATCGCCGAAACCTCCGCCAATGCGCGGGCGAGCACCGTATCGAGCAGTGCCGCGGCCCGATCGTGGTTGGTGTGCGAGCCGCCAGCGGGCTCCGATACGATTTCGTCGACCAGGCCGAGCCGCAGCAGATCGAGAGCCGTCAGCTTGAGCGCTTCGGCGGCCTCAACCTTTCGCCCGGCATCGCGCCACAGGATCGCCGCGCATCCCTCCGGCGGAATCACGCTGTATATGGCGAACTCGTGCATGAGGATCCGGTCGCCAACGGCAAGCCCGAGGGCGCCGCCGCTGCCCCCCTCCCCGTGCACGATCACGACGATTGGAGTGTCGAGGGCAGCCATCTCTCGCAGGTTGACGGCGATCGCCTCCGAAATGCCACGTTCCTCTGATTCGATGCCGGGATATGCGGCGGGCGTGTCGATGAACGCAATGACCGCACGTTGATATTTCTCCGCGAGCTTCATCGCACGGAGCGCCTTGCGGTATCCCTCCGGCCTGGCGTAGCCGAAATTGCGATAGATCTTCTGCTTGGTGTCGCCACCGCCCTTGTGATGGCCGACGACGAGAACAGGTTCGTCCTTGTAGCGCGCGAACCCGGTCACGATGGCGTGATCGTCGGCGAATCGCCGGTCGCCGCTGATTTCCACGAAGTCGGTGAACAGGCGGCTTACATAGTCGAGCACCGTTGGGCGGTTTGGATGACGCGCCACGAGGACGCGCTGCCAGGGTGTCAGCGTCTTGTAGATGTCGGCGCGAATCGACTCCACCCTTGCGTACAGGCTGTCGATCGACCGCTGACGTTCGGCAGTGGACGGCAGCAGCGACAGCGCCTCGATCTCTTTCAGCAGGACCGCAATCGGCTCTTCGAACTCGAGTGTATCGGGCGGCATCCGGGCTCCTACGTTAACTCTCGCTCTTCACCGTGACAGCGCTGGTCACTTCATCGAAGGCTGACTGAACCCGACCCGCAGATCTTCTCCACTTCCGACACCAGACGCTCGGACGGCCGGACGCGAATACCGCTGACATCGGCGGTCACGCGGAGATGCCGGTCTTGCTCGAGAATGACGAAGGCCACCTTGCGATCGCCCTTGTGTTGCGCGAGTAATTCCAACAGGCGCTCGAAGGTCGCGCGGCCGTGCGGCGGCATCGAGAGTCGAATGGCCACCGCTTTGGCGAGCCGTTCCCTCACCATCTCGATTGGAGTTATTTCGGTCGCGAGGACGCGGACCGACTCGTCATCCCGCTCAAAACGCCCGTGGACCAGGACACTGCGGCCATTCTCGGCGTAGTGGCCGTGCTGCTTGAACGTTTCAGGGAAAACCACGACCTCGATGCTGCCGCCAGCATCATCGAGCGTGAACACACACATCCGGTCGCCTTTGCGTGTCTTCAGCGGACGGAGCCCCGAAACGATGCCGCCGATCGAGATGTCCTCGGCGACCCGCCCGTTGGTGGCGCCATTTCCATTCTCGGGCCGGGCCATCGCCTCGCCAGAGGAATCCTCACCCTCGTCGATGGCCACCGCCGCGGCCTCTCGCTTGGGCACCAGATCGGCCGTTGTCTTGGCGCCATACTCGCGAAGGTCGTCGGCGTATCGATCGATTGGGTGGCCGGTCCAGTACAGTCCGAGCGTTTCCTTCTCGTAGGTCAGTTGCTCGATCTCGGACCATGGTGGAACGTCTGGAAGTGGAACGATGGTCGGTCCGGCGTTGTCTGCGTCGCCGCCGAACAGGTCCACCTGCCCGAGATCCTTGTTCCGCTGCAGCCGGTTGCCATGATCGCAGGCGCCATCGATCGCGGCGAAGAGGCGGGCGCGAATGACGTGGAGCGGCTCGCGCAGCGGAGGATGCTTTGTACTTCCCACCAGCGAATCGCACGCGCCGGCTTTCACGAGCGCTTCGAAGACACGCTTGTTCGCGATCCGAAGATCGAGCTCTTCGCACAAGGCGTGAAGCGAAGGAATCCGTCCTCCGAGTCGTGTGCGTGCATCGAGAATGGCTCGAATCGCTCCTTCGCCCAGGCCTTTGATCGCCGTCAGCCCGAAGCGAACACCCTGTCCCGGTTCGACAGAGAAATGCAGCTGGCTGTCGTTGATGTCCGGAGGAAGAACCGGGATGCCGCGGTCCCGCGCCTCTGCCAGGTACATCGCGAGCTTGTCCGCGTTTTGCGCTTCAATCGTCAACAGCGCGGCCGCGAAATGCCATGGGTAGTTCGCCTTTAGAAATGCCGTCTGGTAAGCGAGGAAGGCGTACGCCGTCGAGTGCGACTTGTTGAACCCGTACCCGGCGAAGTACTCCATGAGGTCGAAGATCTTGGTCGCCTTTTTCTCGTTGATTCCCTTCGCGCGAGCACCTTCCATGAAGGCCTCGCGCTGTTTGGCCATGACCTTCGGATCCTTCTTACCCATCGCCTTGCGCAGGACGTCGGCCTGGCCGAGCGTGAATCCCGCCAGCGCCTGGGCGATGCGCATGACCTGCTCCTGGTAGGCGATGACGCCATAGGTGTCCGACAGGATCGGCGCGAGCTGCGGCAGCTCGTATTTCACCTCGGTCCTGCCCTGCTTGCGGGCGACCCAGTCGTCCACCATCCCCGACTTGAGCGGGCCGGGCCGATACAGCGCGTTCAACGCGATGAGGTCGTCGAGACGCTCCGGCTTCGCCTTGCGGAGCAGATCCCGCATCCCCGAGCTTTCAAACTGGAAGATCCCGAACGCGGCCCCCTCGCCAAACACCTTGTAAGTCTTCGGGTCGTCGAGCGGGATCGCGTCGATATCCAGCTCGACGCCTTCGGTCCGCTTGATCTCCGCGAGACAATCGCGAATGAGCGTCAGCGTGCTCAGTCCGAGGAAGTCCATCTTCAAGAGGCCGATGCGTTCGACCTCTTTCATGTTCCACTGCGTGGTGATTTCGTCTCGCGCCCCCTTATAAAGCGGCGCGTAGTCCGTGATGGGGCCGGGGGCGATCACGACGCCAGCGGCGTGAACCGAGGCGTGGCGGGACATCCCTTCGAGGCGCCTGCCGATGTCGATGACTTCCTTGACCTTGGCGTCTTTGGCCACCATGTCCTTGAGGACAGGGTTCTCGGTCAGCGCCTTGTCGAGCGTCATGTCGAGCGCCGGCGGGATCTGCTTGGCAATCCGATCGACATCCGCGTACGGCATGTCCAGCGCGCGCCCCACGTCGCGTACGACTGCCTTCGCCTTCATTGTCCCGAAGGTAATGATCTGGGCGACGTTCTCACGGCCGTACTTGCGCGTGACGTAATCGATCACCTCGCCACGGCGCCGCTCGCAGAAGTCGACGTCGATATCAGGCAGTGAGACACGTTCTGGATTCAGGAATCGCTCGAAGATCAGGTCGAAGTCGAGCGGATCCACGTCGGTGATGCGCATGCACCATGCAACCAGCGAACCGGCGGCTGACCCTCGCCCTGGTCCTACCGGGATCCCTTCCTCGCGGGCGTAACGAATGAAGTCCCACACAATCAGCAAGTAGCCCGAGTAGCCCATCTTCCGGATCATCGCGATCTCGTAATCGAGGCGACGAACGTACTCATCGACGGGCTGGCGAAGACGCCCGGACGCAGCCAGTTGCTGTAACCGCGCCAGCCGCTGCGCGAAGCCTTCGCGTGCGATGTGCTCGAAGTACTCGTCGAGCGTAAATCCATCGGGCACGCCAAACGAGGGCAAATGGTTCTGCCCTTTCGGAATCGTGACGTTGCAGCGCTCGGCGATCAGCATCGTATTGCGCAGCGCCTCAGGGTAGTCCGTGAAGACGGCGGCCATCTGCTCCGCTGTCTTGAGAAAGAACTGATCTCCCGTGTAGCGGAGACGCTGCGCATCGTTGACCGTCTTGCCGGTGCCGATACAGAGCAGGATGTCGTGCGGCTGGTGGTCGCCCTGCCTCAGGTAGTGCACGTCGTTGGTTGCGACGAGCGGCAGCCCAAGGTCGCGGGCCAGCGGCACGATCCCGCGGTTGACGACTTTCTGCTCGTCGATGCCCTGATACTGCATCTCGAGAAAAAAGTTGTCTTTCCCAAGGATCTCACGCAGGCGAGCGGCTGCCTCCAGCGCGGGCCGTGCCTGCTCGACTTTGAGAGCGCTGGCGACTTCACCTTTGAGGCAACTGCTCAGGCCGATCAGCCCGGTCGCGTGCCGTGCCAGCAGTTCCTTGTCGATCCGAGGGCGGTAATAGAAACCTTCCGTATACCCTGCCGACACGAGCTTGATCAGGTTCCTGTAGCCCTCGTTGGTCTCTGCGAGCAGCACCAGATGGTTGGTCTCGGTCTGCGGACCGCTCTTGTCGAATCGGCTGCCCTGGGCCACGTAAACCTCGCAGCCGAGGAGCGGCTTGAGCCCGCGCTCACGTGCGTGGTCATGGAAGACGACCGAGGAGAACAGGTTGCCGTGCTCGGTCACGGCCAATGCCGGCATCTTCAGCTTCACTGCTTCGTCGAGCAGTTCGTCGATCCGGCAGGCGCCGTCGAGCAATGAGAACTCGGTATGAAGGTGAAGGTGGACGAATTCAGACATTCATTCCCACTCAATCGTCGACGGCGGTTTCGACGAGATATCGTAGACGACGCGATTGATGCCGCGGACTTCGTTGACGATACGCGACGAGATCGCAGCCAGCAGATCGTGTGGCAACCGTGCCCAGTCAGCTGTCATTCCGTCGAGGCTCTCAACGGCTCTGATCGCGACGGTGTATTCGTACGTCCTGCTGTCGCCCATCACGCCGACGCTCTGCACCGGCAGCAGCACGGCAAAACTTTGCCACAGACGCTCGTACCATCCCGCTCGCCGAATCTCGTCCGCGACGATGCGGTCTGCAGCCCGCAGCAGATGGAGCCGCTGCTTCGTGATCTCACCAACGACGCGAACCGCCAGCCCGGGACCCGGAAAAGGCTGCCGTACGACGAACTCACGATCGAGTCCGAGGTCACGTCCCACTCGCCGGACTTCGTCCTTGAAAAGATCGCGAAGCGGTTCGACGAGCGCGAAGTTCATCCGGTCGGGAAGCCCACCCACGTTGTGGTGACTCTTGATGACCACCGCCGGGCCGTGCACCGAAGCGGATTCGATGACGTCAGGGTAAAGCGTTCCTTGTCCGAGAAAGCCAAACCCGCCGCGCTCCTTCGCTCGTTTCTCGAACACATCGATGAATGTGCCGCCAATGATCTTGCGCTTCTGTTCAGGATCGGTGACGCTCGCGAGACGATCCAGGAAGAGATCCGTTGCGTCGACGAAGTCGAGTGGCAGATACAACTTGTCACGAAATCGTTTCTGGATCTGGTTAGCCTCATCGTGACGCAGCAACCCGTTGTCGACGAAGATGCAGGTCAGACGGTCGCCAATCGCGCGATGAATCAGCATTGCGGCGACTGTCGAATCGACACCGCCTGACAACCCACACACGACCTTGCCGCTTCCGACCTGCTGACGGATCCGCTCGGTCGATTCCTCGATGAACGAACTGATGGTCCAGTCCCCGGTGCACCTGCATTCGCCATACGCGAAATTTCGAAGAATCTCGAGGCCGTGCTCGGTGTGGACGACTTCGGGGTGGAAAAGCAGCGCGTAGAGCTGGCGGTCAGGTGCTTCCATCGCCACGATAGGTGCCGTGGTGCTGGTTGCCGCTACCGAAAAACCTGGCGGGACCGCTCCCACGTCGTCGCCGTGGCTGGCCCAGACTCGCAGCTCGCCCGGCACACGCTGAAAGAGGCGTGGATGCGCTTCTGTCTGCAATCCGCCATTCCGCGCGACGCGCACGTGAGCGTGGCCGAACTCCCGATGGCCCGACCGCCGGACTTCCCCGCCCAGCGTGCGCGTCATCAGTTGCATCCCGTAACAGATGCCGAGTACCGGAATCCCCAGGTCGAACAATCCGGCCTCGCACATCGGTGCGCCTTCGTCCGACACGCTGCTTGGTCCCCCGGACAAAATGAGTCCGACCGGGTTCCTGTCCTGCAGCTTTGTCAGGGAGGTGTTGAAAGGGACAATTTCCGAATACACGGACAGCTCGCGCAACCGGCGAGCGATGAGCTGTGTGTACTGCGAACCGAAATCGAGGACGAGAATGGTCTGGTGTGACACGTCGGAGTGCCTTGCAGTTACCGCCTCCGGCAGGGGCGGGCGCCGCGGCCGAGCAACGGACGCGGTATTATCCCACAACATATAGTGGCTCACACGCTCTCCACGTACGTGTTATTGCTATCTTTTGGGTTGGGCGCATGCCCGCAAGCTCTCGCCGGTCAGCAGAACGCTACGCGAAAACCTTTGCCCGCGCCGCTGCTTCCGGCTGAGGAGGCATGGTCCGTCTCTCTTCCGTCGCCGCCATCAGCGCAGGGCGCGCTAGACGAGACGCGTGCATACATCCCCCTTCAGTCCGGGCAAATCGTTGCGCTCAATCGCGAGACGGGAGAAGTCGAGTGGTCGATCGAGCTTTCCAGCTCATGGACGCCGATCGTAATGAATGGTGTCTTGTACGCAGCCAGCGCCAACGAATTTCAGGCCGTCGACGTTTCGAGCGGCACGCTGCTCTGGCGAACGCCTCTCGATGCGGAACTGGTGGCAGCCCCCGCCCTTCAAGGCGACGTGATCTTTGTTCTCGCGAAGCCGAATCAGTTGCTGGCGCTGAATCGATCGAAGGGATCTGAAGCATGGCGGCACATGATCGAGATGCCGATCGCTTCAGCGACGATTGTGGCAAACGCGACCGGCGTTTTCGTGTCGAGTGGCAGTCGCCTGAGCCGCTACGCCGAAAGCGATGGTCACCTCGAGTGGCAGCGAGAACTTGCTGGTGTGCTGAGCCGCCCCACCGCGGCGGGCGATCGCGTCTTTGTGGGTTCGACCGATAACAATTTTTATGCGCTCGAGGCTTCGACGGGCCGACTCGCGTACAGATCGCGTGCCGGAGGAGATGTCGTTGGTTCGGCGGCAAACGCCGACTTCGTGTATGTCGCCTCGCTCGACAACCTCTTACGCGCGCTGCGCCGTGGGAGCGGCAATCAAGTGTGGAAGCGAAATCTCACGACGCGCACAATCGCTCCGCCCTCGACCTTCGGCGGCATTGTCCTCGTGACCGGTAACGATCCCACTTTGACGACGTTCGATGCGACGAGCGGAATGCCGATCGCCACGTTTTCGGTGGCCGCCGATCTGCAGGGCGTGCCCCTGGTCGATTCCACACTCGAACCATTCCGCGTCGCCATCGTCGTGATCACTCGCGACGCGCGCGCCATAGGGCTTCGGCCATCCGGGATGATGTTTCGCGAGCCTCCGCTCGCCCCGATTCAAACGCTCCCGGGGCGACCTCTGAGCAGGGAGCCTTTTTCAATTCCAAACTCCCAACCTCCAACTTCCAACTCCCAAACCACTAAGTGAGTGCAGGTTCGTAGCACTGGGAGTTGGAAATTTGGGAGTTGTGAGTTGGGAGTTAACCGAAAGCCTCTGCCAGTCGTCGTGCTCCCTCCTCGATGCGCTCGGGGGTAGGCGCAGAGAACGAAAGTCTGATCGTGTTGTGGCCGCTGCCATCGACGTGGAACGCGCTGCCGACGACGAAGATCACTCCGTGTTGAAGCGCGCGCTCCAGCAACTCGGTGTCGGTGTGCCCTTCGGGAAGCGTAGCCCAGATGAAGAAGCCTCCCTTGGGTGTCGGCCAGGTCAGTCGGGATCCGAGTCTGGCGCCGATCGCATGCGCCATGACGTCACGTTTGTGCCGGTAGAGATCACGCAATCGCGGCGCCAGCCTTTCGGCGACGCCGAGACGGAGTGCTTCGTGGACGATGTGCTGGTCCAGAATCCCGGACGTGAGGTCGGTTGACTGTTTGGCGGTGTCGAAGCGCTCTATTAATGCCGCGGGCGCCTTCATCCACCCGACCCGGAAGCCCGGTGCGAGCATCTTGGAGACCGTGCTGAGATACAGCACGCGACCGTTTCGGTCGTCTGCGCAGATCGGCCGCGTCTCCGCCTCGGTCGCGACATCTTCGAAATACAGCTGCCCGTAAGGATCGTCTTCGACGATCAACACGTCGCGACGCTCCGCCCATTCGAGCACGTGCCTGCGCTTGGTCAGGGCGAGAAGCGATCCTGTTGGATTCTGGAAATTGGGGACCAGATACAACAGTTTGACGGCCCGGCCAGCATTGGTTGCGTGCTGCCAGACATCATCGAGGTGCTCGAGACTGATCCCGTCATCCTCGAGTCTGACCCCTCGCAACTCCGCCTGCATGTTCTTGAACGCGGCGATCGCGCCGGTGAATGTCGGGAGCTCGACCAGCACGACGTCGCCGGGGCTGACAAGCACGCGCGCAATGAGATCGATCCCTTGCTGAGAGCCGCTCGTGACGATCAGTTGTTCGAGGTGTGCATGAACGGCTCGTTGCTCGAGGACACTCAATGCGGTTTCGAGCAGTGGCCTGTAACCGCGGGTCGGGCCGTATTGCAGCGTGTCTGCATCGTGGCCATCGAGCAGGCCGGCGCTGATCTCGCGGAGTTCCTGCCACGGGAAAAGCGACGCGTCGGGATACCCTGGAGCAAACGACACCATGTCGCTGGTGCGTGCCACGACCGTGCCCATGCGCCGAATAGCCGATTCGGTCAGTTGCCGGCCGGTTGGTGAAAGGAACTTCGTGTAGTCGGTCATGAAGCTTTGACCGGAGCCAGCGGACGCACGACCGTTTCAGCCGATCCCGTGCGATAGATCTTTAGATAGGCTCCGACCGACGCGAGCGCAATGAACTGGAACACCAGGCCTCTCAGCACCCAGGCCAGGAGTTGAAGCGGAAGCACCGCCAATCCGATGAGTGGCACAAATCCTACGAGCCACAACGCCGCCGTTGCCAGGATCGAGGCACCCGTTGCCAGCGCGACCAGTCCGAGGATGATCAGGAACACTCCAGCAACCGCGCGGGTTTCTCGCTGCAGGAACCCCACGACGCGCGTTGCGGCCACACCAACGGAGCAATCATCGGCTGCGATCACGATTTGAGTCAGCAAGTAAAACAGGTTGACGCCGGTGATCCATCCAACGAACGCTGCCGTCAGGAGCGCGGGCAGTCCCCAGCCGTTTTCCGCGGCGCGAGCGAGGAGTACAAAGTAGGCGCTGCCAGACGCGAGATAGACGGCGTTCAACGCGAGGCCCAAACGGGCGTAACGAGGGAACAGCCCGTTTGCACATTCAGTGAATGTCTCGATCGAAAAGGCCGATGCGCGTCCTATTGATTCAGCCATCAAGGGCGGACGCTCGATCAGCCCAGCCTGGCGCTCACCGCGTACGAGCACGCCCACCGTCCCGCCTTTGACGAGGAACACGAACAGCGATCCACCGACGAGAACAACCGCGAGCGCGGCGACCCAGGCTGCCAGTACTGCCGGGCGCACCCACAGTGTGGATGCGATTGTCGTTGCCAGTTGCCGCCACTCGAGCGACATCAGTTCGACGGGCTCCGCCCCGACAACCAGCGCGACGAGAAACACGCCACCGATGAGCGGTGCGGCAATGAGGAGCTTGAACAGAGAATCAGCGATCGCCTGGACGATTGCGATGGGCCAGTTCGCGGCCGCCACGAGCGCACCGCGTTTGAGAACATCTTTGAGCGTGAACGGAAAGAACACGGGGGTTATTAATGGTACTCCTGAATTCAACTCCCGAATTCCACCCTTCGACACAATCTGAAATCTACAATGTTGTTGATGTCCGGGCGCTCATTACTGCGCATTGGGGCGGGTGGGGCCATTTGCGCCCTGTTCATGCTGGCGGCCGGCTCGCTGGCACAGCGCGTCGTGCTCGGCGTAGATGATGCCGGCATGCGGATGCGGGTCGAGACGGAGGTTCGCTCCGCCTTCGACCGCATGGCGAGACGCCTGCGCGAGATGGCGCTCGAGACCGGTGATCCGGCGACGATTCACGCGGCAATCGACGGCGACACCGGCGCGGTGAGACGGCTGTTGACCAGCACCGCGGCCGTCGTTTCCGAAGACGATCCGTCTGACTCCGCCCTGACCATCTACGCCGCCGACGGTGGGCCCGTGGCGTGGGCAGGGCGTCCTACGGAACTATTGGCCGATCGTCTTCAAGGCGAAGAAGCGTGGTTCGCTGCGCTTGGCGCCTCTGGTCTGCGGTTGATGTACGTGCAACCGGTCATGGAGAAGGGAACGCGGATCGGAACGATTGCCGTCGAACGTCCGGTGACGATTAGCGTGGACGCCACCGGCCGGCGCGTCAGCGGCCTCCAGGAACAGGACACCGACGCCTTCCGCTTCCCCACCTGGATCGCGGACGTCTCGCTGCAACTGCGGTACGAGGGTGAGCCTACGGCCGATGGCGCCACGACATTTGCGATTGAGGATCCTGCCGGTAGTCGCTTGCTCACAGCGACGATCGATCAAGACGAGCTTGCAGCCACTCGCAGCCGCTGGCAGGCCGCGACCCGGTCCGCGGCGCTGGCTGCCATCGCCGTTACGGTATTGCTCTTCACGGGTCCGCTGCTGGATTGGCGAAACCGCTCGCGCTCCGTGCGTGTGCACGTGACGGCCCTGGGCTTGGTCTGTGTCGCAATCGTAATCGCGCGGATAATCCTGCGCGCCGCCTCGCCGGCGGACTGGTCGGATGCGGCGATGTTCTCAGGGGTGGCGTACGCGTCGACGTTGCTGCCGCCACTCCTGACCTCATCGTTTGATTTCTTGCTGACCGCAGGTGCGGCGTTCGCCCTCGTCACGTTGGTTCTGTTCGCGATCGAGTCGCTTCGCTTGCACGCACGCCAGAACAGGCGCGCAGTCGCGAGCGCTCCTCTGTCTTTCCTGATGACGCAGGTCCTGGCGGGGTTCGTCGTCGCAGCCGTCCTCCTGGGCCACGTCGCGTTGCTGCGCGACACGATCACGCATACCAACCTCGACCTTCTTCACTTTTCTCTCCATCCCTGGGAAGCGTCGCGATTGACGATGCAGGTGGGGCTGTTGATGGCGCATGCCTCGGCCATCGGCCTGGCCGTCGTCCTTCTGCGAGTGGCACTCCATCGGTGGCGCATTCCACGAACCGGGTGGCGCATTTGGTTCGTGACGTTGCTGGCCTGGACGGTCCCCGCATTCGCCTGGCAATTGATTGCCGGCCAAACAGGCGCACGGTCGCTTCCGCTGCTGGCCGCCATTTTCATCGCGATTGGGCTTGCCGTTACGGCTGCTCGACTCGCGGCCCGCTATCGGCATGGTTCGCAAGCCTTTCGACTGATGCTGCTCACGCTGCCGATGATCGCGCCAGCGTTCGCCTTCTATCCCACCGTCGTGCAGATTGCCCAGGACGCCAAGGAGGACTTCGTCGAAGCGAGATTCGCACCGCAGGTGCGAAACCTGAGGCAGAACGTGCAGATGCAGGTTCAGCAGAGTCTCAGTCAGATCGACGCCATCCCCGAGCTCGTGGAGCTGATCACGACCGAGGTGGCGCCCGGGAGCGAGGCGCTGACCGATCGCGCATTTCAGGTCTGGCAGACAACGGCTCTCGCCACGTATCCGATCACGTCATCGGTCGAGTTATATGGCCCCGACGGCAAGCTGGTGAGTCGATTCGCCTTCAACCTTCCTGAGGATCTGACTGCCCCGCCGACATCCGAGGAGCGATCGTGCGACTGGGATCTCTACGAAGAAGTCGCGCCATTTTTCGCTGAGGAGCGTCGTGTCCTTCACGCGGGACGCGCGTTCTGCGCGAACGGTCCGAAAGGCAAACCACTCGGCTCGATCGTCGTCCATGCGCTTCCCGACGACTACGGGAATCTGCCGTTCATCTCTTCTCGAAATCCTTACGTCGAGTTGCTCCTGCCGCCCGATCGTCTACAACGAGAAGGGCTGACCGGGCGCGACGTCGAGTTCGCGGTCTACGGCTGGAGCCGTTCGACGCTGTACTCAGATGGCGCGACCGCGTGGCCGCTTCCTGACGAGGTCTTCGCGCGCGTCGAGGATTCGCGCGCCGCGGTGTGGGCGCAACTGGCGCGCGGTCAGCAGCGTTATGACGTCTACCTCCTCAACGATCGTGGTGGCATCTACGCGCTCGGGTTTCCCGTGATTGCTCCATTGGATCACCTGGTCAACCTAGCCGAAGTCACTGTCTTGGCCCTGCTCGTGTACGTGCTGCTGCTCCTGGCGAATGCCGTCTTCAAGATCCTCAGTCGGCGCGAGCTGGGTGGCTCAGCACTCCTGCGAGAGTTGAGGGCCAGCTTCTATCGAAAGCTGTTTCTCGCGTTCGTCGCGGCAGTCATCGTGCCGGTTGTGGCGCTGGTGCTCGTCACGCGCAATTACGTCGCCGCGCAAATGGAGGCCACTATCGAACAGGAGGCGATTCGTACCGCGTCGGCGGCCGGTCGCGTGGTAGAGGATTTGGCCGCACCTCGAGCCGAGCAGTTGGGGTTAGGCGTGGACGACAACCTGATGGTGTGGGTCAGCCGCCTCATCGATCAGGACGTGAACATGTTCGTCGGGGCGCGTCTGCTCGCGACCAGCGAGCGCAATCTGTTCGCATCCGGTCTTCTTCCAACTCGCGTGGACGCCGCCGTCTATCACGCCCTCGCCTTGCGCAACGAAGCCGCATCAGTGACACGGGAACGAATCGGTGACTTCGAGTACCTCGTGGCCGCGACACCGCTTCCAGTACGCCAGCTCGGGATCCTGACTGTGCCGCTGACATCCCGACAGCGTGACATCGACGATCAACTCGACACGCTCGATCGTCGAGCCTTGCTTGCGGCGCTTCTCTTCATCCTCGCCGGCGCTGGCCTTGGCTACTCGATGGCAGAGCGAATCTCCGATCCAGTCAATCGCCTGACGCGCGCGACCAGGCGCATTGCGCGTGGCGATCTCGATGCCCGCATCGCCGCGACTTCGTCCGACGAGCTGCGGCGGCTGGTCGAGGCATTCAACAGCATGGCTGCGGATCTGCAGCGCCAGCGTGGTGAGCTCGAGCGCACGCATCGACTCGAGGCGTGGGCCGAGATGGCGCGGCAGGTCGCACACGAAATCAAGAACCCGCTGACGCCGATTCAGCTCAACGCCGAGCATCTGCGACGCGTCCATGCCGACCGCGGAGAACCGCTCGGACCTGTTCTCCAGGAATGCGTGGCGACGATTCTCGCGCAGGTCAAACTCCTCCGGCAGATCGCCTCGGAATTTTCGAGCTTTGCCTCGTCGCCGACGGCCAGACCCGTTGAGGTCGATGTCGCCGCTCTGCTTCACGAAATCGTCGATCCGTATCGGGCGGGGCTTGATGGACGCATCCGTATGAACCTGACGATCCCGGCGGCACTTCCCTCGGTTTTTGTCGATCGCAATCTCATCTCGCGCTCTATCACGAACATCGTCGAGAACGCGCTTCACGCGATGCCAAGTTCTGGGACGCTTGGCGTGACAGCCAGCGCTGAGGATGGCTCCGTTCACATTTCGGTGTCAGACACCGGTGTGGGGATGGACGAAGAAGCGCTGGCGCGAGCCTTTGAGCCCTACTTTTCGACCAAGGCGAGTGGGACGGGGCTGGGGTTGCCGATCGCAAAGCGAAATGTGGAGCTGAGCGGCGGCACCATTACGGTGCACAGCGTGCGCGATCAAGGTACGACGGTGGAGATTTCCCTACCGGCGCTCCGCCACTAGCTCCTCGCTCTCTTCCTTCTGAGGTGGCCGGCGACGAAGCCTGTGCCATGCCAGACCGATAAACGCCGAGGCGAGGTAGGTGTAAGCCATTGCCAGCAGCAGGAAGCGTGGCGACGAAGCCAGTGCCGCGAGCCCCACTGCGACGAGGAAGAGGACTGGATAGCTCCGACGCGATTGAAGATCGAGCGTCTTGAAGCTGCGATACCGAATCGTGCTCACCATGAGGAGCGCGGGCACGATGACCATGCTCAGCACGGGCCACGCTTCCGCGTATCCCTGGAAGCCCGCCGGATACGCAAACACCGTAGCGGCGGGCACGACCGCCGCCGCGGGGCTGGGCAGGCCGACGAAATAGCGTTTGTCCTGCGTTGCCGCCTGGATGTTGAAGCGAGCCAACCTGACGGCCGCCGCCGCCACAAACAAGAACCCCGCAGCCCAGCCGATTTGACCGAGCGGCTCGAGACCCCATTTGAACGACAGAATAGCCGGAGCCACTCCAAAGGAGATCACGTCGGCCAGCGAGTCGAATTCCACGCCAAAGGCGCTCGTCGTGCCTGTCATCCGCGCGATGCGGCCATCGAGCATGTCGAGGACGAAGGCAAAGCCGATGAACAGCGCAGCCGTCGAAAGCTCCCCTCGCATTGCATGGACGATGCAGGCGTAGCCGCAGAACATGTTCGCCATCGTGAACATGCTCGGCAGCAGGTAGACCCCGCGGCGGAACCGCCGCGCACGCTCGGGCCTCGATTTGAGCGGTCGGAGTCTCAGGAGCCTACGCCGTTGCGAATGCTCGTCAGCCTGCATTGTGCGCCTCCAACCTAGGACACCGGGTGTGATTTCCACTCGTCGCGCTCGGAAATCACACCCGGTGTCGTTTTCGCTGACGTGAGGGTGGCTATGACGGTTACGCCGCCGACCACGGTATCGCCGACTCGAACGCGCAGGATGGCGTCGGCGGGGACGAAGACATCCATGCGCGAGCCGAACTTCATCACGCCATAGCGCTCACCGGCTTTGACGTTCAGGCCTTCCCGCGTCCGGCAGACGACCCGGCGCGCCAGGACCCCGACGATCTGCCGAACCACGATCGGCTGACCCGCGTGATCGATGGTGACCTCCGAGCGTTCATTCAAATCGCCCGATTCCTTTTTGTATGCGGGCAGAAACCGCCCCGGATGATACTCCACCCGTATGACGCGGCCACTGACCGGTATCCGATTGACGTGCACGTCCATCGGAGACAGGAACACACTCACCTGCTGCCAGTTTCCCGGCGGCGTCGCCTCGCCCGTGGGCTCGCCCGCTACCATGACCCGCCCGTCGGCCGGCGACAGCACGGCGCTCGGCGGAGCGTCATGGACGCGGTCGGGGTCGCGAAAAAAGAACAGCAGAAAACTGGAAACGACCAACAGGGGCACGCCCAGCACGGCCCCCATTAGCAGCCAAACAAAGGCAGTGATAACCGCCGCCCCAAGGATGAAGGGCCAACCGGCAGGGTCTATACGCAACTTGGACGGTCCAGAGAGCGATTTCGCATAAGTAGTTGTCCGGCTTCGCCGGACTCAACCGCCCTGAAGACAGAAACCGGGTCTAGCTTCCGAGGCTCACCCAGGAAACTGAACCCGGTTTCTTTGGAGGTTCAGGAGGCTCTGAAATGGGTCTTGGCGTACTCGAGCGCCATCTGCTCCATCTGATCTTTGAGGGCTAGTTTTCGTTTCTTGAGAGTAACTTCTTCGAATTGCTCTGAGGTGGTGAGGTAAGGGAGTTGAGTGAGTTCGCTCAACCGATCGTCCAGCTGGTGGTGGCGTTCTGAAAGCTGGCGATATTGATCGTTGCTTCGCAGCAAGAGGCTCTTTACCTCCTGCGCTTCTGCTGCACTCATAGGCCGCACCCTCCTTTCATGAAGAAGGTGAACTTCGACGTGACGGGCGCCAGTAACATGACGGTAACACACGCACGCCCGGCGCTCAATCCTTAAAAGCCATGAGGGTCTAAAGCCTCATCGCTAAACGACTTGAACCGCCGGCGCGCACCTTGTCTCAACCGTCGCGCCACCAGGTGAGGCCTCATCCATCGCGCCAGAGGATGAGGGCGTCTTCGACTGGGTTGGTGTAGTAGTGACGACGAGTCCCCGCGACGTAAAACCCGAGTCGCTCGTACAGCCGTCGCGCGCCCGCATTGGACGCGCGGACCTCGAGCGTCGCGCGCCGCGCGCCAAGACGCTTTGCTTCGTCGAAGACGCGGTTCATGAGGGCGGTACCGATCCCCTGACCGCGCAGGTCGGGCAGGATTGCCACGTTGTTGATGTGGATTTCATCGACCACGAGCCAGAACGCACAGAAGCCGACCACCGGTCGATTGGCCGTGCGCACGACCAGGATGTGACAGACCGCCCGGTTTTGGAGCTCCCACGCGTACATCTCACGAGTCCAGGGATTGGTGAATGTCTCTGACTCGACAAACAGGACGCCGTCGAGATCCCGATCGCCGTCGAGGCGATCGATCCAGTATCCGGGTGTGTTATCCGGTTGCACGCGCATCCCTGGCGAGCTCTGCATCGGTCCGCCGGACGTAGAGCGGTCGAATCGCATGTGGCGGCGAATACGCATCTGCTCTGACGGCCGCCAGGGCGGCAATCGTACCGGCCAGAAGAGGCGTCGGCATAGCGGCGACGCGCCCGGTTTCTCCCATGGCCCTCTGAATCTCGTCGCGATACGTACGGGCACCATCGCCGATGAAGATGGTCCCTGTCCCTCTGAGAGTGCTCAACACCTGGTGGGGGCTCGCGACGACCGGCGCTTCGACTTCACTCTCGCCATCGTACAGCGCGGCGTACACCTCGCCGCGCCACGCGTCGACCCACGTGGCGATCCGATCGCCTGTCGCATCCTGCAATGCGATTCGCGCGAGCGCATCCAGCGCAGACACGCCCACCAGCGGCTTCCCTGCCGCAAATGCCAGCCCCTGCATCGTCGCAATGCCGATGCGCAGGCCGGTGAACGAACCAGGTCCCGTTGCGACGGCGAACGCGTCGACATCTCCCAGCTTCATATTGACGTGCTCGAGGAGCACGATCAGGTCAAGAGGCAATCGAGTGGCGGGCGGTAGCGCCGCATCACTACCCTCTTCACGCATGACGGCCCCGTTGACAGCGAGCGCGCAACTGCCTGCTGACGTCGTGGTGTCGAGGGCGAGAACGACCATAGATGGATAATAGTTCAGCCGAGATGGCCCAGACCGCCACAGCCACGCCTGCGATGCGTCAGTACCTGGACGCCAAGCGTCAGTACCGCGACGCGATCGTGTTTTTCCGGATGGGCGACTTCTACGAGATGTTCTACGAGGACGCGCTGGTGGCGGCGCGCGCGCTCGAGCTGACGCTGACATCGAGATCCAAAGACGCCGGCGGCAACGGAATCCCGATGTGTGGTGTCCCCTTTCACGCCGCCGACGGCTACATCGCGCGCCTGGTCAGGAAAGGATTCCGTGTCGCGATCTGCGAGCAGGTCGAGGATCCCAAGAAGGCGAAAGGGCTCGTGCGGCGCGAAGTCGTGCGCGTGGTCTCACCAGGAACGCTGACCGATGCCAGTTATCTCGACGCGCGTGAGCCGGCCTTCCTGATGGCGATCGCCGCATCTGGATCGCGGGAGATCGTATTCGGCGCTGCCCTCATCGATCTCTCGACCGGTGAATTTAGCGCGGCGGAGTATCACGGCCCGGCTGGGCTCGACGCCCTGGCCGATGAAGTTGCCGTGCTTCGACCGCGGGAGCTGGTCGTCTCGAACGACCAGGGGAAGCCGTCGGTTGTCGAGCGGCTCGTGGTGCTCACGCGCTTCGAACCAGCGGTCACGATGGCGGAGGGCTGGAGCTTTGAACCGGAGGCCGCCCGCCGCGCGCTGCTCGACCAGCTCAAGACGCACGGCCTCGAAGGCTTTGGTCTCGAAGGGCGAACGGCGGCAATTCAGGCCGCCGGGGCGCTGGTCACGTACCTGCGCGACACACAGAAAGCCGATCTCGCGCACGTCCGTGCCATCGGTTATCGAACGAGCGGCGACAGCCTCATCATCGATCCCATCACGCTCAAGCATCTGGAAGTGGTATCAGGCAGCGAAGGCGGGGCGCAGGGCTCACTGTTACACGAGATCGATCGAACGATCACGTCGATGGGCGGCCGCCTGCTGCGCGCGTGGCTGCTGCGGCCCTTGTGCGCGCTCGAGCGCATTCGCGATCGACTCGATGCGGTTGAGGAGCTGGCGTTCCGCTCCACCGAGCGAGGCAAGTTCCGCGACACGCTCAAGGGTGTCCAGGACCTCGAACGGTTGATTGGCCGAGTCGCGCTGGGAACCGCGGGACCGCGCGACCTGGTCTCCCTTCGACTGTCTCTGGAGGCGGTGCCGCGCATCAAGCTGCTCCTCGATCACTGCCAGGCGCCGCTGATGCGCAGCCTGCTGGCCGAACTTGACGAGCTTGCTGATGTTCGCGCGTTGATCGAGCGCACCCTCCTCGACGAGCCACCCGCGATCGTCAGAGAAGGCGGCTTCACTCGAGACGGTGTCGATCCGGCGCTCGACGAGCTCAAAGCGATCAGCCGCTCGGGCCGGCAGGTGATCGCCGAGATGGAGGACCGAGAACGGACACGGACCGGGATCTCGTCGCTCAAGGTTCGCTTCAATCGCGTGTTCGGGTACTACATCGAGATCTCGAAGGCCAACCTGCATCTGGTGCCCGCCGACTACCTGCGCAAACAGACAATTGCGGGAGGCGAGCGATTCACCACGCAGCCGCTCAAAGAGTACGAAGAGAAAGTCCTTGGCGCCGACGAGCGAATCCTCGCCCGGGAGCTCGAGATTTTCGAGGCACTGCGATCGAGCGTGGCGACGGAAGCGTCGAGAGTCCAGGACACGGCCCGCGCGCTGGCCACACTTGACGTCCTGGCCGGACTCGCCGAAACGGCGGCGATCGCCAACTACACCAAGCCTCATCTTCATGAGGGTGACGAGTTCGTCGTCGCCGACGGCCGACACCCTGTCGTCGAGCGGTTCGCGGACGCGTTCGTCCCGAACGACATCGATCTCAACGGCACGAGCCGCCAGCTGGTCGTGCTGACTGGCCCCAACATGGGCGGCAAGTCGACCTACCTGCGGCAGACGGCCCTCATCCCCTTGATGGCGCAGATCGGATCCTTCGTTCCGGCGCGCCATGCCAAGCTGCCGGTCGTGGACCGCATCTTCGCGCGCGTCGGGGCATCGGACAACATTGCTCGCGGGCAATCCACCTTCATGGTCGAGATGCAGGAGACGGCCAACATTCTCCATACAGCCACCTCTCGCAGTCTCGTGGTTCTCGATGAGATCGGCCGCGGTACGTCGACCTTTGATGGCTTGAGCATTGCCTGGGCCGTCGCTGAGTACCTGGCGACCAGCGCCCGGGCTCGACCGAAGACACTGTTCGCTACGCATTACCACGAACTGACGGACCTGGCGGACGCACTTCCTGGTGTCGTCAACGCGCACGTGTCCGCCCACGAGTGGAAGGATCAAATCATCTTCCTGCGCAAAATCGTCAGCGGGCGATCCGACCGCAGCTACGGTATCCAGGTCGCGCGCCTGGCAGGGCTACCGGCGAGCGTGGTCACGCGAGCGCAGGAGATCCTCGCCGGGCTCGAGCGGGACGAGGCGTCGCGTGGCGGCCGCCCCACGCTGTCAGGTGCAGCCGGTGGACCGGCGACGGCGCAATTGGGATTGTTCGCCACACCGGCCGAGGGCACGAACAAACGAGCAGAAGATGTCCTCTCGCGACTCGAGGCGATCGACGTCGATAACACGACTCCCCGTCAGGCGCTCGAGTTGTTAGCTGAATTGAAAAAGCTCTCTCACGACACGTAGCCCTTGGCTGGTCAGGATGCTGAATTCACATTGCAGACAGCGTCGCGAATCGTCCAGCCGAGTGTTGTCTGCATTCTGCATTCTGAGTTTCGCGTTACTGGTGGTCTTTGCAGGGTGCTCTCAATCGCGGACGCCCGCCGATCCCGGCATCATCACCATCGCCGTTCGGTCTGGTCCGAACACGCTCGATCCGCGGCTCAGCAACGACGAAGCGACGCAGCGAATATCGCAGCTCATCTACAGTCCGTTGCTCGAACATGGCGACGACCTTCGCATCCGGCCGGCCCTGGCGGAGCGCTTCGACAATCCCGACCCGCTCACCTACATCGCTTACCTGCATCGCGGTGTCATGTTTCACGATGGCCACGAGCTGACGTCGCGAGACGTCGTCTACACCTTCAAGAGCATCCTCGACCCGGCGCTGCCCTCGCCGTTCCGGGGCGCGTTCCGGGCGCTGAAAGACGTCGCAGCGCTCGACGATTACACGGTCGTTTTCACGTTGACCGAGCCGTTCGCCGCGTTTCCTATGCAGCTGACGGGCGTCCCGCCAATCGTTCCCGTCGACGCCGGCGACTCCCTGAAGACAGCTCCAATCGGAACCGGCCCATATCGCTTCGTCCGCTATGACGCCGACGACACCCTCGTCCTCTCGGCGTTCGAGCGTTATTGGGAAGGCCTGCCCGACAACGCCGGCATCGTCATGAAAGTCATCCCTGACGACACGATGCGAGGCCTCGAGCTCCGCAAGGGCACCACCGATCTCGTCGTCAACGACCTGCCGCCCGACATCGTGCATCAGCTCGAAAAGAGCGGCCAGTTCTCGATCGAACGATCGCCCGGACTCGACTACTCCTACCTGGGAATCAACCTGCGAGATCCGGTCTTGGCCGATATCCGCGTACGACACGCCATCGGTTACGCAACCAATCGCGACGCCATCATCGAATACCTGCGACGCGGGCTGGGGCGTCCCGCAGTTGGCCTGGTGCCGGATCTGGCGTGGGCCTTCGAGCCCGACGTCTTTCGTTTCACGTTCGACCCCGATCGCGCCGGACGACTGCTCGACGAAGCAGGCTATCCAGACCCCGACGGCAGCGGACCTCGTTTTCGGCTGACACTCTCGCTGAAGATCTCGACGAACGAAGAAACGCGGCTCCAGGCAACCGCCATTCAACACGACCTGGGCGCCGTCGGCATCAACCTGGACGTCAGGTCGTACGAGTTCGCCACGTTCTACAACGACGTTGTGAAGGGAAATTTCCAGCTCTTCGCGCTGCAGTGGGTGGGCGGCGCGATGATCGATCCGGATATGTTGCGGCGTGTCTTCCATTCCCGGGAAGTGCCGCCCGGGGGATTCAATCGAGGTCATTACCGGAACGATCAGGTCGATCATCTTCTCGATCTGGCGACAACGGCCTTGAACGAGACCACTCGCAAGCGCTACTACAGCGACGCGCAGAAACTCATCGCTGCTGACGCTCCCTACATTCCGATCTGGAACAAGACAAACGTCATCGTCGCGCAAAAGGGGCTCGACGGACTGCACCTGAACGCGGTCGGCGATTTCAACGCGCTTCGCGACGTCAGACCGAGCGTACTCTCCTTTGGCAGGAACCCGAGGCTCAGCCCTTGAGGATTTCGAGTTCTGACCGCGCTTCTGCTGTGTATGGTGAGTTGGGGTGCTGGTCGATTAACTGGCTGAAGGTCTTGCGCGCCTCCTCTTTCTCGCCCTTCTGAGCGTAGGCGCGCGCCAATTCCATCAAGATCGCGTCGACTGGAAATTCGCCGCTCGTCGACGAGGCCATTTCCTTCCAGGTCGCGATGGCGGCGTCGACCTGTCCCGCTCGAGCCTGCGTATCGGCCTTCCCCAGTCGCGCCATTCGTCCGTAGATGCTTCCGCCTCCAGCGCGCCTGATCACTTCGTCGAACTGCTTGATTGCTTCATCGTGCCGGGAAAGCGCGGCGAGTGCGCTGGCGAGGTGATAACGGGCAGTGATTCCCGCGGCGCTGTCGGGGTACGCATCCGACGCGGCCTGCAGCTTGGGCAACGCGGCGGTCAACTTCGCACCCTCAGTGGCAAAGCTTCCCGTCGCGCCCAGCGACGCCGAGGCGGGAATATCCTCGCCCGTGCCCTGGGTTCCCGCCCCCGCGGGCACGACCCGCGCGTTCAGTGCCACCATCGCCTCGGCGAGCAGTTCCACACCACGCGACTGGCTGCGCTGCCTGTAGAACAGTGCCCCGACGCCCACGGCAACGATGACGAGAACGACGATCACGCCCATCCCGATCTCGCGTTTCCGCGATTCCACGAAGTCGCGCGTGGCTTCGATGCTGTGGATCAGTTCGTTCTCTTTGAGGTGGTGACGTTCTTGACGCTTCATGTTCAGTCTCTGGCTGCGGGCTACCGGGTTTTGGGCCCGTTGATCACACGATCTTACCCCATCCAGACGGCCCTCGGGGCCGCTTGTATCTTTCTTCTTTACCGGGGCACAGGCCCAGCCGATAAACTGGCGATAGGCTGCACGCGCGGCGCCCTCGCCGGCGATTGGTGGCCTCGGCGAGCGGTTGAATGCCGGCGACGCTTCGTGATCTCACGTCCGACGGATGGCTGCTCTTCGCCACGCGATCGATCAGGCTTTTCGCGTACGGCGGACTGTCTGTTGTCCTTGTCCTCTACCTCGTGAGCCTCGGGCTGACCGAGTCGAACGTTGGTCTGCTGCTCACCGCCACTCTGCTGGGCGACACACTCATTTCGCTGTATCTGACGACACAGGCAGACCGGATCGGCCGTCGCCGGATATTGATCGTCGGTGCCGCGTTGATGGCGGCGGCCGGTCTCGTGTTCGGCTTCACGACGCGATTCTGGGTGCTCGTGGTGGCTGGAACTATCGGCGTCATCAGCCCGAGCGGTCAGGAGGTCGGCCCCTTTCTGTCTATCGAGCAGGCCGCACTGTCGCAGGTTGTCGCGGATCGTAACCGCACGGACGTCTTCGCCTGGTACACGCTGGCCGGCTCACTCGCGACCGCGCTCGGCGCACTCGCGGCTGGGATAGTGACCCATGCGCTGCAAACCTCATGGGCGCCTGTCGACAGTTATCGTGCGATCGTCGTCGCGTACGCCGCGATCGGCATTGGGCTGGCGCTCATGTTCATGCGGCTGACACCCGCCTCGGAGGCACGTGCGGCGCACATGTCGCTCATCGGCGTGCACCGGTCTCGGGGCGTAGTGCTGAAACTGTCGGGGCTCTTTGCACTCGACTCGTTCGGCGGCGGATTCGTCGTCCAGAGCCTGGCGGCGTATTGGTTCTACCTGCGGTTTGGCATCGATCCGCAGACGCTTGGAGTCTTGTTCTTTGGGGCGAACGTCCTGGCCGGCGTTTCTGCGCTCCTGGCCTCCAGGATCGCGAATCGCATCGGCTTGATCAATACGATGGTCCTCACGCATCTACCGTCCAATGTGCTCTTGATCCTGATTCCGCTGATGCCGACCCTGCCGCTTGCGGCGTTGATGCTCCTCGTTCGCTTCAGCATCAGTCAGATGGACGTACCAACCAGGCAATCGTACGTGATGGCCGTCGTCGACTCCGACGAACGATCGGCCGCGTCCGGCATCACGGGCGTGGCACGGACGACGGGCGCGGCGCTGAGCCCGCTGTTCGCGGGATTGTTGTTCGCGCAGCCGGC
This sequence comes from Vicinamibacterales bacterium, assembly GCA_035649635.1. Taxonomy (GTDB): domain Bacteria; phylum Acidobacteriota; class Vicinamibacteria; order Vicinamibacterales; family UBA2999; genus Gp6-AA40. The sequence goes on along the minus strand of DASRJE010000085.1, from coordinate 5,739 downwards.
CTTGATCAGCGCGCCTTTTTTCATCGCCGGGTCGCTGAAGATCGCGTACGACCTGTTGCTCTTCCGAGCGTTCAGAGCTGTCAAGTCGCGCGAGGAAGTGACTCCTACCTGAACGGCAGTTCGTTCACCACGTGACAGGTGCCGCAAGCGCTCGTGTACGGAATGGGCATCGCGCGTCCTGGCGGTACCCCGCTCACGCCCACATTGGTTTTCAAAGGCACGTCGAACACATGCGACCTGAGCGGACCTTGCCAATACGCGCTGTTCTCCTCCTCCTGCGCACTGGTATAGGGAGGCGTCTTGATCATCCGGCCGAAGTCACCTGCAATACCACCGGTATTCGCCGTCCCTGGCATATGACAGTCGATACAGCGCGTCTGCTCGCCCTTCATCCGCGCGTTGAGCTTTCGGTCCATGTGAGCCGAGACATCCACCGTATGACATCGCTGGCACAAAGGTGAGCCCGAATCATCGGGATCGTGAAGGAGGAATCGGCGGTACGGCGGCGCGCCGTGCATGTCGTGGCAGTCCGAACAGGTGACTAGCAAACGACTATTCCTGTACATTTTGGACTTCAGGAAATCCGCATACTGCTGGTGCGGCTTGTTCGAATGGACATCGTCAGGCCAGATGTTGTCCTCGCGTCCCGGCCCTCGCATGGTCGGCCCCTTCTTGACCGGATCGGTATAGGTCGTAATGAGTTCATGACGGCTGATTCCCGGTCGCGCCAGCACTCCTGCCTCGGTGACCGCTTGCGTATAGCCAATCGTTGGCCCGCCATACCCCTGTCGGCGGTCGTGGCACCGGCCGCACACCACGCTCGAACGCTCCGCCGATAGATACCTCGGGTTCACGATAAACCGCGAGCGACCTCCGTTCGCCACGTGCTCCGATCCCGGACCGTGACAACTTTCGCAGCCGACGTTGATCTCATCGAGCTCGGGGTCATCATCGATGTTCATCTCGCCGCCAGGGTCGTTCACCGCGCGGGCGAGATACTGTCCTGTCGTTTTGTCTTGATATCGTTCCCATCCCGTGAAGTGACAGCCGGCGCACATCGTCTGCACGGCATTGGTGTTGACCGGTGGCGCCGTAAGGACATCGTCGGAGCTTCCATATCGGCCGTCTCGCCCGGCGGCCCACCACATGTAGAACTTGTAGTCGTGCCACACGCGGCGCTCGCGATGCAGGTGGTTGTCACGGCCAGTCATGTTGTAGCGCAGCACCGTGTACCAGCCCTGACGTTCGCCGAGCGTTGGCGGCACCGCGACGATGTAGCGCTGGTCGTGGACGGCGCCGCCGTAGAGAAGTTTGATTTGGAGATGGGCCGGGCTGTTCGGGTCCTGCGGGTTCAGCCGGTTCACGATGGTGATGAAGTACTTGCCGTCGCTGGCGTTCTTCCACAGATAGACATCGGCATAGATTGTCTCGATCGGCACACGCGTATCGCCGAACCCCCGCAGCTTGAACTTGTCGTCTCCCCTGCTCTCATCGAAATCACCCAGCTCGAGACGCGTTCCGCGCCGGTAGTCGTCAACGACGGGGAACGACGCCATCGCATTGAAGTACTCGGGGTGCCGAGAGAAGTCCTGCATTTTCGCCGGCGCCTCTGGTACGGTCCATCCAAGCTTGTGCGCCGTCCGCTGCCAGTGCTGCTTGTCCTTGTGACAAGCCAGACATGACGAGCTGCCGACAAACCGGGCGTTCGGAGACGGGCTGCTCGAGAGTTTGATGGTCATCGATTGACCACGCACGTCTGACGCGGCATAGCTCTGCCGGCTGTGATCTCCGCCTGGCAAGTGCTCGGTGTCGTTCGGGGCTGGCGTCACGTGAATGAAGTACCGGCCGTCAGGCACGTTCGCGATCACGAAGTCGCCGCGAGCGTTCGTCGTCGCCTGCGGAAATTCCTTTCCACTGAGCCGAATTGCATCTTCGAGCGGCTCGTCGTACGCCTCGGCGGTGAACGGCGGCGCATAGATGGCACTCGCTGTCATGCGGGTGGAAACGTCGATTCCGGTGACGGGCACCAGATGCACCGTCGCGCTTACAACCGGATGGCCGGGATTCGAGCCTGTGCCGCCAACAGCCACAGCGCCCGATGCGCTTACCACTTGACCGGTGAACGAACCGATGCGACTGGCGGCTGGTCCGGCCTGCCCGGCGGCCGTGGCTCGAGCCATCAGCGCGGCCAGTGCGACGGTCAGCACCGATGCCGCCATCCAGAAACGCCGTGTGCTGCGGATCCGCTGCATGTCAGTTACGCCTTCACTTTCAGAACGGTGCGACCGGGATCACGAAGACGAACGACAGAGACCATTTGCTTGCGTCGTCGAGGTAGAGAGAACTATCGGGAAACAGGTCGCCTTTCTTGGGGACGCCCGTGGCGAGATAGTCGAGTGACGTCTCGAACTCGACACCATGGAGCCACCGATCTTCGGGCATCCACTTGAACATGTGCAGCGCAGTGTCGAGCTCGAAATCCAGCTTGTGTGTGTATGCGCGACTCACGTCCGGGCGTTCCGCGGGGCTGAACTGATCGACGACGTCGAAATGAGACGTGAGCCACCCACGTGTCATCGATTCGGTCAGCCATTGAAAGTTGCTCTCGAATTCGAGCTCGACGACGTTGTCATCGCTAAATGGAGAGGCAATCGCCTCTACCGTGAACCCGAGCCACGGGATTTTCGTCGACATGTCGAGCGCCAGGACGACTTCGAAAACCCGCTCGCGATCGACGAGTTCGGTGACCCCATCAGGGGTGACTACTTGATGCCTGTTCGCGAGGTTCTCAATCGTGATCGTAGGCTCGACTTTCCATGCGAGCTCGCAAATGAACCGACATGGAGCTCTGTCCTGCGCAGACGAAGGCGTCGCCGCCAGGACTGCCAATAGTACGAGCGCCGCGTGCCGTGAGAGTGTGGTCGCTACCCGATACGCCATTCGCCGGAACTATGTTATCGGGGATGGCGCGCAAGCGGCACGACGTGTCCCTTCATATGTTGGTTGCCACAGACGATTATCCCGCTATCGCCAGATGACGCTTCCGTGATCCGCTTGGTAACACGAATCGAGATCGGTGCGTACATCGCAGTTCTACCCGGTGATGCGCTTCGCGACACGCGTGATCGCTGTCTCTCTCTCCCCAGCTTAGACCTGCGGGTTAGCCCAGCTGTGCGGCACTGCGCTTGCCCTTCGTTCACTTGCAGCTCCTTCGGCCAGGGGAACGTCTCCCGGCCAGCTGCTGAACGAGGGCACGAGAGTGAAGGTAGGACGCTTCGTCACATTCGCAGTGTTGGCCGTCGCCGCTATCACGTCGGGAGCACTGCTGGCACAGGCTCCGCAGGCCGTCGGCACATGGGCACCGGTGCAAGACCTACAGACGCCGTTGTCCAACGGCGCATCGGTTGCGCTCCCTGATGGCCGCACGCTGATCGCCGGCGGCTTGAACGCGGATGGTACGCTGAGCGACACCATCACCATTTACGATCCGGTCAACGACTCGCTGACTCCGGCCGGCGTGCTCGTTACCCCACGCTCCGGTCACACCGCGACGCTGCTCAAGGACGGTCGCATCGTGATCACCGGCGGCGTGACTGATGGCGGCCTGATCTCCACCGACATCGAAGTGTTCGACCCGACAGCGGGGACCTCGATGCTCGTCGCGCAGCTCGCGGAACCGAGACGCGGTCACGTCGCGGCATCGCTTCCTGACGGCACCGTGCTGGTCGCTGGAGGCGCCACGACAGATGGCGTCGTGCTGCAATCTGCCGCTATTTTCGATCCGGAGACGAACAGCGTCTCCCCGCTGTCTACGAGCCTGCAGACGCCGCGCGTGAACGCCTCGGCGACGACGCTGCTCGACGGACAGGTGCTGATCGCGGGCGGGAGCAACGGAGCCGCTGATCTGGCGTCAGCGGAAATCTACGATCGTTACTCGCGATCGTTCGCCATGGCCCAAACGCAAATGAGTATCGCCCGGCAGGGGCATTCCGCAGTGCTTCTCCCGCACAACGGTGGCGTGCTCATCGTCGGCGGCACGTCGAACGCGGGTACCGACCTGTTCCTGCCCGCCGTGTTCCCCGATCCGTACTCGTACGGCGAGGGTGCGTTCACCGCTACCGGAGTGATGGCCGCGCCGCGCGCTGCGGCGCTTGCCGGTCCGACGAGCATTGAAGGTTTCGCGTTTGCGGCGAGCGCTGGAGCGCACGACGCCGAGGTGTACCGCTTCGCGACGATCAAGACGGACAAGGACGACTACGCGCCCGGCCAGTTAGCTGTGATCACTGGGTCAGGCTGGGAAGCAAACGAGGAAGTCACGCTGCTGTTCCAGGAGGACCCGGCGGTTCACGAGGACTACGTGCTGAAGGTCCAGACGGACTCGGCCGGCAACATCTCCTGGAACCAGTGGGCCCCCGAAGGTCACGACTTCGGTGTGCGGTTCTATCTGACGGCGACCGGGTCGAAGTCGCGGGCACAGATGACGTTTACAGATGGGGCAGCCGAAACAACCGTCGGCGTGAGCTGTTCTCCAGTCAGTGTTCCGTCGGGGAGCCCAACCACTTGCACCACAACGGTCACGAATACTGCGACCGCAACCTGGCCGAAAGGATCGATAGACTGGAGCTTGACCGGTGGGCTCACCGGCAGCTTCTCAGCACCTTCTTGTAACCTCACGCAGAGTAATCCGCCGAATAGCTCAAGTTGCGGTGTTACCTTTACTCCAGACGGCTTGACCTTGACTGGGAAAGTCAAGGGCACCTACAAAGCTTCGCCTGCTGATTGGAAGGACGGCAACGACCAATTCACAATAACCGTCACCACCACAAAGACGACGCCGACGATCACTTTCGCGACAGCACCCACCCCCACGTTCGGCGGCGGCAACTTCTCAGTGAGCGCGACGACGACGAACACTGACAGCTCGGCACTCACGTACAGCGTCGTCAGTGGACCGTGTGCCTTTATAAGTGGGTCAACGTTTAGCTCCAGCAGCGCCGGAGCTTGCGTCGTTAGGGCTAGCGGTGCAGCTACGGCAAACTTCAACGCCGCCACGAATACGCAGTCCGTGGCGATCGCCCAAGGGAGTTCGTCGACGGTCGTAACGTGCACCGCGGGGCCCTTTGTTTACAATGCGTCGGCGCAGACGCCATGCACGGTGACGGTGACGGGCGCGGGCGGGCTGAGCCTGACGCCTCCGGCGACCTACGCGGACAACATTGATGCGGGCACGGCCACCGCGAGCTACACCTTCGCTGGCGATGCCAACCACACCGGGAGCAGCGACAGCAAGACCTTCAGCATCGACAAAGCGCCGTCGACGACGGTGGTGACCATCGTCGGGGGACCGTTCAGCTACACGGGGGCGGCGCACACGCCGGCGACGGTGACGGTGACGGGTGCGGGCGGTCTGAGCCTGACGCCTACGGCGACCTACGCGGACAACGTCAACGCGGGCACGGCGACGGCGAGTTACAGCTACGCCGGTGATGACAACCACACTGGCAGCAGCGACAGCAAGACCTTCACCATCGCCAAGGCCGCCTCGACAACGACGGTGACCTGCCCGGTGAGCGTGACCTTCAACGGCGCGGCGCAGGAGCCGTGCTCGGCAAAGGCGACCGGCGCAGGCGGGCTCGACCAGGTGCTGACCGTCAACTACAGCAACAACACCAACGCCGGCACCGCGACCGCCAGCGCCTCGTTCGGCGGCGACGCCAATCACACGGGCGACGACGACAG
>DASRJE010000084.1:0-7024 GCA_035649635.1 Vicinamibacterales bacterium | reverse complement strand
ACGCGCCATGCAGACGCTCCTGTATGAGGTTGCCCCGGGCGATCTGTCGACCTACGGCGTCGTGCTCGCCGTGCTCGCCAGCGTCGCGCTTGCCGCGTGCGCCATTCCCGCGTTCCGCGCCGCTCGCGTGGATCCGATGGTGGTTCTGCGAGAGCAATAGTGTAGCGTCCGGCTTCAGCCGGACCCCTCAGCCGGACCTTGTGTTCCGCCCCTCGAGGGTCTAGGCTAGCGCCCTGCGGCGCATCGGCGACTCCGGATCCTCAGGAGGCCTTTATGCGTGTCTCGGCAAAGCGTCTCGGCGTTTGGCTCGCGGCGTGGTGTGCCGTCCTTCTCGTCACGGTTGCCGCGGTACACGCACAGAACGCGTCGAGATATGAATTCGATCTGTTGATCGGCGTATGGCAGGTCGACCTGGCCAAGTCGAGGTACTACCCCGGGCCGGCGCCAGTCAGCGAGACGCGAACATTCGCTCGTGACGCGGACGGCGTCAAGGGGACCGTCCTTCGTCGCCTCCCCAACGGCAGCCAGGAACTGATCGAGTACCGCGCCGATTTCGATCACGAATACCCGGTGTCGGGCACCGAAGCGTACGATGCCGTCCGGTTCAAGCGAATCGACTCGCGCACCGCCGAAGCGGTGCTCTCGCATGCCGGCCGCGTGTTCGGCATCGCGACGCGCGTCATCTCGAACGATGGTCAGACGATGACGATTACGTTTCGGCAGGAAGATCCCTCGCTCGTGAAGAACGTCGTCGTCTATCGCAAGATGAAGCCGTAGCCGTTCGTGTCACGTGGTACGATTGAGCCCGTCCGCAGGGGCATTGGACAGGCTCGTCACAGAGTCTCGTCAACGGGACTCTTCTCGCTGACCTCGCAGCCAGCGACCCGCTTGCCGTCATGGGCAACATTCAACGAGCCGATCCCACGATTCGCCGAACGGTGTTCGTCGTTCTGGGAGCCGGCGTCGCCATTGCTGCGGCGATACTGCTCGTCGCATCGCGGTTTCGAGGGCCGTTCGAAGCCTGGCTCGTCCAGGATCTGCGTTCGCGGACGATCGTGGTGTTCGCGGCGCTGACCGTCATCAGCGCAGGCCCGGTGCTCGGCCTGGCGGGGTACTTATGGCGGCTGGGGCAGCGCGTCGCGACCACAGGACGCTATCCGCCGCCAGGACTTCGCGTCCTGAACGATACGGAGATCGTCGACGGGCTGCAGGCCGCTCGGCTGTCGCGCGCGATGAAAGTGTTCGGGTCGGTGCTGGCGACGGCGGCGCTGGTGTTGGCTGCGTTCCTGTGGCGACTCGTGTTCGTGTTACTGCCGGAGTGAGGTGCGGGGGAGGCGAGAACTGAAGGCGGGTGACCCCCGCCGCTATCCGAATGACCAAGGTCGACTATGACGTATGGGACGAACTCGATAGCAACGTTTACCGACATTGCCGCGGAGTTGCGGCGCGCCATCGATTCAGCGCTTCCGGCACTGGAGGCGATCAGCGAGACCGACGCGGCGCAGCCGCGCGCGCCAGGCAAATGGGCGCCGAAGCAGGTCCTCGGGCACCTCATCGACTCGGCCGCGAACAATCATCAGCGTTTCGTTCGCGGCCAACAGGGTGCCGAGCTCGTCACGCCGACCTACGCGCAGGACCATTGGGTGGACTGTCAGGCGTACATCGAACGCCCCTGGCGCGATCTCACGAGCCTGTGGCATGCCTATAACCGTCATCTCGTGCACGTGATCGGGCGCATTCCTTCCGATCGCGCTCGCATCCGCTGCACCGTGGGAGGGAATCAGCCGGTGACGCTGGCGTTCCTGGCCGAAGACTACGTCGCGCACCTGCGTCACCATCTCGCCCAGGTCAACGTCAGGGTGTAATCGGCGGGCCCACTCGCGTAAACTTCCCGGATTCATCGACTGTGCCAGGAGGCTTGATGACCACGTTGTTCCGGATCATGGGTGCGCTCGTCATTGCGGCGTCGCTCTCCGTCTCGCTGGGCGCGCAATGGCCCTCGCATCCGACCCCCGACGTCCCGCGCAAGGATGGGAAGCCGATCCTCGATGGGCCCGCACCTCGAACGCCGGAGGGCAAGGTCGATTTCTCCGGGATCTGGAATCGCTTCGGCGGTGGTGGTGGTGGCGGTCGTGGCCGCGCTGGCGGAGGACCGCCGCCGCCGACGACCACCGCCGACGGGATTCCGCTGTCCACATTCGGTGAGGTGGCCGGCCGAGGATTCGCGCTGCCGCTGCAGCCCTGGGCGGCGGAGTTGAAGAAACGCCGCATGGCCGACAACAACAAGGACAATCCCGACGTCTGGTGCCTGCCGATCGGGTTGATGCAGTACCACAATCATCCCCAGCCGCGGCAGATCGTTCAGACGAAGAACCTGATTCTCATCACCTATGAGTCGAACTACGGGCTGCGCTACATCTACATGGACGGCCGTCCGGCGCCGAACAACGATCCGACGCCGTGGTGGTTCGGCTACTCACGCGGCTGGTTCGAGGGCGACACGCTCGTGGTCGAAACGACGAACTTCCGCGGCGACGAACGCGCGGGCTGGCTCGACGTCAACGGCAGTCCGTATACCGAAGCCTTGAAGATGACCGAGCGCTTTCGGCGTCCGAACTTCGGCACGCTCGAGATCGACGTGACGATCGACGATCCGAAGGCGTATACGAAGCCGTTCACGGTACGGGTGAACCAGCGCATCATGGTCGATCAGGAGATGATCGAGTTCATCTGCAACGAGAACGAGCAGTCGAGCAAGCACCTCGAACCGCCGAAGAAACCGTTGTGATGCGGGCTCACATCGCCGTTTGCGCAATCGTGCTGGTGGTGGCCGGCTGTTCGAACAGCGGCACCACCGCGACGACCAGCACGGTCACGCCGGCGCCCGCCGTCTCCTCCTACTTCGACAACACTGGTCGGGACGATGCCCTCGCGGGCGGCGTGAAGATGATTCCAATCAACACGCCCAAGGGCACGTTCCGGGTGTGGACGAAGCGAGTCGGCAACAATCCGCGGATCAAGGTGCTGCTCCTGCACGGTGGGCCCGCGATGACCCACGAGTACCTCGAGGGGTTCGACAGCTACTTCCCAGGCGCGGGGATCGAGTACTACTACTACGACCAGCTCGGCTCGGCCTACAGCGACCAGCCCACTGACGACAGCCTGTGGGACGTGGGCCGCTTCGTCGAGGAGGTCGAGCAAGTCCGCACGGCGCTCGGCCTCACACGCGAGAACTTTTTTCTGTTCGGACACTCGTGGGGCGGGATCCTCGGCATGGAGTACGCCCTCAAGTACCAGCAGAATCTCAAGGGCCTGATCGTCTCGAACATGATGGCGAGCATCCCCGCGTATGTGAAGTACGCAGAAACCGTGCTGATGCCTGAGATGGATCAGAAGGTGCTCGCCGAAATCAAGAGAATCGAATCCGCCAAGGACTACAAGAACCCACGATACATGGAGCTGCTGATTCCGAACCACTACGTGCATCACATCCTGCGCAAGCCGGCGGACCAATGGCCCGACCCGGTGAACCGCGCGATGAACCACGTGAACGAGCACGTGTACGTGCTGATGCAGGGGCCAAGCGAGCTGTCGGCGAGCGGGAGACTCGAGAAGTGGGATCGTACCGCCGACCTCCCGAAGCTGTCGGTGCCAACGCTGTCGATCGGTGCACGCTACGACACGATGGACCCCAAGCACATGGAGATGATCGCGTCGACGGTGCAGAAGGGGCGCTACTTGTATTGCCCGAACGGCAGCCACCTGGCGATCTACGACGATCAGCAGACGTACATGAACGGTGTCGTCCAGTTCCTGCGCGACGTCGATGCGGGCCGGCTCTAAGCACGTAGTGTCCAGGCGCGCGTTTCTACAAACGGGCGTCGCCAGTGTGCTCGCGCTCGAGAGCACGAGCTGGGTCGGAGCTTCGACGATGGAGCAGTCACGCAGCAGCGGTACGCCATCGCATCCAGAGCTGAAGTCGGTGAAGGCGCTCGTCTTCGACGTGTTCGGCACAGTCGTCGACTGGCGCAGTTCGGTGGCGCGCGAGGTCGACGCGCTCGCACGGAAGAAGTCGCTGAAGGTGGACGGCGCGGCGTTTGCCGACGCCTGGCGTGCGCAGTACGCGCCGATGATGGATCGCGTGCGCACGGGCAAGCTGCCGTGGACGAAGCTCGATCGCCTCCATCGGATGATTCTCGACGACATCGTCGGACAGTTTGGTTTCGGCGGCCTCACGGAAGCCGAACGGTCGGCGCTCAACCTCGCGTGGCATCGACTTCAGCCGTGGCCCGACGCTGTGCCGGGATTGACGCGGCTGAAGAAGCGCTTCATCCTCGCGCCGCTCTCCAACGGCAATATCTCTCTGATGACCGACCTGGCTCGTCATGCCGGCCTGCCGTGGGACTGCATCCTCGGCGCGGAGCTGGTCCGTCACTACAAGCCGGATCCCGAGGTCTACCAATCGGCGGCGGAGTTGCTCGATCTCGATCGCGGCGGCGTGATGATGGTCGCGGCGCATCTGAACGATCTGAAGGCGGCGAAAGCACAGGGGTTGAGGACGGCATTCGTGCCGCGGCCGCGCGAATATGGTCCAGCGCGGACGCCGGATCTCGCTCCGGACGCGTCGGTCGACCTGACCGCACAAGACTTCGTACAGTTGGCCGTGGCGCTCGGGGCGTAATCCTCGTCGCTCTACGGCTCTCAGAAGGAGGGAATCATGCTGCGTCGATCCCTGTGGCTCCTGATTCTCGTGGCGGCGGCCGTGAACGTCGGCGTGCTCGCTCAAGGCACCACGCCAGCCAAACCGTCGCGCATCAATCGCGCGATTCAGATGCTCGAGCAAGGGCAGCCGGTCTATTACACGCAGACGAACGGCGGCTACGACGAAGGCAAGAAGCTCGCGCAGACGCCGTCCGACTACATCACCTACGAGATGGAGCACGGCGCCTTCGACATCCCGGCGCTGCGGTCGTTCATGCGCGGCCTGGTCGACGGCGGACCAACGCCAACCGGCCATCGCACGCCAACGGTCATCGTCACGCTGCCGGTCCTCGGGCTCGACGAAGCAAGCATGCGCGCCAACTACTGGGTCGTGCATCAGGTGCTCGCCGCGGGCGTACACGGGATCCTGCTGTGTCATACGCGCGTCCCCGAAGCGGCGCGCTTGCTCGTCGAAGCCGCGAGATATCCATTCGCGCCCAAAGTGGCAGGGCTCGCGCAGGGACTTCGAGGCAGCGGCAGTCAGGGCTTCGCCGCGCAGATCTGGGGCGTGCCGGCCAACGAGTATCTGCGCAAGGCCGACCCGTGGCCGCTCAACAAGGAAGGTGAACTGCTGCTCGGCGTGAAGATCGAGGACAGCTACGCGCTCGCCAACGCCGAGAAGACGACAAAGGTGCCGGGCATCGCCTTCGCGGAATGGGGCCCCGGCGACATGGGCTTCTGGCTGCTCGGACCGCCGCAGCCCGATCAGGTCAACCACCCCGACATGCGCGCCGCGAGGGCGCGCGTGCTCAAGGCGACGAAGGACGCGAAGATCTTCTTCCTCAATTCGTGCAACGACAAAGACGTCGTCGACATGATCAAAGAGGGAGTGATGATCTGTACGGGTGGCTATCAAGTGGGGCGCAAGTTCACTAACAGCCCGCTGAAGTGATTACACGGGGGGAACGGGGGGAAGGGGGAAAATCTCTCTCATATTGTCGCTTCGCATGTTGACACCAGGAACACGCGTCGGACCGTATGAAATCCTCGGCTCGCTCGGGGCTGGCGGGATGGGGGAGGTCTACAAAGCCAAGGACACGCGTCTCGATCGCACGGTCGCCATCAAGGTACTGCCCGACCACGTCGCGGGCGATCCCACACTGAAGCAGCGGTTCGAACTGGAAGCGAAGGCGGTCTCGAGTCTCAACCATCCGCATATCTGTACGCTGCACGACGTCGGCCACCAGGATCCCGCGAGCGCTGCCGACCAGGCGATCGATTTCCTCGTGCTCGAGTACCTGGATGGCGAGACGCTCGCACAGCGGCTCGAGCAAAGCGGGCGACTCCCAATCGCGCAAGCGCTCGCCATTGCGATCCAGATCGCCGGCGCGCTCGATCAGGCGCACCGGGCGGGTATCGTCCACCGCGATCTGAAACCGGCCAACGTCTTCCTCGTTCGAAAGGGCGGCGGCACACCCGGCGAGCCGTTCGCCAAACTGCTCGATTTCGGCCTGGCCAAGAGCACCGCGCCGGTCGTGACGGGATCCGCGCTGTCGATGCTGCCGACGACCCCGGCAGGTGTGACCGTTCAGGGCGCGATTCTCGGGACGTTCCAGTACATGGCGCCGGAGCAGATTGAAGGCATCGAGGCTGACGTGCGCACCGACATCTTCGCGCTTGGCCTGGTGTTGTTCGAGATGCTCACTGGTCGCACGGCGTTCGAAGGAAAGACTCGCGCGAGCTTGCTTGGCGCCATCTTGAAGGATGTTCCGCCAGCGGTGTCGCAAGTGCGGCCCGATTCTCCTGGTGCGCTCGATCGGATCGTCGCCACGTGTCTTGCCAAGGAGCCCGATGACCGCTGGCAGACCGCGCGCGACCTGATGCGGGAGCTGCAGTGGCTGGCCGACTCGCCTGACGAACAACCGACTCGCAGCGCCGCAACGCCCTCGTCCGCGTCGAGGCGTTATCTGCCGTGGGTCGCGGCGATCGCCACTCTGGCCGCCGTCGCTCTGGCGATCGCGGCAACGCGGGACTGGCGCGCCACCGGTGAAGACAGCCCCCTGATGCGCCTCGAAATGAGCACGCCGGCGACGACCGACTCGCTGTCGTTCGCGCTCTCGCCAGACGGCACCAAGATCGTGTTCGTTGCGACGTCCGATGGTCGGTCTCGATTGTGGCTACGCTCGCTCGAGTCCTCGACCGCGCGGCCGCTGGAACGGACCGATGGCGCGGCGTCGCCCTTCTGGTCGCCGTATAACCGATCCGTCGCGTTCTTTGCAGACCAGAGCCTAAAGCGCATCGATATCGATGCGGGTTCCGTTCA
>DASRJE010000083.1:0-2799 GCA_035649635.1 Vicinamibacterales bacterium | reverse complement strand
AGCCAAGGTGAACACGGCGCTACGCGGCGGCGAGGATCGTGAGCGAAAATACGATGGTGACGACGCTCATCGTTCCAGAGAGGCGCATTTCGAGGCTGATCTCAACACGGCCAGAGTCGGCGTCGTATTCGGCGTCGTAGGAATCCATGGAGCATTCAGCGCCACCGAGAAGATCAGCATCCAGCGCGGCAATCGATGGCAAAAAAGAGACGCCGAGGACTTGGTGTGGCTCCAGAGTCGGCCCGATAAGACAGTGATAAATCTCTGGCGCCGAGGAGTCGCCACCGGACGTGATCTTCAATGATCCGACAATCGTTATGAAGCGGTTCTCCCCGTCAGGACCGCGAACGGCTGTCTGCGTCTGCCGAATGATGTCGATGTCGGCGATTTCGCTGCCCACGAAAAGATCCTAAATGATTTGATGATGCGCTGCGCTCCGGCGCAGATCCTGAGTCGCGACCCACAACGACGCTTGCTTCGCGCGTCGTCCTCGTTTGCCCATCGCCATCGGCGACAGTGTAGTACGCGAGATCGATCGAGTCGATCCCCAATCTTAGGTCCGGCTCTGTACCGCGTATTTCAATGACAGGACTCCGGCCCCTGACTGGTCGCAGCTCAATAGGCGCAGCTTCACCCGCGCGGTGTTGTCGGACATCACGCGCCGTCCATCGCCCAGCATCACAGGCATTACGCTCAGTTCCGCGGCATCGACAAGACCGGTCGAGGCCAGGCTGCCGAAGAGCGAGCCACCGCCAAACAGCCAGATGTCCTTACCGTTACCTGCGCGTAATTCTTTAAGCAGCTCGATTCCGCCCTCTCCGACAACCGTCACTCCGTCTCGCGGGCCCGGCGGCAGCGTTCTGGAGAAGACATACGTATCCATGCCTTCGACCGCGCCGCCAAAGACGTCGTACGCCCGTCGACCCATGATGGCGATGTCGAACTGCGCGTAGAACTCCCTGAAGAACGCCGCCACGTCGACGCCTGGGTCCATCTCGATCCAATCGGCTTCACCCTGAGGGCCGGCGATAAAGCCGTCCAGGCTCATGGCAACGGCGTAGCGAACCTTCCGCATCGTTAGGGCCTGGCGTCCGTCAAAGATTAGCCCAATTCAAGGTTTCACCACGGGCTGCTAGGAGTTCAAATGCAATGCGCGAGGTCATGAACGGCGAAACGCCAGGATCACGCTGCCGTGAGGCGCATATCGCGCAGACGAGGGCGGCCGTGAGACCCCTCGATGCCGAACTTGATCATCTTGGACTGGAGCGTCGCGCGTTTGCTTCGAGGATCGTCACCGCGCTCTTCTGCCTGCAGATAGGCTTCACTGCGTACGCGCCGCTGAGCCTGCCGCAGGTGGCGGAGGCGTTTCGCACATCTCGGATTCCCCGACTAGCAGCGACTGAGGAACTCGCAGAAGCTATCATTCCGTCCCGTCGATCGTGATGATCGGCCTCGGCCGCTTGCCTCCTCCGAGCGCCTCCACGACGTCCGTCGCGCGCTACTCGGCGTATTGCTGGTCCTTTCCCTGCGCGCTGTAGCCGATCGACCAGATGTAGCCGTCGGGGTCCGCGAAGGTCCCGCCATACCCGCCCCACTGGAGCTTCGCGGCGGGCTTGAGGATCTTTGCGCCGGCCTTCTTGGCCTCGTCCAAGACTTCGTCAACGCGCCCTTCGCGACGGACGATGTAGTTGAAGACGACGCCGCCGAAGCCGCTGCTGTCAGCGCTCACGCCGACCATCTCTGCGAGCCCGTCGCGGCCATAGAAGCCCACGAGCGAACCACCGTGTGGAACGAAGAACACGGAGATCTTGTAATCGTTCTGGACCTTCCAGCCGAGGTCGGTGTAGAAGCGCTTGGAGCGCTCCATGTCCTTGACGCCAAGCAAGACCGCGCTTATGTGCGAGTTCATCTGGTTCTCTCCTCTTTCGTTTTACCTACAGATATGTTGGCGGCCGCCGCTTGAATGTGAGGCTGGACGCGCTGAATGAGATTGCCGACAGGTGTCGTTCAGCAATCTTCATAGGTTCCCTCTCAATTCCCATTCGCAGGCGTGGCCCGCGTCACGACCATGACGAAACGCAACGACGAAGTGTGACCGACGCCGACGCGCACCTGAGAACGGCCAGTGCCGCAATCGGCAGCAGCAGGGTCAGTCCACCGGACAAGGCGAGCCCTCTGGTAGTTCCGGCCAATTCGATGAGTGGTCGTGGTTCGCGCGGATATGCCCGGCGCGCCGGCCGAGGTCCGCGGCGCAGCGATCTGGGCAAGGGGGGCCGTCGCCTATGGGCACATGGCGCGGGGCGTGCAGCCCGCGCGCGTCAATGGCGCCATTGGTCTGGTGATGGCGCCGCGGGGACGCTTGTCCCGAGCGCTTGCCTTCACGATTGCGAACGGCAAGATCACCGAGATCCGAGGTCATCGGCAATCCGGCGCGGCTCGGTGAGCTCAGCGTATCGATCGTCGACTGAGAGATGCCGATCCGACGTGCTCCGGCATCTCGCCGCCGCGCACCCAGTCGCCGGACGCGGCACCGAGACGACTGACTGTCGAAATCAGCTCGCCCCGTTCGACGTACTGGTAGAGCCCCTTGACGGGCTCCCAACCCTATCCCTATAAGGAGACGATATGCGCGTCATGGTGATCGTGAAGGCGACGAAAGAAGCCGAGGCCGAGGACAACCCGTTCGACGTCGAGGGCGCCGCCGAGATGTTCGAGGCGATGGGGAAGTACAACGAGGAGCTGGTGAAGGCCGGGATCATGCTCGCCGCTGACGGGCTCAAGCCGAGCAAGTTCGGGAAG
>DASRJE010000082.1:0-3967 GCA_035649635.1 Vicinamibacterales bacterium | reverse complement strand
AGAATCATCGATTGCCGCCGCCCTTTCTGAGACTCAATACGGGCACAGTAGTTGCTGCGGTGAAGTGCAGACGTCAGCGGTCGCATCTGCAAGTCAAAGAAGGAAGGAGAAGCCAATATGATCTCAGCGGCATTTCCGTACCAAAAGCAGCGACGGCGAATCCTCGGCAGCGAGATGGCATACGTCGAGGCGGGAGAGGGCGACCCCATCGTGTTGCAGCACGGTAATCCCACCTCGTCGTACCTCTGGCGCAACATATTGCCGTACCTGCAGCCACTAGGCCGCTGTATCGCCCCTGACCTGATCGGCATGGGCGACTCCGACAAGCTGCCTGACAGTGGCCTCGGCTCGTATCGCTTCGTCGAGCACCGCCGCTACCTGGACGCCCTGCTCGAGGCTCTGGGTGTGCGCGAGCGGGTCACCTTGGTCGTCCATGACTGGGGCTCGGCCCTCGGCTTCGACTGGGCCAACCGTCACCGCGAGGCCGTGAAGGGTATCGCGTATATGGAGGCGATCGTGCAGCCGCAGGGCTGGGATCACTGGGACACGTTGAACATGCGTCCAGCCTTGAAGGCGCTGCGTTCCGAGGCCGGCGAGGCGATGATCCTGCAAGACAACTTCTTCATCGAGAAGATCCTGCCAGGGGCGATCTTGCGCACCCTCTCCGCCGAGGAGATGGCGGAGTACCGACGGCCGTTCGCCGAGCCCGGCGAGGGGCGACGGCCGACGCTGACGTGGCCCCGGGAGATCCCCATCCAGGGCGAGCCAGCCGACGTGACGGCGATCGCGGCCGCCTACGCGGACTGGCTGGCGACGAGCCGTGTGCCCAAGCTATTCGTGAAAGCCGAGCCCGGGTTGCTCGTTGCCGGCGGCGCGAATCTCGACTTTGCCCGCGGGTTGCCAGCGCAGACCGAGGTGAAGGTCGCCGGGAGTCATTTCCTCCAGGAGGATTCGCCGGACGAGATCGGGCGGGCCATCTCGGATTGGATGGGGACATTGGGCCGCGCCCGGGCGCGAAAGGCCGGCTGATTCCGCTGAGCCTTTCAACATGACCTACGTCGCCATGCGGGGCAGCGTCACGGCGAATGGCGTGAGCCGCCTCCATGGCGACGTGAAACAGCTGACCGTCCAGATGGTCCTTCCCCACGACCGAACCGCCGAGGTTACCCTCACTCGGGGGTCAACGCGATCCGGTGCGGTGCGCCAGCGGCCGCACATTCGACAAGAGGGCGCCGAGCCCCTCCGCCATGGTCAGGTGCGCCAGCACGGCGTCGCGAAGCTTTGGATAGGGCAGCTCGGCCAGCATGGCCGCCTGAACCGCCGCCATCACCTCACCCGCCTCGGGCCCGAGCATCGTGAAGCCGAGAATACGATCGTCACTTGCGGAGACGAGCACTTTCATCAAACCGGGCCGCGCGTCCACTGCCTGCACGCGCAGCACGTCGTTCATGGACAGCTTCGCGACGCGAACCGCCATCCCCTGGCGATCTGCGTCGCGTTCGCTCAGTCCAACGTGCGCCAGCGGCGGATCCGTGAACACACAGTACGGGATCAGCCGGTCGCGTGTGCTGCGGTTGCCACCGGCGAGATTCTCTTTGATGATGCGGAAGTCGTCGACCGAGGCGTGCGTGAAGTGTGGGGTCCCGGCGCATTCGCCGATAGCCCAGACGTCCGCCGCGGTCGTCTCGAGCCGATCATTGACACGTACGTAGCCCCGAGCGTCGAGCTCGACGCCGGCCTGCTCGAGGCCGATCCCGCTCGTGTTGGGTGTCCGCCCTACGGCGATGAGGATGTCGCTGCCTTCGATCCGTTGCTCGCCGGCGGCCGTACGCGCCAGGACCGTGACGCCCGTTCCCGACCGACCCTGCACACCGAGCGTCTGGGCTCCGACATGGCATTCGATGCCTTCAGCGCTCAGGATCCGCTGCACTTCATGGGCGATGTCGGGATCTTCCTGGCTGAGAAGCTGAGGGTCGTGCTGGATGACCGTCACGCGACTGCCGAAGCGACGGCATGCCTGGCTGAATTCGAGGCCGACGTAGCCTCCGCCGAGCACGATCAGGTGCGGCGGCACGTGGTCGAATTCCAGCGCTTCGATGCTGGTGAGCGGGCC
Source organism: Vicinamibacterales bacterium (assembly GCA_035649635.1). Classification (GTDB taxonomy): domain Bacteria; phylum Acidobacteriota; class Vicinamibacteria; order Vicinamibacterales; family UBA2999; genus Gp6-AA40. Next base: position 1,854 of record DASRJE010000082.1, on the reverse strand, counting down.
GGAAGCTTCCAGGCCGGGAATACTGGGAATCGTCGCGTGTGTACCGACGTTGACGAAAATATTGTCTGCGTAGAGGACACGCGCCCCCCCGTCGTTCAGACGCACCTCGAGTGTTTTCGGAGCGACGAAACGGCCCATCCCCATGATCAGCTCGGCGCCGCTGTCCTTGTAGGCATTCAGGTGCGCGTCCACTTGCCGGTCGACCATGTCGCGCTTGCGCTGGCGAACCTTCACCATGTCGACCGCAACGCGATCGATCGTCGCCCCGAACTCGGCGCCGCGGCGTGCGAGGTAGGCGACGTTCGCGCTCCATATCTCGTTCTTGCTCGGCATGCAGTTGATGTTCGGGCACGAGCCGCCGATCCACCGGCGCTCCACGACCGCCGTGCGCCGGCCCGATCGCGCCAGGTCCCACGCAAGGAGCTTCCCGCCTTGTCCACTGCCGAGCACGAGTGCGTCATACCGTTCCGCTGCAGTCATACAACTCCCTCCCAGGCCGAAGGTGTTTCGGATGTCAGCCTTGTGATGAACCGGTTGGCACTTCGGTTTCGGCAGGCCTTCCGCTTTCCATGAACAACCAATCACCAGCGGCCGAAATGAGAGCCGCCATCGACATACAGGATGTGACCAGTGACCGTCGCCGCCTCGGTCAGATACATCACAGCGTCCGCGATCTCTCTAGCCGTCGAGGGACGCCCCATCGGCGACAGGCTTTCCATCACTTCCCTCGGAGTGTTCCGCTGAAGCGGCGTATACACGACCCCCGGCGCGACGGCATTCACTCGGATGCCGTCTCTCGCGTACTCCATCGCGAGGTGCTGGGTAATCGTTTCCAGACCGCCTTTGGTGATCATCGGAACTGCCGCCGTCACTCCGCGGATCGGATTACGCGCCAAGGAGGCCGTGATCGTGACGATGTCGCCGCCGGTCTTCTGCGCGAGCATTTGCTTGATGGTCAGTTGCGTGAGGTACAGGAAGCCCTCGATGTTCGTCGACACCAGCGCTCTGACATCCCCGACCGAGTAGTCCGTGAACGGTTTGGTGAAGAAGATGCCGGCGTTATTGACGAGTATGTCTATCGCCTTGAAGCGAGTCGCCGCCGTCTCGACGATCTCGGCGGCAGTTGCCGGCTCACCGATGTGGCCGTCCACCACCGCGACCTGGTCGGAAGCTCTAACCCCGGTCGATCGGCTCATTGTTCGGGAGTTGGCGACCACATTGAACCCCCGTTCGACGAACGCTCTCACGATCTCCGCGCCGATCCCCTGCGAAGCCCCGGTAACGATGGCGGTCTTCGGTCGGTCGCTCATCTCTGTCTCCTGGAGCCGACGAGGCTCTTAAGCCCATAATCAGGCGGCCGGGCGCGAGGGCCTAAGCGATCGCCCGACGAAGCCAACGTTGCATTCTTCACGACACTCTCGCCTACACGCGAAGGCCGGCGCCGCGAGGGTTCGGCATTGATTTCTGTTCTGCGATCCATGCTGAGAGCGCGCGGACGGCCGAACTCTTGGCGCGCGATCGTCGGGCCGATCACGCTGGCCATGAACACCGATAGACGTTTGCGCAAGAACAGCCGCGCTCGGTGCGTGCGAATCTTTACCGCGGCCACCGTGGTCCGTACGCAGCCGGCCACCTCTCTCACCGACATGCCTTCCACGTCGCGCATAACGATCACGGCGCGGTAGTGTGCGGGAAGATCGCCAATCGCCGAGGTCAACGCGGCCCGAAGCTCAGATTGCACGGCGGGGTCGTGGATGCTCGCTGACCAATCGCAGATCGCATCCGCGTATCTTCCATTTTCGTCGAACAGCGGGAGGACCTCGTCGAGCGAGATCTCGTCACGTCGGCGCCGGC
>DASRJE010000081.1:0-37865 GCA_035649635.1 Vicinamibacterales bacterium | reverse complement strand
CCGTGTCTTCCTGGTTCAGAAGGGCGAGCTGGCACGCATCGACAAGCGGCCCGAGACGAAATGGATTCCAGAGTTCGGCCCTGGCCTGGTCTATCCAGTTTTTCGATTGCCATTGCGGCAGGCCGGTGCGGGCGCGGGCAGTAATCCGCTCGATCCACCGGCTGACGGCCAGCCTGGGGTCGACTGGCGATGGGAACACTGCATCGTCGTCGTCGATGCGGAAGGAAAGATCATCGAAGACTGGACCCAGTGGGACAAGCTCTTCACGCGCCCGCATGACGTCGAGATCAGTCCCTACGATCCTGAAAAGAACGTGTGGGTCGTGGACGCCGAGGGACACGCCGTCTACAAGTTCAGCAACGATGGAAAGAGGCTGCTCCTGACGCTGGGCACTCCGCGCCAGCGCGGCGAGGACGACACGCACTTCAACCGGCCGACGTTCCTCGTGTTCATGGATGCGAACACGATGTACCTGGCCGACGGGTACGACGGGACGCGCGTGATCAAGTACGACATGAACGGGAAGAAGTTGCTGCAGTGGGGTCAGAAGGGCACGCCACCGAACGAGAAACGTCCCGGCTACTTCAACAGCGTGCACGGCATCGCGGTCGATCCCACGACGCGGCGTGTGTTCGTCAACGACCGGACGAACGGCCGCGTGCAGGTGTTCGACGAGAACGGCAAGTATCTCGACGAGTGGAACTTTGGTCCGCGCCCGCCGATGGACATTCACAGCTTCATCGTCACGAGCGATCGAAAACTGTGGGCCGCCGATCAGGGCACACACAAGATCCTTGGCTACGACCTGAACGGGAACTTCCTGTACTCATGGGGCAGCTGGGGTGAGTATCCCGGCGGCATGTGGGGCGTGCACGGGATGTCAACCGACCAGGAGGGCAACTTCTACGTGGCCGAAGTCAACAACGGCCGAATTCAGAAGTACCGCCCTCGGCCGGGGGCGAACCCGGCGTTCCTGGTCGGCAAGCCGTGGAAAGGCGTGTGGTAAAGGCGCGAGCGTCGCTCGCCACGCGAGCGACGCTGCTCGCGCGCATCAACGCGTATGCAGATCGTCGATGACCTTGCTCACGCCTGCCGTTTCGTGTGCCAGTGCCATCGCACGATCGTGTTCGGCCTTTGAGCCCACGGTTCCACTCAGTGTGACCGTCGTGTCGTGCGTCGTGACGTTGATGTCACGCGCCTTCACGAGATCATCGAGCGCCATCTTGGCCTTGATCTTCGCGGTAAGGGCGGCCTCGTCGAGTGTCTCCTCGACCTTGGACGCTGCGACCGCGGCTTTCTCGCCAATCTCAGCACCGCGCGCACGAGCGCGATCTACCGTATCTGACGAGCTCGCGATGGTTGGACGGCTCAGCGTGTCGCTGGTACGAAGGCCGCCGACGTACCCCATCGCCAGAAAGATGCCGGCAACTACGACAAGCACAACAAGGAATAAGCGCAGGATCGACATCTCATCCTCCGCTCGTTGATTATTCAATCGTGCTGCCACTCCGCGAGTGGCAGCACCCTGTGGCAATTCCGTGACCATCGGGACGGAAGCCTATTGATGGGCAAACTGCACTTTTCGACCCGCAGGAGGCAACTAAAGCACCCAGCCGGTGCACTTTTCTCTGGTGTTTGCTGAGTGAGTCGCAGCTCCAACGTCTCCCTGACTGACGAACTGTTCGGCTTTCGCCCTCCGACTCAGCGGGACGCGCTAAGAGCGGGGGAACGCATGGGTCAGGATGCGAAATGCTCCGTGACCTCGATGTAGGTTCCCCACGGATCAGTGAGAAACGCAACCTTGGTCCGTGTGTTTGGAACCTGGCGCGGTGGACCTTCGAATTTCACGCCCTGCTCCAGTTCAGGTTTCGCCACGCAAAGTAGTTATCATCACTACATGAGGCTCGGCTTGCGCCAAGCAAACCAACAGTTCTCGCGCGCAATGAAGGCCGTCCGCGCGGGCAAGGAGGTCGTCCTCACCGATCGCGGGCGGCCGATCGCGGTGATCAAGCCAATCCGGCAGGCCGAAACGGAGGAAGCCGCGTTGCAGGCTATGGCGGCTGAAGGCTTGATCGTTCCGCCAGTCCGCAGGGGTATCACTCCGAGCGCACGCTGGCGGCCAGTCAAGGTAAAAGGCCGACCGCTGTCGCAGACGGTCATCGACGACCGCGAGGATCGCACCTAGGGTGTCATGGGCGTATTTCGATACCAGCGCGCTCGTCAAACGCTACGTCGAGGAAGCCGGGCGACGCGAGGTCCTTGGTCTCCTCCGCCGGCAACGAGTGCGTGACGTCTGTGTTGCTCCCGGTGGAGTTGCGAAGCGCCCTGCGTCGCCGCGTTTTTGACAACACGCTCGACGAAGATCGAGTCCCAGACATCATGACGCGATTCGCCAGCGACCGCGCGTTCTGGGCGCTCGTCGAAATCACGAGCGGGGTATTGAACGCCGCTGAGACGCTGGTCTCGTCACATCCGCTGCGGACGCTCGACGCCATTCACGTCGCCTCCGCACAGCTCTTCGCCAGTCGCATTGCGACCGCGCCGCTACTGTTCGTGAGCGCCGACGCGAAACAGACGACCGCCGCAGCCGCGCTCGGGATGGTTGTCAGGCATGTTGGATGATCACGGCGCGAGATGCTCGGTGACCTCGATGTAGGTTCCCCACGGATCAGTCAGAAACGCAACCTTGGTCTGCGTGTTTGGAACCTGCCGCGGTGGAGCTTCGAATTTCACGCCCTGCTCGATCAAACGCTTCTCGAATTCTTCGATGTTCTTCACGTCGAAACCGAGGTGGTCGAGCTCACGCCCCTTGGTCGCAGCCAGCTGCCCCTCACCGGCCGAGAAAGACATGTTGAAGCGATGAAAGTAAGCGCAGTCGGTGAGACCCGGCAGCGCGACGCGTTGGCGCTTTCCCGGAATGCCACCAAATACCCTCGCGTACCACGCCTGGATCACCGGGATGTCGGCTTGCGGCGGATAGAGATGAATGTGATCCATGCTGACCGGTCCCGGCAGCGACGGATCGCCAAAGACCTCCACGCGAATCGCGCTATCGGGAGCGTAGACATATCCCTGATTGGGATTCGTCTCACCGACGTCGAACTTCACACCCGCCGCCTTCCAGCGCGCACGCACGGCGGCCAGGTCCTTGTAGACGAATCCAAAGTGATTCGCGATCGATCCTGCAGACGGACCGGTGGCTTCGCCCTGGCGAAGCATGATGAAGATGCCGGGAAACTGAATCAGCGTCAGTGGTCCGTTCGACACCAACGTTCCACCAAGCATCGTCGTCCAGAACTCCTTCTGAGCATCGACGTTCTTCACCACGAGGTGGAGGTGTCCGAGCGCCACGCCAATGTCGTTCGGAGGCGCCAGTTGCGCCAGGGCCGGAGTCGACGAAAAAGCCAGGCACCCGACGAGGACGAGCAATCGCATGTTCATAGTGACCTCGCGTCCAGGTTGCGCGTCAACGGCTGGCGTAAGGCTACACGAAATGTGCATTTGACTCGATCGCTGCCGGAGCGCATTGCCGCCATATGGCGATCACGGCCAACTTGACCGAGTCAGCCGGCGTCTAACGACACGGATTTGATCGATGGCTGCGCTGATGCTCGAGGTGCGTTACGCGTGGCGGCGGTGGATTGCGCGCCCTGGCCTCGCGGTGACGGTCGTACTCACGCTTGGCCTCGGGATTGGTGCGAGAAGGGGAGACGTTCGAGTCAGTGGCCACGTGGCAGCGCGCTAGACCGGTCGCGCTTGCCGGCGCCACAGACGACGTGGCGCACGCCTTCAACGTGTCGTCGGGTCGCTGCCACGACTCGCACATCATGACCCGCGGCCTTTGCCAGCGCGGCGATTCGAAACGCTTCAGTGCACGTCTCCAGAATCACTCGAGCGGCGGGTCGACCTCGGAGCAAGGCGACCAGTCGGCCCGTGCGCCAGCGCCACTCGCCCACGATCTCCCCATCAGTCGAGCGAATACAGACTTGACTCTCCTTGCTACCGAGGTCGATGCCGATGTGCTCCATTTGTCAGCCTCCATGCGGCCAGTATCAGCGACCGCGTGTAGAGGCCGGCCACTTCATCCTTTCTGATCAAGTCCACGGATCGACATCACAACTCCAACGGACGAAGAAACTAAGGACCAAGGACTAAGCACCAAGGCCGCGCGATACGGTGCTGACAGCGCGCTAGTTGCGCGCGTCCCCGTGTTCGATCAGAATGACGGGGCGTAGACCAGACTGGCAGCACCGCCCAACGGTGCGCGAGGTAACGAAATGCGTTCACTCCTCAAACCGATCTCCATCTGGGTTCTCGTGTCAGCCGTCACGCTTACAGTGAGCACCACGATGGCGGGGCAAGGCCAGGCGCCAGCGCCGGCAGCCGGCCAGGGACGAGGACGCGCCGCGGGCCCGCCGCCACCCCCGCCCGAGCCGCAGGCCGGTCACCCGTCAGGCAAGCTGGTCATCTGGGGCGACGTCGCAAGCTTCGATGTGCCAGCCTCTTTGCCGACGCACTGCATTCTCACCAGCCGCTTCAAGCGCGGTCAGCGCCTGGGTATCCGCATGACGGCCATCGATGGCGGCACCGGCGAAACCGAAAACACGGCGGTGCTCGTCGCGCACATCAAGTACGCGGGCCAAACGATCGACGTGCCGATGCGCTGGCGCGGCCAGGGTGGATTTCCGGCATCGGAATACCCACGACAGCCTTCGGAGATGTGGACAGGCGTCTGGGTCGTGCCAATGGACGCGCAACCCGCGACGTTGAGCTACACCGTCACCGCCACCGATCGCTTCGGCCGCACGGCTACTTTTTCGCCGTTCATCAACCTGGCCGCGCAGATCACGATCGTCGAATAGTCTCGCGATCTCCACGGCGGGTCTAAAGACTCGCCGCTGCACCGTTCGCAACGCTCGGCGTCGTTGCTGCCTCGCAAAGCAGCCGCAGCAGCCGGTCGGGATCGAGGCCACGCCAGCCAGTCTCGCGAAACACGCGTATCTTCAGCTCGCCCGCCGAGCGGTTTGGTGAGCCTGCCGAGAGGCGGGCCCTGGCCTCATCGAGCGTGCGCGTCAGAAATGCCTCATCCGTCCGTCGATCAATCACGATAGCGATTCGGTCCGATGGAACGACATTCAGCAACTCGCCGACTTCGTATGTACACCCCGCGTTCACGGGCGAGAAGCCGCGAAGATCCATGAGCACAACGTCGCTCGCCGCTGCCAGGCGGCCAAACACCGTGCGCCAGGCATGATCGCGACAGATGAAGTCGGTGATGCGATACCGGCCGTCATGATCCGGGTGTGTATCGAGCTGGCCCAACGCACGTTCAACGGAATCGCTGCTGTCGAGAAACCGGTCGCCGAGACGGCGCCTGAGGAAGTCGAGAAACTCGTGTGGCTCCACCGTTGACGATGCCAGGTCGGGACCGGCAATGAGCTGCACGCTGCCAATGTGCCGCCAGCGAGTCGTGAACCGATCGAATAGTCTGCGGCTTCTGCGACCGAGGGCGAAGACTCGCAGCACCAACAAGCGAGGGCCGCCTTCATCAACCGCGGCCCGGCGCCGGAGAAGCCAGAAGCCTGCAACAGTCAGCGCCGAGAACACCAGGAACGCGAACAGGCCGGCGGTGATCCAGCGGGAATCGCCGAATGCAAACGCCGCCGATTGGATGCCGGCAAATATGAGCCACAACGCCGACATCGCGATCGTCTGATCGCTGGTGCGCTTGCGCCCATACCACGAGGCGACGAGACGCAGCATGAACCATCCAGCCACCGGGCCGCCGGCACCGAGCAGAAAGACGCCTCCGAGAAACAGGAATGCCACTCCCGCATTGTCGAGGGATCGCGGACTGGGCGTGCCGGCGTTTTCAACCGTCGTTGACAAAGCGACAATAAACAGCAGCGCGAACCCGACAATCGTAAGCACGGCGCCAACGAGCGGTGCGACCGCGTGGATGCGACGGGCACGCACGACCAGGCCGACAAAGGTGGCGCCGACGTTTGCGAGGAAGATGCCGAGGAGAAACCATCGTGTGGACGGTACGGCGGTGCCGAACAGAAACACGGCAAAGTAGGCGAAGACAACCAATACCTGCCAACGCGGGCGACGTGGCGGATCAATCAGGAGAGCCGTCAGCACGGCAGGCCACGCGAAACCGACCGTGTAGGCTAACCACGACGCGGGCGAGAGCGTACGCGATTGCACGCCCATTGCCATCGCCATCAGGCCCGCGTAGACGAGACCTGCTGCGACGTAGACGACGACTGTTGCCTTCATGCCGCGACGGAAGCGCTCGTAAAGCACACCACCGACCGCCAGCGCTGCGTCCGTGTCTTGGTCCGCCGACCGGACAACAAGGGCGACTCCGCCCGGTGTCGTCGCTGATCGCGCCTCGGGGGCAGTCGATGGCGGCCGTGTGGATCGTTGTCCGCGCATCGCACCGACAACGGCCCGGCGATACAGCGCCAGCAGGACCTCGGAAATCGCCAGCGTCAGCCAGGGGATGAGCAGGACGCCGAGCAGCATCAGCGCCGTAATCCCCGACGCTTCTGGGCCCTGGGACTCGATCACGCCTTCACCAGCCGACCTTGCTCCCCTTGTTCTGCTCGTCCAGCCACGTCTTGAGCGGCGCGAAATAGTCCGTGATCGCCTTGGCGTCGAGTTGGCGTTCGCCCGTCAGCGCCTCCAGCGCTTCCGGCCACGGTTTCGATACACCCATGGCCAGGACGGTCTTCAGCCGCTTGCCGGCCTCGGTGCTGCCGTAGATCGAGCAGCGATGAAGCGGGGTCGTGCAGCCGGCGACCTGCGAAAGCGCGCGATGAAACTGGAACTGCAGCACGTAGGACAAGAAGTAGCGCGCGTACGGAACGTTCGCGGGCACGTGGTATTTGGCGCCAGGATCGAAGAACTCCTCACCCCGCGCCGACGGCGCTCGTACTCCTTGATACCGCTCACGGAGCTCCCACCATGCGGCATTGTAGCGCTCGGGCGAAACCTGTCCGCTGAAGACCTGCCATCGCCACTGGTCGATAACGAGGCTGAACGGCAGGAAGGCAATCTTGTCGAGCGCCTGCCGCAGCAGCAGAGGGATGTCACCTGAAGCATCGGGCGCTTTATCGAGCAAGCCGATCTTGACGAGATATTCCGGCGTGACCGAGAGGCCGATGGTGTCGCCAACGGCTTCATGGAAGCCGTCATTGGCGCTGTCGCGGAAGATCATCGGCTGCGCGCGGTTGTACTCGCGCGCGTAAAAGTCGTGTCCGAGCTCGTGATGGATCACCGTGAAGTCTTCCGCCGTCTGGTCGATGCACATCTTGATGCGCACGTCTTCCATGTTGTCGACGTACCACGCGCTCGCATGACAGACCACCTCGCGATCGGTGGGTTTCACGAACAGCGATCGCTCCCAGAATGTCTTCGGCAACGGATCAAATCCAATCGAGGTGAAGAAGCGTTCCCCCGTGTGGACCATGTCGACCGGCGTGACTTTGCGCGCCTTCAGAATCGTGTCCAGCGAGTAGCCGTGCGTCCGGCCAGGAGGCGAGACGATGTCGAAGATGTTCGCCCAATCCTGGGCCCAGATATTGCCCAGCAGGTACGCCGGGATCGGCCCATCAGCCGGAACGACATCGCCGTACTTCTGGTGCAGTCTCGACCGCACGTAGGTGTGCAACGACAGATACAGCGGTTCCAGTTGCTCCCACAGCCGATCGAGCTCCTTGGCGAATTCGTCGGCTGGCATGTCATAGCGCGAGCGCCACATCGCTCCCGTATCGGCGAAGCCAAGCTCCTTCGCGCCTTTGTTCGACAACTCGACGAACTTCACGTAGTCCTTCTTGAACGGCGGCGAGATCGTGTGCCAGCCTTCCCACACCTCGCGCAGACGGGCGGGATTGCGATCCTTGGCGAGCAGCTCGGTGATCTCCTCGACATCCAGGCAGGTCTCGGTACTGCCTTCACCCGCCCGGCAATACTTGCCGCGACCGTAAGCCCCGTTCATCGACGTCACCAGCTTCGCCAGCTCCGCCGACTCATTCGGATCTGACGGCGACGCCATCGTGATCGAGTTCTTGAGCACCGTCAGTTGCCGCTGCTGCACCGGCGTCGCGCTTTGCGCGTTGAAGGTGGCGGCGCGCTTGGCAAAGCCGGTAATGGCGTTCATCAGCGATTCGCTGGCGCGAGCGGCGATCGCTTCCGTGTCGGGCGTGATGTAGGTCTCTTGCGTCCAGCCGGCTTGGTTGGCCTCATTGCTGAGACGAAGAAGCGTCGCATCCGCATCGTCAAGGAATGTCTTGAGATCGGTGCTCGGCGCACCGCCTGCCGGCTCGGCGGCGCGACACGCGATGACGGCAATCGACAGCAGCATCGTGAGCGCGAGACGTGAATAGATCAGCATGAGCGAAATGATATGGCGGCCGTGACTGCTTCTTTGCATCCGAAAAATTGCTGACACGCTCGAGTTCGATGCTGGTGAATCCGCGCGATACTTCGTCGTGTGAGAGCTCCCCGCAACCCGGTTCCAACAGGCTACTCCCATGATGTCGAACATTGCGAAGCTGATGCGTGGCAATTCGCGCATGACCGCGGGCGCCGCGGCCCTTGCACTGACCCTGGGCGCAGGCCTGGCGACGGTGCTTGGCCAGGAGGAGGAAGAACGCAACCTTCCGATTGAACAGACTCACAGCGTCAACGACGCACCAGCACCGGTACCGAATGCCGTCTTCGGCAGCGGTCCGGCCCTCCGACCCGGCGACCGCATCTGTACGACCGCGACGCAGTTTGCGAACAACGTCGATACCGATTGCGAGAAGAGTGGGCCCTCCAACGAAACCTCAATCGCCGTCAATCCCACCGACGAGAACAACATGATCGGCGGCGCCAACGATTACCAGCTGGCCATCAATCCTGGCGGCCGCGTCAGTCAAAGCATCCACTCGCGCGCGCATGTCACGTTTGACGGTGGTCGCACGTGGTCGGAATATCCAATCGCCTTCGGCGGAACGTATCAGGCGACCGGTGATCCGGCGGTCGCGTTCGATGCTGCCGGTCGCGCGTACTACGCAACGCTCGGCTTCAGGTTCGTTGGACCTACCAACGCATTGAACCCGGACATCCTCGTCGCAAATTCAGCGGACGGAGGTCAGACCTGGAGTTCTGTCCGCGTGGCGGCAGGAAGCGGAAATTTCGGCAGCGTTGGCGATCTGCTTGACAAGGAGTACATCGCCGCCTGGGGCAACGGCAATGCCATCGTCACGTACGGCAAGTTCCGGCTCGCGCAACATGGTGCGTTCAGTAGCGCGAGAATCTACAGCTCGGTGACGCACGACGGAGGCGCCACGTGGTCGACGCCGCAGGTGATTTCAGGCAATCTCGATCAGGCATTCGTCTCGGTTCCAACCGTCGCCGCAGATGGGCGGATCTATGTGGCCTTCCTCAACACGACGAACCTGCAGAACGGGCGTGACGACTACGAGGTCGTCGAGGTGAGCCCGGCGACCGGCGCTCGCGTGTTCGGTCCGGTGAAGGTCGCCACGGTGATCGACGGCTTCACCGACTATCCCCTCGCGTTCGGTAGCCAGACGTATCACGACAGCCTGTTCCGCTCGTGGGCGGCGGGCAACATCACGGCGGACCCGACGAACGCAGCGCATCTGGCAGTCGTCTGGTCCGACATGCGTAACAGCACGGTCCCGGCGCCCGCGAATCCGTACGCGGCGGTCACCAACTCCGATGTCATCGTGAGCCAGTCGTTCGACCGAGGGCGCACGTGGTCCGCTCCCGCGGCACTGACCCGAACGGGTGATCAGTTCCAGCCGTGGGGTGCGTATGACAGGACGGGGTCCCTGCGCATTGGTCTCTTCGACCGCTTCTACGACCCACTGAACCACCAGTACGGCTACAGTCTCGCCACTGAAACGGGCGTCGGCGCGCTCACGTTCACGACCACGCAGTTGACCACCGCGCTGTCCGAACCGACGAAAGATAACCGATGGTTTGCGGCGACGCTCAATCCCGCGTTTCCGTTCGCGACAGCGTTCATCGGCGATTACTCGAACATCGCAGCCAGGCCCTCGGGCGGAATCGTGGCGTACTGGACCGACCTGCGCCTGCAGGCCTGCTTCGGTACGCGTTGCGGACACGGACAGGACGCATTCTTTGCGACGGCGCCCTGAGTATCTGATGCTGAAATGGCTCAACTCCCAACATCCAACTTCCGACTCGCAAAAGCACCTGATGGACATTGGGAAATGGAATACAAGTTGCTCTTCAACAGCGCATGGGTATTCGAAAACAGTTGAGCCAATATGCCAATCGCCGGTTGACCCGCCGGCTCTACCGTACGATGCCGTGGATAGGCGGCGTGCTCGCGCTCGTCACGCTGGGTCAAGCCGTTCGTCGCAAGGGACTGCTCGGAGGCACGGTTGATACGGCGCTCGATTTCATCCCGTTTGTCAGTGGCGCGAAGAATCTGGCCGAGATGGGTCGCGGTCGAGACCTGATTCCGGACAAGGCGCGTCGGCCGTAAGATCTCGTGTCCGCCTTCCGGGACCCGTCATAACCGGCCGCGGTCGTGTGCAAACGATCTCTCTACTCGTCGGCTCTTGGACTAGAGTTGTGCGATGCGTGATTTGACTCGGGGAGAGCGTGACGAATCCGAGGTCAGGAACCGCTATCACGCGATCACGCTCACGCTCGCGCAAGAACGAGTGACCGAGGGTCGGCCACTTCGTGACGTCCTCATGAGGGTCACCGAGACCGTCGCCGAAGCGCTGCAGGTCCAGCGCGTCAGCGTGTGGTTCTTCCTCGACGAGCGGCGATCCATTCGCTGCGACTATCTGTACCAGCCCGACCGAGGGAACGTATACGAGGGCGCCATCCTTCACGCTCGTGATTTCCCTGAGTACTTCAAAGTGTTGACGAGTCGCCGTGTCGTGCGATTCGTTGATCGCACGGGCGACCCGATGTCCGAGGAGCTGCGCCACTCGTACCTGGGCCCGCTGGGCATCACGGCCATGCTCGACGCGCCGGTTTATCAAGGTGGTGAGGTCGTCGGCATCCTGTGCCATGAGTATCTCGTCCATCCTCGAGAGTGGACCGATCCGGAGTGCGAGTTCGCAGCGTCGGTCGGCGACATCGTCGCGCGTCTCTACGTCGAAGCCTCGCAGCTGCGCGCTGAAAGCCAACTCCGAATCCAGGAATCGCGTCTGACCGAACTGCAACAGCTCGCCGAACTGGGCCGTTTTGCCTCCGGAGTCGCTCACGACGTCAACAACGTGCTTGGCGCCGTCTTCTCTTATGTCGAACTCCTCACCAGCACCGCCGACGACGATTCGGAAGTGAGCAAACTCGGGGAAGAGCTGACGGCCATCGTCGAGCGCGGACGAGATCTCACGCAGACCCTGCTGACACTCGGACGCGCGAACGCCGATCGCCCGAGCGTGATCAGCCCGGCGGATCTCCTCAACACATCGCTCGCGTTGCTTCGCGGGGCGGCGGGACCGCAGGTGCGTGTGCAGACGTCCGTCGGCGCCCACGTCAGTCGTGTCCTGATCGATCCGCTTCAACTCGAGCGCGCGGTTCTCAATCTGGTGGTCAACGCGCGCGATGCCATGCCGCGCGGCGGCGTGATCACGGTGGAACTTCGCGAAGAGACGATCGGCCTGAATCCCGAACACGGGAGCACGTTCGTCGTGCTCGAGGTGATCGATACCGGCACCGGAATGGACAAGACCACCCGCGATCACATGTTCGAGACGTACTTCACGACGAAGGGCTCCAAGGGCAAAGGACTGGGCCTCGCAATCGTCAACCAGGTCGTCACGCTGGCCGGCGGTTTCATCCAGGTGGACAGCGAACCAGGAGAGGGCACGCGAGTGCGGTTGTATCTGCCGAGGATCGCGGCCGACGAATACGCGGCGACCTGATCGGAACGCCGGTGAGGTCCGGCTCAAGCCGGACACCTCGTCGTCGCGTCAGGCGATTGACATATCCCCGACGTCGGGCACCCAGTGACCCGCGGCGCGCTTCTGTTGATAGCGTCGTACGAGGTCACCAGCGAGCGTCGCGCTGATCTCGCCATGCTCGAAGAACGATGCGTAGTGGTCCTCTGCTAACGCGCCTCGAGCCTCCTGGCTTGCGCGGTACGCCAACTGCCTGGCGGCCGTAAAACGCGTGGCGGGAAGCGCCGGCGCCGCCATCTCCGCAGTCTCTACCCAATTCCCGGGATTGGCGCCGAGCTCCGACGCCAGCAATGTCGTCAGCCTCGCCGCGCTCGAGTCGAAGTCCGTCTTGGGGAACGTCACTCTTCCTACCGTCACCTCGTGCCCACTCTCCCAGGCCTTCGTCAGATCCACCAGCGACGTGTCGTTCTCGTTGCGGAAGCGAATCCATCGCAGGTCGAATTCCAGCGCACCGGCGCTCTGACGCGCGCGCCAGTCATCGGTCAAATGAGTCGGTCCGCGCGTGGCGCCCGGTCGTGGCCGCACGTCCTCGGTCGGGACAAACGTGAACTTGCCAAGCACATCACGGGCTCGCACGATCCCGGTCCAGTACTGCTGATATGCGGTCGATGACCGTAGCGTGCGGAACGTCTGCGAGGTCACGTGCAGGGCAATGGTTGCGGCTCTGTGTCGCGCGTGTCTGACCAGGCCCGCCACCAGCTTGGCTTGAGAGCCGAGCTGATCCTCGGCGCTCGACGCGTCGGCAGTCGCCTTGAGGAGCGCGAGGAATTCTTCAGGCGTATCCGTTGGCGACGTTGGATCGTTGATCGTGACGAAATCGACTCGCCGTCCAGACGCCGTGCGAAACGCGACCATGAGCCCAAGGAAGTCCGCATTGGTTTCAGCGTGCGGACACCCAAGGCCGGTCGACATCCGGCCGATACCGATCCTCGGCGGCGACGAGCGCTGGAAGACACCGAGCCCGTCGAGTTCTGGCGGCAGGGACTCGGCAATGGTCAGGAGAACTTTCGAGCCCGCGAGTTGCTGCTGGTGCGCTCCCCGGTCGGGCATCGTCAGTTGCGGATGATTGCGCACCAGCCCGCGCTGCACATCGGGAATCTGACGCGCAATCGCCTCGAGCGCTCGTCGCTCCTCGGGCGTGGGATCAAAGAAAGTCGGCATGAAGATCGTCCTTTCTACCTCGACGCGCTGTGCCGTGCCGCGTCATGGCTCTCCGCCGATCACCAGCGAGATTGCGGTACCCGGACGCTGTCGCGTGCCCGAGGCGGGATCTTGCGCAAGCACCAGATCCGTCTCCGGCCTGCTGGCCGGCCTCACGCTGACATCGCCGACGATGAAGCCACGCCGGACGATTCGATCGCGGGCCACTTCGCTCGAGAGCCCGATGAGCGGGGGCACCTCTGGATCCTGCGGAACCTTTGCCTCACTCCTGGGTTTCTGCGGCTGACGCACGATTTCCGGCTTGGCGACCGCGGCAGCTGCAACAACCAAATCGATCCGCGTTCCGAGACCCACGCGCTCGCCCGCGGCAGGACGCTGTGTCGTGATCGTCCCCACAGCATCACCTCCGGGCGTTTCCTTGACGTTGCCGATCACCAATCCCACTCGTTCGAGTTGCGCGCGTGCCTCGCCGAGTGTTTCGCCAACGAGCAGCGGCACGTAACGAGCGCCATCGCTTTCCGGCGCGGGGACGCTCGATTCCTGGGGCGCCGCAACCGGGGCTTTTTCGATTGGTGTCTGTTCGGTGCCGCCGGACTCCGCCGGCGACGCCGGCATGATCCGCCAAGCCAGTACTCCCGTGATCGCAGCCGCGATAATCGCGAGCGCAATCGTCCACACCGCGACGCGCCGGCGCTGCGGCATCGCTGATGGCCCCAGGAAAAGCGGCTCGCGCTCGAACGAATCGAGACTCGGCTCGACCACCTGTGGCGCCGCCACGGCCACCGGACTGGGGCCGCGCGTCCTCGGCTGCATGAGCATCGTGACTGACTGGAGGAACTGCTCGAACTTCGGATCGCCGACGCCGCCGTCCCACGCCGTCAGGTCCGTGGCCTGGATGCGTCTGAACTCGAGTGGAATGGTCACCTCCTCGAGGAACGCCTGGATGAGGATGCCTCGGAGCATGCCTTCGGCCGCCTCCGCGCGCACCCAATGAGAAGCGAGCGCCGCCTTCGACCACAAAACGACGACGCATGAGGCTTTCTCGAGTGCGTCCTCGATGACAAAAGTTTTGCCCGGGGGAATCGTCCGATCCCACCAGACCGTCCACCCCTGTCCAGTGAGTGCTCGTGCGATGAGCGCCGCTTTCGCATCGTCCTCGCGAGCGTAAGTGAGAAAAACGTTAGACATCGAGCTGCGGGTGTATCTCGCTTGGTAACACGGCAATCAGAATTCCAGCAAGCTCAACTGGCCATGAGGATCGTCCTTTCCCCGTCGACGTGCGGCACGTGCAGGATCAGGGTCCGCCGACGACGAGCGAGACGGGAGTACCTGGAGGTTGCAGGGTCCCCGCCGCGGGATCCTGCGCGATGACGAGATCGATTTCAGATTTGCTCGCCGGTTTCACGCTGACGCGGCCGACGCTCAGACCGCGACGCGCAATCCGATCGCGGGCCACGTCGACCGCGAGTCCGGTCAATGAAGGCACTTCTGGATTTTGCGGCACGCGAGTTTCGATCTTTGGTTTCGCCGGCGGGCGAACAGGCTCCGGCTTCGCCACAGGTGGAGAAGCGGTCGCGTTTACGTCGATGGGTGTGGCTGGCCCCGCGGCGGGAGGATGCACATCGGCTGGCGCTTCCGGCGGGCTCGGTTCGGTGGACGGAGCCGCCGGCGCTTCTTGTCGTTTCTGCGTGCTGTCAGCAACATCGGCGCGAGGTGACGATGTGATCCGCCATGCCGCCAGGCCCACGATCGCCGCCACAATGATCGCGATCGCGATTGACCACGTCGCGAGATGCCGGCGCGGCGATACGGCTGGCGGCGCGTGGAATAGAGGAGGCGTGCGCTCGAACGTATCGAAACTCGGCTCGGGATTCTGGTGTCGCACCTTGCCGCCGACGGGGGCGATCGTCGTCGGTTGCATCAGCATCGAGATCGACTGAAGGAACTGCTCGAACTTCGGATCGTCGCTGCTCCCACTCCATGATCTGAGGTTCGCGGCCTGGATGCGCCTGAACTCGAGCGGAGTCTTCACATCCTCGAGGTACGCGGGGACGAGAATGCCGCGGCGCATGCCTTCGGCGGCCTCGGCACGCACCCAATGCGAAGCGATCGCGGCCTTGGACCACAGGACAACAACGCACCCGGCGTCGTCGAGCGCGTCTTCGATGACGTCGTCAAACGTTCTGCCCGGAGGAATTGTCCGGTCCCACCAGACCTTCCACCCTTGTGCAGTGAGGGCGTGTGCGATGAGCGCCGCCTTCGCACCGTCCTCGCGGGCGTAACTCAGGAAAACGTTGGCCATTGCGGCGCCCTAAGTATCTCGCTTGGATCGCCCGACAATCCAGATTTCCGCCAAGCTCAACCATACGAGTCGAGAGGAGCACACTCTGTCATTGGTTAACGCGCTCCATCGCGTGTGTGAACGCTGGCCCTGCCGTTAACGCGCTCGGTTGCGGTACTCGGCGCTGTTCCGAAGCTCGCGCTCCAATTCCTCGCGCGACATCTTCTTGCGGAAGACCGCATCGACGTACCCCTGGCTACCGGCGTCGGGTTCCCGCTTGAGGACCGTCATGTAGGCCTGGCGCACGACCTCCTCCGCTTTCGCTCGAGTCATCGTGGTCCGCTCGCGGTACTCCTGGCTCTTCCTCAAATCCTCCCGAACTTCCTGTTCAGTCCAGCCGTCGTCGATGACGTGACTACGGTAGATGCGCATGCCCGCCGGATCCGGATCCCGTTCGAGGATGTCCTGATACGCGCGCTGAACGATCAACTCGGGGTTCTGCGATCCGGATCGGCCGCCGGACGAGCCGCCACCGAACGATCGGCCTTCAGTGCGGATCGACGAGATCGCATCGTCGAAGCCCTGGTCCTCGAGATCGTGAACACTGGAACGGAGTCGCAGCGACTCGCCGCGGAAACGGGTGTCGCGGTAGACCCTGACGTCGGCTCTGCCGAAGATTCGAATCGACGATATGCGGTCATTGGCACCGGATGGCATGGAGTCGAGGCTGTCACCGGACTCGACGCAGAAGAATCGGCCGCGATACTGAGTGTCTTCGTAGAAGCACGCTCCATCTCGGGGTGGCGGCGCGCTGCCCTGGGCACTCGCGACCGACGAGGCTGCGAGCACTGCGAAACTCATTGAGGCAATCATCATCCTGGCGGACATGTCATCGCTCCTGTTCGTAACGCCCATGGCGTTGTCAGCACAGGTTGCAAGTGACAGGCCAGTGGACAAGGCAGGCACGGGACGCGGATGCACATTCAGGCACAAAGATACCGTCACCATGGGAGGAACGTTGGCTTGCCATCCGAAGCTTGGGGCTTTGTGGACCAGCCCACCTCCGCGCTATGCGCTACGGTGGGCATCCTTCGCCTCCGATCACGAGCGAAGGATGGAAGTGGTCCGTCCCCCCCAAGCACTAGCGTAGAATCCCCCTTACACACATCCGCAACAGAGGCCATTATGGGCACTCTCCACCGATCACTGGTCCTCGCAATCGTCCTCCTTGCCCGCGCGGGATTGCCTGCGCAACAGACAGCGCCAGCCGCACAGCCCACGTTTACGTATGCGGAGATGGAGGCACTTCTGCTGAAGGGGACCGTCAGCAATAGCCGTAACGCCGGAAAGGGTGTCACCGGCTCGACGCGCGTGACGCTCTCTGACGGAAAGATCACTCACGACGCGCAGGTGCAGGCAGTCGACATCTATAAGAGCGTCTTCAACGCCGGCAAAGCGTCGGAAGTGAATTTCCGGGACACGTATCGTTACAACATTGCCGGCTATCGGGTCGCCCGTCTGATCGGGCTCAACACCGTGCCGATGTCGGTTGAACGGGACATCAATGGCACGAAGGCCGCGGTGACCTGGTGGGTCGATGACGTGATGATGGACGAAGACGGGCGGATCAAGAAGAAGACAGTGGGACCGAATGCGCTGCGCTACGCCAACCAAATCCAGATGATGAAGATCTGGGACGAGCTGATTCAGAACAAGGACCGGAACCGCGGCAACCTGTTGTGGACCAGCGATTGGACGCTGTGGCTGATCGATCACACGCGAGCCTTCAGGCTCGACAAGAAGTTGCAGAACCCGGAGAACCTGACGCGCTGCGAGCGCGGTCTGCTCGACGGCCTGCGACAGATGACAGCCGAATCGCTGGCCAAAGCAGTCGGCGACTCCCTCAGCGAGTCCGAGCAGGAAGCCCTCATGGCGCGACGGGATCTGCTCGTGCAGCATTTCGATGAGCGGATCGCCAAGCTCGGGGACGGCATCCTCTTCACGCACTAGGCAGGTTCTCTTGGCGCGCTTTGCGCGCTGGGCTACTCCGACGACATCGCGGGTCGATCTCTTCCGCCGACTTGCGCTGTGCATGTCACTCAAGCGAGGGCGCCTTCATGCATCGACGATTCGGCTTGGCTGGTATCACGGTGACGTCAGTAGTTCTTGCGGCTTCGTCGGCATTCGGTCAGACACCACCGACGTGCGCGCAATTGAATACGGACCCCGCCTACGGTCTGCAGGGAAACCCGGTCGTCATTCAACATTCGACGACGCTCGTTCCGGCTGCTGGCGCGAACCCCGCGTACTGCCGTGTGGATTTCGTCGTTTCAGAACGCGGCGGACCGGAGTCCGGCTACGCGGTGGGTGAAATTCAGCGCATTGGGCTGCGCGTAGGGCTGCCTGCGAACAGTTCCGACGGCGGCACCGGTGGCGGCGCCGCGGGACAGGGCGCGTGGAACGGCAAGGTCCGCAATCTTGGCGGCGGCGGTCTGGTTGGCGCGGTTGGGAACGTGACGGCTGCGACCAACGCCCGTTATGTCGGCTCCTCCACCGACAGCGGTCATGCGGGCAACGATCCGAGCTTTGGCGTGATCCAGGCCACGCACGAACTCAATCTCGGGACGATCGAGGACTTCTTCAGCGAGAGTCTGCGCCTGCAGTATCAATGGGCGCTGCGGTTGACTGAGAGCTACTACCTCAAACCGGCGTCCCGCAACTATTGGGATGGCTGTTCGACCGGAGGACGCCAAGGCCTCGTTCTCGCCTCGAAGTACGGCAATGACTTCGATGGCTTCCTCATCGGCGCGCCGCATACAAACCACACCAGAAACTCTTCGGGCGGATCGTTTCGTCAATGGGCCAACAAGGATCTGGCCGGCGGATCGGTGACTGATGCGAAGTTCGCGAACACGATCGACAGGCTCGTCGCCGCGTGCGACGGTCTCGACGGAGTGGTCGATGGCCTGTTGAGCGAACCGCGCGCGTGCAAAGCGAGCGCGAAGCTCAATGTGTGCGGCGAGCCTGGTGCCGCGGCGGCACCAAATTGCCTGACCCCACTCGAGGCGGATGTCGTCGACATCGCGCTCGACGGCAGCCGGAACGATCTGGGAAAGCGGGTATGGTTCCCGTCCGGACGGGCAACCGATCTGAGTCTCGCGCTTCCCTCCAACGGCCAGGGCGGAAACGGCATCTTTGCGTGGGCGCACAAGGATCTGGACTTCGACTGGCGGACCGGGCCGCGATCGGATTGGGATGATCTCGTTCAGCTCGCCACGAATACATTCGCTGACTACATCGACATGGGCACGCCCGATCTGTCCCTGGCCAGGAACAATGGCGCGAAGATCGTGATGTGGCACGGACTGGCGGACAACCAGATCTCGTTTCAATCGAACATCTATTACTTCAGCAAGGTGCTCGACTTTTACGGCGGCGACGCCAACGTGTCGCCGTGGTTCCGCTTCTTTCTCGCACCCGGCGTTGCCCACTGTGGTGGAGGTGCCGGCCCACAGCCGCAGAACCTGTTCAACACGCTGGTCGCCTGGGCCGAAGGAGGTCCCGCCCCCGATTCGATCCTTTCATCGGGGGGCGGCCGCACGCGTCCACTGTGTCCATTCCCGCAGACCGCCATCTACGACGGCACGGGAAATCCAAACCTCGCCGCCAGCTTCAGCTGCGGCGGAAACATTCAGACGAAGGAAGCCAAGTGCGACGGGCTGATCACGAAATTCAAACACGAGGCAGAGGCCGGGCTCGAGCCATTGGGAGGTGAGGACGACGTCAGTTGCGGTCTCGCCTCCCTGCCGGCGACGACGGCAGCGTTGTCGCCGGGGGCGATGAATGGTTGGTACCGCAATCCGCTCGTGACGCTGAATGCCAGCGATCAGGATGGAGACCTCGATCGCATCGAATACCGCCTTGAAGCAGCCAGCGGATGGACTTCATACGGCGGTCCCTTCACGGTGACTGGCGACGGAGATCACACCCTGCACTACAGGGCGGTGGACAAGTTGGGCCATTTGGAAGCCGCCAAAACACTGTCGTTCAAGATCGACGCGACGGCTCCGGTGCTCGCGGGCCTGCCCGAGTCCTGCGTGATCTGGCCCCCGAATGACCGGATGATCGCCGTCGCGACGATTGCCGCGTCTGACAGCCTTTCAGGCGTCGCGCCCGCTTCCCTCGTCATCGCCGTCAACAGCAACGAGCCGATCAATCAAACGGACGTAAGAATCAACGGCGTCGCCGTACAGGTGCGCGCGAACCGGCTGGGAAGCGGCAACGGGCGCATCTACAACATCACCGCGGAAGCGGCCGATCTCGCTGGGAACACAGTGACCGCTGAATCGGCTTGCGTCGTGCCGCACGATCAAGCCGGTAAGTAGAGGCGGCTACATCGTCGACATCGTCGCCGACATGAGCTTGCCGCGCAGCGCACGGGCGAATCGTCTCCTTCCGCGCCAGTCGGTCGTGTAGGCGAGGATCTCTTCGAGCTCCAGCAGGCGCGCCACGTACGCGTCGAATGGCCTCGGCGGCGACGGCGACGTGATCTCTTCAGCCCGCTCGCGCTGGCAGATGAACACGCACCTCGTTCGCGATCGCACGGTGAATTCCTCGATTTCCCACACCAGGTTCTCGGTCGGTTCTGATACGTCGAAGAGCACGACTGAAGACACCGATGCGAACCGGTTGACCGTCTCGCGCCACACGCTCGAGGCCACGCGCAGCACCACGAGCTGCGGACCAAATACCCGCCGGCTTCTCTCGGTGACGGCGGACGTCGAAATGCTGATGTCTCCTTCATTGCGAATCTCTCGCGTCTTTGCCTGCTCGGCCTCGAGCACGGCATCGGCCGGGAACTGGAAGAAGAAGAGAAACGCGGCGCCCACGGCCCACGCCACCGGCGCCGCGGTCAGTGCAGTGCCCAGGCCGATGACGATCCCGGCAAGAACGACTGCAAGCAATGCAAAGAGGCCGGGCAGGTGCGGTCCGATCGCATCGATCGGCAGCTTACCGTCCAAGGTGGTCGTAACGATGTCGAAGTACGGATTGAGCACGGCCATCCATGCTCGCTCACTCTGCGCGTGTTCCCAGATCCGCGCGCGCACCAGATCCGCTCCGACGATGACCCACAGTCCGAGCTGCGCGGCCGGAAAGATGCGCAGGAGAAGATTGGCGATGCCCTTGACCGCTGACGTCGTCATTTGAACCGCACGAAACAACCACCGTGTACCCGTCGGCACACCTACCGCCGCGATCTCGGCATCGTCCAGTGTGACGACGCGCCAGGAGCGTCCGATCGTGTTGTTCACCGCGAAGGTCACAGCACTCTGCGCATCGTCGTAGCCAAAGCGCCGGAGAAAGAGAACCAGCATACGACCCCGGCGCACGAGGCTCAGCCCGCGTGAGACGCCGAAGAAGGCGAGCGGTGTGGCGATCGCCCACACCAGCAGGATCTGATCAGGGGTGATCCGGCGCCCGGGCGCGAGGTCGACGTTGACGTTCTCCCCCATCAGCCACCCGGCGGCCAGGACATTCGCGGGGACGGCAACCAGCGATGCCGCGATACCGAGAATCAACAGCGCGGCGCCGGCAACCATGGCAATCGCGAGCCACAGGCGACGAAAGATGTGCCGTCGCGGGTGATCGAGGACAACCCTGGCTGGCATTCTGTCGGGAGTCTCAGGAATCACTCATGACGATTGCGATGGATCGCTGTGGCGGCGTCGATGCCCGACAGTGCGGCGCCTTCCATGAAACCCTGAAAGCGTAGAACAGTGTCGGGCACCGCTCTGGTGTCAGGCAGAAGCGTAGAACAGTGTCGGGCACCGCTCTGGTGTCAGGCAGTGAATCGTGACCGTCAGCCGCGACAGACCGGTGTCAGGCAGTGAATCGTGAAATCACTGGTCGGTGTCAGACCGGCCTCGTGAATAACTGCCGTTCACGAATCGGTGTCAGGCACCGAATCGTGAACGACCGTGCACAGCTCGTACGCTGGCGACGCGCCTCACTCCTTCGCCGGCGCGCGCGGCGGCAGCGGCTTGCCGTTCTCGTCCACCTGCACCGTCTTCACGGGCCCCACCCCCGTCAGCAGAATGACGGCCGGTTCCTTCTCGCCCGCGCGGGCGCCGTCCCAGTGGACGGTGTTGGCCACGTCAGTCGAAAACGTGCCGGCATGGAACGGATACGTCGTCTTCTCGTCGTACACGTTACTCGAGCTGACCCACCACGTCCCCGAGACCACGTAGATCCAGCGCGTCTGGTCGTGAAAATGCGGTCGTGAAAACGCGCCCGGATGCCACTTGATCAGTACGCCGTACGGACCTTCCTTGCTCTGGTCGCCATAAAGAACGGCCGTCTCCTGCCGCTTTGGATCGCCGGTCCATTTGATGTCCTTCGGGAGGACGAACGGAATGTGGCCGGGATCCGGCGGCTTGCCTTCGGGATCGGACAGTGTCGCCTGCGGACCGGGATTCGCCGTCGGCGCCTGCGCATCGGCCGAAGCCAGCAACCCGACGATAACCGCGGCACTTACGATGACCTTGATGAGAGTCTGCATGGGGAATCCTCCCGGACTTTCTCGAAATACGTCACGATTCACTGCCTGACACCCCAGGATCGAACGCCTGCTCACGTCGTCAGGAACCGCCACTTCGCCTTCGTGATGTCATTGCCGATCGATTCGATGAAACGCGTGTGGTTATGCTGCCGCAGCTTGGCGGTGTTCTTGTACATGCCTTCGCGCGAGACGCCGGGCTCCCAGAACTTCGCGACGGTGGACGGCGAATAGGAGCCGCGATGCCACAACGGGGGTGAGGGTTTGCCGTCGGTCTCGTAGTCGCCGGTAAACGACTTCTTCCACTTCACGATCGGCTTCATATTGAGGGTCCATTCCTCACGCACAAAGATGCAAATGTCATCGCCTGTCTGCCTTTTGCACGCCTCGAGCATGATGTGGAACCGGCGCTGAAACTCTTTCGACTCGATTTGATCGGCGGTGTACGCCTTGAGCAGCTTGCCAAGCTCGACCATTGCCGCGATGTGGAGCTGGCGCGCGCCTTTAATGCCAATCGGGCTCTCGAAGTCGATCTCGTCGCCAGGGTCGAACATGCGGTGATTGCCGAGCGGACCGATGATCAGGTTCGGCTTTGCCCAACAGAGCTTATCGGCGTCCGGCTGCTCGACGCTGCGGCTCTCACTGAGCAGGCGGACGAGTTCGGTGCAGATACCGTCGAGGCTTTTAACGCACTTGTTCCAACATTCGCGGATGATCTTCCACGAGATGATGTGGTGCCGCGCCAGTTCGATCTCGAAGCGCTTGGAGAGCAGCACCTGCTGCGACGGCACCGGGCTGCCGTCGCTCGAGACGTGCTCGACCTCGTTGGGGGCGTAGTAGGCCTTCGGGATCTCGAAGCTGTCGCCACGTTCGGAATCCGGGAATGTTTGGTATGAAGGCACTGGTCAATCTCCGTGGTAGTAGCCTCGGGTGGAACGCGGCGACATATCATGCGATCCGGGTCAACGAGCGTCAAGGATCGCGTTTCCTTGACGATTCCTTGACGTAAGGAGCACACTCGGTCTGGGCCGCGCCGATGGGCGCAGCCAGCCTTGTCGAGGAGGCAGCTCATATGAAGTCGAAGGGCTTCAGCAGTCGGACCACGGCCGTGGCTCTGGCCACGATTCTTCTCTCGTCGCTCGCGATTGCGATCTCCGGCCAGGGCGGAGGAAAGCCGGTGACCATCGATAACGACGACATCGGCGGCGCCGTCACGGGGGCGCGCGGACCCGAGGCCGGGGTCTGGGTCATCGCCGAAACGCGCACGCTTCCGACGCGGTTCATCAGGAGCGTTGTCACCGATGACCAGGGACGTTTCGTCGTTCCCGATCTGCCAAAGGCAGACTACGACGTGTGGGTCCGCGGGTACGGCCTGGTCGACTCGGCAAAGGTCAGGGCCACTCCAGGCCAGACGGTGAACCTCAAGGCCGTCGCCGCACCCGACAAGAAGGCGGCCGCTTTCTACTACCCGGCGCAGTACTGGTACGCGCTGATGCAGATGCCGCCGAAGAGCGATTTCCCCGGCACGGGCGAAAACGGAAATGGGATCGCGAACACCGTCAGGAGCCAGGGTGAATGGATCCGCAACATCGTCAACACCGACGGCTGCACGGGATGCCATCAGATGGGCGGACCGGCGACACGCACGATCCCGGAGAGCTTCCGCGGCGGGTCAGAGGATTCGCGAACGGCGTGGGATCAGCGAATCAAGTCCGGCCAGGCTGGCGGCGGCATGAACGCGCGATTTACGCAGGTCGGGCGCGCACGTGCGCTCGGGATGTACGCCGACTGGACCGATCGGATCGCGGCAGGTGAACTTCCATCGGCGGAACCGTCGCGTCCACAAGGCAAGGAACGCAACGTCGTGATCACGATGTGGGACTGGTCCGATCCAAAAGCGTACCTGCACGACGAGATCGCCAGCGACAAGCGCAACCCGACGGTTAACGCGAACGGGCCCGTGTACGGCGCGCTCGAAGAGAGCGCTGACTATCTGTCCGTTGTCGATCCGAAGACGCATACCGCGTCCATGATCAGACTCACCGTGCGCGAGCCGGATACTCCGAGCTCCGTAAGCACACCGCCCGCCGGACCATCGCCTTACTGGGGTGACGAAGCGATCTGGAACAGTCAAACGACCGTTCACAGCTTCGCGATGGATAAGCAGGCACGGGTCTGGGCGGCAGCGCGTGTCCGCAAACCGGCAACCCCGGCGTGGTGCCGAGCCGGATCCGATCATCCGTCCGCAAAGCTGTTTCCGATCAATCAGGGACAGCGTGGCTTGGAGATGTACGACCCGAAGACCAAGCAGGTGACGACGATCGATACGTGCTTCACCTGGGGCCACGTGAACTTCGACGACAACGACGTGCTGTGGTCATCGTTCGGACCGGCTGGGGTCGAAGGATGGTTCGACACGAGAATCTGGGACAAGACCCACGACGAAAAGCAGGCGCAAGGCTGGAGCGCGTTCGTGCTCGACTACAACGGCAACGGAAAGCGCGACGCCTACACCGAGCCAAACGACCCTGCGGATCCGACCAAGGATAAGCGCCTCAACATTCAGTTCTACGGCGACTCACCGGCGAATGATGGCTCGGTGTGGGGATCGGTCCAGGGGATGCCCGGCGCAATCGTTCGATTCGTGCCAGGCGCGCATCCGCCGGAAACGGCGTTGACGGAGTACTACGAGGTACCGTGGAACAACCCGAACGCCAAGGTGCAGGGGTTTGCGCCGCGCGGCATGGACATCGACAGCAAGAACGTCGTCTGGACGGTGCTCTCGAGTGGACATCTCGCCAGCTTCGATCGCAGCAAGTGCAAGGGACCGCTCAACGGGCCGACTGCCGCGACCGGACAACACTGCCCCGAAGGCTGGACGCTGCACGCACTCCCGGGCCCGAACTACAAGGGAGCCGTCGAGAACGGAAGCGCCGACTCGGCGTACTACGACTTCGTTGACCGCTTTGACATGCTCGGTCTTGGCAAGGACGTGCCGCTGGCGACGGGGAATCTCTCTGAGGGCCTCCTCGCGCTCGTCGATGGCAAGTTCCTGATGCTGCGCGTCCCGTATCCGATGGGATTCTTCTCGAAGGGGATGGATGGCCGCATCGACGATCCAAAGGGCGGCTGGAAAGGAAAAGGCATCTACACGACGATCGCGACCCGCGCCCCATTCCACATGGAAGGCGGCAAGGGCACGACCAGCAAGCTCATTCGATTCCAGATGCGACCGGATCCTCTCTCGAAGTGATCTCGTAACTCGCGACTCTCCATTTGCGTACGCGGCGGGTCAGACCCGCCGCTGGCGCTCCTCCGGTATTTGGGAGCGCCTCCGACGCCGTGGAGTCTTGCGGCCCCACCTGACATCCTTGTCCCTCAGCGAACCGGCGAGATCCTACGGTCGGGCTGGGGAACGCAGCTTGCTTCGTCGCCTCGTGATGGCTGCGTGACGATGATGCTGATCGGACTGCAGTCAGATGTGTTCGTGTGCGACGAGGAGCTGACATGAAAGTCACCCTGCTTGGTGCGTCGGGCGGCGAAGTGACCGGATCTGCCTACCTGCTGCAGACGGCGCGCTCGAGCGTGCTCATCGACTGCGGACTGTTTCAAGGCAGCAAGAAACTGGAGAACTCCAATCAACTGCCCTCCCGTGAAAAGATGCAGCGGCTCGATGCCGTGGTGCTCACGCACGCACATCTCGATCACACCGGCCGGCTGCCTCTCCTGACGCGGTTTGGCTATACCGGTCCGATCCACGCCACGCCCGCGACCATCGAACTGACCGACCTGATCCTGCGTGACTCGGCCTACCTTCAGCTCGAAGACACCAAGCGCCAGAACCGGCGCAGAGCCGAATCCGGTCAGCCGCCAATCGAGCCTCTTTACACCCAGAAACAGGTCGACCAGTTGCGCCCGCTCTTCAAACAGATGCGATACGACCGGCCGACGAATGTCACGGCAGACGTCACCGTGCGCGCTGTCGAAGCGGGCCACATCCTGGGATCGGCCAGCCTCGAAGTGACTGTCAATGACAACGGGCACAGCAAGGTGCTGGTGTTCTCGGGGGACCTTGGACCGCGCGGCGCCCCACTTCACCGCGATCCGGTGCCGTTCAAGAAGGCCGATGTCGTCTTCCTCGAATCCACTTACGGTGATCGCGATCACCCAACCCTGGCCGAAACAGCCGTTCAGGCGCGCGAAGCCATCAGGGAAACCGTCGAACAAGGTGGGCGCGTGCTGGTGCCGGTGTTCGCCATCGGCCGTTCGCAGCTCTTGTTGTATCTGCTGGCCGGTGCGTTCAAGCGGAAGACGCTCAAGCCGTTCCCAATCTATTTGGACAGTCCAATGGCGATTCGAGCGACCGAGATTTACCGCTCGCACCCGGAGCTCTTCGACGAAGAGGCCATCGCCATGCGCAAAGCCGGCGACCTCGTCAAACAACTGCGCACGGCGAGGGTGTGCCAGAAAGCTGCAGAATCACTGGCAATCGCCAACGCGCCCGCACCATACCTGGTGCTCGCAGGTGCGGGCATGTGCACTGGCGGCCGCATCCTGCATCACCTGCAGAACCACCTTCCGAACCCGACCACGCTCGTCCTCATGGTCGGGTATCAGTCGCGCGGCTCGCTGGGACGGGCCCTTGCTGACGGCGCAGCGTCCGTTCGTATCGCCGGGCGAACTGTCCCGGTACGCGCCAAAACGCATCTCTTCGGTGGCTTGAGCGGGCATGCCGGACAGTCCGATCTGCTCAACTGGCTGGGATCTCTCGCGCCGTCCCGTCCACGTGTGTTCCTCACGCACGGGGAGGACGGACCACGGGCCGCTCTGCGCGATCGGGTCAAGGAGCGGTTCGGTTTCGGCGCGGAGATGCCGGGCTATCGCGACACGCTCGAATTGTGAACACCTGACGGGACCAGATGACGGCGCGCGCGCGCGCAGCCAGTTCCGATCGACGGACAACACGAAACCGGAGTTAACGATGTCGAAAGCGCTGCACGATCACGACCGGTCCCAGCTGGTGAGCCTGGCCGATGAGGAAGCGGTCAAAGAAATCCTCAGCACCACAATCCAGGACCTCTGGGAAGTCGTCAACAACCTGGCGAGACTCCGGCCTTCACATCGCGACCGCTACCGGGTCGCCATCTTCGGATCGGCGCGAGCGCAGCCCGGGACTCTCGTGTACGACGAGGTCAAACGGGTCGCCGCCGCATTGGCTCAAGTGGGCTGCGACATCGTCACTGGCGGCGGCCCGGGACTGATGCAGGCCGCCAACGAAGGGGCGGCAATGGCAGGTGCCAAGGTCGAATCGATAGGCATTCGGGTCGAACTGCCGTTCGAGCAGGAAGTGAATCCCTTCGTCGCGCAGGCGTTCGAGCACAAGACGTTCTTCACGAGGCTGCAGCACTTCGTGATCGCCTCCGACGCTTTCGTCGTCGTACCAGGAGGGATCGGAACCGTGCTCGAGATGCTCATGATCTGGCAGCTGCTCCAGGTGCGACACGTCGACAACATCCCGCTGATCCTGGTGGGGAAAATGTGGAAGCGCCTGATCGAGTGGGCCTCTTCGTCGATGCTGGACCCCACGCTGCATCTCGCCAGCCCGGACGACTTCAAGATTCCACAATGTGTCGAGACCGCCGACGAGGCGATTGCCCTCGTCCGCGACCTGCACGGGCAGTGGGTGTTACGTCAGCGGGCGTCGAACGTGTAGAGGCGATGTAAGACTCGAACGTTCTCATCGGCACCCGACGACTCGAGCCTGACGACAACCAGCAGTTCGTGCTGAGCAGGATTGACTGAGTAGATTTCCGTGGCGTGTCCAGCCGTCCCACTGATCTCGCTCACCAGCTTCCCGTTCTCCCAGTGCGTCTTCCGCTCGATGTTCGTCGACTCGTCCTTGAACTTCTTGCCGTCTGGAGCCAATCGCGTCGTCCTTCCGTCCCGCGCGGTGATGACGATCATGGACTCGGTCTGCACGATGGTCATGTGATCCGGCGCTTCGAGGAGGTCTCGCCACGCTTCCACTCTGCGAGTGACTTCTTCGGGATCGCTCGCGTGCCCACCCCCGAATCCGCCACGACCTCCGGAAAACCCGCCACCACGTCCGTGCCCGCCGAACCCGCCACCGCCACCACCGCGAGAGGGCGGCCCAGCAGCGCCACGCGGCCGATTGTCAGCGACATCGCTCAGCTTCTTGTCCAGCGTCCATGCGCCAACGATGGACTCGTCGTCTCGACATCCTTCTGCGCAGACAGCCGCGCGATGGTGAGTGGGCCCACGAGCACCACCGCCGCTATGAGGATCAACCCGACTCTGCAGAGGTAGTTCACGCTCGTGACCTCAATGTCGATTATCACGAGGGAGATGAGACACCAGCGTGAAAACAACGTGGCAGCCGTGACACTCCGAGAGAGCCGACTTCGATTTGCGTAGAGCGCAGGCTTCAGCCTGCGCGGTCACTGCGACGCGGAGGCTTCCACCGTCGCCGAAGGCTACGGTGGACAGGAAAGGCCCGGCTCTGCGCCGCACTGCACGAGTTCATCGAGTCCCGGGCTCGAGCCTGAGCATCGCACCATCGTTTTCGGCGGTCAGCAGGTACAGATAGCCATCAGGGCTCTGGCGGACATCGCGTATGCGCTGCTGCAGATCGCGCAGCATGCCCTCGCGGTGCAGTTCTTCCCACTTCTCGTTGAAGTCGAACCGCTCGAGGTGTCCGGACCGTGGCACTTCGCCCTGGCGCATGCCGCCCACGAACAGATTGTTCTTCCACAGCGGAAACTTGTCGCCCGTGTAGAACGCCAGGCCTGACGGCGCAATCGCCGGCACCCAGAACGCGACCGGCGGATCCATGTCCTCTCGATACGAATTGACGCTCACGCGCGAGCCGAGATAGAAGCGTCCGGCGCCGATGATTGGCCAGCCATAGTTGTGACCGGGCAGCAGCTCGTTCACTTCATCGCCGCCGTTGGGTCCGTTCTCGACCGACCAAATCGCGCCGCTCTCCGGATTCATCGCCAGGCCGAGGATATTGCGATGGCCCAACGTGAATATCTCGGGGCGGTACCCTGCCTTGCCGAAGAATGGATTGTCCTTCGGCACCGTGCCGTCCTCGTTGAGTCGAAGCGTCTTGCCGGCCAGGCTCATCGGGTCCTGCGGCGGCATCTTCTGCGGCTCGGGGTTGCCCTGGTTGGCCTGTGGAGGATCGCCGTAGCCGACCGACATGATGATGTGCGCATCGCGCGTGAACAGGATGCGCGACCCGTTGCCGCTCGGTAACGCCGAGAAGATGTCCTTGACGTTCACGAGCTTCGTGCCGTCCCAGCGTCCGCGCGCGAGGGTGATGACTCCTGGAGGCAGCGCCGGCCCGCGTCCACCTCCCGGCGGCGGTGGAGGCGGCGGCGTCACGCCAGCCTGACGCTTGTGATAGGTGATGTACACAAGCTTGTTGTCTGGGAACTTGGGATGCAGTTGGACGTCCATCAGGCCAGCGAGGCCCGCTGCCTGGATGTCCGCGGGCAAACCGGCCACTGGTGTCGGGTCGAGGACACCGTTGCGAACGATGCGAAGCTTGCCGCCACGCTCGGTGACGAGGATTGCGTAGCCACCGCCACTTGCCCCGAGCGAAGTCGAGGGGTCAGGAACGAACGCCATGCTCCACGGCTGATTCAGCCCCTTGATGATCGCGATCTTGATCGGGCGCACCAGCGCTGTATCGATCGACAGTGGTCCATCGGGCACAGGCGGCGAAGGCCAACCAATTGGCGGCGGCGCGGTCGCTTGCCCGCGACCACCGCCCGCAGGCGCCGGCGGTTGCTGAGCGGACATCACCGAGGCCAGGAGCACCATTCCACAAACGGCGACGATCACCTTAGCCATGAATACCTCTCCGCGCGCAGTTATACATCAACCGGTCGGCCACGGTGTCAGGCAGCGCCACGGTGTCAGGCAGTGAATCGTGAAAGCTGACCTTTGTCGCGTGAGGCCCGACGAAGGACCACGGCGACACGGAAAGCGAAACTGCTCCGGCTAGCGACCCCCTTGAAAAACGTGCGCCGCCGTGCGTTCACGATTCACTGCCTGACACCGAAGGAACACCGTGTGCGGCACCCGTGCGTTCACGATTCACTGCCTGACACCCACGATCTACCGCATGTTGCAGGTGTGACCCAGTGACTACCGCCACTCAAACCAATCGGGGCCCGTGGCCGCGTACACATTGAGCGGTTCTTGATGCGACTCTTGTGACGCGGCGTCGGGCGGGGGAGGACCGTTTTGTTGCGAGCCGCATCCTGGACACAGCAGCAGGAGCGCGCCGACTGCGATGCTCCTACGGGCGTGATGCACGGAAGCGGACCAATACGAACGCCAGGAGTTAGGTTGGTTAACTCCAACTCCCAACGTCGAATCGCAAACCCCGAATCCCCGAGCCCCGAATCCCGAGTGGCGAATACGGTCAGGCGGGGACGACACGCACTGGAAGCCTGGCCGGGCCGTGCCCGATTGTCGTCAGCCACGGCTCCGGATCGCCGGCCGCCTCGAACCGCTTAATCTTCGGCAGCATGGCGCCGATCATCGCGTCGGCTTCCAGCTGGGCAAGCGTCCTGCCGACGCACATGTGCACGCCGGCACCCCAGCCGACCTGACCGCGAACCTCGCGTCCCAAGTCGAAGCGGTCCGGATCGGCCCACTTGCGCGGGTCGCGGTTGGCTGCCGCGAACAGGAGGCCGCACCGTGTGCCGGCCGGGATGACATATCCCTCGATCTCCACGTCACGCGTCGTGATGCGTCCGGCCATTCGTGAGGGCGAATCCCACCGCAGGCTCTCGTCGAACGCCGTTCGGGTCATCGTCGGGTTCTGTCGCAGGATCTGATACTGGTCGGGGAACTCACAGAATGCGCGTATAGCCGTGCCGAGCGTCATCACCGTCGTGTCCGCGGCTGCCGAGAGCAGGATCTGCACGAGGAGTTTGGCCTCCGCCTGGGTGATCTCGCCGCGATCGGCAGCGTGGAACATCGCCATTCCGAGACCATCCGGATCCAGGTTCTCACGTTCGCAACACTCTTCGACCCATGCCAGGACCGGCTCATTGCCGGCGAGCGCCTCGTGGAACAACTCGTTCATCGGGCCCATCGTTGCCCACACCATGTGACCGAAGACTTCCATGTGTTCGCGGCCACGCTCTGGCAGGCCGAGCAGATCGGGCAGCACCTTATAGACGAACGGGCGGCAGATGGCCGAGACGGCATCGATGTCGCGGCCGGCACCGAGCACGCGCGCAACGACTGATTCGGCTTCCTTGGCGAACGCCTTGGCCATGTGATTGAGCGCCTTTGGCGATAGCGCGTTGGCGATCACCACGCGCACCTCGGTATGACGCGGAGGGTCGTCGGTCAGGAGGATTTCGGGCCGCACCGAGGCCGGATCGTGCCAGGGTCGCGACCGGCTCGAAAACGATCGCCAGTCGGACAGACCGGCTGACACGTGGCTGAAACGTCCGATGACGACGATGTCCTCGCGACCGAGGCGAACGACGGGCGCGATCTCGCGCAACCGGTCATCGACCGCTCGCGCGTTGCGCACGGACTCGCGGCTGAAAATGTCCTCGTCGACCACCGGCATCGGGTTCGTCACGCCTACCCCTTTTTCTTGGATCCAGCTACTGTCTTACCAGGCGCGTCCCCAGCAGCCGATCGTGCAACCCGCGGTCTGGCGTCAACACAGCGGATACGATCCCCGCGCCCATCGCCGCGATCGCGATGATGGCAACCCATGGAGTCTGGAACACCACGCCGCCGACGAACACCAGCGCCGGCAGCCAGGCGATGACGGCACGCCAGAAGGTCAGCAGCCTCGAGGCCTGTCGGCCTCTACGAGTCGTGACTGCAATGCCCAGCAACTGGAACCACAGTCCACCTCGAAAGAACGCCGCCGTGTAGGTCGAGGCGGTTGACATGATGAGCAGAACGCCGGCAATAGGCACCGTCAGCGCGGGCCATGTGAATTCTCCCTGCCTCACCACTTCTATCAGAGTGAGCGCGCCGACGGCCGCAGGAACGGCCAGAACAATGGCGACGTGAGCCAGCCGTCTTCTTCGCGTGAGGGTGACAGGCTTCGGCAGCAGCTTCTGCAGCGCGGCAATGATCGCGAGCGTCGACATCATGCCTCGTTCCAACTGCATCAGAAATTCGCAGGCATGCAGCGGAAGCTGGACAACGGCGGCTAGGGGTCCGCCGCCAGTCAGTGCCAGGAACGCGGCCTTGGTGATGAGTGTGGGCACATCATCCACTGCTGTCATCACCGTCGCCGTCCCAGGCACGACGAAATCCAGGAACATCGCGCGACCACGTTGCGTGACCCAGATACGCTCGAGAGCAACCGCAATGCCGTCATGGTTGGTCACGATCGATTGCGCCTCGACCGCCATGTCATACAACAGAAATCTCACGAGCGACCACGGTTGTGCCTCGCGCACGAGCGACAAGAACGGAACGCCGGCGGGCGCATCGTAGGCATCCCAGCTCTCGCGTTGAGTTCGCCGTCCGGACAACCAGCGAAGACGGCCGGGCCGCGCGAGCGCTTGCCGCTCCTGTGTGACCTGCGGTGTTCCCGGCGGTCGCATGTGGATCCACACATGCCGCCGCAGAACATCGTCATAACCCAGCACGAGATGACCGCCATCGGTGACGCCAAGCGTTTCGACGACAAGGTAGGCGCCGCAGCGTTCGGCACGAAGATCAACGGCCGGGTGTCGCAACGGTAACGGCAGGGTGTCGCGAACCGGAGAATCCGGTTGTTCGACAACACGAGTGCCGGTCAACATGTCGTGGGCGCCTGCGAAGCCATTCGCGCGGCGGGCCGTAACAAACAGCAGTGCCACGCCGATAGCAGACATGAACACGCGTCCATCACCGAGGAGCGTGCCCGTCGCGCGTTCGTACCACACCGCGAGCGCGAATGGCACGAGAATGGTGGCCGCAATCCATATACTCACTCGCTGCAATGCTTGCGGCAACGCGATGGGTTGCTGGCCAGACGTCACACGAATTCCGAGTAACCACTTCCCGAGAGACGCTCCCCAGGTGCCTTCCAGAACACCGAAGTAGATCAGGCCGGTGACCGACTCGATGATCAGATTGGCGCTTTCCTGGCGACTGAGAAGATCGTTCGACGGTGCGAACGCATAGGGCATGGCCAGAACGAACGGCAGAGAATACAGAGCCTGGTCTGCGATGGACGCGAGTAACCTCGCGTGCAAGGAAGCTGGAGTGAACCCCTGCGAGCTATGCGGCAGCAGAGCGCGGCGCAGATCATCATAGGACTGATATCGCTGCCGCGGTTCCTTCTCCAGACCTCGCTGCACGATCCGGTCAAGATCCAGCGACAATCCCGACACCACCCTGGATGGAGCCGGCGGCCACCGCGTGATGACGCTCCCGATGACCTCAGGAAGAGATTCTCCGACGAATGGCGGCCGGCCCGTCAGCAAAAAGTACAACGTCACGACCGTCGAGTAGATGTCGGATCTCAGGTCGAGCGCTTTCCCCATGATCTGTTCTGGTGACGCAAACATCGGCGTCCCGAGCACCACGCCGCCGAAGGTCAACTGGCCTTCGGCTGAAGCGTTCGTGGGAATCGAGAGGCCGAAGTCGCCTACTTTGATGCTGCCGTCGTGTGATACGAAGCAATTGGAGGGCTTGACGTCCCGGTGGAGCACTCCCGCATTCGCGGTGGCTTCCAGTCCCTCAATCACTTGCAGAATTGCATCCACGGCCGTCGCCGCCGGCATTGGCCCGTGTGCGTCGATGCGATCCTTGAGGCTGCCACCGGCCGCCAGTTCCATGGTGATCACCAACGAACCGTCGATCTCCTCGGTGCCGTAAACGTAGACGACGTGCTCGTGGTTGATCGACGCGGCGAGACGCCCCTCGCGGAGGAATCGTGCGCGAGCGGTGTCGCTGCCAAGAAATCGCTGCAGTCGCTTCAGCGCGACGCGTCGTCCACTGTCGATATCCTCGGCTTCGTACACCTCTCCCATGCCGCCGCGTCCCAGTGGACGGACGATGACGAAGTGTCCGAAGCGTTGATCGTTCGCGAGGG
The DNA here is from genome assembly GCA_035649635.1 of Vicinamibacterales bacterium. Classification (GTDB taxonomy): domain Bacteria; phylum Acidobacteriota; class Vicinamibacteria; order Vicinamibacterales; family UBA2999; genus Gp6-AA40. The sequence goes on along the minus strand of DASRJE010000081.1, from coordinate 3,801 downwards.
AATAGGCCCACGTTGTCGCCGGCGAGGGATTGACGACAGCAGTGTGTGTGATCGCCGCTGTCGTCGTCGCCGGCTGGGGCGGATCCGAATGGTCCCGCGACATGCAAGATGAAGGGTCGGCTATTTCTTCTTCGCGATCGAACGCAGGTAGTTCACGACGTTCCAGATCTCCTCGTCCTTCATCTGATCCTTCCACGGGGTCATGTTGAAGTCGGGTGCGACACCGTTCTTGATGTTGTTGAAGATCGCACCGTCGGTCGACCCGTGATCCCAGGCAGCGTCGGTGAGATCGGGTGAGGCCGGGATGAGATCGTTGCCCGACCCACCCTCCGCCTTGACGCCATGACACGGCGCGCAGTTCTTTCGATACAGCTGTTCACCGGCTGCGATCGATTCCGGCGAGGCCGCAACCGGGTTCTTCAGCTCCGCGGCGACGCTGGTCTGCGCCATGATGGCCACATCGCCGACCCAGACCAGCGCGAGCATTCCAATGACACTTGCGACGTGACGTGATTTCACCTGACCTGCTCCTTTTGCCCGGAGCGCGCGCAGCGCGCCAAGAGATCCTGTCTACAGCCGAGGACTTCGCCGCTATATCACGCGCGACGCCCTCGCCTACTTGTACGACGAGCGATCGACCGACGCGCCACGCAGGTACACCGACGAGATCTTGCGCGTATTGGTGATGTTGTCGAGCGGGTTGGCGTCGAGGACGATGAAGTCGGCGCTCTTGTCGGTTTCGATCGTGCCGGTATCGGTCATCCGAAGGAACTGCGCGCCGTTGCTCGTCGCCGCCCTGATGACCTGAGCCGGTGTCATACCCGCTGCCACCATATCTTCCATTTCGAAGTGCGGCGCGTACGGCGTGTTGCCGTCGGTTCCGACGACGATTCGTGCGTTCAGGCTATTCATCTTCGCAAGGTTGCGCGCCTGAATCTGCCAGAAGGTATTGGCGTCCGGCCGATTGGTGTTCCCCTTTTGCAGCGCTGCGAACGCCTCGGCCGGCAATACGGGGCGCAGCCAGTCGATATCTGCGACGACGCCGCGATCGGGCATGTTCGGCCCGAGCACCAGGTTCGGATTCTTCTTCACCAGCGCCATGAACTCCTCGTCGAGATCCTTGTCACGGACGCCGTGGGCAAACGCATCGAGGCCGGCGCGCAGTGTTCCCTTCGCGTCTTCGAGCGTGTAGATGTGCGCGATCACTCGAATCTTGTTCTTGTGCGCCTCGTCGATGACGGCGGTGTACAACTCGGGCGAGAGCTTCTTCACGGTGCCCATGCGATCGTCGACCCAGATCTTGATGATGTCGACTTTCTTCGCGGCGTTCTCTTGTACTGCCTTGCGGGCTTCGGCAACCGTCGTGACCCAGTACGGAGCCGTCGTGCGTCCCGGTTCAGGCGCGGTGATTCCCCGGCCGGCTGTGAACATCCTCGCCAACCCCGGCATCGTCTCCGAGCGCATCTGATAGGGCGCATCGGCCGTGTCCTGGCCCATGCTCACCGCTGCGGCCACCCCGAAATACGCTCGACGACGGAGATCGTCGATCAGCATTTCGCGCGTCTGGCTGAGGTGGTTGTGCGTGTCGATGATCGTCGGTATCACGGTCTTACCAGCCAGGTTGACGCGCATCGCCCCCGCGGGCACCTTCACGTCGGCGGCCCGGCCGACCTGCGTGAAACGGCCTCCACTGACGACAAAGGAGGCATTCTCGATGGGCGGGCGGGCATCACCGACGATCACGCGAGCGCCTTCGAACACGGTCACACTGCCGGCCGGCGACTGGCCGAACGCCGTCACCGACCACGCCGCAACGACTATGAGAACAAGCAGTCTTATTTGTCGCATGGGGACGCCTCCATCAGGCGGAACTCTATCAGGGATCGACCGTCAACGCGCTGGCGGAGACACATCGAGACGGCCTGCTCCGCCCCGCTTTTCGAGCAGGCGGGGCAGCAGGTTCGACCTCGCTTCAGATACCCTTGGGTGAATACTTGGTAAGAACGTTAGTCAGCGGCTTTGCCCCAGGCGGGGTCGCGACTCCGCCGGCAAGGATCTCGTCAGCTTGAAGCTGCTTGCCGTAGACAGCTTTGTTGGCACCCTCGTCCTGATGCAGCGTTACACCGTTCAGCGAGACTCCCGCGAACGCCCCACGGCTGCGCGAGTAGCTCAGGATCTTGGCTTTCATCGCCGCGTCGGTTTCCGCGGTGCTTGATCTGCCGACTGGCCCGCCTGCCACTGAAGCTTCGCCACCCAGCGTGAACTTGCTCTTCAGCAAACTATCGATGCCTTCGCGATTCAGCACCAGCATGACGACATCGGTTGCTTCAGCGCCAATCTGAAAGCCGACGCTTCCGCCTCCGAGTTCGACCATCGCCGGCGCGTCCCATCCCATCTTGCCCTTGCCACGGCAGCTGATGGCGCCTCGTCCGAACGATCCGCCGATGATGAACCCGCCTTTCTTCATGCCCGGGACAACGATCACACATTCGGCCTTGTCCAGGACGTCGCCGGGAATGCCTTTGTCGGGGGCCGACATGATCTCGGTAAAGGCCTTCGCCGCATTCGCCAGCCGTTCATCTGTTTCCTTGTCGGCGAGTAGCGGACCGCTCGAGAGGAAAATTACCAGCGCAGTCAGGAACACTTTCTTCATGACGTCTTCTCCTTCCGCTTACTCAGAGCGATCACGTGCCTCACACGCGACGCAATCCCCAAAACAACGACAGCTCGCAATCGTTTCGCGCAAGGCGGGCCGCCCCTGTAGCTATGCATGGTTCACGCCGCTGCCGCTTCGGGGCTACGCACAGGAGAAAAGTTGAGTCGCGACACGAGAACAAGGTCTCGCCGCGACATGTCGCGGACGCAAAACACTCGGCGCGCCGGCAGCTCGAGAGTACGGGTGATACGCATGGCCTGATTCTTCCGCTCTCTCCATCGAAGGGGGAATCATGCTTCGAGCGCGGGACGTAGTGTCCGGCTTCAGCCGGACTAGCCAAGTCGCGCTGGCAGCCGGAACGCTCCTTCGGTTCACTCGCGCGGGATCAGCTCAGGACTCGGTGTCGCGTGACTTCGAGATTGCCTGCCACATCTCGAACACACCGAGCTCGATGGCCCAGCGTTTGATGTACGTTCGATCGACGCCTGGGTTTAGCTCCAGCACGCCAGCGGCGTCGCGGAGCTGCCTGACCGAGTCGCCACTCCGCTGTGCCCATTCGAGTTTGGACAGAATTGCGTCCTCGGGCGTGACCATCGCTACCGGGCGATCGAAGGAGAGATCCACGTACTGACGACGGGCTAGTTCCTCGAGGCTGTACGGTCGCTCTTTGCGGACAATCAGATCGACCTTGCTCGCTGACTGCGTATCGATCGCGTTGAACTGGCGCCGTTGCTCGAGTGCCGCGCGCGCGCCGACGCCATCCACGTAGAACGCCGCCGCATCGAGGTCCGCGACGAGTTGATCCAGTTGCTGCGGTGTGGGATCGATAACCACATCGGCGTCATGCGTGGCGCGCGGTCGCCCGTGATAACTGGCCGCGACCGATCCAGTCAGCATGTACGGAATCTTGTGCTTCTCCAGAATCTCTATTACGCGGCGCAGTGTCTCTTCGGGACTCACGGTTCGGCGGGCTCGCCGGTCGGAAAGACGGCGCGTGCAAGCTCGTCTCCCCACACAAGACGGGCGTACGACTCCAGAACCTGCCTGTCGCTATAGCCAGGATGACGGGCCCGGATACCCGACATCGCGAGGTGCCGGATGGAGGCGCTCAATCGAAACATGATGTCGAGGCGTGCCCGACCGCC
>DASRJE010000080.1:0-2717 GCA_035649635.1 Vicinamibacterales bacterium | reverse complement strand
TAAAGACGTCGTAGTTGCCGTCGGCCTGCCTGCGCGTGAACACGATGCGGCTGCCGTCGGGTGACCAGCCGGGCAGATTGTCGGGCTCGGTGGTCAGCACCGTCGTGGAGCGATTCTCCAGGTTGAGGATGCGAAGCCCGTAGTCGTTCTCGCCCCAGACCCGATAGACGATGCTCTTGCCGTCCGCCGAGAAGCTCGGAAACCCGGAATGCGGGGTGTCGCCGGTGAGGTCCTGCGCGCCGGTCCCGTCGCGGCGAACCATCATGATTTTCGCCCGGGTCTTGTGCCGGTCCCCGAAAAAGTTGCCGAAGCCGAACGCGATCCATTGCCCGTCCGGTGACCAGCTGGGCGCGAAGGCAAGGCCCTTTCCGGCGGCGTGGAACACGCGCTCCTTGTTCGATCCGTCGGGGTCCATGATGACGATGGAGGAGTCCGCGTCCTTCTCCGTCACCACCAGCTTGCCGTCCCTCGAGAGCTGCGGAAAGACGTCCGTGTAGCGATACTCGTAGCTGCGATCCCAGCTGTAGAGCGGCATGTTCTGAGGGCGGGGAGCAAAGTCGACCTTCTGATAGATCACCTTCCTGCCGTCGGGCGACCACACCGGCGAACGCATGTTGCCCTTCACCGCCGCACTGCCGCCGGTGGAGGCGAGCCCTTGGTTCGGGCCGCCCTTGGCGAGATAGCCGATCTCCTTCGCCGTCACGAATTGCGGGGACAGCTTCAGCCCGGGCCCCGACGTGTGCTCGACCCGCTCGCCGGTCGAGACATCGACGGAGACGATCTGCGATGTCGCGGAGGCCACCAGCTCGGGCCGGTGCGCATGCCACGTCTGCTCCACCGGAAGCTCGTAGAAGACGACCCGCGTCCCGTCGGGCGACCACTTCGGCGATCCGGCAGAGATATCGGGGGGCGAGTGCGAGACCCGTCGCAGGCCCGTGCCGTCTGCTCGCATCACGTAGATCGACAGTTCCTGGATGTGCTCCCAGGCACCCTTGCGGGCCCTCCACTCGGTATTGCGATCGGAGGAGAAGGCGAGCCATTGGCCGTCGGGAGACCACGATGGCCGGAAGAAGCCGCCGGGCTTGTCTGGGTCACCTTGGATCCCGGACCGGCCTGTCAGATTGCGAAGCTGTCGCGTGTCCAGATCGAGGATCCAGATGTTCGCCTTGTAAGTGTCGCGTGTCGAGACGAATGCAACTGACCTGCCGTCTGGTGAGAGCGCGGCTTGATCGTCGACCGCCTCGTTATCGGTCAATCGCTCCACTGCGGTGCCATCCGGACGAGCACGATAGATGTCCGCCTGGCCACGGCCGGCGCGCTCGGACGTGAAAGCGATCCATTTACCGTCAGCAGAATAGGATGCGTGATAATCGAATACCGACTCTGCCAAGAGCTTACGCTCGCCGCTCCCATCGGAATTGGCGATGTAGAGCTCGGACGCCGAGGGTCCGATCCGGTTCATCAGCATGACGCCTTTTGTCCCGGTTCCGCCGGGTGAACCGGGACCGGCGCCTTGCGCCATCGCCTGACACGCTTGGTGAGCCGTGAGGGCTGCTGCAGAAAGGCCCTTCAGCAAATGTCGACGGCTTATCATGGCACCCCCGCTTATTCATTGCGGCTAAACGGCGTTAGATCAGTAAGGGGGTTTCGCGGCAGGAACACGTTACAAATCAGTAATGGGCCTTTCGCTGAAAAAACAATGAGGATCGCGCCGGCAGGGATTCGGAATGCCCCGTGCCGCGAGAACTCTGCCGTCTCATTCGATCACCTCGTCGGCGCGCGATCGACCATGTCTCCTTTCGCTCGCACCAGGACGGGCAGCGCGACGAAAAACGTCGAGCCGCGGCCGACGACCGACTCGACCCAAATTCGTCCGCCATGCATCTCGATGATGCGCTTGGAAATCGCGAGCCCCAGCCCGGTGCCCCCCTTCTTGCGGGTGATCGAATTGTCGGCCTGCTGGAACTCCTGGAAAAGCTTGGCCTGGTCGGCGGCGGAAATGCCCGGACCGGTGTCGTGCACCGACAGATTGAACGTTCCGTTGCTCGCATCGGCCCTGATGGTCACTTCGCCGGCATCGGTGAACTTGATCGCGTTGCCGACGAGGTTGAGCAGGACCTGCGTCAACCGCCGTTCATCGCCGTGTCCGGGCGGGAGATCGGGCGCCACCTCGGCCTTGAATGCGAGCTTCTTGTCGGCCGCCAGCGGTTCGACCGCGCTGTAGACGGTCTGCGCAACGTCCTGGAGCGAGTAATCAGCGAGGTCGAGCACGAGCTGGCCGGCCTCGATCTTCGACAGGTCGAGCACGTCGTTGATCAGCCCGAGCAGGTGCCGGCCGTTGCTCTCGAGCCGCTTGAGCACGCCGAGCATCTTCTCCGACGGCTCGCCATAGACGCCGTCGGCGATCAGCTCCGTGTAGCCCATGATGGCGTTGAGCGGCGTGCGTAGCTCATGGCTCATGTTGGCCAGGAACTGCGACTTGTGCTGGCTCGCCTCGGCAAGCTGGCGGCTCTTGTCCTGGATTTCGTCGAACAGCCGCACGTTCTCGATTGCGATGACCGCTTGGTCGGCGAAGCTGGTCGCGAGTTCGATCTGCTTCTCGGTGAACGGCCGAACGGCTCGCCTGATCAACGCGATCACGCCGATCGGATTTCCCTCGCGCAGGAGCGGGACGGCGAGCACAGTCCGGTAATCGCCCAGCTTCTGGCCCTCGGTCG
>DASRJE010000079.1:0-16416 GCA_035649635.1 Vicinamibacterales bacterium | reverse complement strand
GTGAGAGCGGCCGCGCAGGAGCCGATTGACCAGGCGATGATCGCCAGGATCAAAGCCGAGGGGATGGACCGATCGGACGTAGGGAAACTCTTTCACACCCTGGCCGACGAACTGGGGCCGCGCCTGTCGGGATCGCCTGCCTACATCGCGGCCGCTCGCTGGGCGCAAGACCGCTTCCGCGAATGGGGCCTGGCAAACCCTCGGCAGGAAGCGTTCGAATTTGGGCGCGGATGGTCGCTCGAAAAGCTCACCGTCGAGATGATCGCGCCACGCTACATGCCCCTCACGGGATACGCCGAGGCGTGGTCGCCGGCCACGGCTGGAATCGTCACCGGCACGCCGATCTACGTCGGCGACAGTAGCGCGGATGCGATCGACCGTTTGAGTGACCGCCTGCGTGGCGCAATCGTCCTGGCGCACCGGCCGCAAGCGGAGTTCCTGAGCGCGGACCGGGTGCAACCATCTGACGGCAGCGGACCAGTGCAGACCGGTAATCCGCCTTTCCCCGGTCCCTCGAACGCGACGCCGACGCCGAAGTTGCTCGCGCTCCTTCAGGCGCACCGCGCGGCGGTCGTGCTCAAGCCGGCAGCTACGGAGCACGGAACCGTGCGCGTTCAGGGCAGCCGTGACACGTCTGACAGCGCCGTGCCGACGGTGGTCCTTGCGGCGGAGCAATACAACATGCTCGTTCGCCTGGCGCAAGCCGGCACACGGATCGATCTTCGTATTCAAGTCGGCACCCGTTTTCACGATGACGTCAACACCTACAACGTGCTGGCGGAGATCCCGGGTACGGATCCGAAGTTGCGAAACGAAGTGGTGCTGGTCGGGGCCCACCTCGATTCGTGGCACACGGCCACAGGCGCCACCGACAACGCCGATGGCGCGGCCAGCGCGATGGAGGCGATGCGCATCCTGACCGCGCTGGGCGCCCGGCCTCGCCGGACGATCCGTGTGGCGCTGTGGGGAGGAGAGGAGCAGGGGCTGCTCGGGGCTCGGGCCTACGTCAAGCAGCATCTCGCGAGCGCAGCCGAGCGGTCCGCGATTGCCGTCTACCTGAACGACGATCCGGGAACCGGGGCGACCTACGGGTTCTACATGCAGAAGAACGACGCGGCAAAGCGGATCTTCGACGCCTGGCTCGAATCGTTGCGCGATCTCGGGGTGAAGCGCAACGTGATCGAGGATATCGGCAGCACCGATCACGTGCCGTTCGACGAGGCCGGTATTCCTGCCTTTACCGTGATCAAAGACTTCCGCAACTACGACGTTCGCACACGCCACACGAACGCCGACTTTGCGGACGCGGTCAAGGTCGACGACCTCAAGCAGTCGGCCGTCGTGCTTGCGGTGGTCGCGTGGCATGCCGCGATGCGAGACGAACAGATCCCGCGCCGGAGGCCGTGATGAGGACGACGATCATTTTCGTTTGGCTGTTGATCTGGAGCGCCGCCGCCACCGCTGAAACCCATCGATTCGTGCCGACGACGTACCACAACACGTTTTCGTTCGCCCATGTGCCCGCGCTCCGGATCAAGCCCGGCGACCGCGTAATCACCGTGACCATCGACGCCGCCGGCCTGGACGCCAACGATCGTCCGGTCGCATCGGGACCAAATCCGCAAACGGGCCCCTTTTACGTCGAGGGCGCAGAGCCTGGCGACACGCTCGTCGTCACTTTGAACCGCATCGAGCCAAATCGCGGCACGGCCCGATCGAATACGTTGCTGGCGCCTTATACCGTGGATCCGGCGTTCCTCAGGTTGAACGCGGAGCGCCAGGTCAGACAGGAAACGTGGACCATCGACAAAGCGAAAGGCGTTGCCCGCACATCGTCTACCGACCTTCGACCGGGCGGACTCGAGTTCCCTCTCATCCCCATGCTCGGTTGCATTGGCACCGCTCCGCGAAACAAAGAAGCCGTGTCCACGGGGACGCCCGGAAGCTTTGGCGGGAACATGGATTACGCCGGCATGGTGGCCGGTGTGAAGGTGATGCTGCCGGTCTACGAGCCAGGGGCGCTCCTGTTCATTGGCGACGGCCATGCCCGGCAGGGACACGCGGAGGTTGTGGGCACCGGGCTCGAGATATCAATGGAGGTGGAATTCACCGTCGACCTGGTCAAGGGCAAGACGATCGGCTGGCCGCGGCTCGAAAACGACGAGTACATCTCAGTGCTGGGCAGCGAACGTCCGCTTCTTCAGGCCTTCCAACACGCGACCACGGAGCTCCTGCGCTGGCTGATGAGCGACTACGGATTCGACGAGAGAACCGCGTCCATGTTGATGGGACAAGCGGTCGAATACGAGATCGCCAACGTCGTCGATCCGCACTTCACGGTCGTTGCAAAGCTCAGGAAGACGCATCTCCAGCGCCGCTAGGTTTGCCCTCAATGGCAAGAGTGTTGATGATCGTCATGCTGGCGCTCGCCGCACTTCCTCTCGGGGCGGTGCAACGAACCGGTCAAACACAACCGGATCGCGACACAACCTTCGCTCCGGAGGAGGCGACGATATCCGGCATTCATGCTGCTCTGGCCGCGGGACGCACGACGTGTGAGCAGGTGGTGCAAGCGTATCTCCACAGGATCGACGCATACGACGATCGTGGCCCCGCCCTGAATGCCCTCATCACGATCAATCCCAATGCCCTGAAGACGGCGGCGGAGCAGGACCGGATCCAGGCCGCGAGTCGCTCAACCATGCGGCCGCTGCACTGCATTCCCGTCATCCTGAAGGACAACTACGACACGGCCGACATGCCAACGACGGGCGGGTCCGTGGCGCTCGCCACGTCCGTTCCGCTGCGAGACGCGTTTGTCGTGAAGAAACTGCGCGACGCAGGAGCCATCATCCTCGCGAAAGCCAACCTGACGGAATTGGCGCGAGGCGGCACCACTGTGAGCAGCCTGGGTGGCCAGACCCGCAACCCGTACGATCTGTCACGCACTCCTGGCGGATCCAGCGGTGGTACGGGAGCGGCGATTGCCGCCAGCTTTGCCGTCACGGGTACTGGCAGCGACACCGGGCAGTCGGTCCGGTCTCCCGCGTCGGCACAGAGCCTCGTCGGCTTGCGTCCCACGCGTGGCCTCATCAGCCGATCGGGAATCATTCCGATCAGCACAACGCAAGACGAAGCCGGACCCATTACCCGCACGGTTGCCGATGCGGCTCGGATGCTCGACGTGATGGCGGGCTATGACCCCGACGATCCGGTCACGGCCTTTGGCGCGAGTCGGATTCCGTCCACCTACACGGCTTCCCTGAACTCAAATGCTTTGAAGGGTGCTCGAATTGGCGTGCTGACGGAGTTCTTCGGCCGCGACCCCGTGCATCAGGACGTCAATGCCGTCATGGAAGACGCGCTCGCGAAAATGGCGGAGGCCGGCGCCACAATCATTCACATCACCATTCCGGCGCTCGACGCGCTGACTCGAAATATTCAAGTCGCCGACTTCGAGGCGAAGAACGCCTTCAACAAATACCTCGCCGCTCTCGGACCGCGCGCTCCGGTCAAAACCTTTGACGAGTTCGTGGCCCGCGGGGAATTTCACAGCTCGCTGAAGGCAGGTCTCGAAACGGAGGGGCGCGTTGTCGACGGTCTCAACGACCCGGAATACAAGAACCGTCTGCGGCGCAGAGATGATTTACGCCAGGCCGTCATGAACGTCATGGCAGCAAGACAGCTCGACGCCATTCTCTATCCACATCAGCGGCGTCTCGTTGCGAGGATCGGCGAGGAACAACTCGAACGTAATGGAGTGCTCTCGAACAGCACCGGGTTCCCTGCGATCACGTTTCCCGGCGGTTTCTCTAAACCCACTGAATCCGCGCCAGTCGGGGTGCCGGTGGGTATCGAGTTGTTGGGACCCGAGTGGAGCGAGCCGGCGCTCATTTCACTCGCGTTCGCCTTCGAGCAAGTGGCGAACAGCCGCCGGCCTCCTCCGAGCGTACCGCCACTCAGCCGCTGATCTTGATTCCTTCCCGCGCGAGGCCGGCTCTTGCATTGAGTTATCGCCGGTGGGGAACACAGCCGTTCGGCGACGCACTCCAGCGACTGTGATGCGACTACAATCGAAACCTCCCACCGCGAGACGCTGCCCTGTCAAAACGTATCGAAGGATGCAGAGGTAACGCGATGAAACATGCCATGCTTCTTCTTGTTGTTTTCACCGGAGCGAGTTGTGGAGATGACGACGCGCCGACGTCGCCATCCGGTTCGTCTGTGAGCTTCTTCGTGACGAGCACGACGAGCGGGACCGGTAACCTGGGTGGACTCGCCGGAGCCGACGCCACTTGTCAACGCCTCGCATCGGCTGTGGGGCAGGGCGCGCGTACATGGCGCGCGTATTTGAGCGTCGAGCGCGACCCGGGCAATGGGAACCAGCCGACTCACGCGAGGGATCGGATCGGCGGGGGTCCCTGGATCAACGCCAATGGCGCCACCCTCGCCAGCAGCGTGGCGGAACTGCACGCCCGAACCGGTGACGCCAGCGTGTTCGTCGACGAGCGCGGTCAGCGTATCAACGGGCAGTGGACCGGTTCACCGGCGCCGGTCGAACACGACATCCTCACGGGCTCGAACGCAGATGGCACGGTGGCGGCGGGGTTGACGTGCGCGGACTGGACGTCTGCGTCCGCAGAGGTGGCAGCGCAGGTCGGGCATTCTGACGGGATGGGGCCGAACCAGAGCACGGCCGGCGCACTGTCGTCGTGGAACTCGGCGCACGCCAACCAGAACTGCTCGAACACCGCGCCACGCGGCGGTGCCGGCCGCATCTACTGCTTCGCTCGCTAGTAGAGGCGTGCTGACAATGAAGGGGGGTCCTCAGACCCGCCCTTGATTTCGATCTGCTCGACGGCGGGCCTGTATTAGACATGACTCCGGCCACCCGCCGCTGCGTCGTCCGGAAATGCGGTCTACTCGTCGGGCGACCGGAAACGAATCGTGTGGCCGTCCGGGTATGTGATCGCTGACAGCAGGCCAATCGGGCTCTTGCCGTCCGCTGCCGGCACGCACGTGACGGTGATTTCATCGCCGGCCTTCAGGGCGTTCGGTCCGGTCTTGCCGATCCCGAGCCTCGCAAGCTGCTGGACGCTGCCGCCGAGGAACGACCACTCGACGATCGAGCCATCCTTGCCCTTGACCTCGACTTTCAACGACGAGTGTGGGTTGACAAGACGAAATGCCTTGAACGCTCCAGTGACCTTGGCTTCCTTGCCCAACGAATACATGCCCGCGAGGGAATGATGCGCCTGCAGTGAAGCACCCGCCAACAGCAACCCGCAGAGGACGACGCCGGTCGAAATCCACTTAGTCATAGGGTGTACCTCAAAAAAAAGCAAAGCTACAAGAACTGTCAATTTCCAATTTCCAACTCCCAACTCCCAAGCTGTTTCTTTTTGGGAATTGGGAACTGGGCGTTGGGAGTTAACGCCTTGGCACGTCAGTGCCGAATCTGCGTGGCGGCCGCTTCGGTCTCGAAGCTCGTCTCGCAGTTGCCTCGCTCTCGCAAGAGGCCCGCGTTGGGATTCGTGTTGCGCCGAACGACTCGTGTGGGCAACACCCACGGCTCGACCAGTACCTCGGGGTCTTCGACCGTGACGTCGTACAGGAGTGCATCGCCCTGACGCGTGAACCGCTCCACGACATGCATCTGATCGGAGTGGAAGAGACCGCCGCGCCCGAGCCATGTCGTATCGATGAAAGAGATGGAGTCGACCACGAGCGTGTCGCCCTCCCAGTGTGCCACGCTATTCCCCATATACGTGATGTCGAACTCCGCGTTGGGGTCGCGCTTACGCCCGTCGGTCGGAATGATGCGATATTCACCGTATCCACCGCCGGCATCGCCTCCAAGATAGATAAAGGTGACGTCGTTTTCCGACTGGTAGATGCGTCGCGGTGGGCCCTGCCGCGGGACTCCCAGTGGCTGGCAGGTCATGACCGGGTCGTATTTGTTCGTCCACATGTCGAGCTCGATGACTTTGTCCCAGTGCTCCGGCTTGTAGAGTGGACGATTGAGCTGCCCGAATCGCGACGGCGAGTAGAGCTCGAAATCTTCGGTCTGATTGACACTGCGGTTGCAGCCCTTCTCCTGCGTCGGGCCGCATCGACGCCCTCCGCCCGTCATGTAGTTCCCAATCCAGTCAGTATGAGCCCAGCTGCCCGTCAGGTCGGGATGCGCGCCCAACCGCGGCGTGGCCGCCGCCTTGTTTACGGCAACCTCCGGCTTCGCCCACACGGCCTTGGGAGTCTGCCAGGTTGGCTTGATCGCGGCCTGCACGCTTGCCGGCACCGGCGCAACCACATACACGTTGCCCGTCTCCGTCTCCTTCGTCGTCAGATCGCGGACGATGGCGCCGTTTCGACGCTCGACCATCTTGCCCGCGTAGAACACCTCGATCTTGTTCAGAGGGTTGTTCCAGTCTTTGTAGTCGCTGTAGGTGAATTCCGTGGTCGCCGATCCGTTGGTCACGACGACTTTCTCAGTCATATACTTCGCATCGAGCGTGGCTGCCCCGGTCGCTCCTGCAACACCCGGAATCGGGAACGTCACCACCGCCTTACCCGACTGCCATGACAGCGATGTCTCACGTACCTTGTCGACACCGTCGGCGAAAAGAGTGCCAGGGTTGGCGCCCAACAGCCAGTTGTCTATCGTTCCTGCCAACGCCGCCTTGGCCGCGCCCTGCGGGCTGGCCCAAATACGGATCAACCTCTCCTGCGCGACTGCCGGCATGGGCGCGGGTTTCCCCTTTTGTGGACCGATCTCGGCGCCGGCCGTGTCTTCATTCCAGGCATACGGCCCGCTGACGACTTCGATGTTCGAGTACTTCTGTCCGCTCGCCCGCGTGCAGGTGTACTGAATACGCTGGCTGAAGGTCTGGTAGTTGGTGCTCGCGCGAAATCTCGTCAGCGTGCACGGCTGTCCATCCACCTGAATCGTGCCCGTGCCCTGGTATTCGAGCGTCGCGACCATGTCGCGTTCATCGTGGCCCTTGAGCATGCCCATGTGCCACATCCAGTTGAAGAGCACGGCCTTCAGGTCTTTGGCGTCCTTGGCGGGTGTGTAGGGTTCAGTGGTCGCCGCCCCGGGTGGAGTCTGCGCACCGGCCGTCAACGGCACGCCGATCGCGAGGGCGACCGCCAGCGCGACCGCTATCCAACTGATCCTTCGACCAAAATCCATGGTGGTCCTCCCCCTATCTACATTATTGACGACCCGACGAATATTTGGGGTTGAGCATGCCCGTCCGGGACGGGCAAGGTCAAGGCCAATGTTCGGTAAGTAGGTAGCCGCGGTGGCGGTTTTCCGGCGAGGAGTGCGAGAGAGCGTGTTGCAGTCCGGCCTGGGCCGCTCGACGCGTTCGACGCGGGCACATCAAGCGGTGCCTCGTTGAGGTGCCAGCCGCACCAAGCTGCTCCCGCGGGGCGTTGCCTGGCCGAGACCGACTTTCATTCCGTGTAGCGCACGCGAATGACACCGCCACTCGACGCCGCGGAACAACGCCGCTCCAGGGACAACGAACGTCAACGGAGTTGGGCGGAGTCAGCGGATCGACACGGAGTAACCGAGAACCGGAGCACGAACGGTGTACGCTCGTGTGATCGCCGTTGCCCCGTTACCAATACTCCCTGGACTGCCACGTCATCGTCTTCGTGGCTAATATCGGACCCGGTAAACAGATACGGCTAGGCTAAGGAAGCGATGACCCAGCTACTCGGCGGCGCGATACACCACGCGGCCGCCCACCATCGTCAGCGTTGGCCGGGTCTGCTTGATCTGCGCCACGCGCACGGTCATGTAGTCGCGATCGAGCACGACCAGGTCGGCTTGCTTACCGATTTCGAGCGAGCCGAGCGTGTCCTCCTGAAAGAACAGATAGGCGTTCGAGCGCGTGTGGGCGATAAGTGCCTCCTCACGCGTCAGCGTCTCGTCGAGCACACGGTTCCCGCCGACGTCGAGACCGCTGACGACCCAGCCGAGCGTGACGAAGGGCGAGTAGTGCGAAACGATCGTGGCGTCCGTGCCCAGGCCGAACACGATGCCGCTATCCGCAATCTGTCTCAGCGGCATGTGTGCGCCGGCCTGCATCGCGGCGCCGTGCACACCCAGCGTCATGCCGAGCGCTTTCGCACGCGCAATGTTTTTGGGCGAGATGTCGTAGACATGCCCGAGCGTCCAACGCAGTCGATCGAAGCGCTGCGTCTTGCTCACCTCTTGCAACGTGTCGAGCAAATCGGTCACGGCGGTGTCGTTGATCACGTGCTGGTGGACGTGCCAGCCGCCGCGCGCCGCCGCCGTCGCGAGCTTGCCGTACTCGTTCATGATCTCGGCCGGCCAGGGCTCCGGCCGTCTCGCGAGATCGAAAAACGGCCCATACAGCACTTCGCCGAGGCCGAACATGCCGAAGTTGCCGTCGAACTGATTGGGACGGCTGCGCTCGATGAGCGCCGCAGCTTTCGTGGCCGAGACCGGGTCCGTCGCGTTGAACGCAAGCGTCTCCCACAGCCGAACCGGCAGCGGTCCTTTCGCGGCGCGCGCAGCCAGGAACGCCGATTGCCCCAGGCTGTAAACGCCCGTGAGTCCGGCGGCATTGAGCGCGTGCAGGAAGTCGGTGAGGTTCTGCTCGCGTTGCGCCGGCGACGTTTCCGGGATCGCGTCGAGCAGCTTGGCAGGTGGCTGGAACGACGCCAGCCCTGCTGCATTCCGTCTCGCACCATCGGCCGGATTGAGTCCCACCGCCTTCAGCGCAAGGCTGTTGGCGTAGACGACACTGTAGCCTTCCTGGACGAACAACGGATTTCTGGGTGCCGCTCGGTCGAGTTCCTCGAGCGTGAACCCGCCCGGCCCGTCGGCGAACTGTCGCGGTGTCCAGCCTCCCTGCACCATGATCCAGTCGCCCGGCGGCATGCCAGCGGCCTTGGTCGCAAGAATCTCGAGCGCTTTTCGGCGCGAGTCGACGCCTTCGAAGCGGGCCTGGCGGTGCCAGGTGTCTGCGGCGCGCGTGAGATGGAAGTGATTGTCGATGAGACCGGGAATCACCGTTCTGCCGCCGACGTTGATCACCTGCGTCTTGGCACCCGCGTAGCGCGACACTTCTTCGATCGTACCGCGCGCGACGATGCGTCCCTCGTTGATGGCCAGCGCCTGGACGATGCGGAACTCTGCGTCGACCGTCAGAATCTTGCCGTTGGTGATGATTGTGTCGACGTTGTTCTGCGCGCGCGCGACCGGGCTCGCGAGCGCTGTGGCAAGAATGGCGACAGCGCCGATAGAGAAGACCAGGTTGGCGATCCGCGTTGGCATGGGATGCTCCGTCGCGTCCGGATATACCGTGCCATTGTACTTGCGGACGATCAGGTGCGGCCTCTGATCGACACGACCTTACTCGTGACGCAGGGCAAGCATCGGATGAATCCGCGATGCGCGCAGCGCCGGCAGGAACGAGGCCATAAGCGCGGCCGTCAGCAGCATGATCACGCTCAGCGCGAACACCGACCAGTCCGCCGCTTTGACGCCGAACAGCTGCGTCTCGACATAACTTCCTGCCATGTACGCCGCTGCCGCTCCCGCGACGAGTCCGAGCAGAATCATTAGGAGCATCTCGCGCACGACCAGGCGTATGACGCCGCTTCGCGCGGCGCCGAGAGCGACGCGAATGCCGATCTCGCGCGTTCGCCGCGCCACGATGAACGCGAGCACGCCATGCAGGCCCACGACCGCCAGGATCGTGGCGAGCAGGGCAAATCCTCCAGACAGGAACGACAACATCCGTTCGTTGGCCAGCCGCCTGTCGACCTGCTCGTCCATCATCCGCATGTCGGAGATCACCAGGTCCGCGTCGACGCGGCCGACCTGCGCACAACGCAACGGCATGATCGCGCGCGGGTCGCCCTGAATGCGCGCGTAGACGTTGAGGGCGTTGACGAAGTCGATCCTGGAGTCCATGTTCACGAACGTCTGTCTCGGGATCTCGCCACGAACGTCATGGTAGTGCGCATCGCCGAAGACGCCGATGATTTCGGTGTCCACAGGAACGTTGCGGCCTTGTGCGAGCTGCTGGCCGACGGGTTGGGTCCCGCTGAAATACTCCGCGGCAAGCGCCTGGTTGACGAGAGCCAGTTGTCGAGATCCACCCCAATCGTTCCAGGTGAAGTCGCGGCCCATCGTTCCAATCAGGAATCAGTGCTGTCCTGGCATTGACGGGTGCCCACAGCGGCGTGAGCAATCCTGGATTAGTGCCCTCGAAGTCCGGCGCCGCAACACCGACGACTGTGAACGGCGTGCCGTTCAAGCGGATCGTGGATCCCAGCACATCCTGCCTTCCGTCGTAGCGTGTCCGCCAGAAGTCGTACTGCAGCACGACAACGAGACTGCCGTCGCCCGCTCGATCGTCATCGGCCGTGAACGCCGTCCGATGTGGGGCTTCACGCCCAACACCTGGAAGAAGTTGCCGGCCACCCATCCCGCCTCGACGATTTGGCCGCGGTCGCCAGTCACGAGACTGACCGGGCTCGTTGCCTGTCCGGTCAGTCCGGAGAAGGCGGTGTTCCTATCTCGAAAAGTCATGTACAGCGGATACGAGAACGTGTGCACGCCGTCACCGTTCTGGTTGCCGAAGCGTCCACCCTCCATACGGAACTGGACCAGCTCGCGAGGGCTTTGGACGGGAAGGAGACGCAGCAGGATCTGGTCGACGAGGGTGAAGATCGACGTGTTCGCCGCGATGCCAAGGGCGAGCGACAGCACGGCAGCCGCGGTGAAGCCTGGGTTTGCCCGCACCAGACGGAGACCGTAACGGAGATCCTGCCGAAGCTCTTCAGCCAGTCGCGTGAATGCCATGCGCCTTCGACGGTTCCCAGGGCCGCTCGGTTGCCTGGAAATCGGTCAAAAATCGTCCAGAGTCAACCATCCCTCTGCTCGCTATTGCGCTGCTGACTTCGTTCCTGTCTGCGCGACGCGCTGCCCGGATTGATCCGGTGATCATGTTGCGCGAGTGATGGATTAACGAGTGAGCGTTTCCGCTGCGTCTCAGGCTCTGCGTGGCACGTCATACACGAGTGCCGGAGGAGAGCCCCGACGGCACGGTCAAAGCACGCTACCCTGCACTGAGCCCGAACGACGGACGTTCGCTACGCCGTCGTGCTGGTCAAGTCTCGAGAAAACTCGCGGAATATGACACCGAGAACCGGTGCAACGCGAAATTCGGCCTCTGTGAGTTGACGCCGGAAAAGATTCAAGAGCACCCAGGCGGCAATGGCGTCGAACAGCAGCACCTGATCAGGTGCCTTCGATACGAACTGCTCGCAGTCGCGCAGCGCAGGCGGCGCGTTCATTTCCCACTCCTCGAGAGAGGAGGTGAGCGCGTCGTTGAGAGCATCGATCCGGCGAGGATCTTTGACCGTGGTTCTCAGGCGTTCCATTCCCGCATGAATCGCGCCTACGGAAACGAAGAAATCCCAGTCATCCGATGACACGGCACGCAGACACGGGTGCTGTTCCATGAGCCGAGTAAGGCAGCTGTTTGCGATGATGCAGGCAAGCGCGGGCATCCTGCCCACAATCTCCTCCAACGATGTGTCCCGTGGCGACAGCCGGCGAAGGGTATTGAGCGACGAGTTCATACGACACTGTTATCGGCTGATAGCGGATGCTTCGAGAGATCAGCGACGATGGATGAAGACGGGCGTTATTTCGAGGTCGTCGTCGGCGCCGGCGCCTTACCATCGACGACGAATGTGTAGACCATCGGACGCAGGCCGCTGGCGCCGCCAACCCCACCCAGGAACGAAATGTGCTGCTTTCCATCCAGCTGGTAGGTGATCGGCGGTCCCATGCCTCGCTGGCCGGTCTGGACTTCCCACAGCACCGTGCCATCTTCTGCCGCAAGCGCGCGAAGGCGTCCGTCGTTGACGGTTTGAAACACGAGATTGCTCGCCGTCACCAGCACCCCACCACCGGAGCCTCCGCCACCATCGACGCGCCAGCGCTCTGTTCGAGTGGCAGGATCGAACGCGACAAGGTATCCGCCTGTGAGGCTTCGCGGCGGACCGATGTACGGCGGAGTCACCGGGGCAGACGTCACCTGCACCGGCATGCGGCCACCACGCGGGGTGCCGTTGTTTTGAATCGACCGGCCGGCAGTCAGGTCGAAGGGGATCGCGACATAGGTGCGACTGCTGAACCCGCTGACCGGCATATATACGAGTCGCGTGTTCGGGCTGTATGCCTTTGGCGCCCAATTGGCGGCGCCTCCCGAGGCCGGTGAGATGACGGCGGGCTGAGTCGTCGTGTAGTACGCCTCACGATTGATCCGCGGGCGCCCCGCGGCATCGTGGCCGCTCGCCCAGTTGAGCGGCGCGAAGGGAGTCGCGGACAGGAACTCACCGGTGATTCGGTCGAGCACGTAGAAGAACCCACCTTTGCTCGCCTGCATCAGAACCTTGCGTGGTCGTCCGCCGATCTCGATGTCGGCGAGTATGAGCTGCTGCACCGTGTCGATGTCCCACGAGTCGCCGGGCACGGCCTGGTAGTGCCACTTCAGTTCACCGTTGTCCGGATTCACGGCAAGAATGGAGGAGACGTACAGGTTGTCGTAGCCATCCTGTCCACGGAGTATCTGCGGCCACGGAACGCCATTGCCCGTGCCGACATAGATCAGATTCGCCTCCGGGTCATAGGAGAGGCCGTCCCAGAGCGAGCCGCCGCCGCCGAACTTCCACCACTCTCCAGTCCACGTTTTCGCCGCCGGCTCGAGTGCTTTGTTCTCAAATGGTTTCGCGGGATCGCCGGGCACGGTGTAGAAGCGCCACAGCTCGCGGCCGCTGTCGATATCGAAAGCCGAGAAGAAACCACGATGGGGTGTGAACTCGCCTCCGGCGACACCGACAATGACCTTGTTGCCGGCTACGCGCGGCGCCATCGTGATCGAGTAGCCAGTCGAGTCTTCGGGGAGAACGCGAGTGGACCAGCGAAGCGCGCCGGATTTGCCGTCGAGCGCCACCATCCGCCCATCGATGACGGGCGCGAGCACTTTCCCATCATGGAGGGCGATCCCTCGATTGACGACACCGCAGCAGATGCCGCGGTTCGCTCCCGCAGTACTGAATGCCCGATCCACCTTGGGGTCGTAGCGCCAGAGTTCGCGTCCCGTGCGGGCATCCACGGCAAACACGATGCTCCAGTTCGTGATCGCATAGAGAACGCCGTTCGAGAAGAGGGGAGTCGCCTCCTGGTTACCTCCTCCCTCGCCTGCGATCGATGTCCATGCCAGCCCAAGCCGGCTCACGTTCGACCGATTGATCTGATCGAGCGGGCTGTATCGTGTTTCAGCGGGATCGATCCCGTGGGTGACCCATTCGCCGTTCCGCCAGGCATTCTTCCATGCGGTCTGATCCTGCATGCTCGACTGCTGCGCGGATCCCATCCAGCTTCCCGCGATCACACACGCGACCACGATAAGACACGCCGGCCAACGGGAGAGGGCGCGCCGCCGTTGCATCCGCAGACCTCCTGCCTGCGCGCCTCAGCCGAGAGCGCGCAAGCTAAAGACCCTCGCTATTTCATCGGCGAGTAATCAGACGCGCTCATCAGGAAGGTGTTTGTCTTCAACGGGACGAAATACTTCTTTCGTAGCGCGTCCCACTCCGGATCCTTGCCGAATGCGGCCCAGACTTCCTCCCGGTGCGCGCGATCGCGATACCCGAGCATCCAGACGAGCGTGTTCGGATCGTCTAGGCGTTGCCAGACACCGAGGATTTCCGCGCCGTGCTTGACGAACAGGGCGACCTCCTTCTCGCGGAACCGCTGATGGAGTTCGTTGATGCCGCCCTTGAATTGACCGACGCCGTCGCGGCTCGGGTCCGCCGTGTACATGCGGATCTCGAAGCAGCGCGAGTTGGGCGCGACGTTCCTGGACAAATTCTCCGGCAACGTCGCCTTGGGTCCGCACGGCGAGGGAGGCGTTGCCGGCGCACCCTGGCCGCCCCCGCCCTGTTGGGCCGCCTCGACGCCCCGGCTCGCAAGAAAACCACTCGTCGCCATGCCGCCGATGACCATGCCCACGACCATACCAACCGCCATCCTCAACGTGCTGAGCGCAACTCGTCTCGTCATTGTGATCTCCCTTGCGGAATGTCTGGCGCGTCGTGTCCGCTCTCTCACCAAACTTCGCGGGCACTATAAGCCATTCATGGCTCCACTGTCCGCAATCTGTTGACGATCCTCTCCGATTTGTGGCAGGCTCGCGCCACTTCCATCCTCGTTCGTCACGCAGGGGTCCGCCATTATCTGGGAGGCCGTCATGCCGCGTGTGTTCAAGGGCCTTTCGGTCGTCACGATCAGCATCGCGGTGGCTACGACCTTCTTCATCACCGACTCCGCGTGGGCGCAGGCTACAGCACAGCTCAACGGCCGAGTGGCCGACGAGAGCGGCGCTGCCTTGCCCGGCGTCACTGTCACCGCAACGCAGACCGACACCGCGTTCATCCGAACCGTCGTCAGCGACGAGACAGGCGCGTGGACGATGCCGAACATGCCGCTAGGCCCGTACCGGCTGGAGGCCGTGCTTGCCGGCTTCCGAACCTACGTCCAGACCGGCATCGTCCTGCAAGTCAGCGCCAACCCGGTCATCAACACGACTCTCGCC
Source organism: Vicinamibacterales bacterium (assembly GCA_035649635.1). GTDB lineage: Bacteria > Acidobacteriota > Vicinamibacteria > Vicinamibacterales > UBA2999 > Gp6-AA40. The sequence continues at coordinate 1,762 of DASRJE010000079.1, read as the reverse complement.
CTGGGGAATATTGAAGAAACGATCACGGTCCAAGGCGAGACTCCGCTCGTGGACGTGCGCAGCGCCGGCATCAGCGACGTCGTCGAGCAGGAGCGGATCGTGGAGTTGCCGCTGCAGGGACGCCAAGTCACGGATCTGATCGTCCTCGCGGGCGGGGCGGTCAACACCGGCCGGATTTCGGCGCTCAGCACGAGCAATAGCGTCGCGATCTCGGTGGCTGGCGGACTCCGTAACGGTGTCGAGTATCAGCTCGACGGGGCCGCGCACAACAGCCCGCACGATCTCGGCAACCTGCCCTTCCCCTTCCCGGACGCGCTGCAGGAGTTCAGTGTGGCCAGCGGCGGGCTCGCCGCGGCCACTGGCATGCACTCGTCGGCGGCGGTCAATGCGGTCACCAAGTCCGGCACCAACAGATTTCACGGGAACGGGTTCGAGTTCTTCCGCGACGACCGGTTCAACGCTCCGGCCTATTTCGCCCCTGTAGGGCCCGACGGCAAGAAGGCCGGAGACGGCCTCAGCCGCAACCAGTTCGGTGGAACGCTGGGCGGGCCGATCGTGTTGAACAAGCTGTTCTTCTTTGCCGGCTATGAGCGCAATCGCATTCGACAGACGACCCCCGACAACAACGCGTACGTGCCCACGCCCGCGATGATGGCAGGCGACTTCACGACGTACGCCTCGCCGCAGTGCAATGCCGGCCGGCAAGTCACGCTGCGCCCTCCGTTCGTGAACAACCGGATCAGCCCCGCCTCGTTCAGTCCGCAAACGCTCAGCATCCTGAACTCAGGATGGCTTCCCTCGTCCACCGATCCGTGTGGCTTCGTGCAATACGACGTGAACTTCGACAACAACGACGAGCAGATCGTCACTCGCGTGGACTATCAGCTCAACGCCAACCACACGATCTTCGGCCGGTACATCGATACGTTCGAGCGTCGTCCGCCGAAGCTGGGCGAGACCCACAACATCATGACGATCCAGGCTGCGTTTCTTCCCTACCGCAACCGTCGGGCGCAGACGGCGGCAGTGGGCAGCACCCTCGTCATGGGGAACAACACGGTGAACACGTTGCGGTTCAATTTCGCGAATACGAAAACGCGCGCCAACGATCCGCCGGAACAGTACTTCGATGCCACGTCGCTTGGCATCCCGAACATCTACTCGTACGTGCCCGGCACGATGACCGTGGCGGTGGGTGCGACGGGCACCGATATCAGGTTCTCCGGCAACCACACCGTTGCTGCGAAAGTAGACAGCCAGATCTATCAGGTGTCGGAGGACTTCTCGCGAGTGTGGGGAGCGCACCAGCTCGGCGTCGGCACCAACATTCAGTACGCGTACTTCGACGGGTGGGATTACGCGGGATCCAACGCCACGTTCACGTTCAACGGCACTGTCACCGGTCTGGCGCTCGCCGACTTCCTGATCGGCCGGATGTCGAGCTTTGGCCACAGTTCGCCGCAGGTCAATACGAACCACCAGTGGTACGTCGGCGTGTACTCCCAGGACGCGTGGAGGGTGTCCGAGCGGGTCACGCTCAATCTCGGACTTCGCTGGGACCCTTATATGGGGACCGTGTGGGAGAACGGGACGATCTCTAACTTCTCACACGAGAACTATGTTTCCGGTGTCCGGAGCACCAGTTTCGTGAACGCACCGCCCGGGCTCCTGTACCCAGGTGATGAGGGGTTTCCCCCGGGCAAGACCGGGACGGAGAGGCAGTGGCTCAATCTCTCGCCACGCGTGGGCGCCGCCTGGGACG
>DASRJE010000078.1:0-10064 GCA_035649635.1 Vicinamibacterales bacterium | reverse complement strand
AGCGCAGTTGCAGGCGCTCTGCGAGGTCGTTGACCTCGTGACGATCGATGAGGTCCTCGCGTCCGACCGGCCGCCAGCGGGTTACCAGAAACGACCTGCGGTTGCGTTGACCTTCGATGACGATTTGCCGAGTCACGTCGAGCACGCATTGCCCGTGTTGCGCGAACTCGGTGTGCCAGCCGCGTTCTTCCTGTCAGGGCGCTTCCTGCACGGCCTCGGATCCTATTGGTTCCAGCAGCTCGAGGCGCTGCTCATCGCCCACGGTACGCGACGTACTGCGACGCTGCTGCGTGTGCCCGAGGCCAACGGTGCAAGCTTGGCGCAGACCTGCGAGGGAAGTGTTGATCTTCGGCGCCGGGTGAGTGAGCTGACGGCCGGCCTGTCCACTCCTGCCGTTCTCGAACGTGACTCAATTGCGGCGTTCGTCGCAGCGGGCATGACCGTTGGCTTTCATACCGTTGAGCACGACGTTTTGCCTGACCTCGATGATCCGGCTCTGGAGACTGCCGTGTCGCGCGGCCGCGAGGATCTCGCCGCCGCCGCGGGTGCCGCAGTCCGCTACTTCGCTTACCCTCACGGCAAAGCCGACCCACGGTCGGCTATGGCGGTCCGCCGCGCCGGATTCAATGCCGCGTTCACGGGCAGACCGCAGCCTGTGCGACAGGGCGACGACTTGCACCGCCTCGGACGTTGGGAACCCGGGCCGCTGGGAGTGGACGATCTGCTCGTCACTTTGGCCGTACGTCTCCACCGCGCCGCGCTTCCGTCGCCGCTGCGGTCACCATGATGGATGTAAGCGTGGTGATCCCGACCCGCGATCGCCCCGAGCTCCTCGCGCTCACATTGAGGACCGTCCTTCGGCAGGAGGACGTGGACGCCGAAGTACTCGTGGTAGACGACGGTACGGGATCGGGCACGGGCGCGGTGGTTGAAAAGCTGGGGGACAGCCGTGTCCACTTGCTGCGCAATAGCGGGCCGCCGGGAGTGAGCGGCGCCCGCAACAGCGGCATCGCGGCGGCAACGGGTCACTGGATTGCATTCCTCGACGATGACGATCTGTGGGCACCGGGCAAGCTCAAGGCCCAACTCTCGGTTGCGGAAGAAACCGGCGCTTCCTGGGTCTACGCCGGCGATGTGACGGTCGATGAGGACCTGCGTGTGCGCGGCGGCGTACCGCCGCCAGCGCCGGAACACGTTGTCGGGGATCTCCGGCGGTACAACGCGGTGCCTGCGGGCGCATCCAACGTCGTGGTGCGTCGCGAAGTGCTCGATGCAGTCGGTGGCTTCGACGCCGGACTGCGCACCAGCGAGGATTGGGACCTTTGGCTGCGCCTGGCCGCGACCAGCCTACCGGCCTCCGTGCCGCGCCCACTCGTGGCCTTGCGGACTCACGGTGGCATGGCTTCGCGTGCCGTCGACCAGATGCTGGCTGATATCGAGATCATCGCCCAGCGGCACAGAATTCCCGTCGATCGCGCGCGGCATGAGCGTTGGGCAGCATGGATGTGTCTCGAGGACGGGCGGCGTGCGGTCGCGCTGCACCATTATGCGCGCGCCGTGATGGCCGGGGACTTCATTTCACTGGGCCGTGCAGCCATGGCACTGATCGATCCTCGAGCCCCTCGTCGTCGTTCGCCATCCCATGATGACAAGTGGGTCCTGGAGGCGCAAACGTGGTTGAACGCGTTGCACTCTCCCTTCTATCGCAGCAACCAGAGTGAGCACTGACAGTGACAATCGGATGCTGACGGAGCCGACGAGTCCAGGGCCTGTGGCGAACGTCGGATGCGATCCGGCGCAATTCGCTGGACGCATCGCTTTGATTGTTGCAGCGGTCGCGTTCGTTGCGATCGCGATCCCGGTCGTGTGGCGCGGCGCTCCCCTTGCCGACGACTTCAACAACTGCGTCGCGCCAACCGAGCTGGGGCTCGATGGATTCGTTGCGGCATCGTGGCAGCAGTTGGGCGCGATCAGACCCGCGCGCGTATTCGAGATCCTGCTCACCGCGAGCGTTTGCGGCACGCTCCCGTTTGGCGTCGCGATTCTGGTGCCATTGCTGCTGACGCTCTCGGTGGCCCTGCTCGTGCGCGGGACGTTGCGCGATCTCGGCACTCCGGAGTCATGGGCGGATGTTGGAGGCGCTCTTTGGCTTCTGCAGCCTCTCGGAACTGAAGCGGGGCTATGGCCTGCGGCTCTTCACGTGCCTCTCGGCCTTGCACTTGCGCTCGTAGCGGTGCGCTTGTACCGACGCGGTCGGCTTGGGTGGGGCGCCGTCGCAAACCTGAGTGCGGCGATGTCTGTCGAGCAGGTGATCTTGCCCTTGACTCTCGCTGCGTGGCTGGTCGCCCCGCCCGGCAAGCGCCGAGGTGCGGCCGTCGCGAGTGGCGCGGTCGTTGCCATCGTCGTTGCCAGCGTTCTGCTTTGGCCGGGTGCAAACCCGCGGCTTCGCGTCGGTCTGCTCGAACGGATTGCCGGACTCACGGCCGACCCCTTCTTCTATGTCGGGTTTCCCGCTGTGGGTCTCGGGTTGCACTCCATCCCGCTCGCGATCTGGTGGGCGCTGCCCTGGAGTGTGCTGGTTTTAGCCGCTGGAGCTGTCGTCGGATGGTGGATGGGTCCTTACTTGACGAGGGCAAGCCGGCCGGTCGGCCGTCGTGAGTTGTTCACTGGTTTCGTCGCGGTCGTCGCAATCATCGTGCTGTCGAATATCGTCGTCGTCTTCACCGTGCCTCAGCAAGGTTCGCCGCGCGTGTTTGCGCCAACATGGCTCGTGCTGGCGGTGGCTGCGGGTGCAGCTGGCGGGTCTGTTCGATGGCGAAGTCCTCGACCGCTTGGAACGATCGGAGGACTCTTTGCGGCGGGCGCGGTGTTGTCACTCATGCTCAGTGTATCGGTTCGCCTGCGCAGTGCAGATTTCACGGCTCGGGCCGCCGGTGTGGTAGCGGCGCGGATTCCAGATGGCGGCAGCGTCGCGCTTTGTCACGTCCGCCGCACGGTGGTCGAGCCCGCTCCGCGTGGCGCATTCGCCGTTCACGAATTCATTTACGAATGGGCTGCCGAGCGCGCTCTCCAGTACTACACCGGACACCATGCCACGTTTTATCTATCCGGTGAGTTGTGGGATCGGCCCTGCCCTCCAGTTCGCGATGTCGACGCAGTGATCGAGTTCGACGAGTTGTTGGCCGAAGCACTCCCGTGACAGCCGTCCAACGCGCGATCGCCAGCGACGTGACTGTCATCGTGCCGACAATGGGTGGGCCTGTCTTGCAAGGGTGCCTCGAATCGATCGTGAGCGGAACCGTCTGGCCAGCGCGCCTCGTGGTGATCGATCAAGGGCGCGATGACGCAGCCGCGGATTGGGTCGACGCGTTGCGGAAGCAGGGAATGGCCGTTTCGCACGTGCCAGCGAAGCACGCTGGCATCTCAGCGGCGACCAACCGAGGGTTGGAGCATGTACGCACACGCTACGCGGCCGTCACACATGACGACTGCAGGGTTCGGTTCGACTGGCTGGAACGGCTGGCCGCCCGCCTCGGCGAGATCGGCGACGCAATTCTGACTGGGCGCGTTGAACCCGAGGGTGAGGGCATCGTTCTTACGGTGAAGACAGCCGACCGGGCGGCCGTCTACACGTCGCCGCTGTTGGACGGTGATGTGCTGTTCCCACCCAATATGGGATTCGCGGTACGGTTGCTGGACCGGATTGGGTGGCTCGATGAGCACCCCTCGCTGGCAACGGCAGGCGAGGATAACGAATGGGCGCACCGCGCGTTACGGGCCGATGTAAAGATTGTCTATGATCCAACCGTGGTGGTGAGCCACCTGGCCCGCCATCGGCCCGAAGATTTGCCCGTGCTCTACCGGCGTTACGCACGTGGTCAGGGCGCGTTTTACGGCACGTGGCTCAGGCGAGGAGATCGCTTCATCGCGCTTCGGGCAGCGCGCGATCTCGTACGCGCCCCATGGCTGCTCGTCCGCGGGCTTGTCACTCGCAACTCCGCGCTTATCTCGATGGCGCGTGGGGAAATCGCCGGGCTGCTTCCGGGCATCGTCGCAGGGCTGCGAAATCCTGGCGTGCGACGCCTTAATCCCTGATTGCCTCATCCGAATGAGCCGGTAAAAAGGCGCTCTGCGCGAGGGCGCTCTGCGCTGAGCTTGCGCCTGGGCACCGACTTCGATGTATCTGTAGATACCCCACAACCGTAGCTCCTGCACCCCCCGGTTAGTTCAATCCGATGGACACATCCGTTATCATCCCAACCCGAAACCGAAGCGCGCTATTGGAGATGACGTTGCGGAGCGTCTTACGCCAGCGGGACGTCAATCTCGAGGTCATCGTCGTCGACGAGGCGTCAACGGACGACACACCGGCGATGCTGGCCGCTCTGCCCGATGTTCGCGTCCGCGTGATCCGTCACGACACGCCGTCCGGAGTGGCGAACGCCCGCAATCGCGCAGCTGCCGAAGCGCACGGCGATTGGCTCGCCTTCCTCGATGACGACGACCTCTGGGCTCCCGAGAAACTTGTGCGCCAATTGCAGGCCGCCCAGGACGCCGGGAGGGATTGGGCCTACACCGGAGCAGTGGTCATGAACATGCACGGCAAAATCCTCCGCGTCCAGAGACCGTTGCCTCCAGAGGAAATCGTAGCGTCGCTGCCGCGACAGAACGCGATTCCGGGTGGAGGTTCCAACGTCGTGGTGCGACGAACGACATGGAAGATCGTCGGTCCTTTCAACACTCGCCTGCGTAATACAGAGGACTGGGAAATGTGGATTCGTCTTGCAAAGCACGGCCCTCCGGCATGCGTATGCAGTCCCCTGATTGCTCGGCGGCTCCATCACTCGAATTCGACGCTCGACATCGCCGAGATCGTGCGCGGAACGCAGCTGATCGAGGCGCTGCATCACACGACGGCGGACCGGGGCAGACTGCACCGGTGGTTCGCCCATTCGTCTCTGCGGGCCGGGCGCCGCTGGGAGGCGCTCAGTCAGTTCGCCCGGGCAGCCGTCCGCGGTCATGGACGCGAGGTTGCTTCTGACCTGAGGGCTATTCTTCAAAGTAAAGTCGCGGGCCGCACTCCGCCATCACGCGATCACAACCGGGATGACGCCTGGATCGATATGGCGACCGCATGGATACAGGAGCTGCTGGACAGCTCATCGGAAGGCATACTTACTTAGGCCACATGAACGTATCCGTGGTAGTGCCGACGCGCAATCGCAGCACTCTGCTGGGCATGACGCTGCGCAGCGTGTTACGCCAGCAGCAGGTCGAGCTCGAAATCATTGTCATCGACGAGGCGTCGACCGACGATACAGCTGCGATGCTCGCCACTCTCGGTGACGCGAGAGTTCGCGTCATCCATCACGATCGTCCTCTTGGTGTCAGCGCTGCCCGTAACCGAGGCGCCGCCGAGGCGCATGGCGAGTGGCTCGCTTTCGTCGACGATGATGATCTGTGGTCTCCCGACAAGCTCGCACGGCAGATACAGGCGGTAGAGACCGCCGGTCGTGACTGGGCGTACGCCGGGTCAGTGAATATCACCGATCGTGGCCACGTCGTTTATGGCCGTCCGCCGCTCTCTCCTGAGGAGATGGTCGCGGCCCTGCCTCGATACAACGCGATCCCCGGCGGAGGCTCCAACGTCGTGGTGCGACGAACGACCTGGATGCAGGTCGGTCCTTTCAACACTCAGCTGCGTAATACCGAGGATTGGGAGATGTGGATCCGTCTGGCAAAGCACGGACCTCCAGCGTGGGTGTGTAGTCCGCTCGTCGGTTACCGGGTTCACGACTCGAATTCGTCGCTCGACATCGCGGAGATCGTCCGTGGGACGAAGTTGATCGAGACGCTGCATCACACGACGGCTGACTGGGGTAGATTGCATCGATGGCTGGCCGAGTCTTGCCTGCGCAGCGGCCAGCGTCGCGATGCGCTTGGCCAGTTCGCCATGGCGGCCGTCCGCGGTCAGCTACGCGGAGTTGCCTCGGATTTACGTGATATTCTCCGCCGACGTGTCGCGCGCCGCGTTCGCCGCATCGGAATTGAGAGCACGTTGTCAGGCGATCCCTGGATTGCGACTGCCGTGGCATGGCTGCAGCTGGTGGAAGGCTGTGACCTGGCGCCGAGTGAGCAGCCGCCGGCGCCTGTGACGGTTTCGGGACAAACCTCGCGCAGCTGAGGATCGTCTTCCCGACGTCGCATCAGCGGTTGTTATGCATAGAGCGGATCCGATATTCATCCACGGCGTGCTTCCACGCAGCGGGACGAACTTCCTGTGGGACCTTCTGTTGCTTCATCCCGATTGCGTGCGCGCACGGGAACCCGTGAACGAAGATCTGTTTCTCGACTCCTCCGATCATCTGGTGCGGTTTGTGGACGCCGTGCGCGCCTCCTGGGATCCGGCGTGGGGAACGTTTGCCGCAGACCTCCCGGACAGGCTCTACACGAGCATCGGAGATGGGCTCATTTCTTTTCTGTGGACGGATCGTCAGCGCCGGCTCGTCACGAAATCGCCGAGCGTTGTGCACCTCGAGCGGTTCTTCGCATTCTTCCCGTGCGCCGGATTGCTCATCCTGGTGCGAGACGGCCGTTCGGTGGTGCAGTCGGCGGTGGATACATTCGGTTGGGACTTCGACCGTGCCAGCCGTGCCTGGTCGGAGGCTGTGCACACGATTCACCGTTTCCAGCAGGCGGAATCGGCTCGTGCGGACCGCTGGCGCGTTGTGCGGTACGAGGATCTGGTGGACGACCCGGAAGGGCAGCTGCGTGCGATCTTCGAGTTTCTGGCGCTCGATCCGATGCGATACGATTTCGAGGCCGCGCGGAACCTTCCGGTTCGCGGCTCTTCGGCGTTCGGTCGCAGCGACGGCAACGTGCATTGGAAAGCGGTGACGAAGGATGCGTCGTTCGCGCCGAAGGAACGATGGCGCTCCTGGCACACCAGCCAGTTCGAGCGCTTCGACTGGCTCGCTGGCGAACAACTGGTTGCGGCCGGTTATGCAGCCTCACGGCGCCAGTTCAGCATCGCGGGCTCGATCAAACACACACTGTACGACTGGCGGTGGCTTGCAGCGAAAACGGCACGCCGGATCATCTATTCCACGAGAGTGCGTCTGGCGCTGCGCAGCCGGATAGCGGGCACCCTGAAGGGTCTGCGCCCTGTTTAACGGTATCGAGAGTGGGATGCGCGATCATCCGTTGACGGTGTACACGCCCGAATCGCCCTTGCGGCAGCCCACGAAGTTCGTCCGCGACATGATCGCCGACCTGTTGGCCTCGCGCGAGCTTGCGTGGCGGCTGTTCCTCCGCGATCTCAGCGCTCAGTACCGTAACAGTGTGCTCGGGTATTTCTGGGTGTTCCTGCCACCGCTTGTCGCAAGTCTGCCCTTCGTCTACCTGAATTCGACCGGCGTGGTGAGAATGGGCGATACGCCCATTCCCTACGCAGCCTATGCCATGGTGGGCACGATCATCTGGCAGACGTTCGTCGACGCGCTCAACAGCCCGCTGCGGACGGTCAACGCCGCGCGTTCGATGCTCACTCGCATCAATTTTCCGCGAGAGGCGATCCTGCTTTCGGGGTTGATGCAGGTGGGATTCACTTTTCTGGTGCGCCTCGTGCTGCTGATCGCAGTCTTTGGCGCATTCGCACTCGAACCGGCCCCGACTGCGCCGCTATTCTTCGTCGGCATGCTGAGCGTGGTAGGGACGGGATTCATGATTGGCTTGATATTGACTCCAGTCGGGATCCTCTACAGCGACGTGTCCCACAGTCTGCCGATTGCCAGCACGTTCCTCATGCTGCTCACGCCGGTGCTGTATCCCGTACCGGCGTCCGGGTTCGGCGCCATCGTCTCCACGCTCAATCCGCTGACACCTCTGGTCACGACGACGCGCGACTGGCTGACGACTGGTCATGCGGCTCATCTCGGCGGGTTCATTCTCGTGAGTGCGGTGACCGTCACATTCCTCGTGTTCGGCTGGGTCGCGTATCGTCTGGCGCTGCCCCATCTGATCGCACGCCTCGGCAACTGAGGACCGTGAGCGCCGACATCATCGTTCGAGTCGAAGGCGTTTCGAAAAAATTCTGCCGGGACCTGAAGCGATCGCTTTGGTACGGTTTGAAGGACACTGCGGCCGATCTCCTCGGTGGCCGCAGCTCCAACGGGCTGCGTCCTGACGAATTCTGGGCGCTCGACGGTGTGTCACTGGAACTCGCGCGTGGTGAGTGCCTCGGCCTCATCGGTCGCAACGGCGCGGGAAAAACCACGCTGTTGAAAATGCTGAACGGGCTCATCAAGCCCGATAAGGGGCGAATTGAACTTGCGGGCAGGGTAGGAGCGCTCATCTCGCTCGGCGCCGGATTCAACCCAATCCTTACCGGTCGCGAGAACATCTACGTCAACGGGTCAGTCCTTGGACTGACGAAGAAGGAAATCGATAGCAAGCTTGCCGAAATCGTTGCGTTCGCGGAAATCGACGATTTCATCGACACACCCGTGCAGAGCTACAGCACCGGCATGCAGGTACGGCTCGGCTTCGCGGTCGCGACGGCCATGCAGCCTGACGTCCTGCTGCTAGATGAAGTGTTGGCAGTCGGTGATGTGGCGTTTCGGGCCAAGTGTTATGAACGACTCGCCCGAATCCGCGACAAAGCGGCGTTCATTCTCGTGAGCCATGACACGGATCAAATCGCACGCGTCTGTTCGAAGGCGCTCGTCCTGGATCTTGGGCACGAGCGCCATCTGGGCGACGTTGAAGAGGGGATTCGCGTCTACCACGAGCTCTCGCTGCCACGCCATCACACGTCGTCCTTCGAGCAGAGCGCGGAGGGGACGATCGCCTCGATTGCCCGGTGTGACGACACGGTTGCCGACGGCGGGCAATTTACGTTTTCCATCTCGTTAAAACTGCCGGAACTAGTGGCTGTCGCAGATGTGCGAGTGGTGTTTTGGGGCGACGACGGCCTGCCCGCATTCGATGCCTACACGAGGACACAGGGATGGTCTCTTCGTTTGGAAGAGGGGATTAGCAACGTCAGGTTGGCTGTAGGTCCACTCAGGCTGAAACGAGGGCGCTACGCAGTGAGCATCGCCATGCTGAATCGTTCGAACAATCTCCATCTCTACTGGGGAGACCGCATACGAACCGTCGACGTCGAGGGCCCGATGACTGGTGCAGTTCCATATACGCCGCCACTCACGTGTCTGTCGATTACGGCGGAGCCGTAAGCGTCGGAGCCGTAGTTCAGATGTCGGATAACAAGACGCTGCTGTTTATCTGCGAGAAGTACTACCTCAGATTTTATCGACCGCTTGCTGCACGTCTGGTTCAAGCTGGGTTCAAGCCTATCTGGGTCAGGCTCGACGGGCCCGATGAGTGGGATTACGACTACGTCGATCCGACATCGGCGATCGAAGCACTCGTAGAAACGCCCGACTTGAAATGTCGTGAGGGCGTCGACGATCTCTGTGTCTTCGAGCGTGCGGTATTCGAGCGACCCAATCTGTTCGAGAACAGCTATCCGTACACGATGAATGTCGCCCGCACGCCCGAACGAGCGCGGCGGCTGGCCGAGGTCTGGTATCAATCAACCCTGGCGTTCCTGATGCGTTTCAGACCGAGGGCGGTCTTCATCTGGAACGGACGTTATCTGCCTTACCGCGCCGTCGCGGCCGCTTGCGAGGCTGTGGGGCAGGTGTTGATGACCAGCGAGATTGGGTGGATACCAGGCACGATACTTCTGGATCGAGGAGTGCTGTCGACGAATACAACGGATTTGCTAGGTCGCAGTTTTGAATCTGTGGCTGCCACCGACGTTGGCAGAGCAGATGCCTTTCTGAACCATTACACCACCCGAAAAGCGACGATGGTCTCGCAAAAACTGGTCTCGGCCTCTGAGGTGCGACATCGACTGCTGGGCGATGACGGTAAATTCCTGCTTCTCTATGGTTGTCAGGTTGATTGGGATACGAACGTCGTGATCGGAGCGCGAAGGTTCCGCTCGAATGAGGCGGCAGTCTCGTTCTTGATCGAATGCATGTCCGCGATTCCTGGTG
>DASRJE010000077.1:0-15058 GCA_035649635.1 Vicinamibacterales bacterium | reverse complement strand
CAGTACTACATCAAGCAGACGCGCGGCGCCGGCAATCCCTCAGGCATCTTCCCCAGCATGACGTTCAACCGCCTCGATGCGTCGTTCAGCGGCCTTGATACGGCGAGCGTGCAACGGCCTGACGGCAGCATGGTCAACCTGACGGGGTCAGGGATCAATGCCACGGATCGTAACAACCTGAACACCATGTACAACGTGATGCTCGGTCGGATCGGACGCATCGATCAGGTGTTCTACAGCAACGGCTCCGAGTTCGTGCCGCTCCAACCGCTCGTCCTCGATCAGCGGATGGGTGAGTACAACTTCTTCATTCAGGACGATTGGCGTTTGCGATCAAACATCACGGTCAATGCTGGTCTGCGTTACGAGTTGAACAGCGTTCCGTACGACGCGGCGGGTGTGCAGGTCGTTCCCGATAGGCCGCTCGACGGCAGCCAGGGCCCCGTGACGTTTCTGCAAGGCGGTCCCGGCACCGACCTGCAGTGGTTCGCACGTGACAACAACAACTTTGCACCGTCGATTGGCGTGGCGTGGGATCCGCAGGGCAACGGCAAGACGTCCGTCCGCGCCAATTACCGCCTGGCCTACCAGCGTCTGATCACCTGGGCGCTCAACGTCGTCGAGCAGCGCCAGCCGGCAACGTCGTTGAACCAGTTCCTGGTTGCCCCGCGCGATCCATCGATCTCCGCCAGCGATCAGATCCTCAGGTTGAACGAGCTGCTCAGACAAAACAGGCTGCCGCAGCCTCAAGGCGGGACCGCCGTCACGATGAGCAACGGCGTACCGCTGCTGACGACCCCGGCGAGCATCAACAGAACGCCGCCGAACAACCGCAACGAACAGCCGCTCTTCTTCGATCCGGGAATCACCACTCCCTACATGCAGCAGTACGTGGTCGGCGTGCAGCGGGAGCTCTGGAAGAACCTGGTCGTCGAAGTGTCGTACGTCGGCTCGCGGGGGAGTGATCTCTTCCGCATGACCAACGTCAACCAGATGGATCTCGTGAACAATGGGTTCATTCGCGACTTCCAGGCGGCGCGGCGCAACCTGATCGCAAACGGAAACGCGAACGTCGGCGAGCCGACCGGGAATCTCGGGCGTCTGTACGGCGGGACGATTCCAACCAGCGTCAATGCCGATCTACAGAACAACAACGTTGGCGTGCTTGCTGACGCGCTCGATCGCCGCACACAAGGGGTCGGACTCGAGGCGGCCGGCCTGCCCGATAGCTTCTTCCGGCCGAACCCGCAGTTCAACATCGCGGGCGTGGGATGCACCTGTTCGGGTTCTTCGTACAACGCGCTGCAGCTGCAAGTGCAGAAGCGGCTCTCCGCTGGAGTCGCCTTTGCCGCGAACTACACCTACGCGCGGTCGCACGACGACGTGTCGAACGATACGAGAGGCGCGGGCACAGAGCTCGTGGTGCCGTCGGATCCGAAGCGCCTCGAGCTTGATGACGCCCGGTCCGATTTCGACATCAGGCACGTCGTGCGCGGCCACTTCATCTGGGATCTGCCGTTCGGGCGCGATCGCCGCTTCGCAAACGGCGCGTCGGGCGTGGTGAATGCCCTGGTCGGTGGCTGGCAAATCAACGGTGTTCTCGATGCGTCGAGCGGATTCCCGTTCAGCGTGTTCTCGGGATTCCACACGTTCAGCTTCTACGACACCGGCACGCGTGTCGCAACGACGAGCGGCAACGGCGTGACGAACCGTGCGGTGTATACGGGATCAGGCGACATCGGCCGCGTGCGCAGGACCGAGCGAGGCGTCGAGTTCTTCTCGCAGGAAGAGCGCGCGATGTTCGAGACGCCCGCCGCCGGCGAGACCGGCTCGGCGCGAAACCTCTTCACCGGGCCGGGCTTCTTCCAGGTGGATCTTGGGATCTTCAAGAACGTCTCGATTGGGAAGGGGCACGTTCAGGTCCGCGTCGAGATCTTCAACGTGTTCGACACAGTCAACTTCGCCGATCCCAACTTCCTCGTGACCGCCGGGCAGTTCGGCACGATCACGGAGACGCGCGTGCCGCCGCGGATTGTGCAGCTGGGGCTGAAGTACAACTTTTAGACGCGGATCACGCGGATCACGCGGATCACGCCGATCACGCGGATGAGCGGCGCGCGGGCTACAACCGCTTGGCCGCCACCTTGACGTTCGTCATGATCTTTCGAATGGGCGCTGGCTTGCCGACGGCAAGCCACGCGTCCAGGAAGTTCCAGTTCGTCAGTCCGTCATCGCTTTCCGGCTCGAGAAGATAGGCCGCAAGCAACCCAAGCGGCTGTCCCAGGCGCACGATCCTCGTTCCGGCGGGGATCGTCGCTTTCTCGACCGAATACTGTCCCTTCAGCTTGACCTCGTTGTGCCCCTGAAATAGCTTCGGGGACTTGTCGATCGCGTCCACGACAAAGCTCGAGATCTCGGTCGTCACTGGCGCAGTCAATTCCTCGACGACGATGCCGTGCTGGCGGATTTTGTCGACGATGGGTTGGAAGTCGGAGCCGGTTGGCAGGACATAGATGCGCGCCATCGGAACCGACCGTGTCGGTTTGAAGTAGGCGTAATCGTGCATCATCTCGGGCTTGAAGCTGTCCTCGATCGCCACCGTCATCGGCCGCTGATTGCGCGGGTTCACTTCCTGTTTCACCTCGCCCACAAGGATCGGCACGGGCTTGGGGAGAGGCGTCATCTCATATTCGACGCCGAGCGGGAGTTCGGCATTGCCCTGCGTGCGTTTGAGCCATTCCGCATCGAGTGTTTTCGTCAACGCGACGATCTCGGCGCGGTGGGCATCCACGTACTTGAGGATCTGTTCGACGAACTGTTCGGTGACTTCGATGCGCCGCTTGAACGAGAGATACGAGTAGGCTTCGGAAAGGATCGTCAGGCGGTTGCGAAAGCCGACGTAATTCTGGCCGGCCCGAGGCCGATGATCGAAGGAGTTCCAGCGGCGAAGCTCGCCCGGCGCGGCATTGCCGCGACCGAAGTTGCCGTAGTAGTACGACCGCACCTTGTGCGCTGATTCGAGCGACTGCATGATCGCCGGCATCATCTTCTCGCGGTGATAGTCGAGCGTCGTCTGGCTGAGCGAGAGGTTCAGCGGAATCGAGTGCGTCAAGTGGTAGCCGTGGTACGAGCCGTTGGTCGTGTGCAGGTCGACCATCAGGTGCGGATCCCAGGTAGTGAATGCGGCGGCAAGCGCGCGGGCTTCCGCTGACTCGAGCTTCATGTAGTCGCGGTTGAGATCCAGCCCTTTCGCATTTTCGCGGCGCCCGACGCCTGCAATGGGCCCGAACTGCTGCGTACGATTCATCACGTCGACAGCTTCGTTGCCGTCCGCGTTGTAGTTCGGCGCGATGATGATGACCATCCGATCGAGGAGTGACCGCAGGTCGCCGGCGATGAAGCGGCGCATCAGCACCTGCACTGCCTCTTTGCCTTCGACCTCACCGCCATGGATGTTGGCGAGGAGGAAAACGACCGGCCGTCCAGCCGGGACATCAGCGGGTCGTGCGACGGCGGGGTTCGACAACGTCACGAGCGGCATCGCCCGGCCCTGTTCCGTCGTGCCGAACGACATCGTTCGCACGAGCGGCGATTTCCCAGCTATCGCCGTCAGGAACGCGGCGACGTCGTCGTAGCGGCTGGTTTCCTCGAAGTTCGTTCGCTCGGGACGGGTCTGCAAGGGATCAGGTTTGTCCTGCGCCGAGAGTGCTGCGATAACGCAGGCGGTGATGGCAAGTACTGCGGCTGTTCTGTTCATGACGTGCGGGTATTCTACAATCGACGGCATGTCGGTCTTTACAAACTCGGCAAATGGTGCTGCTGAACACGCGACAGCTTACGTAGCCGCCGTGCTCGATCTGGTAGGCACTCAGGATCCAATGACGGTGCTGCGGGCGACCCCGTCCGCGCTCCAGCGAGGCATTGACGGGCTGACGCCGGCGCAGTTGGCACGGCCCGAGAAGCCAGGCAAGTGGTCCGTGAATCAGGTGCTTCGTCACCTGGCCGACTCCGAGATTGTGTGGGGCTGGCGGCTGCGGCTGATCCTCGCGCAGGATAGGCCGCCGTTGACCGGCTACGATCAGGATCTGTGGGCCGAGCGTCTGCAGTACGCGGATGCCGATCCCGTCGAGTCGCTCGAGATGTTTGGCGTCCTCCGCCGGGCCAACCTGACGCTCATCGAACGCGCGTCCCCGGAGGACCTGCGCCGCGTAGGCGTGCATGTCGAGCGAGGCGAAGAGAATCTCGAACACCATCAACGGCTGTATGCCGGTCACGATCTGCTGCACCTACGGCAGATCGAGCGGATCCGAGCGGCGGTCACAGCCTGACGTAATTGCGATGGTAAGCCTGTCCGTCTGCGGTCCGCACGACGTCGACGAGCTGATTCAGCTGTTGTCGGAGGTCTTTACCGAGCGGGATCCACCGGCGGTTGCGGTCGGATTGACGCGCCATGAATTCTCGACGCTCGTCGAGCTGTATCGCGATCGTGCGGGCAAGGAAGGCCTGACGGTTGTCGCGCGCGCAACCGACACGGGGGAAATGGTTGGCGCGCTGCTCGGAGAGGACTCAGCAGCGCCATTCCCTCACGGCGTCGAACGACTCAGCCCGAAGTTCGATCCGATCTTCGACATCCTCGGCCAGCTCGATGCCGAGTATCGGGCGATCCGGACGATCGTCCCGGGCGAAGCGCTCCACATCTTCCTGCTCGGCGTGAAGCGATCGTTTGCCGGCCGGAAGGTGGCGCAGGACATGGTGCGCATGTGCGTCGAGAATGGTCGTGGCCGCGGGTACAAGCTCGCAATCACCGAAGCGACCAATAACATTTCGCGCCACATCTTTCGAAAGGCCGGGTTCGAGGATCGCGTGAGTCGTGCGTACTGCGATCACCGGTTTGCGGGGCAGTCGGTGTTTGCGGCGATCACCGAGCATGCCGGACCGGTGCTCCTCGATCGCGTGCTGTCGTCGTCTGCTATCGGTCCTGCTTCTCCTGCTTCTGCTTCTCGCGCATGAACTCGGCGAGGCTCTCGCGTACTTCCTTGCGAGCTCGCTCCTCGTCGATCGACCGCTTCAAGCGCGTGATTCCCTTCTTCGCCAGACCCAACAACGGCAGCACATCGCAGCATGGATGCATGGCAGTGCCGCGAAAGAGGTCGGGAGTGACCTGTTCAAGGAACTCGTGATGAACCAAGCCTCTCGACGGCCGTACGTAGCTGGGCGTTAGCGTTTGGTCCTTCCACAAGTCTTCGTAGCGCAGATAACGATCGACGACCTCGACGCGAATGAGCGGCGGTGAGGCGGGATCGGCGCTCTGGATCGTCACTTCAGACGTTTGGAGTTCTCGACGGATTCGTTCGAGCGACACCGGCAAGGTGTTGGCCGGCGGCGCGGGCTGCTGCGCAGGCGGCTGGGCCTGAAGCAAGAAGGGCCAGAGCGGGAGCAGAAGCAACGACTCAATCTGCACGGCTGTTTAGTTGGACGTCGCGGCGACGAGACTGGCCTGCCGTGGGCCGAACGCCTGTCACTGGGCGCCTGAGCGGTCATGTAATAATCCGCGGATGAATGTCCGGAAGTCGTTTCCCTGGAGACTGATTGCGGCGCTCTGCGCGTGTCTGCTGTTTACCACGCTGACGCTCGCACAGCCGTCCCGAAACGCCCCGTACTATCCCGAGCGATTCGAGTGGCAGACACGTACACCCGAGCAGATCGGGATGGATGCGGCACGGCTGGACGCAGCGATCAAGCTGTCGATCGCCAGCGAGAATCCCGCCAGCAAAGACATTGCCATCGATCTTGCGACGACGTTCGGACGAGAACCATTCGACACACCAATCGGACCAGTCCAACCTCGAGGTGCACTGAGCGGCATCGTCATCAAGAACGGCTACATCGTTGCTGAGTGGGGTGACACGCTGCGTGTCGACATGACTCATAGCGTGACGAAGAGTTTTCTGTCGACCGTTGTGGGAATGCTGTGGCAGAAAGGCCTCATTCGCGACGTGACCGATCCCGTTCGCGGCTACATGCCGAGCCCCGAGCTGTTCGACGGCCCGCACAACTCGAAGATCACGTGGGAACACCTGCTCCGCCAGACAAGCGATTGGCAGGGTACGCTCTGGGGCAAGCCTGACTGGGCCGATCGGCCCGAAGGGCAGACACCAGCCGATTGGCCCAATCGGAAACTCAGCGAGCCCGGTACGCGTTACAAGTACAACGACGTGCGGGTGAATCTCCTTGCCCTTGCCGCGCTGCACGTTGCGCGGCGCCCGCTGCCGGAGATCTTGCGCGACGAAGTCATGGAGCCGATCGGCGCCTCGAGTACGTGGCGCTGGCATGGCTATGAGAATTCGTGGATCGAAATCGATGGCCGGAGAGTCCAATCAGTATCTGGCGGCGGCCATTGGGGCGGTGGCATGTTCATCTCCGCGCGGGACATGGCGCGGTTCGGTTACCTGTTTCTCCGAAACGGCAAATGGAGAGATAGACAGATCGTCTCGCAGAAATGGATCGACATGGCGCGCTCGCCCGGGCCGGCAAATGCCGACTACGGCTACGCGAACTGGTTCCTGAACTCGGGGCCGAAGCCGTACGTGCCGAGCGGTTCCAAGTCAGCCGTGACGTTTGTCGGCAACGGCAACAACATCATCCACATCGATTGGGAGCGCGACATGGTGATCGTCGTGCGCTGGATCAGAGGAGGCGCGCTCAACGAGTTCGTCGGGCAGGTACTGGGATCGATCCGCGCGAGCCACCCGTAGCCCTGTATGGAAACTGTCGATCTGCTCGTCTTCGGTCCGCACCCCGACGATCTCGAGATCGGCCTGGGGGGGACCATCGCCAAGCACGTGGCGCTTGGACATCGCGTCGGCTTGTGCGATCTCACGGCGGGCGAGATGGGCAGCAATGGGACCGTTGACGAGCGTCTCGCGGAAGCAGAAGCCGCACGCGGAGTGCTTGGCGCGACGTGGCGGATTAATCTACGCCTGCCCGATCGCGCGATTGGGAGCGATCCTGCGCACAAGAATGCCGTCACGGCGCTCGTCCGAACGTCGCGGCCGCGAGTGGTGGCAGTACCGTACGGCGTCGATCGTCATCCCGATCATGTCGCCGCGAGCCAGATGCTGACTGAGGCCGTGTTCAACAGCGGCCTTCGCCGTTACACCGCAGACGGCGAACCATGGCGCCCCGAATGGACGTGTTACTACTTCATCAATGACTCGGCGCCGCCGTCGTTCCTCGTGGATGTTTCGGCGCACTATGACGTCAAGCGGCGAGCGCTGCAGTGCCACGTCAGCCAGTTCCGCGGCGCAACGGCCGGTGCCGTCCAGACGCGGTTGAACTCTCCGCTCTTCCAGCAGCTCGTCGAGAGCCGCGACGCACAGTTTGGTGCGTTGGCCGGCGTGCCATTCGCCGAAGGGATAATCGTGAAAGAACCGGTCGTGCGCGAGGACCTCTTTCGCAACGAAACCGGCAAGCGGCTATGAATATCGGCATCATTTGTTACGCGTCGGTGGGCGGCAGCGGCATCGTGGCGACCGAGCTCGCCAAGGCGCTCGCCGAGCGCGGACATGACGTTCACCTCGTGAGCACCGATCCGCCGTTTCGCCTCGGCGAGTATCAGGCGGGGCTCGTGTTCCATCAGGTGCACACGCCGAGCTATCCGCTGTTTCGCGAGCCCCAGTACGTGCTCTCCCTCGCTAACAAAGTGGTGCAAGTTGCGCGGGAGTTCCAGCTCGAGCTGATCCACGCGCATTACGCCATTCCACATGCGACGGCCGCGCTGCTTTCGCGGCAGGTGTTGGAGTCGGCCGGCCGTGGGCCTGCTCCACGCGTCGTCACAACGCTTCATGGCACGGACATCACGCTCGTGGGCAGCGATCCGTCCTACTCGGAGATCGTCGCCTACTCGATTGAGCGTTCCGACGGCGTGACCGCGGTTTCGGAGAGCCTCAAGGATGCAACCCGTCGTGAATTGTGTGTGAGCCGTGAGATCGACGTGATCCCGAACTTTCTCGACTGCCGGATCTATCGACGCCGGCCGGTACCGGGCCTCCGTCAGCGCTTCGCATCAGACGAGAACACCAAGCTCGTGATCCACGTGTCGAACTTTCGGCCGGTGAAACGAATCGACGCCGTCATGGACGTGTTTGCGCGGATCAGCCGTCAGGTTCCCGCCAAGCTGTTGTTGGTTGGCGATGGTCCCGAGCTTGGGACCGCGTACCGAAAGGGCCGCGAACTGGGGATTTCGGATCTCGTCGAATCGCTGGGCGCGCAGGAGGACATCATCCCGCTGTTGTCCGCCTCCGACGTTTTCTTGTTGCCGTCCCAACAGGAAAGTTTTGGCGTGGCCGCGCTCGAAGCAATGGCGTGTGAAGTTCCGGTCGTCGCGTCGCGCGTGGGCGGGTTGCCGGAGGTGATTCGCCACGGTGTCACTGGTTTCCTGCACCCGCCCCAAGATCTCGACGCGATGGCGGAAAGCGCCATCATGCTTCTTCAGAACACGGCACTTCACCGGCAGCTCGCCGAAGCCGCCTGCCGCGACGTGCGCGAACGTTTCTGCGTTGATCTCGTCGTGCCGATGTACGAGCGGCACTACGCTCGGGTGCTCGGCTAGCCACGCCAAGGCCTTTTTCAGCTCATCAAGCGGCTGATGGTCGATCGGAGATAATAGGTGTGTTTCTGAACATTCCCGGCCCAAATCCATTCCGCGGTTTACGAAGCTTCCGCCGAGGTCATCGCATGCGACGACAGGACGTTGCGTTTCTGATTCCGATCGTGGCGGCTGCGCTGAGCGCGCCGGCGATCCTCGCCCGCCAGTCCGCGCTGGAGCCGCCAATGGCGGCCAAGAAGCCTCGCTCGGTCGAGATTCATGGCTACACGCTGAAGGACGACTACTTCTGGTTGCGCGAAAAGAGCAGCCCGGAAGTCGTCAAGTACCTCGAAGCTGAAAACGCCTACACCGAAGCGACGATGAAGGGCACCAAGGCCTTTCAGGAATCGCTCTACGCGGAGATGCTCGGCCGCATCAAGCAGACGGATTTGAGCGTGCCGACAAGAATCGGCGACTTCTTTTATTACTCCCGTACCGAAGAGGGGAAGCAGTACCAGTACATGTGCCGCCGCAAAGGCAGCATGGAAGGTGCTGAAGAAATCCTGCTCGATCTCAACAAGCTTGCCGAAGGCCTCAAGTTCCTCAGCCTCGGTGGCTACGTGGCGAGCGACGACGGCAACATGCTGGCGTACTCGACGGACACGACCGGGTATCGCCAGTACACGCTGCACGTCAAAGACCTGCGCACCGGCCAGACGCTTGCCGAGAAAATCGAGCGCGTGGGTTCCATCGTCTGGGCGACGGACAACAAGACGATCTTCTATACGACAGAGGATCCCGTCTCGAAGCGTAGTGACAAGTTCTGGCGGCATACCGTCGGCGCGACGGGCAGCGATTTGTTGTACGACGAGAAGGACGAGCTCTTCGACATCGGTGCCGCGCGCTCGCTCGACAAGAAGGTGATCTTCCTCGGCAGCTATGCGAAGACATCAACCGAGTTCCGTTTCCTGCCCGCCACTACGCCGAATGCGGCGCTCACGGTGGTCCTGCCGCGACAGCCGGAGCATGAGTACGACGTCGATCACTACAACGGTCTCTTCTACATCACCACGAACAAAGACGCGAAGAACTTCCGCGTGGTGACCGCGCCGATGACGGACCCGTCGCCGAAGAACTGGAAGCCCTTCATCGATCACAATCCGGCGATCAAGATCAACGGCGTGAACTTCTTTGCCAACCACATCGTGGTGTCCGAGCGCGAGGGCGGCCTGACCCAGCTCCGGATCATCGATCCCAAAACGATGCAGTCGCACCGGATTACGACCGAGGAGCCCGACTTCACGCTGGGGCTGGCGGGGAACCCCGAGTTCAACACGACGACGCTCCGGTTCAACTATCAATCGATGATCACGCCGTCGTCGGTCTACGACTACGACATGACGACGCGCCAGCGGAAGCTGTTGAAGCGCCAGGACGTGCTGGGCGGATACGATCCGTCGAAGTACGAGGCGAAGCGGGTGTGGGCGGTCGCGCGCGATGGCGTCAAGGTGCCGATGTCGATCGTCCACCGGAAGGGTGTGGCACTCGACGGCAAGGCGCCGCTCCTTCTTTACGGCTACGGTTCGTACGGCGCTTCCGGTGCGCCGACCTTCTCCTCGTCCCGGCTGAGCCTGCTCGATCGCGGCGTGATTTACGTCAACAGCTACATCCGCGGCGGCGGCGAGCTCGGCGAAGAGTGGCGCGAAGCCGGGCGCATGATGAAGAAGATCAACACGTTCAACGATTTCGTCGACTGCGCCGACTTCCTCGTCAAGAACAAGTACACCTCGTCGGATCGGCTCGTGATTCAGGGCGGGAGCGCCGGTGGGCTGCTGGTTGGCGCTGCGACCAACATGCGGCCGGATCTGTTCAGGGCAGTCGTCGCGCAGGTTCCGTTCGTGGACGTGATCAACACGATGCTGGACTCGTCGCTGCCGCTCACGACCAGCGAGTACCTCGAGTGGGGCAACCCGAACGAGAAGCCGGCGTTCGACTACATGATGAAGTACTCGCCGTACGACAACATCAAGGCGACGAACTATCCGGCGATGCTGGTGCAAATCTCACTGAACGACAGCCAGGTGCCCTACTGGGAAGGCGCGAAGCTCGTGGCGAAGCTCCGCGCCATGAAGACCGACAAGAATCCGTTGATCCTGAAGACCAACATGGGCGCCGGCCATGGCGGCGCGTCGGGCCGGTATGACGCGCTTCGCGAGACGGCGTTCACGTACACGTTCATCCTCTGGCAGATGGGTGTGCCCCTGACTTCAGCGACGACACCGACGCCTGGCCGGTAGCCGGCGTCGCCTTGTCGGGCGACGCCGCGTGTGCTACGGTGTCGCCGGGGAAATTGCAGCAGGCCTGCGCCGTAGGCGCTCAGCCTTTGCGCGTTGCATCCTCACAGTGGTCACACTGGGTTCAACTCCCATTCACCGTTCCGTCTCGCGGGGCCAGCGGGTCACCGCAGCCTGCGATCCGCTCTGTGGGTTCAGACCCCCGCGGCTCTCTGGCGGCTCCTCGAGGCGGGACATCTTTCCGTAACCCGCATGACTGCAGCAGCGACGGTAGTTCTTGCGTTCCTTGCCGTCTTCGCGATCCTCGCCCTGGCGACGCGCCTGACGAAGACCATCGTCTACGAGTACGAACGAGGCCTGAAGTTTTCAAAGGGCCGGCTGAAGGGCGTCCTCGGGCCGGGGCAGTACTGGCATCGAACAGGCTCGACCAGCATTCACCGTATCGATACGCGCCCGTCGCGCGTGATTGTCGCGGGACAAGAAGTCCTCAGCGCGGATGGTGTTGCGATCAAGGCCAGCATCGCGGCGACCATTCAGATCAAGGATCCTGAACGCGCCGTGATGGGCAGCGACAACTACCACGCGGCCATCCATACCGAGCTCCAGCTGGCGCTGCGCGCGCTGGCGTCGAACCTGCCCATCGAGGAATTACTCCAGAAGCGCAGCCAGATTCCGGCGGAGCTGAAGAAGGCGGCCGCGCCGCCGCTGGCGGCGATCGGTATTGAACTTCAGGACGCGTCGATTCGCGATCTCACGTTCCCGGGTGAGCTCAAGAAGATCTTCGCGCAGGTGGTCAAGGCGCGGCAGGAAGGGCTGGCAGCGCTCGAGAAAGCGCGCGGCGAGACGGCCGCCTTGCGCAACCTGGCGAACGCGGCCGCGCTCATCGAGCGGAATCCGTCATTGATGCAGCTGCGCGCGCTGCAGGTGCTCGGGCAACAGTCGGGCAACACCCTGGTGCTCGGGTTGCAGCAGGGCGCACCGGTGATTCCACTTCGTGAACACCCGACCTCCGAGCTGCCGGGAAACGCCGCGCCTCCCGGGCCCGAAGAGTAATCACTTCGTTTGTGAACCGACGAACGCGATCGGCTCGCCCTTGCTGATTGCCGGCGTTCCAATCACGTAGAGAATCTCTCCGGCAAACGGCGCACGGATTTCCTCGAGCGATCGGCCGTGAAAGTCGGTGACCTTGCCGATCAGCGTGCCTTTCGCCACCGTGTGTCCACGCTCGACCGCCGGGTAGAAAATGCCGGTCGCGCTGCTCCGCAGCACCTCGCTTCGTTCGAGGAAGATTGGATTAGCGACCGGCGGCGGTCCGTCCGCGCGCATCTTGAGGTGCTTGAGCAGGCCCGCGATTCCCCGTTCGATCGTCGCGATGGATTCCTCGTCGGTGCGCGCCAAGCCTCCCGATTCAATCGTCAGCGCCGGCTTGCCTCGCGTAATCGCTGTGTTCGACAAATAGATCGATGCGGCCGCATCCGTCGGCCTTTCGCGATCGACAACGATGTGATCGAGGCCGAACGCAAGCGCGAGTTGTTTGCCGCCCTCCGCCACGGCCGGCGCGCCGGTCGTAACCCAGTACGTGTATGGACGAAGCGACTCGTTGCCGTCGCCGCAATGGAGGTCGACAACATGCGTGGCGCGCTCGATGACGTCGCGGGTCAACACGAACGCGATCCGTTCCGACAGCGTGCCATCCGCCCGCCCGGGAAAGACGCGATTCAGGTTCTTGTTGTCGGCAGGTGAGTAGTAGATCGTGCGCGCGAGATAGGACGGCATGTTCGACACGTGCACGAGAACGACCGTGCCGGCCAGGGTCTTCGGGTCCACGGTCCGCAGCACTCGCTGCAGTGCAATCACCGGCGTGTATTCCTGGCCGTGGACGCCAGCCGTCAGGGCCAGCACCGGGCCGGGCTTCGCGCCGTGAATGAGGCTAATGGGGATCGTGGTGCCCGGATCTCCGCCACGCGCCGGCACGTCCAGGGTGCCGCTCGCCGTAGTTCCTGGCGAAGCGGTGACCGGTCCGATGGTGAATGATTGCTGAGCCTGGGATGTCACGCTCGCCAGGAGCACGATGAGCGCGACGCCAAGCCCGAAACACTGCCGCCAAATCGTCATGGTGTAACCTCGGGCGGGCATTGTAGGATTCTGGCGCCGTCGCGACAATACCGCGCGGCGTGCAGGCCTGGACCGGACATCGCGGAGTGGAGGTGTCGTATGCGTAGAGTGTCGTTGACCCTCGGCGTGGCACTGTGTGCCGGCTTTGTGCTGCTGTCGGCGCAGGGAACCAATCCAAGAGTCGGAAGCTGGCAGATCAACATTGCGAAGTCGAAGTACGACCCCGGTCCAGCCCCGAAGAGTCAGAACCTGACGATCGAGGCGGCAGGGGAAGGCGAGAAGGTCACGAGCGAGACGGTTACAGCGGACGGCTCCAAGACGTCGATGGAGTACACGGCCAACTACGATGGAAAGCCATACCCAATCAAGGGCTCTCCGACGGCTGACATGGTCGTGCTGAAGCGTGTGGACTCGCACACCACCGAGCGCGTTGACAGCCGGGGTGGTAAAACGGTTCAAACGTTCACCCGCGTCGTGTCCAAGGACGGCAAGACGATGACCGTCACCATCAAGGGTACGAACGCGCAAGGGAAGCCGGTGCACAACGTCGTCGTGTTCGAGAAAAAGTAATGAAAAAGGCAGAAGGCAGAAAGCAGAAGGAAAAGATCTTCCTTTTGCCTTTTGCCTTCTCCCTTTGGGCCGCCCTTCTCGTGGCAGCAGCGGCCCTGCTCCTCTCTTCGGACTTTCGCAGCCGGGATCCTGACTCGGCGCTCTACGCAAGGTTGTCGGGAGAGTTAGCGCAGCAGCCCGCATCGCGCTGGATCGCGCCGGAGTGGGGCGGTGCGTGGGACAATCAAGGCCTCTTCCGCGAACACCCCGTCGGCATCCTGCTGCCATCCGTCCTCTTGATTCGCGCCGGCTTTCCGTCAGCACAGGCGGCGTACGCCGTCAACATGCTCTATCAAGTCGCGGTGATCGTGCTGATCCCTCTCGTCGCCGGGATCGTTGCCACACGGAGCGAATCGCGATCGCTTGCGTGGCTGCTGCAACTGCTGCCGATTGCGTTCGTCTATCGGATCCGGGCCAACCAGGAGCATCCGCTGCTGATGTGTTTTCTCGCGGTCATCTACGCGACCCATCGCGCCCGCAGTAATCAGGCGTGGATCGCGTTGACGATCGCGGCGTTCTGTTTCCTGGTGCTCGTGAAGGGCGCGTTTGCGATGTTCGCGCTCGTCGCCGCCGCGCTGTGGATTCTGCTCGTGCCATCACCGGCAGGCGGCTCCAACATCAAAGGATGGATTGGCCTTGCGGCTGCCGTCGTCTGCGCGGCCCTGATGGTTGCCGGCTACGAAGCGTTGTACGTTCGTACGACCGGCGAGTCGTTTCTGGACTTTTATCGTTCGACGAGACTCGGTGAGTCGATGTCGCTCAGCGATCCTGGAGTGATCTTGCATGCTGCGCGCAACGGCGTCTGGTATGTGGGCCGACTGATCTGGTTCGCGGCCCCGTGGAGCCTGCCGGCGTTGGCCGCGATCTGGATCTGGGTGGGTTCGCGCGGCGTTGGCAGCGCCGCGCGGTTCGATCCGTTGAGCGAGCGCGGGTTGATCTGGTCGATCGCGATCGCCGTTGTGTTCATCGTGGTGCTCAGCCCGGCGAACGTGCGGGCCGAGCGATTCATCTTCCCCATCTATTTCATTGCCGCCGCCGTCGGCGTCGTCGCGTCGAATCGAGCCTTCGATTTGGTGAGGCGAGTGGCGGTGTCGACCGAACCACGCTGGTGGCTGCCTCAGGCAGTCTGGTTCGGCACGTTCTTGCTGAGCCTCGGAAGTAGATTGGTGCGGTAGGTCCGCCTGAAGGCGGACACTACGTGGCTATGTAGTGTCCGGCTTTAGCCGGACTCAGTCGTGGCATCCGGCTTTAGCCGGACTCAGTCGTGGCATCCGGCTTTAGCCGGACTCAGTCGTGGCGTCCGGCTTTGGCCGGACTCAGTCGTGGCGTCCGGCTTTAGCCGGACTGTCCGATCGATACGTGTACTCGATCAATTCCTCGCGTCCGTAGACGCTCGACAACAGGTGTGGGTACTCGTCGACGGATTCCGCCAAGCCGGCACGGATTGGGTTCT
>DASRJE010000076.1:0-14672 GCA_035649635.1 Vicinamibacterales bacterium | reverse complement strand
CGGAACTGATCGTTGCCAACGAGACCGTTGAAATTCGCGTAGCTTGCGGAGTTCGTGGTGTTGGCCTCGAACATGGCTTCCGTACGGAACCACGTCTTGTCCGTGCTGCGTTCCGGATTCAGCCAGTTGTTGACCAGGATGAACTCACCGTAGGTCTCGGCCTCGTTCCCCAGCCGGTATTTGGCGCCCGCGCCCGGAGCCTGGAAGGCGACCTGCTGTCCACCTCTGTTGTTCAGGCCATAGCCGGAACGGAAGTATCCGTGGAACTCGAAGACGCTGGCACGCTGCTGCAACTCCGTGATTGCCGTCTCCGCCTCCTGCAGGAGGTCGTACGTCGGCCGCGATGGCAGCTGGCCCTGGAACTGCGCGCCAACGTTGCGCGAGTCTCCGAACAACATTCTCTGGACGGCTTGCCCGGCAGCGGCCTCCGCGGCAGATACGGTCGCGTCTCTCGTCTCGGCGGCGAGCTTCTTCTGTTGTTCGAGCTGCTGTTCGAGGACAGCGATTCGCTGCCGCAGGTCCTCGGTCGTCTGCTCGTACTGTTGCTTCAATTCCTGAAGTTGCAGCTCGAGCGCGTTCGCGTCCTGCGCCGACGCCGAAGACGGGGCGAGGAGCGTGATCAACGCGACCCACGCGAGTTGGCTTGACGCTGACGTCATCCTGAGAGTCGCCATCGCTCGACGCCGGAGGGCAAACGATGGGCCAGGTGCTTCGCGTCGTAACGAGGCCGTCATTCTTCCTTTGCGTTACCCGTTCAGGATGGGGACTGCGTCCACGCAAACAGGTGCGCAGGTGAACTGTGTGTACGCGTACAGCGCGAAATCGTCCTGGCGAGGAATCAATCGCGGGAACTCCGATCGCATGACGGTGCGTCACGTTATCGGTTGGCGCTTCTCTTGCCTTAGCGACAGGCGAGCCTGCCGAGCGTCCCGTCACACCGACGTGACAGGACGCCTCGTCGCGCGAATGGAACGGCGGAGAAACATGACGATCGGCGCGAAGACGGCGGAGCTTGGACTGACAAACGCATCAGATGGGTTGAGCGCGCTGCGTCGGCAATACGGAACTGGCCCGGTGCAGCTGACCGGCGCTCCCGATGCGCTCTATGAACGACACTTGTCCTTTGATAACGTCGTTGATCCGGCGACCGCCAGCCCGCGCCAGCGCTACGAGGCGCTGGCCCGCTCGGTTCGCGACGTCCTTTCGCAGCGATGGGTCCGCACGGATCAGACCTACGAGCGCGAGCGGTCGAAGCGCGTGTACTACCTCTCAATGGAATTCCTGATTGGACGCTCGCTGACCAACAACATCGCGAATCTGCTGCTCAGTCCGTATGTCAGCGAAGCCACCAAGCTTTCGACCCGTGACTGGCTGAGCCTGCTCGAAGAGGAGCCCGACGCCGGATTGGGAAACGGCGGGCTCGGTCGCCTGGCGGCGTGCTTCCTCGACTCGATGGCGACGATGCAATTGCCCGCAATGGGATATGGGCTGCGGTACGAGTACGGGATCTTCCGGCAGTCGCTCGAGAATGGCTGGCAGCAGGAGCGGCCGGACAACTGGCTTCGTCGTCCCGACCCGTGGGAAATCGCGCGTCCAGACGAGAAGGTTGCCATCAGCCTGAATTGTTCATTCGAGATCCGCAATGGAGCGCTGCAGCCGGTCTTTCATCGGCCATCTACGTTGGTTGGCCTTCCGTTCGATCGGCCCGTGGTCGGTCATGGCGGCAAGACCATCAACACGCTTCGGCTGTGGGCAGCGGCGGCCCCCGACTCATTCGATTTTCAGGCGTTCAGTCATGGCGAGTTCGTCAGCGCGGTGGCGGGGACGCTCGCGGCCGAATCGCTCACACGGGTGCTCTATCCGGACGACTCGACCACTCGCGGGCAAGCGCTTCGCTTCGTGCAGGAGTACTTCCTGGTCGCCTGCTCGCTGGCGGACCTGGTCAGACGATTTCGGCGGACGAACGCCGACTGGAAGGCTCTTCCCGACAGCGCCGCCATTCAGCTCAACGACACGCACCCGGCTCTTGCCGTCCCCGAGCTGATGCGAATCCTGCTCGACGCGGCGCACCTCGAATGGGATGAAGCGTGGGACGTCACCCGGCGGACGCTGGCGTACACCAACCACACGCTGCTTCCCGAGGCGCTCGAGAAATGGCCGCTCGCGTGGTTCGAGATGCTGCTGCCTCGCCACCTGGAGATCGTGTTCGAAATCAATCGCCGGCTCCTGGACGACGTGCGGCGCCGCTTCCCCGGTGATGAGGGACGAGTCGCACGGACCAGTGTGATCGAGGAGGGCCCGGTCAAACATGTCCGCATGGCCAACCTCGCGATCGTCGGATCGCACAGCACGAACGGTGTGGCGGCCATTCACTCCGCGCTGCTGCGCTCGACGACGGTCAAGGATCTGAGCGAGATGTTCCCCGAGCGCTTCAGCAACAAGACCAACGGCGTGACACCGCGCCGATGGCTGCTGCTGGCGAACCCCAAGCTCGCCACGACCATCACCGATGCGATCGGTGAGGGCTGGATCACCGATCTCGCCCAACTCGCATTGCTCAAACCGTACGCCGACGACGGCGCGTTCCGCGATGCGTTTCGTGCGGCGAAGCGCTCGGCCAAGTCGTCGTTCGCCAACTGGTTCCGATCCGCGTCCGGGCAGACGATCGATCCCGACACCATCTTCGACAGTCAGGTGAAGCGGATTCACGAATACAAGCGGCAGCTCCTCAATGCCTTGCGGATCGTCGTGCTCTACAACCGGCTGCGTGAAAATCCGGCACTGGAGATGTCGCCGCGAACGTTCCTGTTCGCGGGCAAGGCAGCGCCGGCGTACCACCTGGCCAAGCTCATGATCAAGCTGCTGAACAACGTCGCCGCGACCATCGATGCCGATCCCGCCGTGCGCGGTCGGCTCAAAGTGGTATTCCTGCCCGAGTACTCGGTGACGCTCGCCGAGCGGCTGATTCCCGCGAGTGATGTGTCCAACCAGATCTCGACCGCCGGCTACGAGGCCAGCGGCACGAGCAACATGAAATTCATGATGAACGGCGCGTTAACGATCGGCACGCGCGACGGCGCGACAATCGAAATGGCAGAGGAGGCCGGGGAAGACAACTTCTTCCTGTTTGGTCTCACCGCCGAGCAGGTGGCAAACAGCCGCGGCTGGTACTCGCCCTGGTGGCATTACAACAACGAACCCGAAACCCGCGCCGCACTGGATCTGATGTTCTCCGACCATTTCAGCCCGCACGAGCCGGGTGTCTTCGCGCCGCTGCGCGACACGCTGCTGACGCACGGCGATCACTACATGCACCTCGCCGATCTCGCCGCCTACCTGGAGGCGGACGGCCGCCTGCACGCGCTCTACGCCGACCCTGACGCATGGGCGCGCAAGGCGATCCTCAACGTCGCCAGCTCCGGGAGGTTCTCGAGCGACCGCACCATCGCCGAGTATGCATCTGACATCTGGCACGCCACGCCGTGCCCCGTGTCGTAGTTGGAGCCACCGTGGAGAAGATCCTGGAGAAGGTTGTGGCTGACACAACGAATGAACGCGCGACGATCTCGCCGCTGGCGGGCAAACCTGCGCCGAAGTCGATTCTTGTCGACCTGGCGCAACTAGAACAGGCCTATTACGAGCGGAAGCCCAATCCGGACGATCCGAGCCAATTGGTGATCTTTGGCACGAGCGGCCATCGCGGCTCGCCGTACAACGGCTCATTCACCGAGACGCACATCGCTGCGATCACGCAGGCAATCTGCGACTACCGGCGCGCGCACGACATCGACGGACCGCTATACATCGGGAAGGACACGCACGCGTTATCCGAACCCGCGCAGCGTACCGCCCTCGAAGTGCTGGCCGGAAACGGCATCGAGACGATCGTTCAGCGCGACGGCGGTGTGACGCCGACGCCGGTCATCTCGTGGGCCATTCTCACGTACAACCGAGGACGCGCGGCCCACCTCGCCGACGGCGTCGTGATCACGCCCTCGCACAATCCGCCGGAAGACGGCGGCTTCAAATACAACCCGCCCAACGGCGGACCCGCCGACACCGACGTCACCGACTGGATTCAGAATCGCGCCAACGCGCTGCTCGCAGCCGGTGTCGCCGATGTGAAGCGGGTGCCGTTCGCGACCGCCATCAGCGCGGCGACGACGCATCAGCAGGATTTCGTCCTGCCGTATGTCCGGGATCTGCGAAACGTGATCGACATGGACGCCATTCGCGCCGCCGGGCTCACGCTGGCCGTGGATCCGTTGGGCGGGGCGGCGCGGCCGTACTGGGAGCCGATCAACTCGCTCTACAAGCTCGACGTCACCGTGGTCAACCCCGCGATCGACCCGACGTTCTCGTTCATGACGGTGGATCACGACGGCAAGATTCGCATGGACCCGTCGAGTCCATATGCGATGGCGCGTCTCGTCGATCTGAAAGATCGCTTCCGCGTCGCCTTCGCCAACGATCCCGATTCGGATCGCCACGGTATCGTGACGCGCTCCGCCGGCTTGCTCAACGCCAACCACTATCTGGCGGTCGCCATCCGTTATCTGCTCACGCATCGGCCGCACTGGCCCACGCACGCGGCGGTCGGCAAAACACTGGTCAGCAGCAGCTTGATCGATCGGGTCGTCGCAAAGCTTGGCCGCCGCCTGCACGAAGTGCCGGTCGGCTTCAAGTGGTTTGTCTCCGGTCTGTTCGACGGCTCGTGCTGCTTCGGCGGCGAGGAAAGCGCGGGGGCGAGCTTCCTGCGGCTCGACGGCACAGTGTGGACCACCGACAAAGACGGGCCGATCATGGATCTGCTGGCTGCCGAAATGACCGCTCGCACCGGCAAAGATCCGGGTGAGCACGACCAGGAGCTGGCGGCGGAGTTCGGCACGTCGTCCTACACGCGTATCGACGCGCCCGCCACGCCCGCGCAAAAGGCGCGACTGCGGAGGCTCTCACCCGATGACGTCAAGGAAGACTCGCTCGCTGGCGAGCGCATTACAGCCAAGCTGACCACGGCCCCCGGCAATCACGCGCCGATTGGCGGCCTGAAGATCGTGACCGCGAGCGGATGGTTCGCGGCGCGGCCGTCCGGCACGGAAAACATCTACAAGATCTACGCGGAAAGCTTCAGTGGCACGGCGCATCTCGATGCGCTCGTGAGCGAGGCAGAAGCGCTGGTCAACCGCGCGATTGGTGGTCGCCCGTGAGCCTGCCTCCTTTCCCGGCCGATTACCGAGCTTCAGGCGTGCTGCTGCACGTCACATCGTTGCCTTCTCCGTATGGGATCGGCGATGTGGGCCCGACGGCCGTGGGCTTCATCGACCACCTTCATGGCGCGGGGCAAGGTTGGTGGCAGGCGTTGCCGCTGGGACCGACTGGCTACGGCGACTCGCCATACCAATCGCTGTCGTCGTTTGCCGGCAATGAGCTGCTGATCAGCCCCGACTGGTTGATCGAGGACGGACTGGTGAGCAGGAGCGACAGCGCGGGTCGCTCGTTTCCAGCCATGGCCGTCGATTTCGACCGCGTCAAGGAGTTCAAGTACGCATTGCTCGGGACGGCATGGAGGAACTTCAGCGCCGGCTCGCGATCGGACCTGCGCCCAGCCTTCGAGCAGTTCGGTCGGGATCACGCGCATTGGTTGGACGACTACGCACTATTCCGCGCCGTGAAGGCCACATACGCGGGTGCCAGCTACCTGCAGTGGCCTGAAGAGCTCGTGCGGCGCACGCCCGCTGCGCTCGATCGTGTCAGGCGGGATCTCGCCGGAGAAGTCGAGCAGGTTCGGTTCGCGCAGTTCCTGCTATTCCGTCAGGGCGCGCGTCTCAAGGCTCACGCGCGTAGCAAGGGCGTTCGCCTGATCGGCGACCTCCCGTTTTTCGTCTCCCCTGATTCGAGCGATGTCTGGGCGAACCCCGAGCTGTTCCTGCTCGACGCGCAGCGCCGTCCACGGGTCGTCGCCGGTGTTCCGCCCGACTACTTCAGCGCGACCGGACAGCGTTGGGGCAATCCGGTCTATAACTGGAACGCACTTCGAGAGCGCGGCTATCGCTGGTGGACCGATCGGGCGCGCGCGCTGCTGGCTCACGTCGACGCCATTCGCCTCGATCATTTCCGCGGATTCGCTGCCGCGTGGCATGTACCGGCGTCGGCGCCGACTGCGCAAGCCGGCGAGTGGGTGCCCGGTCCGGGCAGCGACCTGTTCGGAGTCGCGGACAAGACGCTGGGCGCGCTACCGTTCCTCGCTGAAGATCTGGGGATCATCACGCCGGACGTGAGCGCACTGCGTGACGCGTTCCGTCTTCCTGGGACGCGCGTGATGCAGTTCGCCTTCGATGGCCAACCCGATAACCCGCATCTGCCCGCCAACTTCGTCCACAACACTGTGGTCTACACGGGCACGCACGACAATCCGACGACGCGCGGATGGTATGAGGATCTGCCGTCGGCAGGACGAGGCAACCTGTGGCGTTCCATGCAGCGCGCCGAAGGCACGCGCGCCGAAGCCGCGCCGGCCTTGTTGCGGCTTGCGTGGTCGTCGGTCGCGGCGCTCGCCATCGCGCCGCTACAGGACGTGCTCAACCTGGGGAAGGACGCGCGGATGAACCAGCCGGGAAGCGCAGATGGCAACTGGCGCTGGCGCGCGATCTCTGACCTGCTGTCGAGCGCCGCGTTCGAGCCGCTGCGAGAGCTGACGCGCGACTCGTCACGAACTGCCAGCGTCGAATCCACCGACCCTCGACCCTTCGCCATGTCACGGAGATGACCGCATGAAAGCCACCAAGACCCTCCACGACCAGGGCCAAAGCCTCTGGCTCGACAACATTACCCGTGACCTTCTGCAGAACGGCACACTCGCGCGCTACATCCGCGAGCTGTCAGTGACGGGGCTGACGTCGAATCCGACGATCTTCGATCACGCCATCAAGAACAGCGCGGCGTACGACATCGCCATTCAGCAGAAGATCAAGAATGGCACGTCGGGCGAAGAGCTGTTCTTCGAGCTGGCACTCGAGGATCTGACCCAGGCGGCCGATCTGTTTCGCCCGATCTGGGACCGGACGCATGGTGTCGACGGATGGGTGTCGTTGGAAGTGTCGCCCCTGCTGGCGCATGACACGGACAGCACACTGGTTGCCGCCAAAGACCTGCACCGCCGCGCGGGGCGACCGAATCTCCTCATCAAGATCCCCGGCACCACGGAAGGACTGCCTGCAATCGAGGAGGCCATCTTTTCCGGCATACCTATAAACGTGACGCTCCTCTTTTCCGACCAGCAGTACCTCGCGGCGGCAGAGGCGTTCCTGCGTGGCATCGAACGTCGGCTGGATGCTGGCCTCGATCCGCAGGTCGACTCCGTGGCATCGGTGTTCATCAGCCGATGGGATACGGCGATCGCGAAGACGGCACCGCCTGAGCTCCGCAATCAGCTTGGCATCGCGATGGCGAAGCGCACGTACAGGTCGTACCGCAGCCTGCTCAGCTCCTCTCGCTGGCAGCGCGTCTTCAACGCCGGCGCGCGACCGCAGCGATTGTTATGGGCCAGCACCGGCACGAAAGATCCGAACGCGTCGGACGTCCTGTACGTCAGGACGCTCGCTGCGCCGTTCACCGTAAACACCATGCCCGAGGGCACGCTGAAGGCGCTGGCCGACCATGGAACGATCGGCGGCCTGATGCCCGCCGATGGTGGCGACTCCGAGGAAATGCTCGCGCGGTTCGCCGGTGCCGGCATCGACGTCGATGCCCTTGCCGGTCAACTTCAGGCCGAAGGCGCGAAGTCGTTCGTCAGCTCGTGGCACGAGCTCATGGACGTCATCGCGTCCAAGAGCGCGGCGTTGCAGAGGGCGAGCTGACGGTCACCCTCCCACACGCTTCGACGAAAGGAAAGGAAGACCGATGATGACGGGGACCACCACGGAGCCGATGCCACTCACCGCGCGCCCGGCATGGAAGGCGCTCGAGGCACATTTCAAGAAAATCCGCGGGACGCACTTCCGCGCGCTGTTTGCCGATGACGCGACACGCGGCGAGCGCCTCACCGCGGAAGGCGCCGGCATCTTTCTCGACTATTCGAAAAATCGGGTCACCGACGAGACGATCGAGCTGTTGTGCCGTCTCGCCGAGGCGTCGGGCCTCCGCGATCGCATCGACGCGATGTTCGGGGGAGCCCGGATCAACGTCACGGAAAACCGGGCGGTCCTCCATGTGGCGCTGCGCGCACCACGGGGCACGTCGATCGTCGTCGACGGCAAGAACGTCGTGCCCGACGTTCACGCGGTGCTCGATGCGATGAGCGACTTCTCGAACCGTGTGCGCAGTGGCGCGTGGAAGGGGCACACCGGAAAGCGTATTCGCACCGTCGTCAACATCGGGATCGGTGGTTCCGACCTCGGTCCCGTGATGGCGTACGAGGCGCTCAAGCACTACAGCGATCGCTCGATGTCCTTCCGGTTCGTGTCCAACGTCGATGGGACCGATCTCGTCGAGGCGACGCGCGACCTCGACCCGGCAGAAACGCTCTTCATCGTCTCGTCGAAGACGTTCACGACGCTGGAGACGATGACGAATGCCGAGAGCGCGCGTCAGTGGCTGCTCGCGGGCCTCGGCGGCGACGTCAAGGCGGTGGCCCGGCACTTCGTCGCGGTCTCGACGAACGCGCGGAAGGTGTCGGAGTTCGGGATTGATACCGCGAATATGTTCGGGTTCTGGGACTGGGTGGGCGGCCGCTATTCGATGGATTCGGCGATCGGCCTCTCGACGATGCTGGCCATCGGCCCGGAGAATTTCCGCGCGCTGCTCGACGGCTTTCATCAGATGGACGAGCACTTCCGCAGTACGCCGTTCGAGCGCAATCTCCCGGTGCTCCTCGGTCTGTTGACGGTTTGGTACACGGACTTCTTCGGCGCCGAGACGGTCGCCGTCTTGCCGTACGAGCAGTACCTGAAGCGCTTCCCAGCGTATCTCCAGCAGTTGACGATGGAGAGCAACGGCAAGCACGTCACGCTTGCAGGGAGCGAAGTCGATTACTCGACCGGCCCGATCTACTGGGGAGAGCCGGGAACCAACGGACAGCATTCCTTCTACCAGCTGATCCACCAGGGGACGCGACTCATCCCGTGTGACTTCATCGCGTTCGCCCGCGCCCTCAATCCGCTCGGCCGGCATCACGACATGTTGCTGGCGAACGTGTTCGCACAGACCGAAGCGTTGGCGTTCGGGAAAACGCGCGAGCAGGTGAAGGCCGAGGGCACGGCCGACGACCTCGTTCCACATCGAGTCTTCGAAGGCAACCGTCCCTCGAACACGCTCCTCGCAGACCGGTTGACGCCGGAAACCCTCGGAAAGCTCGTGGCGCTCTACGAGCACAGCGTGTTCACGCAGGGCGTCATCTGGAACATCGACTCGTTCGATCAGTGGGGCGTCGAACTGGGCAAGGTGCTGGCGCAGCGAATCATTCCGGAGCTGGAGAGCCGGACGGAGCCTGCGCTCGGTCACGACAGCTCGACCAACAACCTGATCCGTCGCTATCGCAATCAGAAGGACTCAGGCCAATGACCCTCGATCTTCAGTCCAACGTATCTGCCTCCCGCGGCCGACTCGGACCTCGCGAGAGGAGCGACGTCGAAGAACAGCGGCAGAAGATGAAGGCGCAGCCCGGCTTCATCGCGGCCTTGGATCAAAGCGGCGGCAGCACGCCTCACGCGCTGCTCGAGTACGGAATCACCGAAGACTCGTGGTCCAACGACGACGAGATGTTTGAACTCGTGCATCAGATGCGCACCCGCATCATCACGAGCCCGCACTTCAACGGCGATCGGATTCTCGCCGCCATCCTGTTCGAGAACACGATGGATCGCGATCTCGAGGGGCGGCCGACTGCGGATTATCTCTGGAACGTGAAACGCATCGTGCCGTTCCTGAAGGTCGACAAGGGTGTGGCCGCGGAGAAAGACGGTGTGCAGTTGATGAAGCCGATGCCGGAGCTGGCCGCGCTGCTCGACAGAGCCAGAGCGAACGGCATCTTCGGAACCAAGATGCGCTCGGTCATCAAGCACGCCAACCGAGCGGGAATCGACGCCATCGTCAGACAGCAGTTCGGCGTGGCAGCACAGATTCTCGCCGCGGGCCTCGTGCCGATCATCGAACCAGAGGTCGACATTCACGCCCCCGACAAGGCCGGCGCCGAGGGGTTGTTGAAGACGGCCATCCTCGAGGCGCTCGAGAACCTGCCAGAGGGCGATCTGGTCATGCTCAAGCTCGCACTGCCGGACGAAGACGACTTCTACGCCGGCTTCGTCAGGCATCCGAAGGTGTTGCGGGTGGTCGCATTATCCGGCGGGTATACACAGGCGGAAGGCACCGATCGCTTGCGGAGAAACCACGGCGTCGTCGCGAGCTTTTCGCGCGCGTTGCTCGAGGGACTGTCAGCCCACCAATCGGATGACGAGTACAACGCCGTGCTCGAAGCCTCCATTGAGCGCATCTTCGAGGCATCGATCACATGAGCAGGACCTACGACGTGAAGCTTGCGCCCTCGATTCTCGCCGCTGACTTCGCTCGTCTGGGCGAACAGGTGGTCGA
Source organism: Vicinamibacterales bacterium (assembly GCA_035649635.1). Lineage (GTDB taxonomy): Bacteria > Acidobacteriota > Vicinamibacteria > Vicinamibacterales > UBA2999 > Gp6-AA40. The sequence goes on along the minus strand of DASRJE010000076.1, from coordinate 4,088 downwards.
GGCAGAGAAGGCCGGAGCGGATCGGATCCACGTCGACGTGATGGACGGCGACTTCGTCCCGAACCTCTCGATGGGGCCGGCCATCGTGGCGTCGCTTCGCGGGGTCACGCCGCTGCCGCTCGAGACGCACTTGATGGTCTCCAATCCGGAGCTGTTTATCGAGGAGTTCGCGGCGGCCGGCGCCGATTCGTTGCTGGTGCACTGGGAGGGGAACAACAACCTGCACCGGACGGTGCAGCGGATCAAGGCACTGGGCAAGCGCGCCGGCGTGGCCATCAACCCCGCGACGCCGAGCGCGGTGCTCGAAGAAATCGCGCAGGACGTGGACCTGGTGTTGGTGATGACGGTCAACCCGGGATTCGGGCATCAGCGGTTCATCGGAACGACCGTGTCGAAGATCGCACGGGTGCGCGAGTTGGTCGCGCGACTCAAGCCTCGCTGCGAAGTCGAGGTGGACGGCGGTATCGACGCGACGACGGCGCCGCTGGTTGTTCGCGCCGGGGCCACCGTGCTGGTGGCGGGCTCCGCGATCTTTGGCGAGCGCGACGGTGTGACCGCCGCGATGAGCCGACTTCGGATGGCCATCAATCACTCGCAGCCCGAAGGGGAACCGGCCGAGCAATCGGCCTTTTGAAGGAGTCTGCTGTGCAACTTGGAATGATCGGACTTGGACGTATGGGCGCGAACATGGCCCGGCGGCTGCTCGCCGGCGGCCATCAATGCGTGGTCTTCGATCGCTCGCCGAAGGCGATCGAAGAGCTCACCGCGGACAAGGCGATCGGCGCCTCGTCGCTCGCGGACCTGGTGAAAAAGCTCGCGACGCCGCGAGCGGTCTGGCTGATGGTCCCGGCCGCCGTCGTCGACAGCACGATTGCCGATCTGCTGCCGCTGCTTGCGCCCGGTGACATCCTCATCGACGGCGGCAATTCGTACTACGTCGACGACATCCGTCGCGCGAAGGAACTCGCGGGCCGCGGCATTCACTACGTCGACGTCGGGACCAGCGGCGGCGTGTGGGGACGCGAACGCGGCTACTGCCTGATGATCGGCGGCGAGCCGGATGTCGTCAGGCACCTCGATCCGATCTTCGCGGGGCTGGCGCCCGGCGTGGGCGACGTCCCGCGGACTCCTGGACGAGAACGGATCGGCGGCACGGCCGAGCGAGGCTACCTGCACTGCGGCCCGAACGGCGCCGGCCATTTCGTCAAGATGGTGCACAACGGAATCGAGTACGGGCTCATGGCCGCCTACGCTGAAGGATTGGGCGTGCTGCGTGCCGCCAACATCGGACGGCGATCACGTGCCGTCGATGCCGAGACGACGCCCCTGCGTACTCCTGAGCACTATCAATACGACCTCAATCTCCGCGACATCGCAGAGGTGTGGCGTCGCGGCAGCGTCGTCGCCTCCTGGCTGCTCGATTTGACGGCTGAGTCGCTGATCAAGGATCCCGCCCTCGCTGATTTCTCGGGCCACGTCTCCGATTCAGGTGAAGGGCGGTGGACGATCAACGCGGCAATTGACGAGGGCGTTCCTGTACCAGTGCTGTCCGCTGCCTTGTATCAGCGCTTCAGTTCACGCGGGGACGCGGACTTCGAGAATCGGGTGTTGTCGGCGATGCGATACGAGTTCGGCGGCCACCGCGAGACCGTCGGCGCCGGCGAGGGGAAACCGCGATGAGCGACCGCCACTCCGATGCGTTCGTGTTCTTCGGCGCGACGGGCGATCTCGCCTACAAGAAGATCTTTCCCGCGCTGCAGGCGATGGCGAAACGCGGCCATCTCAACGTGCCGATCATCGGCGTCGCGAAATCGGGCTGGACACTCGATCAGTTCCGCGCCCGGGCACGCGACAGCGTGGAGCGTCACGGCGGGCTGGATCCAGCCGCCTTCTCGAAGCTGTACAGCCTGCTGCGCTACGTCGACGGCGACTATCATGACGCGGCGACGTTCCGGGCCATTCGCGAACAGCTCGGGAGTGTCACCTCGCCTGCGTACTACCTCGCGATCCCGCCAACGGTCTTTCCGCTGGTCGTCGATCAGCTGCGGCAATCGGGCTGCACGAGCGGCGCCCGGGTGATCGTTGAAAAGCCCTTCGGTCGCGACCGCGCTTCGGCGCAAGCGCTCAATCGCACGCTGTTTGGCTGCTTCGACGAGCGCACGATCTTCCGCATCGACCATTACCTCGGCAAGCGGCCGGTGCATCACATGCTCTTCTTCCGCTTCGCCAACGCCTTCCTGGAGCCGTTCTGGAACAGGAATCGTGTCGAGAGCGTGCAGATCACGATGGCAGAAGATTTCGGCGTCCAGGGGCGCGGCGCGTTCTACGACGAGACCGGCACCGTTCGCGACGTCGTTCAGAATCACCTGTTCCAGGTTCTGAGCAACCTGGCCATGGAGCCTCCGGTCAGGACCGACAGCGAATCCATTCGCGACGAGAAGGTCAAGGTGCTCAAGGCCATCCCCAATCTCACGGTGGATGACGTCGTACGCGGTCAGTTTCGCGGGTACAGGGCCGAAAAGGGCGTGGCCGCGGACTCCCAAGTCGAGACGTTTGTCGCCTTGCGTCTGTGGATCGATTCCTGGCGTTGGCAGGGCGTGCCGTTCTACATCAGGGCTGGCAAGAATCTTCCGGTGACCTGCACCGAAGTCATCGTGCGATTGCGGCAGCCCCCAACCATGTATCGCGAGTTCAGACTCGAGCCGAATTACTGCCGGTTCCGGATCAATCCCGACATCACGTTTGCCATCGGCGCCAATGTGATCGCGTCGGGACAGGAAATGTCCAGCACAACCGCGGAGATGGTCGGAACCGATCTCCCGAACGCAGGCAACATGGATGCGTACGAACGGGTCCTTGGAGATGCGATGCACGGCGATGCGACGCTGTTTGCGCGAGAGGATTACGTCGAAGAAGCGTGGCGAATCGTCGATCCGATTCTGAAGAGCGGCGCGCCGGTGTACGAGTACGAACCCGGCACGTGGGGACCGCGCGAGGTGGACGCACGCCTCTTGCCTCCGGGCGGCTGGCACAACCCAACGGTCGCCGCAGCGCGCACAGAGACTGTCATGACGTTGGCATCATGAAGATCGAGACGCTGCCAGACGCCGATTCGGTCGCGCGAGCAGGTGCCGCATTCACTGCGGCGGAGGCGCGCGCGGCCGTCGCCGCCCGCGGCCGGTTCATCATGGCGGTCAGCGGCGGCCGAACCCCGTGGACGATGCTTCGAGCACTGGCTGATCAACCGATGCCCTGGGCCGACGTCCATGTTGTCCAGGTGGACGAACGCGTGGCGCCGCCTGGAGACGCCGATCGAAACTTGACACATTTGCGTGAGAACTTGCTCGCGCACTGTCCGCTCGCTCCCGAGCAGGTTCATGCGATGCCGGTGGAATGGTCCGATCTCGACGCCGCCGCCGAACGATATGCCCTGACCCTGCGCAAGATTGCAGGCTCTCCGGCCGTACTCGATCTCGCTCATCTCGGCCTTGGTCCTGACGGCCACACCGCGTCGCTCGTACCCGGAGATCCAGTCCTCGACGTCACCGCCGCAGACGTCGCGCTCAGTGGCATTTATCAGGGACGTCGCCGGATGACGTTGACCTATCCGATGCTCAATCGGTCACGACGCATTCTCTGGCTGGTGACCGGCCATGAGAAGGCGGACATGTTGGCGCGGCTGCGTGACGGCGATCGCTCGATTCCAGCGGGCCGGATCAGTCGTCAGCAGTCCGTGGTGTTGGCCGACGAGGCCGCGGCGGTTATGCGTAGTGTCCGGCTTTAGCCGGACCAGAAGGTCCGCCTGAAGGCGGACCCCACGAGACACAGGAGAACAGCATGCACCTGGGCATCGCCACCGATCACGGCGGGTTTCGTTTGAAAGAGGATCTGCTCGCCCGTCTTCGCGCCGACGGCCACGATGTCGTCGACTTCGGCGCGAGCGTGCTGAATCCCGACGACGACTATCCGGACTTCGTCATCCCCCTCGCCCAGGCGGTGGCGGCAGGAACGCTCGAGCGCGGCATCGCGGTGTGCGGCAGCGGCGTCGGCGCCTCGATATGCGCCAACAAGGTGCCTGGCGCTCATGC
>DASRJE010000075.1:0-12920 GCA_035649635.1 Vicinamibacterales bacterium | reverse complement strand
TCCCTACACGACGCTCACAAGCCTCCGGCCCAGTGATGACTACTTCAGCGATCCGCACGCACAGTGGCTCACTGTCATCGGACGCCGTAAGCGCGACTCCTCGATTCAGCAGGTGCAGCAGGAATTGAGCGCGTTGGCCGGCGGTGCGGATGAAGAGGTGCCCGGACGCGTCACGTCGATCACTGTTACCAACGGATCGCTGGCGCAAGACCCGGAAATGCGCACGCGGACGCCGATCATCTTCCTGGCGACACTAGGCACGACTTCGCTCCTCTTGCTGCTGGCGTGCGTGAACGTGACCACGCTGCTGCTCTCGCGTGCCGCTCTGCGCCAACGCGAAATGTCCGTCCGTCTGTCACTCGGCGCAGGACGATTTCGTTTACTGCGGCAGTTATTGACGGAGAGTCTGGCCCTGAGCGGACTGGCCGCCGCGGCCGGATTCGTGATTGCCCAACGGGCACCGACCGCACTCTGGTATTCGTTCATGTCTGGACCAGCGCCAATCGATTTGACCCCGGATTGGCGGGTCGTGCTCTACTGCCTCGGTCTGGCTACGGCGGCCGCCGTGATCGCCGGGTTGTCGCCGGCTGTGGAATCACTTCGGCCGGAGCTCGCGGAATCGTTGAAGGCGAGCGGCGCGTCGGTCACGTCTGGACGACGGCGATCCAGGCTGCGAAGCGTCCTGGTTGGGGCGCAAATCGCCTTGAGTCTGCTTCTGCTCGTCGAGGTGGGTCTCGTGATACGCGCCCAGCAGCGTGTCTTCCGTCATGATCCCGGGTTCGAGACGAAGCAAGTGCTCAGCGTGACGCTTACATCCGTTCTTACCGGGTTCGCTCCCGCTCCTTCGTTCTACCGGGAACTCGAGTCTCGCGTCAGGGCCGCTCCTGGAGTGCTCCATACGAGCTTCGCGTCCATCGCGCCGTGGGCCGGCCGCAACTCGGGTGCGTTGACCGAGATCGACGGCACGGCGGTTCCCGCGACGCGTGACTATCGCCAACATCCGGCTGCACGGGCCGTGTCGCCGGAGTACTTCACGGCACTCGATGTCCCGCTCATTCGCGGTCGCGCCTTCACCAGCGAGGAAGCATCGTCGCAGACGCAGGTGATCCCGACAGTCGTTTCCGAGGCGATGGCTCGCCGGTACTGGCCCGCAGAAGATCCGATCGGCCACCGCTTTCGCGTGGGCGCTGTACACGAAGTGATCGGCGTGAGCCGCGATGTGCAAAGCGTGACGTTCATGGCCGATGATGGCCCGTTCTACTACTCGCCCCTCGATCTCGATCGGTCGAGGCCCGCCTACCTGCTTGTTCGCGTGGCCGGCGACCCGCGGATCACCGTGGCCGGCCTGCGCAACATCGTGCGGCAGGTCGATCCGCAAATGGCGGTCACAATCTCCACGCTTGAATCCACCGCCGAACGATACCGGGAGTGGCTGACGTCGGTGACGATATACAGTGCGGTGGCCGGACTGGTGGCGCTGTTGCTGGCGCTCACGGGAGTGTACGCCGTGGTTTCGTTCTCGGTCAGCCAGCGCATCGCCGAAATCGCTATCAGGATGGCGCTCGGCGCGCGGAAACGCGACATCATCTCAATGGTTCTCCGTTCCGGCGCTGCGTCGGTCGGCGGCGGCCTGCTTGTCGGCATGGGTCTCGCGCTGGGGGCGTCAGCAGGGATCGAGGCGACCGTGTTTGGGTTGGACCCGCGCGACCCATTGATGTTCGCTGTCATACCAGCCTTCTTGTTGATCACAGCGCTGGGAGCCATCTGGATTCCGGCGCGGCGTGCAGCGTCGCTCGATCCCACCTCATCACTGCGCTCCCTGTAGGTCCCTGACCAACGCTCCAGTTGCGTCAGGAAACGCCCGCCCACATTCCACTAGATAATCTTCTGAACAAATTGTATAGATCCCTCGTATGGGCTATTTTGAAGGCATTTTTATGCGTAGATCACCTTGTGGACCTGAGGCTGGCCATGCCGCGGCGTGAATCACCCCTGCAGAGCGAGACGCCCCAGGGCACGCTCGACATGCTGGTGCTTCGCGTCCTCGTGATGGGCCCGGCGCACGGCCACACCATCGCGCACGCCATCGAGCGCGGGTCGGAGGATGTGCTTCAGATCGAGCACGGCTCCCTCTACCCGGCTTTGCACCGCCTGGAAAACCGCGGCTGGATCGCCTCTTTCTGGGGCACGTCCGACAACAACCGCAAGGCGAAGTACTACCGGCTCACACCGACGGGCCGTAAACAACTCGCGGCGCAGACGACGCGATGGGAAGAGATCGTCCGCGCCATCGGAAGGATCCTCAAGCCCTCGACGGACCAGACGTCGTGAGAGGTCGAACGTCATCATGAGCTGGCGCCGGTTCTTCCGGCGGGCGCAGTGGGACCGCGATCGCGCCGCGGAATTGCGCTCGTACATCGAGATCGAGACCGACGAGAACATCGCGCGCGGCATGTCGCCCGAGGCGGCGCGCCGCGCGGCGCACATCAAGCTCGGGAATACGGTGCGAATCCGCGAAGAGATCTATCGCATGAACACCATCAGCCCGCTCGAGACGCTGGGACGTGATCTGCGACTGGCGCTGCGGGGCATACGCCGTCGACCCGGGTTCACGCTGGCAGTCATCCTCACACTGGCGCTCGGTATCGGCGCGAACACGGCGATCTTCGGCGTGGTCGATGGCGTGCTGATCAAGCCACTGCCGTACCCAGACGCCGACGAGCTCGTCAGCATCGAGCAGGTTGCTCCGGGCCTCAATGCCGACCAGCTCCGCATGTCCGCGTCGCAATACTTCACGTATCGCGAGGAGGGCCGGGTCTTCCAGCACATCGGCCTGTACGGCGATGGCGGGCGCACGATCACGGGGCTCGGAGAGCCGGAGCAGGCGCGCGCGCTGTTTGTGACCTACGACGTCCTGCTGGCGCTGGGCATTCAGCCGCAACTGGGACGGCTCTTCACAGAGGCCGACGCCACGCCCGGTCCGGCGGGGGTCGCTCCGGTGTTGATGCTGACGCATGCCTACTGGCAGCGGCGATTTGGCGGCGACCGCTCGGTGATCGGGCGGCGATTGATCGCTGACTCCAACCCCACCGAAGTGATTGGCATCATGCCCGAGGGATTCCGATTCCTGGACATGGAGCCCGCCGCCGAGGTGATCTCCCTGATCGCGCTCGATCGCAGCCGCCTCACCGTCGATGGCTTCGGCTACTGGAGCCTCGCTCGCCTCAAGCCAGGCATGACGGTCGCCGACGCCAATGCCGACATCGCCCGGATGTTGCCGATCTGGCTCAACGCGTGGCCGATATCGCCCAACGTCGCGGGTCGGCAGGTGTTCGAGAACTGGCGGATCACGCCGGTGGTGGAACCGTTGAAAGACGAAGTCGTCGGTGGTGTCGGCGACATGCTCTGGATCCTGATGGCGACGATCGGGATGGTCCTGCTGATCGCCTGTGCCAACGTCGCAAACCTGATGCTCGTGAGGTCCGAGAGCCGGCGCCAGGAGTTTGCGGTGCGCACGGCGCTCGGCGCCGGGCGAGGACATATCGCGAGAGAAGTCCTCGTCGAGAGCCTGGTGCTGTCTCTCATCGGCGGCGCTCTCGGTGTTGCGCTCGCCTATGCCGCGCTTCAGGTGGTCGTGGCAACAGCGCCGACCACATTGCCGCGCGTCGAAGACATCTCGCTCGATCCGCGTGCGATGGGATTTGCCATTGCTGTTTCATTGCTCTCGAGCATGTTGTTCGGCGCGCTTCCTGCGCTGAAACACGCCGCTCAGCATGGCACGCCGCTCGGTGGCACGGCCCGCGGTGCTAGCACAAGCCGCGAGCGCCAGCGGACGCGCAATTCGCTGGTGGTCGTGCAGGTGGCGCTGGCCCTCGTGCTGCTCATTGGCTCGGGCTTGATGATCCGGACGTTTCGAGCCCTGCTCGACGTCGAGCCCGGGTTTGGGACCACGGCCGATCTTCAGACGGCCAGAGTGTGGGTGCCTCCGCAACAAGTGCAGGAGCCGGAACGCGTCGTTCGGATCCAGCACGAGATCCTCGACAAGGTCGCGGCCCTTCCCGGAGTGACGGCCGCCGCCTTTGCGAGCGCCGTACCGATGGAAGGACCGCTCCGCGTGTGGACGCAGGCGATCTACGTCGATGGGCAAAAATACGACCCTGGGACGGTCGCGCCCCTGCGTCGAATAAAAACGGTGTCTCCCGGCTACTTCAACGCCATCGGCACGCGGATGATCGCCGGGCGCGACATCACCTGGAACGACATCTACGGGCGCGTCAGCGTGACGGTCATCTCCGAGAACTTCGCCCGTGAAATCTGGGGTTCACCAGCCGCCGCGCTGGGGCAGCGGATTCGTGAGTCTCCGACGGCGCCGGTCTGGCGCGAGATTGTCGGCATCGTCGAGGACGTTCACGAGGATGCCGTGCACCAGGCCGCGCCGGGCATGGTCTATTGGCCAACGATGATGGAGAACTACGCCGGCGCACGGCTGTTCAGCATGCGGCCGGTGAATCTGGTCATCCGCAGCGAGCAGGCGGGTCGCGAAAGCCTGCTTGCCGGTGTCCGGAGCGCGGTGTCGTCGGTCAACGCGAGCATGCCGGTGTTCCTCGTCCGGACAATGAAGGACCTGTACGACGCGTCGCTGGCGCGCACGTCGTTCGCGCTCGTCATGCTCGGCATTGCGGCCGCGATGGCACTGATGCTGGGTGTCATCGGCATCTACGGCGTGATCGCGTACGTCGTCGCACAGCGTTCGCGGGAGATCGGCATCCGCCTGGCGCTCGGCGCAGCGCCGGCCACGCTCATGCGGATGTTCGTGGGGCAGGGATTGGTGCTGACGGCGGTTGGCGCAGGCGTCGGCCTGGTGACAGCCGTCGCGTTGACGCAGTGGATGTCCTCGCTGCTGTTCGGTGTCGAGCGCCTCGACCCACCCACGTACGCCGGAGTGCTGGGTGTACTGGGGCTCGCCGCCGCGCTGGCCAGCTACGTGCCGGCGCGCAGGGCGGCCGCCGTCGACCCGGTTGAGACATTGACGGCCGAATGAACGGCCCTCCGCCAAATGGACTGACAAATGCCCACAACGACTCGTCGCTCCATCGTGCTTGCGCTCACGCTCGCCGCTTTTCTGGCCGGCAACGGGATCCGCGCACAAGCACCAGCAGGCTTCGAGCTGGCGCTCGTGAGCCTGGACGGCACGAAGAAGGTATTGGCCCAGCTTCCACCGACGGTCTACGCGCCGCGCATTTCACCCGACGGCAAGCGGATCGCGTTCGAAACGCGCGACCTGACTGGCCCCGATGGACCGCGTCTCTGGACGGCGGAGATGTCGAACGTCGCTGGTCGTAAGCCTCTCCCGCTCGTCGTCGGCCAAATCAACTGGGCGCCGATGTGGACACCGGACGGTCAACGTCTCGTGTTCATCGTCTCGGGCAGCAATCGACCTGACGCCGTCTATTGGCGTCGCGCCGACGGCACTGGCGACGCCGAGCATTTGATCGACACCAGATCGGGTGAAGGGTGGAACGCCGGCGGGACGCAGATGCGCTTTCTCACGTTGACCGGCAATCGTGATTACGGGATCTCGCTCTTCGACATGGCGTCGCGAGCGGTCACGCGGCTCGTCGATTTCCCCGGTTCGGCGCAACACAGCAGCGCCACGTCACCAGATGGCAAGTGGATGGCCTATACGTCCAACGAGACCGGTCGCTACGAGGTCTGGATCGAGCCATTGCCGCGCAGCGGCGCGCGCTTGCAAGTGACCCGCGACGGCGGATCGCATCCGCTATGGGCGCCAGATGGCCAGACTCTCTACTTCGATCGCGATCATCAGATGTTCCGGCTCACCGTGAACACGCAGGACATGGCGTCGATTGGCGACGCGACACCGCTACCGATCACGGGGTTCGCCCAGGCCGAGTATCGGCGGCAATTCGACCTGATGCCGGACGGCCGCCAGTTCCTGGTGCTGTTTCCGATGAGCCAGTAGTGCCTACTTCAACCCCATGTTCGCCGCGGCAAACGCCCACTCGTCTGCCCGCTCAGCGATCAGCTTGTCTGTGGGTCGATAGCCGTGTGAGCCCTGCACCTCGACACGAATGAGCACAGGCTTGCCACATCCCTGCGCCGCCTGCATCACCGATGCGAACTTGAACGAGTGACTCGGCACGACGCGGTCGTCGTGATCCGCGGTCGTGATCAGCGTCGCGGGATAACACGTGCCGGCCTTCGCGTTGTGCACCGGTGAATACTTGATCAGGAACGGAAACTGCGCCGGATTCGACGCCGATCCGTACTCCGTGGTCCACAGTCGCCCGCCTGTGAACTGGTCGTAGCGGAGCATGTCCATGACGCCAACGGCGGGCAGCGCGACCGCAAACAACTCCGGCCGTTGCTGCATCACTGCACCCACCAGGAGGCCACCGTTCGAACCACCCATGATGCCGAGCCGCGACGGTGCGGTGTACTTCTCTTTGATCAAATACTCGGCTGCGGCAATGAAGTCATCGAACACGTTCTGCTTCTTTTCGAGCATGCCCGCCTTGTGCCACGCCTCGCCGTACTCAGCCCCACCGCGCATGCTGACGGTGACCCAGACTCCGCCGCGTTCGAGCCAGGCGGGAACATCCTGGCGGTACGCTGGCAGCGTGCTCACCGAGAATCCGCCGTACCCATAGAGCATGGTCGGGTTGTTGCCGTCGAGCGGTAACCCCATCTTCGCGGTGACAAACAGCGGGACGCGCGTGCCGTCTTTCGACGTCGCGAATAGCGCCTTCGTCTCGTAGCCACTCGCGTCGAACGTTGGCGTCGCGGCCTCGAAGCTCGCGCTCTTCCCTGCCGTCATGTCGAACGCGTAAACGGTTGACGGCGCGAGTGGCGACGTGAAGTTGAACCAGACAGAGGGACTATCCGCGCGCCCACTCAAAGCGCCGACGGTTCCGGTACCGGGCAGCGCAATATCGCCCAGGGACTTTCCGTCGAGACCGAACATCGACAATCGGCTCTGCACATCAACCAGGTACTGCGCGACCAGGCGTCCGCCGATGATGCCGACGCTCTCGATCGCTTCCTTGCGCTCCGGGACGATCGGCGTCCAGACAGGCGCGGCGCCGTTCAGTGGTGTCGCAGCGACCATGCGGTTCGGCGCGTCCTTGTCCGTTCGCACGTACAGCGTCGAGCCGTGGACGCCGAGCGGCAAATACTCGGCGTCATCTTTTTCTTCGAGCGGCCGAATCGGCGCATCGACCTTGGGTGCGTCACCCCGTCCGAGGTCGGCGATGTAGAGCCGATTGCGATTCTCGGCGCCTTGGAACATCAGCACGAAGAGGTACCGCCCGTCCTCCGATACCGTACCGTTGATGATCCAGGCAGGCAGATCCTTGCGCTCGTAGATGAGTAGGTCTTGCGACTGCGGCGTGCCGACGCGGTGATAGTAGACGGCGTGACCCGAAAGCGCGGCTTCGAGCACCTTGCTTTTCGGCGGCTCGGGGTAGCGCGAGTAATAGAAGCCTTTGCTGTCCTTCGTCCACGAAATGTCCGAGAACCGCATCCACTTGACCTCGTCTCCGAGGTCCTTGCCCGACGCGATATCTCGTACTCGAACCGTGCGCCAGTCAGCGCCCCCTTCGGCGAGACCGTACGCGAGAAGCTTCGCATCAGGCGAGGGCGTCCACTGCCCGAGCGACAAGGATCCGTCGGGAGAGATTTCGTTTGGATCGATCACCAGTGTCGGCACCGCCGACACGGAGGCGCGCATGTAAACCGGCGCCTGCCGCTGGAGCCCCGCGTTGCGCGCATAGAAAAGCTTGCCCGCTTCAACGACCGGAAGGCCAACCCGTGGATAGTTCCACAGCTCTGTCAGTCGCTTGTTGAAGTGGTCTCGCAGCGGGAGGCTCCTGAGATACGGCTCCGTAACGGCATTCGATGCCGCCACCCAGTCGGCCACCTCCTGTGAGTCGAGCGCTTCCATCCAGCGATAAGGATCAGCGAGCTTCGTGCCGCCGTAGTCATCGACGACGTTGTCCTTCCGGGCGACGGGGTATTTCAGGCCAGCCTCCTTGGTTTCAGTGGGTGTACAGCTCACCGCGATCGCGGACAGCATCACAACAAGCAGCGTTCGTTTCATAGGAGAACTCCAGCGTCGCCCGCCATGAAACGCGATTGTAGGTCGGCGCGAACATCTCAGGAAACGCTGGGACCGTAGACCTCAATCTTTGTCAGGCGTAGCCCCTTGGCCGAGAGCTCCTGCCACTTGGCTTTGAAGCCGTCCCAGTCGTCGCCGACCCACAGGGCGTGGGCATCGTCGCCGGAACGGAAGACCCCCGCGTACTTTGAACTGGTTGTACGTCAGTTGCGCTCGAGCACAGGCTCCAGGTCGAGCTCCGCTCGAACCGTCATATCCGACGCCACCTCGATGGGCAGGCCGAACGTGAGGTAGTTGGTTTCCGAGACGAAGAGCCTGTACCCGCCTTTCGCTGCCCGGATTCGCGCGACGCCATGCTCGTCGGCGACAGCCCTGTACGGGTGCATGACGACATGCGCTCCTCGGAGGGGGGCTCGAGACACCCCGTCAACCGTTTCGATCGTGACCAGATGCTCGGGAGGATCGACCACTCTGACCCCGAAACTGATGGAACTCTCAGAGTGCGGAATCCTGGGACCAGAGTGCAGGCGCTTGACGCTCCAGGTATAAAGGCCTGCCGACGGCGGCGCGACGAGTTCGACCTCTGAAACATACAGTCTGGCCGTGCCTGGCCAGTGCTTGTCAGGCAACGTCGCGACAGCCACTCGTGTCCCTTCGTGGTCGTAGATGGCAAAGTCGCTATGTGCGAGGCGGCACTCGTTGGAGCATTTGATCCCGACTTTTATCGTGAATCTCTCGCGAGCGACGATATCGGACGGGACGTCCCACGCGACCACATACGTGGCGTGCGGCGTGACAGTGAACACAATCTGTGTTGACGTCTCGGTGAACGAGGTTCCTCCTTTTTCAACCGCCGGGCACACCACCGACCAAGTAAATTTCCCGGGTGTGAGGGGCGCCTTCAGGACGAGCTCATTGGGCGTGTTGGTCTCGCCATCGAATTCCGTGAGTTCCATGCTGCCCGCGTCAGCGCCGATTTCGTCTTTGATCAACAGGACGTGCCCCCGCAGGTCGCACGGCGGCGAGCACGAGAGCGTGCCCCGCAGCGTCATCTCGGCGCCGGCATCGACAATGTCGGGCGAAACGTCGACGACACACGTCACGTAACCGTGCATGTCTTCACTGAGCGAGGCCATGATCACTTCTACTGAAAGCGCGTCAGCTCGTGCTCTCCCTGGCGGCGTTCGTCCCTGCGATGTAGCCGTGGACGAGCGCTCTGCCCAGGCCGTGCTGGTTGCCGCCGCCACTTGATTCTCCGCCGGCATAGAGACCGGGAATGGGCTCGCCCTGCATGTCGATGACCTGGGCTCGCCCGTTAATCCGGAGACCACCGTACGAGTCGTGCCACACCGGATAGAGCGTTGCCGCGTAGAACGGCGGCGTGTCGATCTTGTGCATCGGAGCGTCCGACCCACGCGCGAACTCCGGGTCGCTTCCCTTGTCCACGTACGAGTTCCACCTCGCCACGGTTTCGGCCAAGTGGGTCAGCGGAACCCTCTGGAATTCGTGGCCGTTCTTGATCTTGGCCGCCAGCTCCTCGATCGTGTCGGCCTTGAAGAAGAAGCCGTTGGTTGGCGACGTGAAGGGCGCATCGATCTTCCATTTGTCGCGCTCCACCGCAGCTCGATCGAAGATCGCCCAGATCGGTCCCGAGAAGTAATCCGGGGCCTTTGAACCCTCGTTCATCGCCAGGGCGGCATGAATGCTGTTGGGCTCCGCGTAGGTCGCCCTGATGTTCGCGACGCTCGCATTGCGCCAATCCAGCTGCACGTGGTCAAGGCCCGATTTCGGCTGCCCTTTGCCGGGCCCGGCCGGAAAGGCAGCGCCCCCTTTCCTGTCTGGAATGAGAAGCTCGTTGAAGAATCTCTTCCCCACTTGGTTCACCACGATCAGGTGCTGGAACGACGCGTTGGGGAGATTGATGCCGGTGGATCCCCGCAACGAGAACGTGGGGTGACCGGGGTACATGTCCGTATAGGAATCGCGCGTCGCAAGAATTCCGGGGATGTGGAACGTGCTGCCGTACGAGAGGTTCTGATGCATCCCCGCGAGGTTCGCCCCGACCCGCATCCCAGCGATGATGCCGCTCGCGTCCTGGCCGCGCGGCCCGAGGAGCGCCCACCCGCTCGACACGAACGCGGGCTCTCTCCACGCCGGGTAGAACATGCTGCGAAACTGCGGATTCGCTCCATGGCCTCCCGCACCGATGACGATGGCCTTGCGAGCTCTGATGAAGATCGTCTCCCTGCGTTCCTCGATGTTGCCGTTCTGCCAGAAGCTCTCCAGGCGCGCACCGGTCTGCGGATCCTGCCGCGGCGAATAGGTGGCGCGGATACCGAGAACCCTGCCCGAGAACGGCTGCTCCCGGATGATCTCGTCCATGTGCCGATTGAGGATGAACTGGACGCCTTTCTCGCGAGCGCTGAACTCCAGGGGCCTGGCGAGTGCGGCGCCGTTCGCGCGAGCGCCCGAGCTCGCGACCTTGGCTCCATCGTCCATTGGCCGCGGCGCAAAGTGGCTCGACCTCGCGTTCGGGACTCCCGCATCCTGCTTCGAAACGGTTCCTTTCTTGATGTCCGTCGTGCCACCTTCCATGAGGAAGCACACAGCCCGTCTGGCGCGCGACAAGCCGCCATTGCCATGCGTGCCGGATATGCGGCCCATGCGCACGTAGTTCGCCATCAGGAATTCCCTGGTGGCGTAACAGTTGTCGGCGTAGGCGCGATGGAGCTCTCGTTCGTTGTACCGGTAGGGGGCCTGGGCCGCAGCGTCCATCACCGACCAGTCGGTGTGGTCCCTGAACAGCAGATCCGCATCCTCCGTCAGTTCCGCGACCGAGTGCTGCCGCGGAGCGGTGACAAACCCTTCCCTGTCCCGCTCGCCTGCGATGTCCCTCAACTGAAGGGGATCTCCCCCACCAAGAGAGACCTGCGCACCGCTATGCAGCATCTTGCCGCCGGGATCGAAGTTCTGATCGACCACGATCACGGACGCTCCGAGGTCCCGCGCTCGAATCGCGGCGGGCAGACCGGTGCACCCTGCTCCGATCACGACGACATCGGCCTCGTAGTGCCATTGAATGGCGGCAGGGGCACCCTGCGCTGAAGCTGTTCCTGGTGTTGCCAGGACTGTCGTCCCGACTCCGGCGGCAGCGCCAACACCAGCGACGGCTCCGGTCTTGACGAAGTCTCGTCTGCTGACCGCCTTCTTGCCGCGAAGCTTCCGCTTTTTTTGATCGCTGTCCGGCTTCTTGGCCATGCGTTTACCTCACTTGAAATACCACTGGGTAAACTGCCAACCGACCTTCAGGTTCTGACCAGCGCGAGGAAGCTTACACCCGGCGGAACCGGGTGTCACGAATCACGCTCGCTTCGGCTTGAACCCATCCTGCACATGCATCGCGTTGCGTCAGCCGATCCCCTCCTGGCTGGCCAGCAATGCACTAGGCGCGATTGGAGGGAAAGGAAGGCTAACGTTTATCCACGACGATTTCGCCGTTCTTGACGACGACTTTCGCGGTCAACAGATTCCAGTAGCCCTCCAGAGGATTCCCACCGAGGAGCACGACATCGGCGAGCTTGCCGGCTTCGAGCGTGCCGAGCTCCTTGCCCATGTCGATCCATGTGGCGCTGTTGGGACCCATCACCTTGATGAGATCGATCGGCGAGAACATCAGGTTCAACACGCGGAGCTCGTGCGACAAGCCTCGAATCGGCAGATAGTTCGTATCGGTCGCGTAGCCGTAGACGACCCCGCCGTCCCACAGCGTTCGCGCGTTGACCGCCTTGTAGCCGGCCTCGCGGCCACGGCCCTCGCCGTCAAGGATGCTGTCGGGCCACTTACCGCCGTCGCGGAATGTGGGGACGTTTTCCTTGTTGAACACATCGAATACCGGGGCCCCGAAGCCAACGCAGGAAAGCACATGGACGCCGGCGTCCTTCACCGCTTTCGCGTCGTCGGCGGTCATCCATTGAAAGTGTGGTGTGTGCACTAACTTCGGCACGCCAGCCTTCACCGCGGCGAGCATGGCCGGGACGCTCACGGCATGGACGGCAACCTGGACGCCGGCCTTCTTGCCTTCATCGGCGGCGGCGGCGAGCGCTGCGAGCGGGCGCGGATCGTCCTTGAAGGCGTTGATGTTGATCTCGCCTGTGAACTTGATGCCCATGGAGGCAATCTTGCGAATCGCCTCGCGTGCCGTCTCGGGCGTCGCGTTGTTCAAATTCAGTGGCGCGGACGGGATGATGCGCGGTCCTTTGATCTGGCCAGAGTCGATGCGCTTCTTCAACTCGAGCACTGGCTCTGCCGCTCCGCCTCCAGACAGCAGCGTCGTATAGCCCGCCTCGAGGAACTCGCGCATGCGATCGGCCGCCTGCTCGTTGAAATAGCGTTGCGCGTCTCCCCCGATGATGTGGCGATGACCGTCGATGAAGCCAGGCATCGCCGTCAGTCCCTTCCCGTCAATGACCTTCAGTCCAGGTGAGGCGGTGCCTCCAGCAGACACTGAGGCGATTCGGCCTCCCTTGATCACGATGGTCCCCTGCTCGATGACCTGACCGGTGCCGACAATCACGCGAGCGTTGGTGATGGCGAGATCCTGCGCGGCCAGTGGCTGGGCGCAGACCAGTACGAAAAGAAGCGCGAGCCAGACGAAGACTGGTTTTTTCATGGCGAGAGTTTACTCCTCGGCCATGTACGGGTAGGTATGGCCCCGCGGGGGCGAGAACGTCTCCTTGATCGCTCGCGCACTGACCCATCGCAGCAAATTCATCTTCGAGCCGGC
>DASRJE010000074.1:0-4857 GCA_035649635.1 Vicinamibacterales bacterium | reverse complement strand
TGGCACGGGCGTCGTCGTCTGGCAGCGCACCGAGGACGTCACGGATCTCGAGCGTGTGCCCCTCGCCACGTTCACCGCCGATCGTCAGTTCACGCGCCAGCAGCTGATCGACGTGCTGGAACGCGCGGGCCAACGCCTCGCCAGCGAGCTGCTCTATGCACGAAGCGCCGGCCGATGAACGCCGGCCGCTCGGTGGCGATTGCGGCGCTCCTGTGCAGCCTGGCACTGGTTTCGGGCGCCGGGTGCGCGCGCAATCACAGGCTCGACGTGCGCTACCCGGAGGCCGGCGTCAACCGCGCGCTGCTGGCCTCAGTACCGCCGCAGCGCGTTGGCATCAGCCCGGTCGTCGATCGTCGACTGGACCCGAGCCGTATCGGCTCCCTGCCGAAGGACGGCCGGGTTATTGTGACGCGCCGCCCCGTCAGCGACATTGTGCACGACGCGCTCACGATCGAGGTCAGCCGTAACGGTCACGCGGTGCTTCCCGACGCCCAGGATCTGGTGCTCGCTGCCGAGGTCGAAGAGTTCTGGCTCGACGTGGTCGTCGGCCGCTCGCATGCGCAGTATGTCGGCAAGGTCGTGCTCGCGCTCGCCGTGGTCGACGGCCGCAACGGCGAAACGTTGTTCACCAGGCACTACGGCGGCACTAGCCGTCGCGAGGCCGATGCCGACGCCAAGGACGTCGCCCGCGAGGTGATGGATGCCGCGCTGGCCCGCACGCTGCACGACTTCGCCACTGACCCGAACGTGGTCGCCGCGTTCGGCCGTCGCCCGCGCTGACGTGCCCAGCTACCTCGATCCAAACGTGCGTCGCCGAGCGATAGCGCGCAGGGCTACGATCTCCAGCTCACGCGTTACGACGAGAAAGGCTGGCGGGCGGCGACGTACCTCCGAATGGTCGTGACATACGGTGCAGACGTAACGAGCGCGAAGGAGCCAGCGTGAAGAAATCCCAGGCTAGATCGATTCGCGTGCGCAGTTGGGCGCTCGGCGTTCTCTTCGCAATTGCCCTGACAGGCGCGCCGGCGTCGGTCGAGCCCGTCGCCGTTCGCTATGCCGAGAGCATTACCCAGGGCCTCCTCCTTCTGCGCGGGGCGAACGACAACGTCCTGGCCCATGGCGAGCTCGTGCAGGGGCTGTCAAGGGGCAACGAATCAGAGCCGCCTCTGTTCTGCTTCAAGGACGGCTCCTCTGGGACGAGACGGTGACGTTCACGCAGCAGCGATCGCTGTCGAGTTGGCTGGTAAGCAGCTGGAGTTGAAGAAGACGAGATCTGAACGATGACTGACGAGCCACGAGCAGTATAGGTCTCCCTTGGGTCCCGGTGACGCTTGCCGCTACGGCAAGTGGGAGCTCGGCGCGATCACTCGTTGACCCTGCGCTCCCGAAGCCGTAGGTAGCCGTTGCGCACCGCGCTGTACGCGTCGATCACATCAGCATCGAAGGCCGCGAAGAGCTCGTCGTTGAGGGCGCGCTCGTTGACCCTGTTGCCAACGACGAGGCTGAGAGCCGGGATCACCGGAACCACGTAGGTCAGCGGATCTATCGTGCGGCCGATTACCTTCCCGATGCCGTCTCGGACGGTAAGCGGCTCCGTGAACGGGAGAACCAGGTACGGTCCGGGCCCGCTGCCCCACTTGCCGAGAGTCTGCCCGAAGTCGGCGGGACTCTTCGTGATGTGCCAAACGTCCCTGGCCGGGTCGTAAAGGCCCTCGACGCCAGCGGTACTGTTGATCAGGAAGCGGGTCACTTCGCGTCCCGCGCCGTCCCACTTCCCTTGGAGCAGGTTGTTGATCACGCGTGGAACGACGGTGATGTTGTCGAATGCGTTCGCGATCATGATCCCAGCCGGTTGGGGCACAACCGTCTTCCACCCCATCGCGACGGGCTTCAGCGCGTACTTGTGTCCATGCGTTGGCCAACAACGGCGGGTCGCGCGCCGGCCGTCGGCACCGAATTCTTCGACAAATCGACGGCGTAAAAAACGACCATCCATGTAGGCACGCCGACTCAAACTTTCTCTGTTCCCAAAGTACGGTGGTGCGACGCGGCATTCTTCAACACCGAGTCGAGCACGCGTGACAGGCGTCGCCGATGTTTCCAACATCTCAGCGCCTTCGCCCAAGCTAGTGGCGTCCAAAGCTAAGCGAAATCGTGGAAGGCCTTGCCAGCGGCGCTCGTTTGTAGTTGGCGGTGTCGAGCCTGCCCAGAGGTGCGCAGCGGTACGTGAACAAAAGCGGATCTGAGGTCTTGACGACCGGCGGCCGACCCATCTGGCATGTAAGTTGCCGTCCTAATCTCGTTCGTAGGTACAGGGACGCTTCGCGGGGCAACGGTCGCCGCTGATGGGGGCGAGGACTGATGAGTCGTCGATGGGGATGGACGTTCGGTGCGCTCCTCCTGCTGGTCGTTCTCGTGATCGCCGTGTCCTTCATCGCGGAGAGGCCCCTGCGCCGTGTCGTCGAACGCCAGCTCAACGCATGCGTGCAAGGCTACACGGCGCAGATCGGTGGCCTGGATCTTCGTCCGCTGGCCCTGTCCGTTCGCGTGCGTGATCTTCATGTTGTGCAAGACGCCCACCCAGAGCCGCCGCTCATCATGATCCCGCGGGTCACAACCGATCTGCGGCTGGCGCCGCTGCTTCGCGGACGCCTCGTGGCCAGTGTTCTCGTCGTGGAATCCCACATCAACGCGAGGCGGGCGCAGCTCGTCCACGCGATGGAGACGCCAGGTGTGGTGGTGAAGGACTGCACACTGCTGAAGATGATGAAATTCTTGCACGCCGTCGACATGTTTCGCCTCCATGACGCATCGGTGAGCTACGTCGACCAGGCGGGCGCTCGGCCATTGACCGTCCGGGCATTAAGTGTGGACGTGCGCAACATCCGGATTCAGCGATCTGGGCCGGATGCGGATCCGTCACCGCTGAAGGTAGAGGCCCTTGTGTTCGACGAGGGCCGACTGCACGTCGACGGCGCCGCTGACTTGCTCCGCCAGCCATACGCTGCCTTCAAGGGCCGCGTGGAGATGGTGAGGGTCCCCATCGACCGCCTCGGCCCACTCGTCGCTCCTTACGGGCTCACCGTGACCCGCGGCACGTTGGGGTTGGCCGGAAGCATCGAGTACGCGCCCGACCTGAAGGTGGTCGACCTGGAATATGCCAACGTGGATGGGCTGCAGGCCGACTACGTCTACCGCAAGGTCGCGGCGCAGCCAGTGAAGGAAACGGTCAAGGAAGCAGCCGACAAGGCGCGGCAGGTGATCAGGGGGACGAACGTCCGTCTCACGGCGCGGCGGATCAGCACCACAAACGCTATCGTCGGCTTCGTCTACGAGGACGTTCGGCCCCGCTATCGCATTTATCTAAGCGAAATCGACGCGCAAATGGAGAACTTTTCGAGTCATCTGACGGAAGGAAGGATGACGGCTCAGGTCACAGCTCGTTTCATGGGAAGCGGAGACACCGTGGTGGCCGCCACCGTCCGTCCCGAGCTCGACGGGCCGGACTTCGATCTCAGCGCCCGCATAGAGAACATGGACGTAAAGAAGATGAACGACATGTTGCGCGTACACGGCAAGATCGACGTGGCATCAGGACTCTTCTCGGTGTACTCGGAGTTCCACGTGAAGTACGGCCGTGTCAACGGCTACGTCAAGCCTCTGCTTCATGATCTGAAACTCGACGAGTCCCAGGTGGATCGTGAGAAGAGCGTCGGGCAGAAGATCAAAGAAAAGACCGCAAACATCGTCAGCAAGCTGCTCCGCAATCGCCCACGTCAGGACATCGCCACGACAATGCCCATCGCCGGGCCGCTCGAGAATCCGAAAGCGGACACCTGGGCCACGATGGTCTACCTTATCCAAAACGCGTTCTTCAAGGCCATCCTTCCCGGTTTCGTCGGAGGCGAGGCGGGAGCCAAGCCATGACGGCCGTGACAATCAGATCCGCTGACGACCGGATCGCTCTAAATGCTCGACACGCCGCTCGCCCTGGTGCCGGCACGATCACCTCCAGATCGGTGAACTTGCTGCGCAGGTACGCCACGATGCTCTCTGCGGCGTTAGTCACGCCGCCCGGTGTGTGCAGCACGAGGCAGAGGCCCTTGTTCCACTGCATCCCGTAGAGGGTCGACATGATGCCGTTGATGTCTTCGTAGGTGATCTGCGTCTTCGGTGCTGGAGCCTGTGGCTTTTGCAGGAACGCCGAGGCGTACAGCAGCACGTTCTTGTCCTGGCGCAGCTTGCTGATCGACTGCAACGCATGCGTCTGGTTGATCAGCAGCCACTCGCCCTTCTTGTCGTCGGGCTGGGCCTGAAACTCGCTGAGCAAGGTCGGCCCAGGCGGGCATCTACCGGACGGCACCACCAGGGACAGCGGCGTCTTGGGGTCGTGAACCCAGACGATGGACTCCTCGACAGCTACCTCGGACGCTCGACCGGGCAGGGCTCGTCTTCCCGAACAGCGAGGGCCAGCGTGACCTGCGGTGGGCAGAAAGGCCTTCCCTGCGGCCGTCAGTGACGCGAAGATCGAAGATTTCCGCCTTCACGATACTCGGCACACCTTTGCGTCGAGGCTGGCAATGGAGGGCGTCGATCTGCTGACGATCAAGGACCTAGGGGGTGGAAAACGTTAACGATGGTCCAGCGCTACGCCCATCTCTCACGGGGACACCGACAGAGCGCCATCGAGCGGCTAGCGACGCGCTCCGTCGCCTCGGCCTCGGAGGTTGCCGCTGTTGCCGAGTAGCACTGTGATTAGCACCAGCACGATCGAGCGGAACTAGCGGAGCGCGAGAAGTGATTGATTCTGAATGGAGCCGGCGGCGGGACTTGAACCCGCGACCTGCTGATTACGAA
>DASRJE010000073.1:0-4352 GCA_035649635.1 Vicinamibacterales bacterium | reverse complement strand
TGCTGCGGCACGTTGATCCGGTAGGAGCCGTCGGCACCCGTTGCTCCGGTCACGGCGGCATCAGACCCGCATTGAATCTCGATGCTCGCCCCGCCGACGCCCTTCCCGTCCATCACGATCGTTCCGTAGACCTGTCCCGCGAAGACCATGGCCGGCGTGAGCAGCGCGGCGACGACGAACAGGCTTCTGAGCAGTCGCATACCTTCCTCCAAGGGGCTTACGGCAGAGCTGAAATCGGTAGATCCATTTTAGCCGGTGCGGATCAGATTCGTCGGAATGCACGGAATCGCGTGCCTGGGGAACGCAAGTCAAAGGTCAAATGGCAAAGGGCAAAGGTGAGGGCAAAAGTACTAGGGCCACGTGCGAGGTAAGAGGTAGCAAGGCCCAAGAGCAAGAGCGACGGCCGTCGACGACGCAACGCACCAGGCGCTTAGAATGCGTCCGCGGGACACTTGTTTGACCTGATATGCCCGAAGCTGACCTCTACGGTCCGATCAAACGCTTCCTCGAGGCACAGGGCTACACCGTCAAAGGAGAGGTCGGACCGTGCGACGTCGTGGCCGTGCGCGGTGACGAACGGCCGATCGTGGTCGAACTGAAGGAGAGGTTGAGCCTGGCCCTGATCCTACAGGCGGTCGATCGGCTGGCCATCTCCGACACCGTCTATGTCGCCTTTCGTATCGGCCCGAGCCAGAGCGCGTTCTGGCGCACTGGTCGGAAGCGCGTCACGGCGCTGCTCCGACGTCTTGGCCTGGGACTGCTGACCATCTCCGCACGCGGCGCCGTCGTCCCCATGTTGGACCCCGCGCCGTACCGACCTGCGCCGCGAGCACACCGGCGCGAGCGCCTCCTCAAGGAGTTCGCAGAACGGATCGGCGACCCGGAGACTGGAGGCTCGATCTCCCGTCAACGCGTCACCGCGTATCGACAGGACGCGCTGCGCTGCGCGCGCGAGCTCGCCGTCGAAGCGCGCGCGCTCAAGCTCAGCGTGCTCCGCGAGCGGACCGGCGTCGCGCGGGCCGGGTCGATCGTGCGAGACAATCACTACGGATGGTTCGATCGCGTGACGCCGGGCCACTACGCGCTGTCGCCGAGGGGGGAACGGGAGCTTCCGAACTGGACCGAAGCCCTCGACCGCCTGCCATAGCCATCACCAGCGGAAGGTCGTCTGCGCCGTCTGCAGGGCAAGACGCTCATGCAGCGCTGCAGCGGTCTCACGGGCGAGATACGGAATGCTGATGCGGTGCACGGGAGAGGCGCTGCCAGCGGTATCCACACGAATGCCCGCCATCGCGGCGCGCCGATCGAACGGCGACTCGGCCCGCCCCACCACCTGAATCTTGGTCGTCGGCACGACGGTGCACTGCCGCCACAACCAGCCGCTGCGGAAGGCGAGAACATCTTCGCTGATGGCCCACCGCGTATAGCGGATGTGGAACCACGTCAGCGTCACGAGCCACGGCACGGTGATCGAGAGCACGGCGAGTCCCGCCCAGCCGAACCAGTACACGAAGGGAAGCGCCGAAACGGACGCCAGCACGAGCGCCGGCTTCACCGCTCGGCTGAACGCGCGACGGTGCAACGGCTGCCAGTCGAGGCCCTCGAGCTCCAACCCGGGAAGTACTTCGCCGACGAGCGCGGGCACGGCGGAGGTCCTGATGATCGGCGCCAGCCACTCGCGCGGCTGCTTTCGCTGTCCGTCCTGTTGTGAGCCCTGTCCGCCGGCCGTCTCCACGCGGATCGACATCCGATCGACGAGCCGCTGCAGCGGCGTCTGTCGCATCGCGAGCGATTGCACGCGCTTGAGCGGAACGGTCGTCGTCACGCGCGTGAGCAGACCGTATTCGGTCCGCAGGTCGTCGCCGGCGCGTGTCAGGCGGAACTCGTGCAGCCGCAGGAACGAATAGGCCATCGACAGCACGCGAACCACCAGCAGCAGTCCGCCAATCCCCAACAGCAGAATGACGATGCGGCCGAACGAAGGCAGGTTCCCGCCAACGACCGTCCGTACGGTGTCGCGAACGAGTCCGGGCCCATACAACCCGCTGGCGAACTGATCCCAGACGCCACGAAACAGTCCTGCCTCCCACAGGGCACCGTACGCCGCACCGATCAGAATGAGACCCCGATTCTCGAGCAGCCCGTTCAACAGCAGCTCGCGGACCGGCAGGTACAACAACGTTCTCGTTTCGACATCGCCAGGTGGCGCAGACGGCTCCGCTGACTGTTCCTGGTCCTCTTGAACGACGCCCGCACGTCCCGCGAAGACGCGGCGGCGCATCTCTTCGAACACCGTTTCGTGCAAAACGCTGATCGTCGCTTCAGGCGCCTTCCCGCCGCCGGTCTCGACGCGCACTTCGGCGACGCCGAGCAGCCGATGGAACACGTTACGGAC
Organism: Vicinamibacterales bacterium; assembly: GCA_035649635.1. GTDB lineage: Bacteria > Acidobacteriota > Vicinamibacteria > Vicinamibacterales > UBA2999 > Gp6-AA40. Next base: position 1,957 of record DASRJE010000073.1, on the reverse strand, counting down.
GGCGTCGAGATTCTGGATTCGCCCGTACGGGACGTGGCGCTCGTTGCGAAAGAGGATTCCGGATCTGATGACGAGCTCGGTGCCTTCGTAGCGCAGCCGGAACGTGAAATATCTCACCAGCGCGGCGATGGTCGCCGGGATCAGAAAGAGCAGAATCCAGAACTGCCAGTTCTCGATCTCGACATTCCCAGGTATCCAGCGGTTCATCCAGCGCGCCGGTCCCCAGCCTCCGTTCGACGGTCCTGGCGACGAGCGGCCACTCGTCACGAAGAGCAGCAGCGCCGGCAACGCAAACGCTTTCAGGGCCGCCGCAAGTGCGAACAGAACCGACGAGGGGTGCAGACGATGTTCAGACGGCATCGCCCTGATCGCGCGGCAGCAGGTGAACACGGATGGCTTGGGCGACGGTGAACTCGAGGCCGGACAGGCTCACTTGCGAATGGTGCGTGCCGGCGGTGTAAACGACGAGTGTGCCCAGCCCGTAGCGCCGTTCGAGCGGCCCCTGCGAAACATCGGTGTGCTGAATCCGCGATCGCGGAACCGTCGTGATCGTCCGCCAGTACACGCCGCGTTGAATCTCCAGCCCGTCCTCGTCCACGCGGTACGAGGTGTGGCGATAGGCGATCGCCGGCCAGCGCAGCAACTGCCAGCCCAGTGCACCGATCAACACAAGCCAGAGCGGCACGAGCAGCAAACCGAGCGCCAACATCCCGCTCGCCACCCACATCGAAATGACCGCCACGAACGATCCGAACCCCAGAACGGCGATGAAGATGGATCCCCCGATGCGCTGCACGGTAATCCAACGTGGGTCGAGCCGTCGGCTGGTGCCGTCGGCAATCGTGTCGGTGCCAGACTCCATCGATGAGACGACTCTACTTCTGACGAGATCGCCTGCGCCACCGTTCCGGGGTCGGACCGGGAGCGCAGGTCAAAGGGCAAAGGTCAAAGGGCAAAGGCGAGGTCAAAGGGGGCAAGTCAAGGCGCGAGGTGAAGATGAAAGTGACGTGCACCTCGACCTGATATGAACTAGTCAGGATGTAATCTGACAGTCGCTCATGGAGAGAGCATGACGACTGAGCAGAAGATCATCAAGACCAAAGTGGGCGTGCTGGAGCTCGCCAAGCAGTTTGGGAACGTGTCACAAGCGTGCAAGGAGACCGAGGCCCAGCTCGCGGCGCTGGAGCGCGTCCAACGCGACAAGGAAGCCCACGGCGAATTCGAGGGGTACAACACGCAGCGCCCGCATCAAGGGCGATGGTGCTACGGCAAGACGCCGATGCAGACGTTTATCGATAGTGTGTCGTTGGCGAAGGAGAAACGGATCGCCTAGCGCGCGAGCACGCCGGCCTCATCAGCCAAGGTCGGCGCGCGCAGCGCGCGGGTATAACCGCGACTGTCAGATCGAGTCCTGGCTTTCACACCTGATACTTACACCTGGACCTACGCCTCACTTACACCTACACCGACACTTTTGACCTCACCTTTGCCTTTTGCCTTTTGACCTTTGACTTATGACGTCCACAGGCTGCTCGCCGACAGCAGCACGAAGAATCCGTAGAAGATCGTCATCGCGACGAGCGCCACGCGGCGCCACATCGGCGGACGCACGTGCTCTGGCAGCAGGCGCGTGTTCACGTACAGCAGATGCGGTGCGGAGATGACGAAGACCGCACCGGCCACATTGGCGCCGATCTTCAGGAGCACGATTGGCTGTGCCAGGCCGAGCGCAATGATGCCCCAGACGACGAGCATCGCGAGCACGGTGTAATAGACCGCACGCACGTCGCCACCACGCCACGCGCGAACCTGGCGGCTGCCGCTCCACAGGATGTCGGTGATCGCGCGCACCATCCCCTCCAAGTTGTCGAGTTGAGTCTTGAAGAGGATCCACGCGCCGAGGAACGCGATCACGACACCGGCAGTGGCACCGGCTCGCGACGCGACCGCCGACGCG
>DASRJE010000072.1:0-40380 GCA_035649635.1 Vicinamibacterales bacterium | reverse complement strand
CGCGCGCCGGCGGCGGCGTCGGCGTCGCGATTGCCACGTCGGGACCCGGGGCCACCAACATGGTCACCGGCATTGCCACCGCGATGATGGACTCGGTGCCGATGGTCTGCATCACCGGCCAGGTGCCGAGCAAGCTGATTGGCTACGACGCCTTTCAGGAGACCGACATCACCGGCATCACGCTGCCGATCACGAAGCACAGCTACCTCGTGACGCGCATCGAGGACATCATGCCGGCCATGAAGGAGGCGTTCCATCTCGCGAAGTCGGGACGCCCCGGCCCGGTGCTCGTGGACATCACCAAGGACGCGCAGCAGGCGAAGATGGATTTCGCCTGGGACAACTCGCCGGTGCGGATGCGCCGCGATCGCGCGGCCAGCGTCCCCAAGTCCGGCATCCTGAAGGCGGTCGAGCTGATCAAGGCGTCGCGCAAGCCGGTCATCCTGGCCGGGCAGGGCATTCTGCACAGCGGCGCGATGGCCGAAGTGAAAAAGTTCGCGGAGCAGATCAACGCGCCGGTCGCGATGACGCTCCTCGGCCTCGGCGCATTCCCGGCCAGCCATCCACTCAACATCGGGATGATGGGCATGCACGGCGAAGCGTGGGTGAACCACGCCATCCAGGAAGCGGACCTGCTCCTGGCGTTCGGCATGCGCTTCGACGATCGCGTGACGGGCAACCTGAAGACCTACGCCGTCAACGCCAAGAAGATCCACATCGACATCGATCCATCAGAGATCAACAAGAACGTGCGCGCCGATGCGGCAATCGTGGCGGATCTGCGCGCAGCGCTGAAGGATCTGCTCGAGGTCGTCAAACCTGCTGATCACGATCCCTGGTTGAAATACATCGGTTCGATGAAAGGCACGTCGGCGGTTCACGACATTCAGTCGCTGCCCGACAACGGCCATCTCTACGCGCCGCACGTCATCAACGACATCTATCGCATCACTGAAGGCAAGGCCATCGTCGTGACCGACGTCGGCCAGCATCAGATGTGGGAAGCGCAGTACTACCACCACGAATCGCCTCGCACGCTCATCACCTCCGGTGGCCTCGGGACGATGGGCTTCGGACTACCGGCTGCCATCGGCGCCAAGATGGCGCGCCCGGATGCTGAAGTGTGGGCGATCGTGGGCGACGGCGGCTTCCAGATGACGCAGGCGGAGCTCTCGACCGCGGCACAAGAGGGCGTCAAGGTCAACGTGGCCGTGATCAACAACGGCTACCTCGGGATGGTCCGTCAGTGGCAGGAGTTCTTCTACGACCGGCGATACGCGGCGACGCCGCTGCGCAGCCCCGATTTCGTGAAGATCGCCGAAGCCCATGGACTGCTCGGCCTGCGCGTCGAGAAACGCCCGGAAGTTCAGGAGGTCGTCCAGCGCGCGCGGGAAGCGGAAGGCACCGTGCTCATCGACTTCCGCGTCGAGCAGGAAGACAGCGTCTACCCGATGGTGCCCGCCGGCGCCGATCTCGACGCGATGATTCGCCGGCCGCAGCAGACGTCGGTGCTGGTCGAGACCGGGGCCGACCAAATCTAGGCCCCGGACCAGACTCCCAAGAACCCAACTCCCAAGGGGTTCGAGGTTCGTCGTTGGGACTTGGAAGTTGGGAGTTGGAAATTGAGATGCATCACACCCTCGTAGCCCTCGTCGAAGACAAGCCCGGCGTGCTCAACCGTGTGGCGTCGCTGTTCCGGCGTCGTGCCTTCAATATCGAGTCGTTGACGGTCGGCCGGACTGACGTGCCCGGCATTTCTCGCATGACGCTCGTCATCGACAGCGATCAGGTCAGCGCCGAGCGTGTGACCGCGTATCTCTACAAGCTCGTCAACGTGCTGCAGGTCGAGGATCTCGAGGAGGTACCCGCCGTCGCGCGTGATCTTGCGCTCGTCAAAGTGGCGGTCGCCGGACACGATCGCGCGCACCTGCTGCGCGTGGTCGACGAAACGCGCGCGCACATCGTCGATTCCGGCGAGCAGACGATGACGCTTGAAATTACCGGTGAACCGCCACACGTCGACGCCGTCATTTCGCGCCTCGAACCGCTGGGGATTGTCGAAATGGTTCGAACCGGGCGAGTGGCGATGCGACGCGGTGATATCACATCATCGGCCGCCCAATATTCGTCATCTCATCATCGTTGATTTGCGGATCTTTGCTTATTGATTCGTTGATGATTGTTGATCTTTGATTGCTGATTTTGCGGGGTGATGATGGTTGGCACCGGTCATCACCAGTCAACATTCATCAATCTCCAATCAACAACGAATCGACAATCAACAATCAAAGATCAAAGATTCAGCCAGTACACGCACCGAGGAGCAATCATGGCCACGATGTTCTACGACAAGGATACGGATATCGACCTCATTCGCCAGAAGAAGGTCGCCGTCATCGGATATGGATCGCAGGGGCACGCGCATGCCCTGAACCTTCAGGACAGTGGCGTCGAGGTCGTCGTCGGGCTGCAGTCCGGGAGCAAGTCTGCGGACAAGGCGAAGGCAGCAGGCCTCAAGGTGCTCTCCGTGGCTGATGTATCGAAGTGGGCCGATGTGATCATGGTGCTCATTCCGGATCAACACCAGGCGAAGGTCTACAAGGCCGACATCGCCCCGCATCTCACCGCCGGCAAGATGCTGATGTTCGCGCATGGCTTCGCCATTCGATTCAACTGGATCGTGCCGCCGGCAGACGTCGACGTCACCATGGTGGCGCCGAAGGCGCCTGGTCATCGCGTGCGGGAAGTCTTCAAGGAAGGCGCGGGCACCCCGGGACTGTTGGCCGTCCACCAGGATGTCACCGGAAAAGGGCGCGCCACGGCGCTGTCGTACGCCAGAGGCATCGGCTGCACGCGCGCCGGTGTCATCGAAACCACCTTTGCGGAGGAGACGGAGACCGATCTCTTCGGCGAGCAGGCGGTGCTGTGCGGCGGCACGAGCGCGCTCGTGAAGGCCGGGTTCGAGACCCTCATCGAGGCCGGCTACCAGCCGGAGATCGCCTACTTCGAGTGTCTGCACGAGTTGAAGCTGATCGTCGATCTCATGTATCGCGGTGGCCTGCAATACATGCGCTACTCGATCTCTGACACCGCCGAATACGGCGACTACGTTGGCGGATCCCGCATCGTCACGGCCGAGACCAAAGCAACGATGAAGCAGATGTTGAAGGAGATCCAGTCTGGCGAGTTCGCCAAGAAATGGATCGACGAGAACGAGAACGGACTGCCGAATTTCAAGAAGTTGCGCGAGCAGGATCGCAACCACGCGATCGAGATCGTGGGATCGAAGCTGCGCGATATGATGCCGTTCCTCGATCCGGTGAAACTGCCACAGCCGGCGACCGTGTGATGAACAAATACTCTTCCCGCGTCACGCAGCCGCGCAGCCAGGGCGCATCGCAAGCGATGCTGTACGGCGTCGGCCTCACCGACGCCGACCTGAAGAAACCGCAGGTCGGTATCTGCAGCATGTGGTACGAGGGCAACACGTGCAACATGCACCTCGATCGCCTCGCGGCACAGATCAAGGAGGGCGTATCGGCGTCCGGCCTCGTCGGCCTTCGCTTCAACACGGTCGGCGTGAGCGACGGCTTGTCGATGGGAACCGAGGGCATGAGCTATTCGCTGCCCTCGCGCGATCTCATCGCGGACTCCATCGAGACCGTGATGGGCGCACAGTGGTACGACGCGCTCATCGCCGTGCCGGGCTGCGACAAGAACATGCCGGGCAGCGTCATCGCGATGGCCCGTCTTAACCGGCCGGCGCTGATGGTGTATGGCGGCACGATTCGCGCCGGTCATGCGCAGGGCAAGCCGCGCGACATCATCTCGGCCTTTCAATCGTACGGCGAGTACCTTGCCGGGACGATTACGGATGAACAGCGGCTCGACATCGTGCGTCACGCCTGCCCGGGAGCAGGCGCCTGCGGCGGCATGTACACCGCCAACACGATGGCGGTCGCAATCGAGGCGCTGGGCTTATCGCTTCCGTTCAGCTCGTCGCTTCCCGCCGAGGACGCCGGCAAAGGCGATGAATGCCGGCGCGCCGGCGCGGCCATCCGTGTTCTGCTCGAGCGCGACCTGAAACCGCGGGACATCCTGACCCCCAAGGCGTTCGAGAACGCGATGACCATGATCATGGCCGTAGGCGGCTCGACCAACGCCGTTCTCCATCTCCTGGCGATTGCGAAGGCGGCGGGGGTGAAACTGGAGCTGGCGGATTTCCAGCGCGTCAGCGATCGCGTGCCGCTGCTCGCCGATCTGAAGCCGAGCGGGCGATACGTCCAGGAGGATCTGCACGCGGTTGGCGGCACACCGGCCGTGATGAAGTACCTGCTCGAGCGCGGGTACCTGCACGGCGACTGCATGACCGTCACCGGCAGGACACTCGCCGAAAACCTGGAGAGCGCGGCCCATCTCAAGGCGGGGCAGGAGATCATTCACACGCTCGAAAAGCCGGTCTTCGCGCGCGGGCACATCCGCATCCTGCATGGCAATCTCGCGCCGCGCGGTTCCGTGGCGAAGATCACCGGCAAGGAAGGCGAGCGCTTCTCGGGCATTGCGAAAGTGTTCGACTCAGAGGAAGCGATGCTGGCCGGCCTCGAGAACAAGCAAATCGGCAAGGGCGACGTGGTCGTCATCCGCTACGAGGGGCCCAAGGGCGGGCCAGGAATGCCCGAGATGCTCACGCCCACATCGGCCATCATGGGCGCCGGCCTGGGCGCCGACGTGGCACTGCTCACTGACGGCCGCTTCTCGGGGGGGTCGCACGGCTTCATCATCGGTCACATCACACCGGAAGCGCAGGAGGGTGGTCCGATTGCGCTCGTTCGCGATGGCGACCGCATCACCATCGACGCCGCCGCGTGTCAATTGAGCGTCGACATCAGCGGTGAGGAGCTCGCGCGCCGCAGAAGCGCCTGGGTTGCTCCGGCGCCGAAGGTGACGACCGGGGTGCTCGCGAAGTACGTGCGCCTCGTTGGATCCGCGTCCGAAGGCTGCGTCACTGACTAGGGTCCGGCTAAAGCCGGACACTACGTTAGAATCCTCCTCCAACGTGACCACGTCTCTTGGAGCGCGACTCAGTGTCCGCGACTCGCTCGGTCATCGCGTGATTGCCATCGACAGGGCCGTCTTCAGGATCGGTCGCCGCCCCGAAAGCGACCTCGTCCTGACCGGCGGTCAGGTCTCGCGAGACCACGCCGAGATCGTCCTCGTCGACGGCCACTACATCGTCCGGGATCGCGATTCGAAGTACGGCACGTACGTGAACGGCGCGCGTGTGATCGAGCAGGCACTCACCCATTCCGACCAGATCGAGTGCGGGCACGGCGGGGCCGCGTTGATGTTCCTCGCAGCAGAGCGTGATTCGCGCGACGACAGCCGCGCCGGCGCGACCGGGGAGCTTCGCCAGCTGGCGACGCTGCTCGCAGCCCTCAGGGCGATGGGCAGTGAGCGGGTGCTCGACGAGGTGCTCGCGGTCGTACTCGACGCCGCCATTGAGACCACCGGGGCCGAGCGCGGTTTCATCATGCTCGCGAACAAGCAGGGCGCCCTCGAGATGACGGTGGCGCGCCGCGCCGGTCGGATGTCGGACGAACCATCAGGGTTCCAGATCAGCCGCAAGATTCCCGAGCAGGTGTTCGCGACCGGCACGCTGCAAGTCGTCGCGGATCTGCTCGCGGACGACCTGGCAGAGTCTCACACGCGAACGATCGGTTTCGGGATCCGTCACGTATTGTGCGCGCCCCTGCGGCTCGTGCGATACGTCGAGCGCACCGAGGATCCGTCGGCAAGCGCGAATATCGGCGTCCTTTATCTCGACAGCAAAGAGCGCGCACGGTTTCCTTCGTCGGCCTCGATTGCACTCGAGGCGCTGGCCACCGAAGCGGCGACCGCCATCGAAAACGCCCGGCTGTATCGAGAGTCGATGGAGAAGGCCAAACTCGATAACGAACTGCGAACAGCGTCCCGGATTCAGCAGGCGTTGCTGCCAGAGCCGCGACGCGAAGGGCGTTTCTACGTCGCGGTCGGCGCGTCGGTGCCGAGCCGGATGATCGGCGGCGATTTCTTCGATTACCTCGAACTATCCGGCGATGCATTCGGATTCGCTCTCGGTGATGTGACCGGCAAGGGACCGCCGGCCGCGCTCGTGACCGCGATGATTCAGGGCATCTTCGGATCGCAGGCCAGGAAAGCGGTGGCCGCGAACGATCTGATTGCGCTGGTCAACCGGGTGTTGCTGTCACGGCGGATCGAGTCGCGCCTCGCCACGATTTTTTTCGGATCGATGACGCCCGCTGGCCGGCTCACGTACTGCAATGCCGCGCAGAATCCGCCGTTGCTGTTTTCAGGTGACAGCTGGGAACGGCTCGAGGTCGGCGGAACGCTGGTAGGCGCGTTTGCCGAGACGGTCTACGAACAGGGCGAGCGGCAACTGAAACCGGGTGACACGATCGTCCTCTTCAGCGATGGCATCGTCGAGGCCAGGAACGTCGAAGGGGAAGAATTCGGCGAAACGCGGATCCGCGACACGATCGAGGCGCGCGCACACGATCCGGTCGAAACCATCCTGGAGCGCCTGCTCTCCGCGCTCGAGACGTTCACGCGCGGCATCCCGCAGGCAGACGATCTCACGGCCGTCGTCGTCCGCTATCGCGGCTAAGGGCGGACGACGTCCGCTATCGAGGGTAACAGCCAGTCGTGTCGCGTCAGTCTTGCTTCGGCGCGGCCTTCTTGCGCGTACGCTTCGGCGGCTTGTCGGGTTCGACCGTCGAGGAGCGCTCCAGTTTCACCATCGCCGTGGCGAAACGACGGAGCCCGTGCTCGTCGAAATCGATGACCGTGTGGTGTTCGTCGACGAGCCGAACGGTGCCCGTGCCGTATTGCAGTTGAGAGACCCGGTCGCCAATCGCAAAACCTCGCACGTCCGCCTCCTGAATCGACACCACAACACCGATCGCTGAAGATCGCGCGTCAACCGGGGCCAGTTCGCGGCCCCGGCTCATGCCTGGCGGGATCCGGGAGAGGATCCCGCCTGAGTGCTGCTGTTACCAGCGAGGCTCGCTGCGACGCGAGGGACCGCGGTTGCCGTAGCCGCCGCCACCGCCACCGCCGGAACGTGGAACCTGGGGTCGTGCTTCGTTCACCGTCAGCCGCCGTCCGCCAAACTGCTGATCGTTCAACTTGGTGATCGCATTCTGGGCGTCGTCGTCGGACGACATCTCGACAAAGGCGAAGCCGCGCGCGCGCCCGGTGTCGCGATCCCGCATCACAGTGACGGTCTCGACGTTGCCCGCCTGTGCGAACAACTCCTGAAGATCCTGCTCGTTGGTTTCGTAGGGAAGGTTGCCGACGTAGAGTTTTCGACCCATCTGACTCGCTCCTGCACCGTAACAGCAGCCTCGCGACGTGCGGGGCTTCACGAAAACCCAGCCTGAGCGACTGTCGCTCGGCTCAACTGCATGCAGGAAGATCAGAGGACGATCAGATCGACGCTGAACGCGATTAGCGGTGGGCTAAGCTTCCGGACGGGCAGTATACACCTGTATGAGGCAGTATCGACTACCAACATCGGGGTAGATTTTTTTACTGCTGAGATGGAAGGCGATATCTACCGTCCGCCGTCTGCTTGAGGAACCCTTCATCGACAAGAATTTTCAAGACACGCACGCATTCTTCGCGGCTGACCTGGAACAGTCGCGCTGCTTGATCGACGGTCGGCGAGAACCCACGCATTTCCACGAACTCGCATCGAATACGGTCGGTGATGTCGCGCACCAATGCCTTGCGCTGCTTCGCAGGTATCGACAGCGCTCTGAATTGGATGTCGGCGAGCGATGGTGGGAAGTGAGATGCTTTCGTTGCGCGCATGGGCATAGGACCTCCCCTGCGATTGATTTAAATTCGACGATACGCCCCAACAACTGTCGCGTCAAGGTCGGGGATTCGTCACTCGTGATATTTGTACAGGCGAGGTGCCGCCTGCAGATGATGGAGAAGTGTGCATGACCCGGTTCCTCACCGTATTAATACTTACCGCGTGCGTTCTCAATCTGAGCGCGTCTCCCCAGCAACCAATCTTTCGCGGCACGAGCGACGCCGTGCGAGTGTTCGTGACGGTGACGGACCGGGATGGCCGCCTGATCACGACGCTGGAGCAAAAGGATTTTGAAGTCCGTGACGAAGGAAAACCGCAGCCAATCACGCTGTTCGACAACACTCCGCAGCCGGTTCGACTAATCGTGATGTTGGACGTCTCCGGCAGCATGCAAGGAAACCTCTCCCTGCTGCGTGCCGCGTCCGACCAGCTTTTCACGCGGCTCGGGGAGAACGACGTCGCGCGCGTGGGGACATTCGGGCGGGAAGTCACGATCAGTCCCGCGTTCACCCGCGACGTCGGCGAACTTCGGCGCGCGTTGCCAACCGTGATCGCGTCCGATGCGCCGACTCCTCTCTGGCGCGCGGTCGATGACGCGATTGCAAAATTCAAAGACGATGGGGAAGGGCGATCGGTGATCCTGGTTTTGAGTGACGGCAAGGACAGTGGTCCGACTGGATTCGGCCAGCCGTTCGTCAGCCAGGCGGAGGTCATCGATCACGCGCGCGCCCAGGACGTGATGGTCTATGGCATCGGGATGCGGAGCAGGGGCAACCGGCCGCCAGGGGCATTCGGGCCAGGTGGGCTCCAAGCCGCGCTCATGGCCGATCTGCCGGATCCCGGCCTCGCGTTAGTGTCAGAGCAGACCGGCGGCGGATACACCGAGATTCGTCCGACTGAAGATTTGGGCGAGGCATTTGCCCGAGTCGTTGACGAATTGCATAGCCAGTATCTCCTCGGGTTTGCCCCACCGAAGCGGGACGGCAAGGTGCACGAGGTCGAGGTCCGAATCGCGTCTCAGAAGGGGCTGAAGCCGCGGGCTCGAAAGAGCTACGTCGCACCCCGGGAAAAGCCCTAGCTCACGCCCGGTGGCAGGGGAGTGGCGTCATCGGGAGCATGCGCAACGGGCGGAAGACCCATCATCTGCCGCAACTCCTCGCCTTCCATGACCTCGATGTCCAGCAGGCGACGTGTCACGCTTTCGAGCTGATCGCGATGGTCGGTCAGGATGCGCCGCGCCTCGCTGTGGGCGTCGGTCATGATCCGCTTGACCTCGGCATCGATCAAACGAGCCGTGTCCTCGGCATAGGCGCCACGCTCGGGTCCCAGCGGGATATCGAGAAACTTGTTGCGCTTGTGCCCGTCGTAGTTGATCGCGCCCAGTGAATCGCTCATGCCCCATTCGGTGACCATGGCGCGGGCAATGTCGGTCGCCCGGAGCAGATCGTTCTGTGCGCCGGTGGAGATCTCGCCGAGCGCGATCTCTTCTGCGGTACGGCCGCCGAGGAGTACCGCAAGCTGCGAAAGCAGATCTTTCCGCTGCATCAGGTACCGGTCCTCCAGCGGAAGCTGCATCGTGTACCCGAGCGCCCCGAATCCGCGCTGGACGATCGAGATCTTGTGCACCGGGTCCATGCCCGGAATCGCCGTCGCCACGATGGCGTGGCCGGACTCGTGGTAGGCGACGATCTCGCGCTCCTTTCGGCTCATCACGCGCTTCTTCTCGAGACCGGCGATGAGGCGATCGATCGCTTCGTCAAAGTCCGACATGTCGACGGCGGTCTTGTCCTTGCGCGCGGCCAGCAGCGCGGCTTCGTTGACCAGGTTGGCGAGATCCGCTCCCGCGAAACCGGCGGTTCGCGCCGCCACGATTCGCATGTCGACCTCGCGCGCGAGTTTGACCTGCTTGGTGTGGATCCTCAGCACCTCTTCGCGACCCTTGACATCGGGTTTGTCGACGAGGACCTGGCGATCGAAGCGTCCGGGCCGTAGCAGGGCAGGATCCAACACCTCGGGACGATTGGTCGCGCCCATGATGATGATGGCCTTGCGCGAATCGAAGCCGTCCATTTCAGCGAGCAGTTGATTGAGCGTCTGCTCCCGCTCCTCGTGCGATCCCATCGGGCTCTGTACGCGGGCACGGCCGAGCGCGTCCAGTTCGTCGATAAAGATGATGCATGGCGCTTTGGCCTCGGCCTGCCCGAACAGATCGCGCACGCGAGCGGCGCCGACCCCGACGAACATCTCTACGAACTCAGACCCGCTGAGGCTGAAAAACGGAACCTTGGCCTCGCCCGCGACCGCACGCGCCAGCAAGGTCTTGCCGGTGCCGGGCGGTCCGACCAGAAGCACGCCTTTCGGAATGCGGCCGCCAAGCGTCGTGTACTTCCGCGGGTTCCGCAGGAACTCGACGATCTCCTTCAGTTCCTGCTCGGCCTCGTCGACGCCCGCGACGTCGGCGAAGCTCACTTTCACATCGTCTTCGGCGAAGACCCGATGCTTGCTGCGCGCAAACGACATGACGCCGCCTTCGGCGCCGCCGATGCGGCGGGAAAAGTAACTCCAGATGACGAAGATGAAGACCAGCGGCAGGATCCAGCCGAGAATCTCCGGCAGCCATCGGCTGACGAACTCGCCCGTGTACTTCACCTCGGCCGCGTCGAGATCCTCGAGCAACTTCGGATCTTCGATTCGAGTCGAGCTGAAGTTCTTCGTGCCGTCGGTCTCGCGCTTGAGCGTGCCGCGAATGGTCTGCTCACCGACAAACACTTCGGCGACCTGACCGGCGCGCACCGCCGTCTTGAACTCGCTGTAGGAGAGCTGTCGCCCGGTCGGCGCCAGAAACCACGTCTGAACCAGGATGAGCAGCAGCAGTCCACCGAGGAAATACCAGATCGGCCCCCCGGGGCGCGCGCTCGTGCGGAGCGTGCGCCGATCACCTGGGCGCTTGTCGCGCGGGTTGAGACCGGGCGGGGTTCGGAGATTGGCCAATATTCCCTCAGGCAGCGACGGACTGCTTCTTCTGGAACTTCAGTTCATTGTCACCCATATCGACCAGGACCGAGTCGCCCTCGCGGAACTCGCCCTCGAGCACTCGCATGGCCAGCGGATCCAGCACCCGGCGCTGAATCGTTCGCTTCAGCGGACGCGCACCAAACATCGGGTCGAAGCCCTCGGCCACGAGGAAGGCGCGAGCCGTTTCGGTCAGCTCGACATGAATCTTCCGCTCTTCCAGCCGCTTCAGCAGACCACGGATCTGGATCCCCACGATCTGTTTGAGGTGCTCGAGCCCCAGCGAGTGGAAGAAGATGATCTCGTCCACGCGGTTGATGAACTCGGGGCGGAAGTGCTGCCGCAGCGCTTCCGTGACCTGCCTGCGCACTCCTTCGGGCAACTCGTCGCGACCGGAGCCCTGTTGCGCCTCGGCGATGAAGTGACTGCCCAGATTCGACGTCATGATGACGACGACGTTCTTGAAGTCAACGGTTCGACCCTTTCCGTCAGTTAATCGCCCATCGTCGAGCAGCTGCAGCAGCACGTTCAGCACTTCCGCATGCGCCTTTTCGATTTCATCGAAGAGGACGACGGCGTACGGGCGTCGACGAACGGCTTCCGTGAGTTGGCCGGCCTCGTCGTAGCCCACGTATCCAGGAGGCGCGCCGATCATGCGCGACACGGTGTGCTTCTCTTGGTACTCCGACATGTCGATCCGGATCATCGCGTGCTCATCGTCGAACAGGAACTCGGCGAGCGCGCGCGCCAGCTCGGTCTTCCCGACACCCGTCGGTCCAAGGAAGATGAAGCTGCCGAGCGGCCGATTCGGATCCTGCAGCCCTGCACGTGCGCGGCGAATGGCATTGGCCACCGCCCGGATGGCTTCGTCCTGACCCACCACGCGCTCGTGGAGGCGCGCTTCCATGTGAATCAGCTTCTGGACCTCGCCCTCCATCAACCGGCTGACCGGGATGTTGGTCCACTTCGCGACGACTTCAGCGATGTCCTCCTCGTCGACCTGCTCCTTGAGCAGGCGCGGCGTTTTGGTCTCGCCGTCACTGGTAGCGTCTCCCGTGGCAATCCGTTTCTCGAGTTCTGGGATCCGGCCGTACTGGAGTTCCGACGCCTTGGCGTAGTCGCCCACACGTTGCGCCATCTCCAACTCGATACGCGCATCTTCGAGCTGTTGCTTCAGATCGCTCGTGCCCTGCAGCGTATCCTTCTCGTTCTGCCACTGCGTCTGCAGACGGGTCTGTTCCTCTTTGAGGTTGGCCAGCTCCCGTTCGAGTTTCGACAGGCGATCCTTCGATGCCGAATCGATCTCCTTGCGCAGTGCCTCGCGCTCGATCTCGAGCTGCATGATTCGACGGCGCACTTCGTCGAGCTCGGCGGGCATCGAATCGATTTCCATTCGCAGTTTCGACGCGGCCTCATCAACCAGGTCGATGGCTTTGTCCGGCAGGAACCGATCCGTGATGTAACGGTGTGACAGCACCGCCGCAGCGACCAGCGCCGCGTCCTTGAACCGGACTTTGTGATGAATCTCGTAGCGCTCGCGCAGACCGCGAAGGATCGAGATCGTGTCCTCGACGGTGGGTTCGCCGACCATCACCGGCTGGAAGCGGCGTTCGAGCGCGGCATCCTTCTCGATGTGCTTGCGATACTCGTCGATGGTGGTCGCCCCGATGGTGTGCAGCTCGCCGCGGGCGAGCATCGGCTTCAACATCTGCGACGCGTCCATCGCGCCCTCGGCAGCACCAGCGCCGACCACGGTGTGGAGCTCGTCGATGAAGAGCACGATCTGCCCTTCGGATTCCGTGATCTCCTTGAGCACCGCCTTCAATCGCTCTTCGAACTCTCCACGGTACTTGGCGCCAGCCACCAGGGCGCCCATGTCGAGAGCGAAGATCTTCTTCTCTTTGAGTCCCTCGGGGACATCGCCGCGGACGATCCGCTGCGCCAGTCCTTCAACGATGGCCGTCTTGCCGACGCCGGGCTCGCCAATGAGCACCGGGTTGTTCTTGGTGCGGCGTGACAAGACCTGGATGACTCGTCGCACCTCCTCGTCGCGCCCGATCACTGGATCCAGTTTGCCGCTTCGGGCAAGCTGCGTCAGATCCCGGCCATACCGTGTGAGCGCCTCATAGGTTGATTCAGGATTCTGCGAGGTGACACGCTGGTTGCCGCGCACTTCCGTCAGCGCTTTGTAGAGCACGTCCTTGGTCACGCCAAGCCGCTGCAGCAGCTGCGCGGCCGGCGACCGGCCCGCTTCGGTGGCGAGAGCAAGCAACAGGTGCTCGGTGCTGACGTACTCGTCCTGCAGACGCGTCGCCTCGGCTTGCGCCGAATCGACGATCAATTTCATGCGCGGGGAGAGGCGCACGTCGCCGCCGTAGGCTTGCGGGATCGAGTTGAGCAGTGTGCGCGCTTCGTTGGTGACGCGCGCCGGGTCGAGCGCGATTTTTCGCAGGATGGACGGGACGATTCCTCCCGACTGCTCCACGAGCGCCACGAGCAGATGCTCCGGGGTCACCTCCGAGTGGTTTTGCTCGGTCGCAAGATTCTGCGCGACGAGAATGGCTTCTTGCGCCTTTTCAGTAAGTTTGTTCAGGTTCATGGCTGTCGTGCTCACGCTGCGGTGTGCGTCTTGCTGTCGTCGCCACCCAGTTTCCTGAGCGCTTCGAAATGTTCACGTTCCTCCTCGCTGAGCCTCGTAGGAAGTTGGACGTCGACACGGGCGTAGAGGTCCCCGGTCTCATCGGCCTTCCCGGCCGCCGGCATTCCGTACCCCTTCAGGCGGAACAACTGTCCGTTCTGAGTCAGCGGTGGAATACGCAATCGTGCTGGCTTGCCTGAGAGTGTCTGTACGTTCGCCTCACCGCCAAGTACCGCCGTCGTCAATGGGACCGGGGACTTGACGTAGAGATCTCGTCCTTTGCGTTCGAAGACCGGATGCGGCGCCAATCGGACGCGGAGGTACAGGTTTCCCGACTCGGCACCGCCGACACCCTGCTCGCCCTCGCCACTGACGCGGACGCGCGAGCCGTCGGTCACCCCCGCGGGAATCCTGACGTCAACGTGCTTGGCGTGGCCGTCGTGATGCAGCAGCAGCCGGCGGGTCGCTCCGTGATAGGCGTCCTCCAGTGCGAGTTCGATCTCGTTCTCGATATCGCGTCCTGCGCGCCGACGCGCACGCGCGCCACGAGGCTCGCGAGTGTCTGTCGTTCCGCTGAATCCAGGGCCGCCACCGCCGAAGAACGTGGTGAAGAAATCCGAGAACGGATTCGAGTCGCCGAAGAGTTCTTCCATCTCCTCCGGCGTCATCGTGCGGTAGCTCGCTCGTGCGCCACCACCTGGCGCAGGGCCCCAGGCTCCGCCGAACGGCTGCCCGCCGCTGCGAGCCTGCTGCTCGTACAGCCGCCAATTGGCTCCGAGCTCGTCGTACTTCTTTCGTTTGTCCGGATCGCCCAGCACTTCGTACGATTCGTTGATCTCCTTGAACTTGGCTTCGGCGGCCTTGTCCCCCGGGTTGACGTCCGGATGGTACTTGCGCGCAAGTTTCCGAAAGGCCTGCTTGATCTCTTTATCGCTGGCCGTTTTGGAGACGCCAAGCGTCGCGTAGTAGTCCTTGAAGTCCACAGTTGATCTCGAGTGTCAGGTGTTGTGTCTGGGTCGACTACAGTCCAAGCAAGTCGTTCAGTCGCTTGATCTCATTGAGCAATTGACGCCGCCCGTTGCCGGTGCTCAACGCGGACTCATCCAGGAGCGGTCGGATCCGTTGCATGACTTCCGCCATTGCTAGCAAACGCTGCACCCCCGCCAGGTTGATGCCGTGCCCATCGACCAGTTGCTTGATGAGGCGCAACCGCTCGAGCTCCTCGTGCGCGTAGAGGCGCATGCTGCCGATAGTCCGGCTGGGTCGAATCAAACCGAGGCGTTCGTACTTCCGCAGAGTCTGGGGGTGCATCCCCAGTTGCTCGGCCGCCGTACTGATGAAAAAAAGATCGTCGAGAGCCATCGCGATTGCGGGGGCAGGAATCGGCTCCGACCCCAACATTGATACGGATCGAGTGTAGGACTTGATACGCTCCGTGTCAAGTTTCGGCAGTCACCGGCGCCCGGCCACAGGGTAGGATGGACAGAACGCCTTGGACATCGCCGCCACAGACCTCGTCACCATAGGATTACTCGTCGTTCTCGAAGGCCTCCTCAGCGCAGACAACGCGCTGGTCATGGCCATCATGGTGCTGGGATTACCCCGGCGGGACCATCAGAAAGCCCTCCGATATGGTCTGCTTGGCGGATTTGCCTTCCGCGCGGTGGCCACCGCGCTGGCCGCCTACCTGATTCGCGTGGGATGGGTGAAGGTGCTGGGGGGGTTGTATCTCCTGTATCTCACCTACTCGCATTTCTGGGGCCGCGAAGAAGGGGAAGATCGACGGCAAGCGCCCAAGGCCAAGAGCATGCTTGGGTTGACGCCTTTCTGGGCGACCGTCGTCAGGGTAGAGATCATCAACCTCGCCTTCTCAATCGACTCGATCCTCGTGGCCGTCGCGATGTCACCCAAGCTTTGGGTCGTCATCATCGGCGGGATTCTCGGCATCGTGGCAATGCGGCTGGTTGCCGGGCAGTTGATCGCCCTCGTTCAGCGATACCCCGCGCTGGTCGACGGGGCGTTCATCATCATTGCGTGGGTAGGGGTGAAGCTCTGCCTCGAGTACCTTCACGACACGCACATCATCGGGCTCGAGATTCCGAGATGGCTGTCACTCGGCCTCGTGGGCGTGATCTTCGTCGCGGCGCTGATCTACGCGAAGATGCAGGGCGCGGTAGTGGTTGATGACCCGCTCGCCGAGGAATGCGAAAGCATCCTGGCAGGCGACGAGAAAATGGTCGCAGAAATCGATGGGGACGTAACGAAATAGGTCCGCGGTGGCTGAAGCCACCACTCTACGCCTTTACAGCGAGACGTAGAGCGCACGCTTTCGCGTGCGCGGCAGCTATCGCCTCGCTGCTGGCGTCAACGTCGTCTCGCGACGCTCTGTCCCTCGCATGTAGACGACCTTCACCGGCTCGCCGATCTTCAAGAGTTCGAGCGCGTACGTGTAGTCGTAGATGTTGGCGATAGTCTGACCCGCGATCTCGACGATCACGTCACCCTTCTGCAAGCCCGCCTGCTCGGCAGGTCCGCCGCCGATCACTCCACCAAGCAGCAAGCCTTTCGCATCAGCCGCGTAGTCGGGCACGGTGCCTGTGAAGACACGAACGCCGGTGCGATTCGCGGTCTGCGATGACTGTTCGACTTTGACGAACTGCGGCGCCTGTTCGGACTCGAGCAGCCTCGTCGCAATGACTGTCGCGAACTGCGCGATTCGATCGAGATCCTCGTAGTTGATCTTGTCCGCGGTGTCGGACGGCTTGTGATAGTCGAGATGCGCGCCAGTCGTGAAGTTCAGGCTCGGCACCGACGCCTGATTGAATGTCGCCACGTCGGTGGGCTGATATGGATCGGGCTGCAGCGCGAGGTTGAACCCCGCGGCGACGTTTGCCCGTTCGATGAGTGACGCCCATGTGGCGCTGCTGCCAGTCGCCTGAACGGCAAGCTTGTTGTCTTGCATGCGGCCAACCATGTCGAAGTTGAGATATGCCGCGATTTCGTTCACCGGAATCGGCGGTGCGTTGACGAATGCGCTCGAGCCGATCAACCCCAATTCCTCGGCAGACCACAGCGCCACGGCGAGATTCCGTCGACGAACTTTCTGGCGCGCCATGCCTTCGGCTACCGCGAGCACGGCGGCACTTCCGGACGCATTGTCATCCGCACCCACATGCGGCTTGCCAGCGTCGCCGGCGGCGGCGAGCGAGTTGCCGTTCCGGCCAAGCCCGAGATGGTCGTAGTGCGCGCCAATCACGATCCACGGCTTGTCGACACCGGTCACGGGTGAAGTCGCCGGCAGATACGCCACGACATTGCGGGCGGTGCGCCTCTCGCGAACGAGTTTCGTCGCGAGCTCCACGGTTACGCCTTCAAGCGCAAAACCCGCTGCGTGCGGGTTACCAGTATCGAACTCCTTCTGCACCGACTCCAGCGATCGTGAACCAAACAGGGCAGCGGCGGCTTTGCCGCTGATGCTTGCCGCCGGAATGCCCGAACCGGCCAGTGCGGTGTCGAACGTAATCGGCACAGTCTGGCCGGCATTCGGCGACCGCGGACCCGTAACGACCAGAAGCGCCTTTGCTCCTCGTTGCCGAGCGGCCAGCGCCTTGTAACGCAGGTCGGAGTAGCGGGCCAGGATCGACTTCGTTTCCTTGTCGGCATCCTCAGGGAAGTATCTGAAGACGACGACCGCCTTGTCTTTCACGTCGAGCGTCGCGTAGCTGTCGTATCCGAAGTTCTGTGACTCCGGCACGACAATGCCGTAGCCAGCGAAGACCGCCGGCGCTGACACGTCCGCATCGTCCGAGAAGGAAAGCGCGACAACGTCATCAGGCGCTGTGAATCGCTGATTACCCATCACGAGCTGTGAGCCGCCGTCCTTGCTTCCGGCGGTGAACTCGAACGACATGAACACATCCTGTCGTCCGGGAAGCGGCCGGACGCCGATCCGCGCGAGCTGCGCGGCGATGTAGTCACCGGCCTGCCGTTCACCGGTCGAACCCGCTTCGCGTCCCGCGAACTTGTCCGAGGCGAGCGTTTCGACATAGGCGCGCGTGGCCGGAGCGGTCGCCGGCGTTGGTGTCTGCGCGTACGCGACAGAAAGTGACAGCCCCAGCACCAACCCGTAGAGCGGAGGCTTCAGCCTCCGCGGTAACGACATCCCGTGTGCGATTCGGCGTATCGTCATTGTCCAGATCCTCGGGTTGCTTTCTGGCGAGGTGGCGCCGCCGCGAGCGCATCGAGCGCGTGCTGATGATTCCATTGAGCCAGATAGATTTGACCCTCACGACCGCCGCCTCGACTGGATGTCCACGCCAGGCGCGTCCCATCCGGCGAGGGAACGGGAAGTCCGTCGAAGCCGTCGGAGTAAGTCACTCGAATGGGTTCCTTCGTCCCATCGATGTCGACGAGAAACACTTCGAAGTTCTCGAAACCAAGCTTGTTCGACGAAAAGACGATGTAACGGCCGGATGGATGAATGTAGGGCGCCCAGCTCATCGCTGCGAAGTCCGTGATCTGACGCTGGTCGGTCCCGTCGATATTCATGGTCCACACATCGGCGATTACGCCGCGCTCATCGAAGCGCCGCCAGATGATGCGCTTGCCGTCGGGCGAGAAGAACGGTCCACCATCGTAACCGGCAACGTTCGTCAGGCGCTTCACACCTGATCCATCCGCGTCGGCGCGCATGAGGTAGATCTCACCGAAGTAACTGGGATCGGTCTCGAGTTGTTTCTGCTCCGCGGCGGAAAGCGTTCGTTCGTACGCCTGGCGCGTTGATGAGAACACGATCCACTGACCGTCAGGCGAGTAGCTCGCTTCGGCGTCGTAGCCCCGCTTGTTGGTCAAGCGCCGCAGCGTTCCCGTCCTGGTGGAACGGACATAGAGTTCCATCTCCGGGTCGTAATCCCAGGAGTATCGGCGTTCCTGACCGGACGCGCGGAACTTGAGCTCGTCATCCTGCTGTTGTTTCGACGTCGGATCGTGGTGGGTCGAAGCAAACAGGACGTCACCGGTCTGCGGGTTGATGAACGAGCAGGTGGTCTTTCCCATCCCAGGGGACACGCGGCTCACGTCGCCGGTCGTCATATCCATCAGGTAGATCTGATAGAACGGGTTGCCCGGTTCCCTCTCGCTTTGGAACACCAGGCGTTGGCCGTCGGGCGACCAGTAGCCTTCGCCAGCGCGCCGGCCTTCCACCGTCAAGCGCCTGATTCGACTGAGGAAATCGCTCTCCCTGGACGTGGTGGGCTGTTGCGCCACCCCGGCCAGCGACGAAAGCGCCAGAACGAGCGGCAGCAACGAGCGTCTAATGAATTGAGTCATCTGTTGCCCCGATATTTACTGTACCCCTCGCTTGCGTTGAGGCTAGCGAGCTCTGAGAGTATTACCATTCACATACGGGCTCTACCTTGATGTTACGGCGTACGAAATTCTCGTATGAACTGGCATAGCGGTCCAGCGTTGATACGTGCGCGCGTACGCAGGCTGGTAGATAGCGTCTGGGGAAAGCCCCTCTGGCGCTGGGCTTTTCTCGCCGCGGCAGCCCTCGTCATAGGCGCAGTCGTGGTGTCGGGCTTATGGACCGTTCGGCACGCCTGGGCCATCTACAAGCTCAATCGGGGGGTGGGCGACACCGTCTTCTATGACGCCGACGATCGGCCATGGTTCCGGCTCGACGAGCAACGGCAGGACGTGCCGTTCGACCGCATCGCCACCTCCTTTAAGGACGCCGTCATTGCCGTTGAGGACCACCGTTTCTACCTGCATCCCGGCATCGACCCCATTGGCCTGAGCCGGGCGGTGGTGAACAATCTTCGCAGCCAGGAACGGCAAGGGGGCAGCACCATCACGCAGCAACTGGCGCGAACGCTGTTCCTGTCCAACACGCGTACTTACGGGCGCAAAGCCAAAGAAGCGGTGCTGTCGCTGATGCTCGAGATCTTTCTCTCGAAGAGAGAGATTCTCCAGCTCTACATGAATCGCGTCTACCTCGGCGGCGGGATTTACGGCGTGGAAACGATGTCGCGACGGACGTTCGGCAAGCCGGCCGCCGATCTCACGCTGGGGGAGGCGGCGTTGCTGGCGGGCGTCATTCGCGCGCCCGCATCCTATTCGCCATGGAATCGCCTCGAACACGCGCGCGCTCGAAGCTTCATCGTGTTGAGGCGCATGCGGGAGGAAGGGAAGATCACGGCAGCGCAGGAGCAATCCGCTCGGCGCGAGAAACTGCGCGTACGCCCCGCGGCTGCGTCAGCGAATAATCACCACGGCTACGCGAAGGAGTTCCTGCGCCAGCAGTTCAGGGACCTCATAGGAAACGACAACCCGCCCGATTGGAAAGTCAAAACGACGTTCGTCCAGGAGGTTCAAGATGCGGCGGAAGTTGCCGTCCGAAATGGACTGCGTCGTCTGGGCGTTCCGGGTCTCCAGGCCGCGCTCGTAGCGATCGATCCTCACAACGGCAGTCTGCTGGCCCTCGTTGGCGGGTCCGATTACCAAATCACGCCATTCAACCGCGCGACCCGCAGCCATCGCCAGCCCGGTTCCGCATTCAAGCCGTTTGTGTACGCGGCGGCCCTGGAACAGGGACTCTCACCGGTCTCCACAATCAGCGGCCTGCAGCAGGTCGCAGTCCAGGCGCCTGAAGGGGTCTGGATACCTCGTGACGATCGAGCGAAGACGCACGACACGATGACGTTGCGCGAAGCGCTGCTTGAATCGAGCAACGCCGCGGCTGTCCTGCTGCAGCAGCGCGTCGGGGCCCGCCCCGTGATCAAGCTCGCCGATGATCTGGGTGTCCCGGATCAGCCTGATGTGCCCTCGCTCGCGCTCGGCAGCGGTCTGGTGACGCCGCTCGAGCTCACCGCTGCGTACGCCGTCTTTCCAGGAATGGGTTATCGATCGCAGCCACGCGGGCTGATTTCGATCGAGGACGCCGACGGAGATGAGGTCGAGTACGTTCACCTACATCGTCAGCAGGTACTGTCCGAGCAGGTCGCCTATCAAATGGTCACGATGCTCCAGGACGTCACGCGGCGGGGGACCGCAGCGAGCCTGCAGCGTCAGGGGCTTGCGATGGAAGTGGGCGGCAAGACGGGAACGACGAATGACTCGCGGGACGCATGGTTCGTTGGCTTCTCATCCTCGGTCGTGGTCGGCGTATGGATCGGATTCGACGATCCGCAAACGATCCGTAGCGATGCTTCGGGCTCACGGATGGCGTTGCCGATCTGGGCGGACTTCATGCGCCGGACGGCGCGGCGGCTCCCGGCCGAATCGTTTCCTCGACCTCCTCGACTTCGCAGCGAGGTGATGTGCTCGGTGTCGTATCACCGGGCGCTCGACGGCTGCCCAAGCTACGTTGAATACTTCAAGCCAGGCGACGACATCCCGACGCAGTTGTGTGAGCTGCACTCGGGCAGCTTGAAGCAACGTGCCGAACGCGCGCTGCGCGGTTTGCTCGGCGCAATCGGCGAAGAAATTCGCGGCATCTTTCGGTGACCGCTCAAGGTCAAAAGTCAAAGGTCAAAGGTCAACCGTGCTGTGAAACGCTGCTGGTGGTGTGGAGAAGATCCGCTTTACGTCAAGTACCACGACGAGGAGTGGGGCAAGCCGGTCAAGGATGACAACCGCCTGTTCGAGAAGATCTGCCTCGAAGGCTTCCAGGCGGGTCTCAGTTGGCTGACGATCCTGCGGAAGCGCGAGAACTTCCGTCGCGGGTTCGCGAACTTCGACATCGATACGGTTGCGCGTTTCAAGTCGAAAGACGTGGCGCGTCTGCTGAGGGACGAAGGCATTGTCAGGCACCGCGGCAAGATCGAATCGACGATCAACAACGCGCAGCGTGCGATCGAGCTCCGCGATCAGGAGGGTTCGATCTCGGAGTACTTCTGGCGCTGGCAGCCGGCGCGCGGGTCCCGGCCGCGCCGGATCACACGCGAGGTGCTGATGACGATGGCCACGACGCCAGAGTCAACGTCGCTGAGCAAGGATCTGCGGAAGCGGGGATGGACGTTCGTGGGGCCCACGACCGTGTATGCCTTCATGCAGGCGATGGGCCTCGTCAACGATCACGTGGACGATTGTTCGTTCCGATAGTTCCTTCGTCAACTCCCAATTCCCAATTACCAACTCCCAAATTCCCGAGCATATCGGCTTGGGAGTTGGGAGTTGGAGTTTGGGAGTTAACGCCCTTTACTGGTCGCGCAACTCCACCGACTGACGCACGCGCCGGAAGACCTCGTTGTAAGTTCCGGCATCGCGCTGCGGCGCAACACCTACGAGGTACAACAGCCGTCCATCATTCAGTCGCGTTGTCGCCAGCGAGATCACTTCGGCTTGACCGGTGATGTCGGACTGATTGGTCAACGTCGTGCGGACGCCGGTGCGGCCGGCAACGGTTTCGCGTGCGTAGCCCTCCTGGCGACGCAGTTGAGGATTGCTCTGCGCGAACGCCTGGACGAGTTGATCGGTGTCCTGCTGCAAGTTGCCGTTGTTCGTCTTCGCGACACCGATCTGGAACCCGTGGGTGACACCCTCGAGCCTTCCTGAGGTCGCGCGGTAGCCGCCCTCAGGCGCGTACGTGATGCCAGTGTCGTCACCGCTCACCTCGGACCAGTTCGAGGGGAGACTCACTCGCAGGAACGAGAACGGTGACGAGGCACGATACTGCGACGACGGCGCTGGCACCGCCACGCCAGTGCGCGCCGGGCCGTTGCCAGTGGATTGCGGGTTGCTCTTCGCCTGCCCCTTCGCAATCTGCTCGGCCGTGTAAGCCGGAGGCATCGAGCGTAGCCGCGCTTGGACGTCCTGGAACTGTCCCGTGTTCGCGTTGCCTTGCACGCGCAGCGACGAAGCCTCGCGATTGATCGCCTCGTACCGGTTGCCCGGGTTGGGATGGCTGCTCAACCACTCAGGGCCTCGGTTGCCACCCTCGGCTTCGATCGTTTTGAACATGTTCGCCATCTCGCGCGGGTTGTAGCCGGCACGAGCCAGGATCTGTGCCCCCAGGAGGTCGGCCTGAGATTCGTACTCGCGGCCGTACCTCAGGAAGGCCGCGCCGAGACCGAACTGCGTCCCCTGCGAAATGATCGACCCGGCAGTGCCGCCCACGATTGCGCCAGCGATTTGACCGAGCACGGAGCCGATCTGGAACTTCTGTCCCTTGGTCGCCTGCGCCGTCCCGTGGCGTAGCGCCACGTGCGAGATCTCGTGCGCCATCACACCGGCAACCTCGCCCTCGGTCTTGGCCGCCTCGATCATGCCGCGATTGAGGAACATGGGTCCGCCGGGCAACGCGAAGGCATTGATTTCCTTCTGGTTCACCACGTCGAAGGTGTACCGAAATTCGTTGTGTTGAAACTCTGGCGGAATGGCTGTGGCAAGGGTCCGACCGATTGTCTCGGCGTAGTCCTCGAGCCGCTGGTCGTTCAGCATCGGCAGTTCTTTGCCGACTTCGGCGGCCGCCTCCCGGCCAAGTTTCACATCGTCGGCGGGGCTGTAGCTGTTCTTGGGCGCGACGATTCGGGTTTGCGCTCCGGTGGACAGCGTCAGCGCACAGGCGACGCCCAGCCCCACGACCGCTCGTTTCAGGCGTAAATAAGGCATCGTTTTAGTCATGCCCCCTGACAGTGCAAGTAGCCGGCCAACTCGAACCGCGTCTACCGCTGTATGACGACGCCTACTGTTGCCCTCCAAAAACTCAACAGTGATTGCCGTTCGCCAGTAAGGGGGTTCGTGTCGCGCTCGAGGCTGCGGAAATGTCTGAGCTCGAAGCGAAAGCCGGTGCGCGGACTGATGAAACCGATCGCGCCGCCACCTACATTCATGCCGACGGCGTTCTGAGCGCGACCGAAGATCTCGGGAAACAGGTTGTTGCTCTCATCGATCGAGGCGTGCATCCAGCCGAGCCCGCCGACCAGATATGGCCTCAACGACTCGCGTGTGACGCTGACAGGGGTAGCGACCACGACGTTGGCCCCGAGCGTGACCGCATTGCTGTTGGTGACGACGCCAGCAAGGTTGTCGCGTTCGAAGAACCTCGGGGCATAACCGAAATCGCCCTCGAATCCGAACACACCTGCGCTCCACCATCCTACCGAGCCGCCGAAAACGAGCTGTGCGGAACTTGCCCCCTGCTCGAGATCTGGCAGCGCGGTCGAGCCCCCGAACGCGCTACCGACAAACGGGGCGAACAGCCAATCCGCGTCGGCGGCGTGCGGAGACACGAGGAGCAGCAGCCCTACAACCGCCACCCTGGCTACGCCGGGATTGACCCTCAAGGTAGAAATAGTCTGAGGAACAACGACGCAAACAGCGAAGACGTCACGTCACCGGATTCGAGCGCAAACGGCGCGTTCAAACCATCGCTGTTGGCAAGAGCGATGAACGTCAGACCGCTGTTGGGAGCTTTGATGATGATGGCCGAGTGTCCGCCGCGTATCAGGCCGAATTGCCAGACGATTGGTTCGCCGTGATAGTTCTGCACGAACCACCCGAGACCGGTCGGCAGTGGTGTGTCACCAGCGTACGACTGCGTCCACGCGGCGTCTCTCGTCGCCCTGGCAAGCAGGGCATTCGCCAAGAGCGCATTATCGAAGCGCGCGAGGTCGCGAACCGTGCTGATGATGCCGTCCGAGGCGTCGGCGGCGCGCGACGGGAGATCCGAGCTCCGCTGAGGCCGACCACTGGCAATACGGTACGGTACGGCCATCTTCCCGATCACGTCGGAGTAGCGCGCGCGATGGCCCGCGTCAAATGGGCTATTAGAGGCCGCCGAAAGTTGATCGGGCGCCGAATCCTGCATTGCAAACCGATCAAAAATCTCCGAGGCCAGAACCGCACGGTAGGACGTCTGCGCGCAGCGCTCGATGACGGGCGTCAACGCGGCGAATCGCGACGGGCTGTATTGGAATTCGCCCCCATTGGGGGACGTGTGCGACAACAACTGGCGAAGCGTCGTCTGCGGCTCCGCATAGCTCGGGCTTCGCAACACCACGGCGTCGTCCAGCTGCGCGCCCCACTGATCGATACACTTTCTCAACAGGAGAGTGGCTCCGAAGGTCTGCGACAGACCGCCGATCATGTACGGGGTGTCCGACGTCGCCGGAGCGCCCGACTCGACGTCGCGCCGGCCGAAGCCGCGGTCCCAGACCACCACGCTGTTCTGAACGATGAGAGCGGAGAGGCCGGGAATGTTGGCCTCGACTCGGAAAGACTCGAGGTAGCGCTCGAAGAGGGAGAAAGTGAGTCCCTGAGCCTCGGTACGTTGTGCGGAGACAACAACACCGAGCAGCACGGCGGTAGCGATGCTGAGTCTTCGCAAAGCGCAGTAGGGTTTAATCCCGATGGAAATGATACATCGAAGCCGCGATTCTGGCCTGAAATCGCCCTCACGTGTGCTACAGTCACCGGGATACTGCTCGATGCGTCGCGGTTTTGCACACTCGGAGAACATGACCAGACGCCGGAGGTTCCGGGTCTCGTCAGCGCCCGCGCGGGCTAGCGCGCGCGCCCTCCTGTGCGTTCTCGCCCTTGTCGGCGCGATCACCACCATCTTCGCTCAAGGCACTCAGACGCTTCGCGTCGTCCCTCTCGTCAAAGATGACCACGTCCTGGTGTCGTTTGAATTGACCGGCGGTCTGACCGGTGAAGTGCGCGACGCGATCAAGAGCGGCCTGAAGACGACGTTTACCTACGCGGTCGAATTGCGCCTCGACGTGCCGGCGTGGGTGGACAGAACCATCGCAACCGCCAGTGTGGCGACGAGCGTGAATTACGACAATCTCACTCGCACGCATGAGGTCGTCCGTATGCTCGACGGCCGAGTGGAAGAGGCACTTTCAACACAGGACGAAGCTGTTGTCCGGACGTGGATGACCAGCGTCACTCGCTTCCCACTTTTCAGCACGTCGTTGCTCGAGCCCAATCGCGATTACTACATCCGCGTCAGCGCCACCGCGCGCCCGAGCAACGGGTCGGTCTTTTGGCCGTTCGGCAGCGGTCCTTCGGCTCAATCCCGCTTCACGTTTATCCGCTAGCCAGTAAACGTTCGGCCACTTTTTGCCTTTCCGACACTTTGTGTCAGGTTTCCAGGCCCGTCTGCCCGTTACGATGGCCCATATCTGCCTGCGCCTGCCTGTGACGCCAGCGCCTCAAGGGTGGCGACAATCCTGCACTTCATCCCACCCGGAGGCAGGCAACAGTGGCTTCGAAGGCAGGTTCATCGCAACGTCGCGGGAGCTCGGTCTTTATGCGGGTCAGGTTTGGACTCTCGACCGCAGCGTTCGTCATTGCGGGAGTAGGCCTGTCGTACGCGACCGCGCTCGAAGTCGATCGGTTGACGCGAGTCAACACGCCGAAGCCACCAGAAGTCGCCCACGACGTGATCGTTCGCAACGCGAAGGATCAGCAGGGGCGACGGGCGTCGTTCCGCGTGTTGCTCTTCACTGACGAATTCCGCTGGCGGATGTCGTCGTACGAGTCGCTCGAGAGCAGCCTGGACGAGCCGTCATTCACGCCGGAGATGAAAGGCGTCCTCGAGCGCGCCCGGGAAATCATCGTCGTTGGCGCCAGCTCAGAGGAGATTGTCCCGGGGCTGTCATTGGAGTCCGGTCGCAAGCGTGAAGAGGCGCGAGCCGCCAAGCGGGCAGAGCGAATAGCGACGTGGGTGCGACGGGCGATCTCGAAGCCGATTCCCATCCGGAAGCTGAACGTCGGTCATCACATGCCCACGAAAGCGGCAAACGACACATCCGATCAGCGGCGTGTCGTGATCATTCTGGTGCTCGAACGCGAGGATGGCACCAACGTCGACGAGGCACTACGTGCAGCGATGGCGCTCGAGAGCATCAACGCGCCGATCTTCGAAGCGCTCCTGACCCGCTATTCGCTTTCGGCGTTCAAGTCGTTCGCGTGGGTGGAGTAGCAATATGGCTGAACTGCTGGACGTCCTGGACGCCTTTATGATGCCGCTCAAGATCGGTTGGGTGGCCTGGCTCGCGTGGGGCATCGGCCTCGTCTTTTGGTATCGCCACGAGCAGTCGCAAACGACGTCGCCGCGCTCGGCGCCGGTGCGCAGACCATTCGTGTCGAAGCCATCGATGCCTCAGCGCGCGGGGACGAGGCTCATCACGCCGGAGCCGGCGATCGCACACCAGGCGCCGGTCGACGCGCCGCTGATTGCGGCGTCGCCGCTCGCACCACCGCCAGTCGCGCCGCCAGTCCGCGAGCCGGCGCCAGGGCTGCTCGACGAGCCTGACAACGTGGCTGACCCGGTAGCCGAGTTGGACAAGTTCGTTGCCGACTTCGAGATGAACACCCGGCATCGCCGCGGTGGTCCCCTGAACGGAGAGGCATCCTCGTTCGACGACCGGGCGGTCTAACCGGACGCCCTGCCCGTACGGGTGATGTCCCACACGTGCCCGATCCCTACGATTGGGCTATGGCCACCAGTCCACTTCGCCAACCCGATGATGACGAATTGCTCGACGCCTACTCGTCGGCCGTTGTCCGCGTTGTCGACACAATTGGCCCGGCTGTCGTCCGTGTCGAGCGGGGCCGGGGAGGGGGTTCGGGCGTTGTCTTCACCCCTGACGGCTTCGTCCTGACGAACAGTCACGTCGTTCATAAGGCCACTCAACTCACGGTGACGTTGTCCGATGGGCCTGCAACTCGAGCCGATCTCGTCGGCGACGATCCGCACACCGACCTGGCCGTGCTCCGCATCGACGCCAGCTCGTTGCCCTGGGCGGGCTTCGGCGACTCGCGGCGAGTACGGGTCGGGCAGATGGCGATTGCCATTGGCAATCCATTCGGCTTTCATCACTCGGCGACGGCGGGGATCGTAAGCGGCGTCGGGCGATCGCTTCGAGCCGGATCGGGACGGCTGATGGATGACATCATCCAGACCGACGCGGCGCTGAATCCCGGGAATTCCGGTGGTCCGCTGGTCACCTCCCGGGCGGAGGTGATTGGTGTTAACACGGCCACGATTCTCACCGCCCAGGGTCTCTGCTTCGCGGTCGCCAGCAATACCGCGCGCTTCGTCGCCGCGGGTCTCATCAGCGATGGCCGCATCCGGCGTAGTTACATCGGCGTCGGTGGTCAGAACGTTCCAGTGCCGCGCAAGCCCGGCGTTGGACCGCGCACAACGGCATCGTCCGGCGTCCTGGTGCTGTCGGTGGAGTCCAGGAGTCCCGCGAGCCGCGCAGGACTGGCCGCCGGCGACATCATCATCGCGCTCGGCGAGCTGCCGGTTACGGGCGTGGACGATCTTCATCGCGTGCTGACCGCCGAGCGAATCGGCGTGTCGAACACGATGACGATTCTTCGTAATGGCACGCGTCGACAGGTGACTGTGGTGCCCGAGGAATTTATATCGTCGTAGAGCGCAGGGCTTCAGCCTGCGCGATCATCGCGACGCGGAGGCTTGCACTTTCGCCGACGGCTCGGTGGACAAAAAGCCTCCGCTCTACTGGTTTTGGAAATGCAGTAGCCGGCCGCTACAACGAGAGAAGTCCGCGCCTGACCGCGCGCCTGACCGTCTCGACGCGATTGGATGCGCCGAGCTTGCCCATGATCGACGCGATGTGGAATTTCACAGTCTGATCGCTGATCCCCAGTTTGTCAGCGATGCCCTTGTTGGGCAGTCCTTCGGCCAACAGCTCGAGCACTTCGAGCTCGCGGTGGGTGAGGGCTTCTTCGAAAACGCTTTCCCGATCGTCTGTCGGTGACGCCTCGTCGGGTGGCGTAACGATGATGTCGGTGTCGAGGCCGGAGCGCCGGGCTTCGGCCATCGTGTCGAACTCACCAACGATCTGTATCGATAACGCTTCCAAGTCCCAGCGCAGCCGGTCGCGTATAGTCGCAGGTCCGACGAGGATCGCGCGCATTCACCGGGCAGGACGTTCGCCGATTGTCACCGGCAGGTCGATCGCAGCGTTTCCGCGAAGCAACTTCAACGTAGCCTGACGCCCGGGGCTCTGCGTCGCCAGCAGATCGAGCAGATCTTCTGGCGATGCCGTCGATGTGTCGTCGAGCGCGAGCACGATGTCACCGACCAGCACTCCAGCGGACGCGGCCGCGCTCGACGGCGCCAGGCCAACGACCAGCAATGCGGTCTCCCGTCCAGTCGACGTGGTCTGAGATGCCGACAACGTGACCGGTTGCCCCATCAGGCCAAGATAACCCCGCCGTGTCTGCCCATGCTCCAGGACCCGTTGGGCCGCGGCCCATGCGATTCCAGCAGGGATGACGACCGCCGTGCCACGGATCGCCGTCGCCGTCGTCACGCCAACGAGCGCGCCGGTGGAGTCGATGAATGCGCCACCGGAGAAGCCATCGTGCATCGGCGCCGTCGTGCGAATCACCTGATCGATCGCGCGTCGCCTTCCGGTTCGAAGTGGTCCACCAATCACAGAGACGATGCCCGCGCTGGCAGTCAGCGAGTTGCTCCACGAGCGAGCCACTGCCAGGGCAAGATGACCGACACGCGGAGCCGTCGACGAGGGGCTGAGCGCAGGCAGGGCGAGGTCCGTCACGCGAAGGAGTGCGAGAGTCGTGGCCGGATCCCAGCCGGCGAGCTCGGCGTCAAGGATCGTCCCATCGTGCCGGCGCACATGCAGCCCATCGTCTCCACCGATCGCCCGCATCGTTGTGAGCACCAGACCATCGCCGTAGACGAGACCGCTTGCCGGACGCCGTTGACCTTGCACCTGGACGACCGATGCCGCCACGGCGTCCACGGCATCTGCCATTTGAGTCGAGAGTTCATTCACCATGGAGCCATGGTCGCAGACGCCGTTGTCGCAATCATCACCCGAACGGGCAGGAAGACACACAGGTAGGGCGGGTCCTGCTCTGTGGACCCGCCGGTAGGCGTAGGGCGGGTCCTGTTCTTCGGCCCCCCGGTTCCGCCGATTGCCGCCACCGATTGCAGGCAGCCAACCCTTCCGCCGACAAAAGGATCGCGTTACTCTGAATCCCAGGACCTCATGCACGTGCGCTCGTTCGGCCTGTCGCGTCCGCTGTTGTTCCTCGCTGTCGTGGTGTGGGTTGCCGCGCATGGCAACGTATCGACCCAAACAGCCGATCAGGGACCTTTGACGCTGACTGTGATGGATGCTCCTGGAACGCTCAAGCCTGGAGGCGTCGCGCTGATCTCGGTGGCTTCCACGCTCGATCTCACGGAGCTCACCGGCGAGGCTGCGGGACGTCCGGTCCGGTTCTGGACCGCGACGCCCAGAGAGTGGAACGGGCTCGTGGGCGTGAACCTGGAGTCGGCCCCGGGTCCGGTGCCGCTGATGATCCAGGGCAAGACCGCGAGCGGGTTGACTGGCACGACCCGCGTATCGCTGCTCGTCGAACGCTACAGGTTCGAGACGCGACGGCTTCAAGTCGATCCCAGGCTGGCGAACCCACCTCCAGAGGAGCTCGCGCGCATCAAAGAGGAAGCGCGGGTGATGGCCGAAGCATTCGCGATTGTCACACCCCAGCGCTACTGGCGCGGACCATTCGACGCGCCTGTCGCTGGTACGGCAACCAGCAGTTTCGGACGATTGACGATCACCAATGGCAAACCCGCCGGCCGCCACCAGGGCGCTGATTTTCGCGCGGCGACGGGAACGCCGGTCAAAGCTCCCAACGCAGGCCGCGTCGTGGTCGCGCAGAACCTCTACTTCGCCGGGAACACCGTGATCATCGACCACGGCCTCGGGGTCTTCTCGCTGCTTGCTCATTTGTCGCGAATCGACGTGACGCCGGGCGCCACGCTCGCGCGCGGTGATCTCGTCGGCGAATCAGGCGCGACCGGCCGCGTGACCGGGCCGCATCTGCACTGGGCCGTGCGCTTCGGTGACATGACCGTCGACCCGATAGCGTTGATGTCTGCACTGGCAACGCAGCACTGATCCAAAAGTCTCGAATTCCTGGTTCCAGGTTTCCGCGTTTCCGCCTCCGCCAAGGCGGCGAGACCGCGCCGAAGCGCTTCGCGCGAGGGCGGGCGTGTTCAGGGTTCGGGGTTCAAGCACGGAACCCGGAACGGCATGGTGACGCCACTCCGGCACATAATGCTGAGAGGAGGAGTTGATGTCGGTTTCACGTCTGTTCATTTCCCTGGGGGCCTGCGCACTACTACTCGTCGCGGTTCGACTCTCTGCTCAACAAGCCGCGGCGCCTGCCGCACCCGCCGGCAACGTCGAGCACGGGCGCTACATCGTGGAGCGCGTGGTGATGTGCTACGAGTGTCATTCCACGCGCGACCCTGAGGGAAACATCGTGGCGGGCACGCGGTTCAAGGGTGGGCCGATGCCGATGCGTCCACCATGGCGTTCCGACTGGCCCCTCCAGATCCCTCGCATCGCCGGCTTGCCGGGTTACACCGATGCGGAAGCGATGCGCCTGCTGACACAGGGCGCCATCAAGCGCGACGGAACGCAGCTGCGCTATCCGATGCCCAGATTCCGAATGACTTCCCAGGATGCGGCCGACGTGATCGCGTATTTGCGCACGCTCTAACCGCGTGGGCGCTGCCAAAGAACAGGACCCGCCCTCCACTTCAGATCGACAGCGTAGGGCGGGTCTTGCTTTTTAGACCCGCCGATTACGACTCAATAGGTCACCCGCACACGATAGCTGAGCGTCGCGCTTCCGTTGGCCGCGACCGGTACGCCGAACTTCGCGGCCCAGGCATCGGTCTTGGTCCACTGGTGCGACGAGCGCAAGATGCGCCATGTGCCACCAATCGGTTCGTTCACTTCGACAGCGACCGGTGTCGTCTTGTGATTGCGCAGGACGACTTCATATTCGACCTCGTACACATTCGAGGTGATCTTCTCGAAGTCAATCTGTTTCCGCTCGGCGACGACATCGAAGGCGTTTCCGATCTTCAGATTGAGTGTCTCGTCGGTCGGGGTGTGCTGAATGCGATCCTCGCCCACGAATTGGGTTCCGCCTTTCGAGTCGGACTGGTAGACACGGACGACGCCGGCAGGCATCGGGATGCCCAGACCCGCGCGGTCTTCGTTCTTGAACTGGTAATAGACCTGCA
The DNA here is from genome assembly GCA_035649635.1 of Vicinamibacterales bacterium. Lineage (GTDB taxonomy): Bacteria > Acidobacteriota > Vicinamibacteria > Vicinamibacterales > UBA2999 > Gp6-AA40. The sequence goes on along the minus strand of DASRJE010000072.1, from coordinate 8,799 downwards.
CGCTGTCCTTGATCGGCGATCCGGGATGCTGCGCGTTGCGGTAGTAGAAGGCCTGACCATCGACGACATAGCGCTTGATGATCGGGAAGCCGGTCGCGTCGAGCATGCTGACCTGCTTCGTCTGGTTGTTGTTGACGGTCGTTTTCCGGCCCATCGTGTAGAGGTGATAGTCGGAGAACGCCTCCTGCGTCATCTCTCGCGCGACGCTCGCAGCCGATCGCAGCATTCGATCGGCTTGCTCCATCATGGCGGCGGCGGGGTAGACGCGGTTCAGTTCTCCAGCAACGAGCTGTAACATCGCGTTCCGGAAGGCGGTGCCGCTGCCGTTGGTGACGGTGACCCACCCGTCGATGTCGGCAGTCTTGTCGTCGCGCGCCACGGTCAGAACGTAGTCGGCGTTCCATTTGACGTTCGTGGCGAGGTAAGAGGCTTCGACGCGATGGCGCGCGCCGCCGTCGTTATTGAGCGACCAGATCAGCGTCGGGCGTGAGAAGAGATTGCCCGGGAGTTCGGGAAAGCGAATGTGGTCGGCGCCCAGGCCGGTGACGATCTCGTTGCCAACCTGCCACACCGGTGCCTGGTTGTAGCTGAGGAGGCGAGCCGTAACCGGCTCCTCAATTGTCCGACCGTTGTCTTCTCTCCGTCGAACGAGTGTGACGTCGCGGCCGACGTACTTGCGCAGCAGCTTGTCAGGCTCGAGCAAGTCGTACTCGTAGTTTTGTTCGAGCACGCTGACTCGATTCGGTTCGCTCAGCGATCGGAAATGGACCGTCGCGGGGTTGACGGTCGCGGCGATGTCCATGAACTGAAGATCGAAGGTCCCGCGTGGCAACTGCAGCGTGCGGACATCACGTACCAGCGCGATGTTCGAGTTGTAAACCGTAAGTGCAAGCTCGGTTTGATCGTCGAGCGTGGACGAGCCTTGCGCAGGGGCCGGCGCTGCCGCGCTGGCGTTCGAGTCAGTCGTCGACGTCGGCACAACGCCGCCGACGGCGAGAAGCGCTCCCACAAACCATAGAGCTACACGCATTGCAAAACCCCTTTCAAACGGCCGGCGTAACCGCCGGATCCGGCCCGGATAATCAGGCTTCTGGTCTTAGAACGGGTGCCCTGACGTTTCTTGCACGGGAACTCGGGATCCGGGACTCGGGATCCGGGACTTGGGATCCGGGACTTGGGATCCGGGATTCGGGATCCGGGATTCGCGAAAGCGCTTGTCCTCGGGCCCGATCCCGAGACGAGTGATGCCACAACCCGAGTCCCGAACCCCGAGCCCCAGGAGTGGTACACTTAGCGCCTATCTCTCCCGCATCCATCTCTGAACTCGAGCAACGGCTGGCTGGCGAGCACTACGTGGCCGACCGTGGCCTTGCGGTTTCGCTGTTTCTCGCGCTTCGCCTCAATAAGCCGCTGTTCCTGGAAGGGGAGGCGGGCGTCGGCAAAACATCGCTGGCTGCGGCGGCGGCCGCGGCCCTCGATGCCGACCTCATCCGGCTTCAGTGTTACGAGGGATTGGACGTTGCTCATACCGTGTATGAGTGGGACTACGCACGGCAGTTGCTCGAGCTGCGCATTCTCGAAGCCACCGGCGAACTGTTGAAATCGGCGGCGCGGCGCGAGCTGTACAACGAGACCTTTCTAATCAAGCGCCCGCTGCTGCAGGCGATCGATCCGGCGCACTCGCGGCCGGTTGTGCTGCTGATTGATGAAATCGATCGCGCGGACGAAGAATTCGAAGGCTATCTTCTCGAGTTGCTGGCGGAGTTTCAGATCACGATCCCCGAGCTCGGGACCATACGAGCGACGAAGCCGCCGCTCGTGATCCTGACGTCCAACCGCACGCGCGAAGTGCACGACGCGCTCAAGCGGCGCTGCCTGTATCAATGGATCGAGTACCCCTCGTTCGAGAAAGAGATGGCCATCGTCCATGCGCGTGTGCCACACGCTGCCGAGCAGCTCGCGCGACAGGTCACGGCGCTCGTGCACGAGTTGCGCGGCGTGGAGTTGTACAAGGTTCCCGGTGTATCCGAAACCCTTGATTGGGTCGCGGCGCTGGCGGCGCTCGACCACCAGGCGCTCGACGCCGGCGCGATCGAAAGCACGTTGGGCGTCGTGCTCAAGGCGAAAGACGACATCGAAGCCGTTCGCGGCGAACGTCTCGCCGGCATGTTGCAACGTGCACTGGCGCGATGACAGATCCGCCTGGCCATTTCGTCGAAAACCTCGTCGTCTTTGGGCGCGTGCTCCGCCGTCTGGGCTTCGAGATTCCGGTCGGACGCATCCTCGAGCTCACCGAAGCGCTGACCTACGTCGATCTCAACGTGCGCGACGAGGTCTTCCACACCTGCCGCGCGCTGCTCGTCCAACGACACGAACAACTGGCGAGGTTCGAGGACGCCTTCGATGCGTTCTGGCGCGACCACTCGAACCCGTTTGCCATGCAGGGCACCAACGTCGGCGATGCCCGAACATCCGTGGCGCGAGCGTCGATGTCTTCCGGCCTGCTGACGCCGGAGGGGGGCGCAACCGACGAAGGCACGGGCGATGAGGCGCGGGAAGGCGTCGTTCAAACCTGGAGCGAGATCGGAGGGCTGGCCCACAAAGACTTCGCCGAGTTCTCTCCCGAAGAGATGGCACGCGCGCGTCTCGCTCTCGACCGACTCGAGTGGATTCCGGGCGAGCGCCGCACGCGCCGGTGGGTTCGTGGCCGCGGTCCCCGCATTGACCTCCGTCGGGCGCTGATGCGAAGCCTGCGCAGCGGCGGGGAGGTCGTTGTGTTACCCACTCGTCGCCGCCGCACAAAACCGCGGCCACTCGTGTTGTTGTGCGATGTGAGCGGCTCGATGGAGCGCTACTCGCGGATGCTGCTTCACTTCGCCCACGGCCTCGCCCATCGTCATGGGCGGCTGGAAGTGTTTCTGTTCGCCACCGGGCTCACGCGCGTGACACGACAGATCCGCGTCCGGCGGCTGCAGCAGGCGGTCGACGCGGTTTCTGACGTCGTACCCGATTGGTCGGGTGGCACACGTATCGGTCCAGCGCTCCGTCAGTTTCATCAGCGATGGGCTCGCCGCGTCCTGCATCAGGCGCCAGTCGTGCTGCTGATCTCAGATGGATGGGACCGTGGGGATCCCGCTGTGCTCCGGGAGGAGGTGGCCCGGCTGCAAAGAAGCTGTCACCGATTGATCTGGCTCAATCCCCTCATCGGCACCTTCGACTACGCACCGCTGACACGGGGCCTTCAGGCAGCGCTGCCGTTCGTCGACGACTTCCTCGCCGCTCGAACGCTCGCCGATCTCGCGGACTTGGCGGTACACTTGGGCGCCGTCGCCTCGCACGCGACATCACGGCGCCGGCGCACACGCATCTGATGGATATCAGCGGTTCATACACGTTTTCAGCGCCACCCGCGCGTGTCTGGGATCTCCTCATGGATCCGTCGGCGATCGCCTCCTGCATCCCGGGTTGTGAAACGCTCCAGCCGGAGGGACCTGATCGATATCACGCTCGACTCACTGTGGCGCTGGCGGCGATTACCGGCACCTATGAAGGCACGGTGATCATTTCGGACAAGATCGAACACAGTTCCTATCGGTTGACGGTGGAAGGACAGGGGCGGCCAGGGTTCGTCAAGGGGAACGCGGCCATTGTGCTGCGCCCCGACGGCGATGCTACGGTTGTCGACGTCAAAGGCACCGTGCAGACGGGTGGTCCAATCGCGCGCGTCGGGCAGCGGCTGATCTCGGGCGTATCCAAGATGATGCAGGACCGGTTCTTCGCGTGCCTGCAAGGAAAGTTGAGCTCGTAAGCCCAAGGAAAGGATCCTCACATGATCACGATGCGATCCCGTCGAGACTTCCTTCGAGAATCCGGGTTGGTGATTGCGGTGTCGAGCGCGGGCTTTGCGCGTGTATTCGCGCAAGAGGGTTCACCCGTGACGGTGGACACCGCGTACGGCCGTGTACGAGGAACCGACGTCGCGGGGATCAAGATCTTCAAAGGCATTCCGTACGGTGCGAGCACGGCAGGCAAGAACAGGTTCATGCCGCCGGTCGCTCCCGCGAAGTGGAGCGGTGTGCGTGACGCGATCGCATATGGCCCAAGCGCACCGCAGCGCGAGCCGGGCGCCGCTCGGAACGCCTCGCCGCTTGCCGTCGCGGCCGCCGGTCTTCCCGGGGAGAGCGAAGACTGTCTCGTTCTCAATGTCTGGACGCCGGCGCTTGGCGACGGACGCAAACGTCCGGTGATGTTCTGGTGTCACGGCGGCGGGTTTGCGACCGGTTCCGGATCGTCGCCCGTAACAGAAGGCGCGAACCTGGCGAAGCGTGGCGACGTCGTGGTCGTGACAATCAATCACCGCCTCAATGTCCTGGGATTCACGTCGCTCGAGGAAGCGGGCGGCCCTGAGTTCGCTGGCTCCGGCGACGCCGGGATGCTCGACATCGTCTTCGCGCTCGAATGGGTTCGCGACAACGTCACACGGTTCGGTGGCGATCCGGGGAACGTGATGATCTTCGGCCAGTCTGGCGGAGGCCGCAAAGTGGCGACCCTGCTCGCGATGCCGAAAGCCAAGGGACTGTTCCACCGCGCCGTGATCGAAAGCGGTGCAACGCTGCAGTTGGTGGAGAGCGCGCAGGGGACGCGTGTCGCCCGCGAGTTGATGACGACGCTCGGGCTCTCGAGAGGCCAGGCGCGCGAGCTGCAAAACATCCCGCTCGACAAGCTGATGGGCGCCTACTTCCAGGTCGTGCGGAAGATGAACGTCGACCAGATGACACAGGGGTTCTCTCCATTGGTCGATGGCATGTTCATTCCCCGACACCCGTTCCATCCCGTGGCGTCAAGTGTGTCGGCGGACGTGCCGCTGATGCTCGGGTCGACTCGCACGGAGTTGACATCGAGCGCTCAGCCTCAGGACTTCGAGCTGACGGACGCGGCCATGCGCACCCGCATCCGCACGTTGCTCGGCGCGCATGCCGATAACGCGATCCAGGTCTACCAGAAGGCAAATCCCGGCGCGAGCCCGTCCGATCTGTATTTCCTGATCGCTAGCGACCATCGCTACAGCGGTCCGGTGATGAAGATTGCGGAACGTCGCGCGGCGCTCGGAAAGGGTCCGGTCTACCTGTATTACTTCCGCTGGGAGACGCCGGCCGATGGCGGCCGTTTGAAGTCTCCCCACACAATCGAAATCCCCTTCGCGTTCGACAACGTCAAGGCCGCCACACGTCTCACTGGCGGTGGGCCCGAGGCGATGGCGCTGGCCGACAAGGTGAGCGATGCCTGGATCGCGTTCGCCAGAACTGGCAATCCGAATACGCCGAAGCTGCCACGGTGGACACCGTACAACTCGACTGATCGTCCGACGATGGTGATCGATAACGAGAGCAAGCTGGTGAACGATCCTATTCGTGAGCAGCGCCTGGTGATGTGGCGCGCCCTGGGCCTGGATTCGTGAACGTGAACCTGAACACGAACTGAGCAGCCAGAAGCGAGAAGTGTGAACGGCGCCGATCGCATGCCCGTCGTGTTCGTCCCCCACGGCGGCGGTCCATGGCCGTTCGTCGAGATCGGTTTTCCTCGAGCAGACGTCGATCGCCTTGCCGATTATCTGCGATCGGTGAGCGCAATTCCCTCGGCGCGGCCGAAAGCCTTGCTGGTGATCTCGGCTCACTGGGAAGAGCCGGTGCCGACGGTGATGACCTCGGCACGTCCACCCATCCTCTACGACTACTACGGTTTCCCACCGGAGTCGTACGAGATTACGTGGCCGGCGCCTGGCGCGCCCGGCCTGGCGTCCCGGGTGCGACAGTTGCTGGACGATGCGGGTATTCGAAGCGACGCCGATGCCGAGCGCGGGTACGACCATGGTGCTTTCATTCCGTTGAAGCTCACGTATCCCGATGCCGATGTGCCGGCCGTGCAGCTGTCGCTCAAGCGAGGCCTGGATCCCGCGGAGCATCTGGCCATCGGTCGCGCGCTGGTGCCACTGCGCGACGAAGGGATCTTCATCATCGGCAGTGGCATGACGTTCCACAACCTGCGCGCGTTTCGCGACCCTCGTGCAGCGCCGGTTGCAGAGACGTTCGACGCGTGGCTGCGTGAGGCCATGGTGCAGGAACGATCCGAGCGAAACCGCCGGCTTGAGCAGTGGGCGGGCGCACCCGCGGCGCGGGCGGCGCATCCGCGGGAAGAACACCTGCTGCCGCTGATGGTTGCCTCAGGCGCTGCCGGCAACGACAGAGCGGTCGTCGCATTCAACGACACGTTCGCCGGGCTGCGATTGTCGGCTTATCACTTTGGAGCGTAGACCTTCGAGAAGCCATTGCGGGCATTCGTGACCGTGAACGTCCCGTCTTCCTGGGCAGACACTTTGATCCAGTAGGCGGCACCGTCGTGCGCTGGCGGCGGTGGCACATTGGGGCCGGGCGCTGGCAGCGGCACCGGTTCGATCGGCATCGCCTGCGCCTGCTCGTCGACCCAGTTGGCGATGAACAAGCCGGGCATCGTGAACTCCTGCCCGCTCAACACGGAGAAGTGTATCTGCCAGAGATCCTCGAGGCCGGGCGAGGTGTAAACCGTTTTCATGACCTCGGGCAGCCCACCCTTGCGGGTCCCGTTGTTCATGACCGCGACCCTCGGCCGCAAGGCATGGACCAGCACTTCGGAGTTCGACGTGTCCTGCCCGTGATGCAAGCCGAGAAGGACATCCACCGTCCCGACCCGGTTGCTCGGGCACATCAGCTCGAATTCCTTGTTCTTCGTGAGATCGCCGAGGTGAATCGTCCGGAACCGGCCAAAGGTGATGAGACTGCCAACTGACTGCGGATCCTCGGCGTTGTTGTCTCCGGGCTTGAAGCTGGCGCAGTACGGGTTCTGCGAGCCGGCCCCTGCCAGTGGCGACGACAGGACCTGTCCCGCCGACGTCACGACTCGCACGTCAACGCCCCCCAGGGTCACGCGGTCGCCAGGTTTCGCAATCGTGTGTTTGGCGTTGCCATGGAGCTTGGGGTACGTGTCCTTGAGGAAATCATCCACGACGCGATTCGGTTGCGCATTCGGCCCATGGTCGATGAAGTGCGCAATCGGAATGCGCGCCGCGAGCTCGGTGAGCCCGCCGTAATGGTCGCCGTGCCAGTGCGTGATGATCAAGTGATCGATCCTGGAGACACCAGCATCCCGCGCCGCCGAGAGAATCCGCGTCGCGTCACGCACGGCACCGGCGCCAGCGTTTCCGGTATCGATGAGCAGTGACTCGCCCGAGGGCGCCACGGCAAGTGTGGCATTGCCGCCCTCGACGTCCACGACGTAGATGTTGAGCGTCTTGGCGGATCGCGTCTGACCCGATAGGAGCCCGGTCGCCAGCACGATCACGACGGCAGAAGTGTATTGACGCATCCCCTATTTCTCCTGCGCGCGAGCGCCAGCGAGGATGTTTCGTAGTGCGTAGTTGCCTTCATGGCACGCGTACTCGTAGATGGGCGCGTCCACCTTCTTCATGGGAATCGCAGCAGTCCACGGCCTGGTCCACGTCCCGGGATCGTTGACCGTGAATTCATAGAGGAGCGTGTTCGCGTCAATGCGCGTGAAGCGCTCGACCAGGTGGAGATTTGCGCTCGACCCGCGAAAGCTGGTCTCGCGGAGGAAATTCGTCGTCTCGATCACCAGGGTGCGTCCGTCCCATCGTCCGCGCGAGTCACCCTTGTACTGGCGGATTACCGAAGGGAGGCGCGGACGCCCATCGACGGGGACAACACGCACGTCGTGCACCATCTCAACGAGCAGCGTGACGAGGCCAGGCGCCTGGGTGATCTGCACGTAGTTGTTGTAGGCGCCCGGCGTCATCGGCGGACCGGCGTTGAATCCAAGGATGCAGCGGTCGGCAAGCGAGCGCGATTGCGGTGAATCGGCGCGAACGCGGCCCAGCTGTTCCTCGCGCGCGATGGCGGCCTGTGCATCGAGCGTCTTCTGAGCCGCTGGCGTGAGCGATGGAATGCGGCCATCTGGCGGATCGATGATGAGCGACGTCCGCTTGTCGCCGATGATCTTGTTGCCGCGCTCGTACCAGAACTCGTTGTAGGGGATGACGCTGCCGGGCAGGTATTGAGCGCCACCCTTTTTGGAATCGATGAGATCGCGGTTCTGGCGCTGGTTCTCCTCGCGCTCGAACGCCACGGCCTCTTCGTCGGTGAACGTCTGCTTGTCGAGGCCATTAGGCCGTTCGAGCGGCGTGATCGTGCTGAAGTCCCACACGCCCTCGAGGTCGAACTGGCCGTCCGGCGTACGCGCCGACCAACCGCTGGCGCTCTTCGCAGACGGCGCCGCCGCGGACGGCGGCGTCTGCGCGATGAGACGTGGCGGGAATTCCGAGACGATCAGGAGCAGGACGGCGGGCGCACACATCGAAACGAGCCATCGGTAACGCATAGAACAGCCTCAGAAAGTTGCGAAGTTCCTTTCACTCCGCCGCACGCCCAAGAGCCGTCGACGACTCCGGCAATCTGCGCGATCGCCAGGATCGGATTACTACGCGCGCGCCAGCGCGCCTTCGAGCGCCCGGCGCGTGAACACTTTGATCATCGCGCGGCGGTACTCATCGCTCGCGTGGATGTCCGAGTTCACCTCGTCCACCGTGGCTACGGCCGACGCGCTGGCAATCGTCTCTTTCGTCGCCGGCTTTCCGGCCAGCGCCTGCTCGACTGCCGTGAGACGAACCGCGTGAGTGGTCGCACCGGTCAACCCGATTCGTGCCGACTGAAACAGGCCACCCTTCACGTCCACGGCGGCCGCGACGCCGAC
>DASRJE010000071.1:0-14008 GCA_035649635.1 Vicinamibacterales bacterium | reverse complement strand
AGCACGTACCGATTCATGCTGAAGTGCCCATCCGCGCTGTTGTACGCGACCGAGCTCCCATCCGGCGCGACGCTCAGCTCCGTGGCGTTCGCCTTCAGAAGTAAGCCCTCCTCGCCCGTGTCGAGGCTGGTCGCGATCATTTCGATTCGCCCATCCGCGCCGTTGCGCGTATAGATTGCGCGGCGACTGTCCAGATACCAGTCGAAGCGCAAGACGCCTGACACTTTCGTGGGGCGTGCGTTAGTGCCATCGGCTTTCATGAGCCACAGCGTCGAGCCGCGTTCACCCGGGGCGAGATACGCCACAGCGCGGCCATCGGACGACCACCTCGGTGCGACTCGTGCGTTCACCCACCAATCACCATCCATGGGGATCGCCTGCTCGGACAGGCGATGTGTCGCTCCCCCGTCCACGTCCGCGACCCACAACTGAAATGGACCATCGCGATTCGAGAGAAACACCACCTGCTTCCCATCGGGCGACCAGTCCGGCGTCCTGTCCTCCCGTCCCGCCGCTGGATAGGTGAGTTGGCGCTCCATGCCCGTCTCGACATCGTGGAGCCACAGCATCGACCGGCCGGCGCGGGCCGATTGAAACACGATCTGCCGGCCGTCTGGTGAGAAGCGTTGAGCGAAGTTGCTGCCCGCGCTGAGGGAGATCTGCTCGTGCACGCTCGCCGGGTTGTCGACCGGCACCTTGAAAAAGAACGTCTCATGGCTCCACTGCGAGAAGACGATGCGCCCGGTGGAGGAGAGGATCGGGTTGCTGACCTTGGCCCCGACCGTCAGCTGCCTGATCTTCCCTGTGCTGATGTCGACCTCTGAGAGGTCTCCTCCGAACGCTGCAGCGGGGACGAACAGAACGTGACGGTCGTCGAGCGACCAGGTTGCCGCGGCGCGTGCGACCGTCTTGTCCTGCAACACGGCTCGTGGTTCCCCTCCCGATGCCGGCACCAGATACAACACCGATGGCGCGTTGGCCGGGAAACGATTGAACGCGATCCATTTGCCGTCGTGCGACCACGCGCCCCGCCAGTCATTCGCGCCAGGCGGGGGAGAAGTCAGGCGCGCTTCAGCGCCGCTCTCGATGTCAACCGTCCACAACGCCACGCTGTTGGTGGGCTCCAGCCGTGAGAACACAAGACGCCGTCCATCTGGAGACCATGGTTGCGAACCGATGGCGCTGAGCGAGGTGAATCGGTCCAGATACTGGAGGTGCGTCTGCCCGATCCTCCGACGTGCCCCACCAGTGGGCGGCACCCAATAGACGTTCATGCCGGTGCCATCATCGGCCAGGAAGGCGATCCGGGAGCCATCTGGCGACCAACGAGGCATCACCTCGTCGTTCGGCCCGCCCGCGATGAGGCGAGGTTCTCCACCGCCGAGGGACATGACGGCAACATCCATCGACCCGTTCAAGGTGTGATCGTAGGCAACCTGAGTACCGTCGGGAGACCAGCTACCCGACAACGAGAGGCCGTCCGAGTCCGTCAGCGGGCTAATCGTGAGCGTCGGTACGCTCGTTTCAGCTGGTGCCGGGCCGACCGAGCTCCTCGCCAACCACACGATGACGACGAGCGCGAGGGCACCACCGGCAGCCGTGCCCGTTACGCGCAGGGCACTCCATCGACCAGCGCCCCGGGTCGTCGCCGGCTGCTGGTGGTCCGAGTCGGTGTCGCGCCGCATCCGCTTCAGGTCGGCGCGGAGTTCCGAGGCGTGCTGATAGCGGAGCGCGGCATCTTTTTCCAGCAGCTTGTTGACGATACGTTCCAGTTCCGGTGCGACCTTGGGATTCAGCTGCGCGGGCGATGTGGGAGCTCGATTGAGGATCTGGTCGAACATCGCGGCCGACGTGGCACCGCTGAACGCCGGCTTGCCCGTCAGCGCTTCGTAAATCACGAGACCCAGCGAAAACAGATCGGTCCGTGGATCCAACTCTTTGCCGAGCGCCTGCTCGGGCGACATGTACGCCACCGTACCCAAGGTGGCTCCAACACCCGTCAGGTGCGCGACGTCGCGCGAGATGGTCAGGGCTTCCGCATCGTTGAGCCGATCGGTCTTGGCTAACCCAAAATCCAAAATCTTCGCTGGTCCATGTTCCGTGATGAAGATGTTCGCTGGCTTGATGTCGCGATGGACGATCCCGGCGGCATGAGCGGCACCCAAGGCCTCGGCCAATTGCGTGCCGAGTTCCAGGACTTCGTCGCCTTCGAGGGGAGCGTGGCTCGAGAGTCTTGCCTCGAGTGTGTGTCCCTTGAGCAGCTCCATCACGATGAAGGGCTGACCCTCGTGCTCGCCGACCTCGTGAATCGCACAGATGTTGGGATGATTCAGGGCGGCGGCGGCGCGGGCTTCCCGATCGAATCGCGCAACCCGCACCGGATCGTCGCCAAACGCACCTGGGAGAACCTTGATCGCCACCTCACGTCCCAGCCTCTGGTCCTTCGCCCGATACACCTCTCCCATGCCACCTTTCCCAAGGGGCGCGAGGACTTCATAGTGTCCGAGCACCGTGCCAGGCTGAATCATCGGGTAGATCGAACTACGGATGGGACAGGCGGTCAATCTGAAAGCCATCAGGATGGAACCAGGCGCGAGCACACACGACTCGCAGCGGTTCGTGACTTCGAGGAGACGATACTGGCTCAGGCGTGGGACATGCCCGACTGCTAGCAGGCGCGAATCACTCGTACCGAAGAGCCGTCATCGGATCAATCCTCGTTGCCCGACGGGCTGGCAGATAGGACGCGACCGACGTGACCGCCACGAACAGCACAGCGACCGCAACGTAGGTCGCGAGATCGAGCGGCGTGACGCCGTACAGCATTCCTTCGATCAATCGCGTCGCGCCAATCGCGACCAATACTCCAACGCCGATGCCGATGCTCGTCAGCATCAGGCCCTGGCGCATCACCATGGCGAGGACTTCTCCGCTACTGGCGCCGAGGGCCGTTCGGACACCGAACTCCCGGGTACGCTGCGCGACAGCGTAGGCGAGTACGCCGTAGATGCCCACAATGCTCAACAACACGGCGATCACGGCAAACACGCCCATCACGGCCGCATAGAACCGCTGCCGCGTCAGCGACGATGCCGCGAGTTGTTCCATCGGAAGCATCGCGTCGATCCCGACGTTGGGATCCACTCTGCCGATCAGCGATCGCACCGTCGTCATCAAACGCGCGGGGTCGCCATCCGTTCGTACGACGAAGGAGAGGAACCCCAACGCGAGGCGTTCCTGCGCCGGAACGGGCATCTGTCTCGCCCGCGTCAGCGCGAGCACCTGGCGATAGTCGACGAAAAACTGCGGAACGGGCTCCCGATCGAGGCGCGCCTGCCGCATGTCGTCGACGACGCCGACGATTTGCTGTGGCGGTAAATCCATCCGGCCGTCGACGCGTACGAACTGGCCGACGGGATTGTCGTTCCCGAAGAAGCGCGTCGCCAGCGAGTGATTGACGACGAGAACAGGCGGCGCGCCTTCATCATCACGTGGCTCGAGCCAACGGCCAGCGAGCAAACGCCCACCCATCGTCGAAAGAAAGTCGTGGCTCACGGAGCGGATTTGAGGAGCGTCGGCAATGCCACCCATCTCCTCCGGCGTACGCCCCGGCGGAACGAACACGCCGACGTGATCGACGAGCGCGAGCAGTGGGCCGGCGTAGGTGAATCCGGCGCTCGTGACACCCGGCATCCTGCGGAGTTCCCCGAGGAGGTCCTCGATGAGCATTGCCTTCCGCGGCGTGGTGTACTCCTGCGGTACGACCAGGTAGAACGTGAGCAGCCCGGAGGCATTCCAGCCCGGATCCACACGGGCGAGCCTGCTGAAGCTGTTGACCAGCAGCCCCGCCACGATCAAGAGGAGAGTCGCCGTTGTCAGTTGACCGGCCACCAGCACGTTGCGCAGCCGAATGTCGCTGCCCACACCGCTGACTTCGCTCGACCCCCGTCCACCTATCGCGTGAACGTCATCGGTCCGTGAGAGTTTCAGCAGCGGAAGCACGCTAATCATGAGGACGGTGAACGCGGACAGCCCGATGGCGATCGCGAGCATTCGTCCATCGCCCGCAACCTCATGGAGGCGCGGGATCATGGTTCCACCCCACGAGATCAGAAACGGCCCCTGCGCGTCGGGCGATGCAAGACTTCGCAGCAACTGCACACCGCCAGCGGCCAGCGACGCGCCGACGCCTCCACCGAGCGCGCAGAGGATCGCGCTCTCGGTCAACAGTTGTCTGGCGATGCGTCCGCGACCAGCGCCGATCGCCAGGCGAACGGCAATTTCGCGGTGGCGTCCACTCCCTCGCGCCAGCAGCAGGGTCGCGACGTTCGCACAGACCATCAGCAGCACGACGCCAACCGCAAGCGCCAAGGTCGTGAGAGCCGGACGACTCGCCGCGATGGCCTGCTCTTTGATGGGTTCGATGTCGAAACGCCGTGTGCCTTCTGGAAGTGGTTTCGCGAGTGGACCGGACGTCGGTTTTGGGCGCAGCGCGTCGCCGATCACATTGGCTTCATCGATGGCGGCCGCGGCCGAGACCCCGTCGCGCAGCCGCGCAATCACAGCGCCCGATCCAGGCCACGACCGAACCCGCGACGCGCCGGTAATCGGCGCCCAATAGTCGCAGTACGGTACGGGAAAATCGAACTCGCGCGGCATGACGCCCACGATGGTGAGGGGCGTCCCATCCAAGAAACCTGCTTCCGGCCCTTGAGTCTTCAGCTTGACCGTTCGGCCAACGATGCCTGGGTCGCTTTGAAAGTACCGTTGCCATGCGCCCGCGCTGATGACGACGGCATTGGAGTCGGGTGCCTCATCGCGACTATCAAGCGTGCGCCCGAGTACGGCGTTCGCGCCCAGCAGCGAAAAGAGGTTCGATGATACGAGCGCGCCGCTCAACCGCGCCGAACCATCCGGTGCTGCCATCAACGTGATCGGCGGACTGATCGTGTACGCGAGATCGATCAGTGTCGTGCTTTTTGCACGCCAATCCACCATTTCCGACCAACGCATGCTCGTCCGACGCAGGAGTGCGCCGCCTGCCGCGGGCGGAGCCGCACGCTCGACAACGCGGACGAGCCGATCGGATTCCCGATAGGGCAGGGGCTCGAGGAGCACCGCGTTGACGACGCTGAAGACGGCAGTCGTCACGCCGATGCCGAGCCCTAACGTGATGACTGCGGCAAGCGTGAAGCCAGGGTTCCGCGCGAGCGATCGACCGCCGTATTTGAAATCGCGCCAGGTGTCTTCCCAAATCGACGTCCACCCCACATCACGGACACCATCCCTGACGGCCATTGCGCTGCCCAGCTCGAGCCGAGCGGCCCGCATCGCCTCTTCGCGTGACATCCCGGACTGGATCTTGTGCGCGACCGAGGCCTCGAGGAAGGCATCGAGTTCCTGACCGAGGTCGCGATCCGTCGTGCGCCTGCGGACGAGCGTCAGCACGTCATGGAGGAAACGGCGGAAAGGTCGCATGGGCGTTCCTCTGGGTCGTCTAGAGGAGGAGAGTCTGAAGCCCTATATCTAGATTGTCAAGAGGAGTCGCTCGGCGATGATGTGCCTTCGATGCTCGAAACGCCGCCCCGACCAATGGAGCGACACCAGATAGACAACGAGCGACAGCAACAGAACGCCTGCTATCGCCGCGGCGGAGACCGACGACTCGGAATTGAGCAGGGACAGCACAACGATTCCTGGCGTGCTGCCGATCGTCCCACCGACCATCGTCGTCAGCGGCGCACCGTTCGAGGCGAAGCGATAGAACTGCATCTTGAACGGCGCCGTGACGGACACCAGGTTGCCCCACGCGAGATGCGCCAGCAGCAGGACCGCGGCCGCGAGGACTTCGGCGCCTGCTTCGAACGGCCCGGATCGCCAGATAGCGATCGGTATCAGCAACGCCAACTGCGCCCCGACGATGACGGTCAGCCCCAGATTCTTGACCAGCAGCACCTGCGTGCCACGGAGCGGAAGAATGGCGTAGCGGTTCAACTCGGCACTCGTGTTCAAGCCGAAACAATTCATGATGACGTTGATGTTGAAGAGGAACACGATGACGATGATCGACTGATGAACGATCGGCGGCAGTGGACCGAACAGCGACGCGACACTGACGGCCAACACCAGCAGCAGGCCCGGCCAGACGTCCAGCGTTTTGCGGAAGTAGTGCTGTTCCATGCGCACGAGACCGCCAAATCGTCCGGGAAACCAGAGGACACGATCGACGCTACGTCCCGTTGGCTGCTTGGCCGACTCGCCAAACACGCTGCGGCGAAAACTCCAGAAGAGCAGAAGGCAGACGACTGCATTCATGACGACCAGGGTCGTGAGGGGAACGATCACCGCTAACGGAGTGGCAGCGACTGACACCGCGGAGACCAGATTCGGCGGTGTGCCCGCCGCGACGGTCCGGAGCCGCGCGACGCCCTGAACGCCTTGGGCAAGAAAGACGGCTCCGAGGGCGATGCCGATGACAGCCATCGGCGCGAGCAACCTTCTTCTCCATTCAGCCACGCTCAGCACGGTCGACGCGCACATCGCGGAGACGAGCGCCAGCGCAAAAAGGAGCAGTGCGGCGATGGTGCCAAGGATGGTCTGGCGAGCAAAGAGCAACGGCCACAGGCTGAAGACGGAACCACACGCAATCAGCAGCGCCACCGGCGAGCAGAAGACTGAGAGAATCCGGACGAAGAGCAATCGGCGGGTGTCGATCGGGAACGTGCGCAGATGACGGGTCGTCAGACTGACGTTCGCGTCCTCAACGAGCACAAACAGCCACAGCACGCCAAACGTCCAGAGCACCCCGTCCATCGATGTCGTCTGCCCCGCCGAGAGCTCCTGCGCGGCTCTCGACAGGCGTTCCGGCAGGATGGTGACGAACGCCCCGACGAGCACGGTCAGCACCGTCAGATAGAACTGTGCGCGATGACGAGTGCGGATGAAGCGTCGCCAGAAGGCTCGCCACTGATACCTGAGGATCAGTGCGATCCCAGCCATGCGAGATTCCCGATCGCGGGCTTGCCAGCGTGCTTGAAGTAGACGTCCTCCAACGTCATCCCGGCGCGCTGAACGTCGGCGACCGTCTGACAGCAGACGACTTCGCCGCGAATGATGATGGCGAATTGGGTGATGAGTCGCTCGACGACTTCGAGGATGTGCGATGTCACGAAGATGGTGACGCCCTTCGCGGCGAGCGTGACCAACAGGTCTTTGATGTTGCGTGATGAACCCGGATCGATGCCCTCGAACGGCTCATCGAGAAAAAGAATGCGCGGGTTGTGCAGCAGCGCCATCGCCAGCGCACATTTCTTGCGCATCCCGTAGGACGCCTGGTCGATGAACGTGCCGCTGTCGCGCTCCAGATCCAGGTGTCGCAGGAGTTGGATCGCTCGCTCGCGGGTATTCTGGCGGCTCAAGCCATACAGCGGGCCGCTCAGTTCCAGGTGCTCCCAGATCGTCAAGGAATGAAAGAGTGCGGCATCTTCTGGCAGGATGCCGATCACGCGCCGGAGCGCGATGTTTTCCGGCGAAACGGCGTGCCCGGCGACGAACATCTCGCCCGTCGCCGGAGGCAGCAGGCCGGTCAGCAGTTTGACCGTCGTCGACTTCCCGGAGCCGTTCGGGCCCAAGAAGCCAAAGAGCGTGCCCGGCGCCACTCGCAGAGTCAGATTGCGGACGGCAGTGACGGAACCAAACGTCTTGGTGACGCCGCGCGCGTCGATACCCCACGGTCCGTGATCGGGGTTGTCCATGGTGCGGCCATTCTGCCCCAGGTCCTCGAACCTGGCCTCGAATGCTTATGCGTGTGCCTGCGACCGGCGGAACTCCCTCACCAGCTCGCTGACGTCGGCTGGTTCCTCGAACGCGGAGATCCTGCCGTTCGTGAACGTGAACACGTGCGCCCACCGCAACTCCACGAACCTGCCGCTGCCCTTGGGACCCTCGCGGCTGGTGCCGAGCACGACCACCTTGTCGCCCCCTGCCAGAAAGTCGTGGGGCTGGAAATCGGCGATGTCGAACGTGCTCAACAGGAGCCCGAAGAACTCGCGTACCGCGGGAACGCCGTGACGAAGGCCGGCCGTCGGCAGATCTGGAGCCCCGGGCGTCCGCCACGACACCTGGGGATCGAGTGGTGCCAGGATCGCTTCCAGATCGCCGCGGCCGAACGCGGCATATAGGCTGCGAACGACGTCCAGATTCTGCTGCTCGTTCATGTCGCCCTCCTCGGGAGCGCGAAAGTATACAACCTCCGGATTGACCTTCAAGACTGGTCTCGGCTATACCTAGCCTGGACTAGGGAAGAACATGCCCGAATCGCTCCAGCGCGATCTCCTGCCCGGCACGCTCTACATGATGATTCTGCGAACGCTGCAGGACGAGCCGCTGCACGGTTACGCGATCGCCAAACGGATTCGCGAGTGGTCGCGTGGTGACCTCGAGATCGACGATGGATCGCTGTACCCGGCGCTGAATCGCATGCTCGTGAAAGGCTGGCTGAAAGCCGACTGGGGCACATCCGAAAACAACCGCAGCGCGCGCTTCTATCGGCTCACCGCGTCGGGACGCAAGCAGCTCGAACAGGAATCCACGACCTTCAAGCGCATGGTCAGGTCGATTCAGCTCGTCATGGCGGACAGATAGGAGCAACCGTGAGCTGGTGGAAGGCGATCGGACATCGCATCGGGCACTTCGGTCGGCGCAGCCGGTTCGATGCGGAGATGGACATCGAACTGCGGTTTCACCTCGATTCGCAGATCGACGATCTCGAGCGCGCCGGACTGTCTCACGAGGGCGCGGTCGCGCAAGCGCGGCGCCGCCTCGGTTCACGGCTTCGCACGATCGAGGACGCTCGTCAGGCGTGGCAGTTCCGCTGGATCGAACGGCTGGCATCGAACCTCCGCTACGCGCTCCGGCAGTGCCGCAAACACCCGGGATTCGCGGCCCTCGTCATCCTCACGCTCGGGCTCGGTATCGGCGCCAACAGCGCCGTCTTCGCCGCGGTCGACGCCGTGTTCCTGCGGTCGCTGCCGTTTCCTGAAGCCGATCGACTCGTTCACGTCTATCAGCGTCATCCAAAGACGCCCCTGACCCAGACGGCTCCCGCGCGCCTCGAGGACTGGAATCGCCTGAACCACACGTTCCAGGCGATGACCGGCTTCTACGCCGAGGACGTGTCGGAAACGTCCGGCGACCTGCCAGAGAAGCTGACGCAGGTGTGGGTCGCGCCGCGGTTTCTCGACGTGTGGGGCATCACGCCGGCACTTGGCCGCGACCTGTCGCCGGACGAATTGCGCGAAGGTGGCGCCCCAGCTGTGTTGATCAGCGACGGCTTCTGGCGCCGACGGTTTGCCGCCGATCCTGGCGCAGTCGGCCGGCAGCTTCGCATCGGCGGACTCTCGCCGACGATCGTCGGGGTTATGCCCGCGACCTTCCAGTTTCCGATACGCGACGCGGATGTGTGGTGGCCGGTCCCCTTCGGTGGCATGTGGGCGCAGCCGAGGATGCGAGCGGCGACGGTGTACTTCACCGTCGGCCGTCTGAAGCGCGGCGTCTCGATCGCACAAGCGCGAGCGGACCTCGCCACGGTTCAAAGCCAGCTCGCGAAGACCTATCCGAAGACGGACGCTGATCTGAGCGCCGACGTGCAGCCGCTCGATGCCGAGATGGTCAGGCCCGTCCGAGGATCGGTGTGGCTGATGTTCGGCTCAGCCTCGGTTCTGCTGCTGATTGCGTGTGTGAACGTCGCCGGACTGCTGCTGCTGCGCTCGATACAGCGGCAGCACGAGATGACGATTCGCGCGTCGCTCGGAGGCTCTCGACGCGAGGTGGTCTGGCAACTGCTCACGGAAACCGGTGTCTTGGCTGTTCTCGGCGCAGGGCTCGGTCTGGCGATCGCCGCGGCGGCGACTCGGACCTTCCGCGTGTTCGCGGGATCGCTGCCGCGCATGGACGAGATCCGCATCGACTGGCGAATCGCGCTATATGCCCTGGCGGCCGCGGTGACGGTGACGTTCGTGTGCGGTCTCTGGCCGGCTCTGCGTGCGACCGCCGGCAACCTCAATCTGCGTCTTCTTAGGACCGCGCCAAGACACGGAACCGGCCGTCATCGACTGCAGTGGATGCTGGCCGGCATTCAGATCTCGATGGCCGTGACGCTGCTCGTCGCTGCCGGACTGCTCGTCCGGACGTTGCAGGAGATTGGCCGCGTCTCTCCCGGATTCGAGGTGCGCTCGATCCTGACGTTTCACGTCAGCGCGTCGTATGCCGAGACGACCGACTACCGGCGCATGACCGAACGTATCGATCGGACCCTGGACACGCTGCGCGCGATTCCCGGCGTGGCGGCGGCGACGACCGTCGAGGCACTTCCAGGCATTCCCGGTCGGGCGCAGCGCGAGGTCACCCTCGTCGAGGGTCGATCCGAGGATCAGCCCAAGCTCTTCGCTGACAATCGCTACGTTGCCGGTTCCTATTTCGAAACGCTGAAGATTCCGCTGCTCTCGGGTGACTGGTGCCGCCAGACCGCGGCCGTCCAGGCCATGTCGGCGCCTCGGCCGCCCATGGTTCAAGCCGCGCTGGTCAATCGCAGCTTCGCGAATGTCTACTTCTCCGGATCGTCGCCGATCGGACATCGCCTCGTGGATGCGGGCGGCGGCCCAGGCGCGCTGATTTCCGGTATCGTGGCCGACACGCGTGAACAGGGACTGAACGCGCCGCCCGGTCCAACGGTCTACTGGTGCTTCAGTGCCCCCGGCCCGACGCCGTTCTTCCTGATCCGGACGATCGGCGATCCGGCCGCGATCGCCGGCACGGTGCGTCGCAAGATGAAAGAACTCGAACCCGCGCGAGCCGTGTATGGCCTGACGCCTCTCGAGGAGCATCTGGACGAGGCCTATCGCGAAAACGGCCTGCGCGCCGTGATCGTGGCGGGCTTCTCGATCAGCGCGGTGCTGCTGGCATTGATCGGGCTCTACGGCACGCTCGGCTACCTCGTCGACACACGCCGCCGCGAGGTCGGCGTGCGGCTGGCTCTCGGTGCGTTACGGCAACACATCATCGGCCGGTTCTTCGCTCAGGGACTGGTCGTCGCGACGATCGCATGCGCGATCGGCCTTGGTGTCTCGGTCCTGTTCGGGCGTTTGTTGTCTGGAATGCTCTACGGCGTCTCGACCGCCGATCCGACGACGCTTGGGTTCGTCGCGGTGATCATCCTCGGAGGCGCCGGCATCGCGTCGCTGGTGCCGTCAGTCAGAGGCGCCCGTGTCGAGGCCGTGCAGGTGCTCCGCGACGAATAGCGTGTTCGTCATGCGGTCGACGCGCGCGAGTGCAAACGCGACCAGACGACCACGGCGAACACGAGAAGCCAGAGATTGACAACGCCGAACGAGGCGCGCTGAATCAGCCCGACGTTCGCCGAGGCCGTCCCAACGCGACTCAGCCACCACGGCAGCATGATGGCCATGACCAGCGTGGCCAGCGAGTACCAGCGGAACCAGTGCCCGCGTGTCCTGAACGTCCGCTCTGCCACCACGCTCCAGGTCAACACGGCGGCGCCAATGGCGAGCATGTACGCAGCGCCGGCGGCGTTGTGCATGCGTGCACTGAACGACGGAGCCATCGGTGCGCAGCAGGGGTCGAGTGGGAACGCCCCGGCGACGATCCGGGCGAGTCCGCTGACGATGAGCAGCGCCGCGCCCGTACCGGCGAGTCTCGTACGAGCGGAGAGACCGACGAGCACGCCGAACGCGACGACCATCAGGCCAGGCACGAAGAATCCTGCGACCTGCATCAGGTGCTGGGTCGGCGTTCCGCGCGCCGCGAGCTCGCTGATGTACTGGCGGTAATGGCTGTATTCGGGGCGGAGGCTTCCGACGTAGACAACGGCCGCCACCCATAACACAGGTGCTGCGATGCCGGCCGCATTCAGCGCCCGCGCAACTCTTTGATGCACGATCCCTCGCGGCTACTTTACCGCCTTGTTGGCCGGGAAATCGATTGGATGACAAGCACGATCACGACACGCGAATCTGAACCTCCTGGATCGAGTTGTTCCCGTACCCCAATCGGTTCCACTCGGCGTGCGTGGGCTGCGTACGACCCGCCAGGTCGGTCGCACGCGCGCGGATGACGAGACCATCTGACTTCTCGACGCGCGTAATCAACTCCCACCACTGCCAGCTATAGCGATTGCGTTCGCTCACGAGACGCGCGTCTTGCCAGTCGACGCCGTTGACGCTCAGCTCGACACGCGCAATCGGCGCTGCGCCGGACCACGCGACGCCGCGGATGGCCAATTCCCCGGCGCGCACCTCGGTATGCGGCGATGGCTCGGTGATCAAGGCGCGGACCCGCTGCAACGTGACCGGTTCACTGACGATTCGACCGTCGCGTTCCCACTCGTACCGGTACTTGTCGCCCTGATAGCGTCCGGTGAACGTCCGGTCGATGAGCTCGATCTCGGTCAACCATTTGACCGACGCGACCGCGTACCAGCGCGGAACAATCAGACGCAACGGATATCCGTGTTCGACCGGCAGCGGCTCCCCGTTCATGGCGTAAGCCAGGAGCACATCGCTGTCGCGCGCATCGTCGATCTGAAGGCTGCGTTCGAAGCGCATCGATTCCGAGCGGCCCTCCACGGCGCCGCCGTCAGCGCCGCGAAACAGGACCTCCTTCGCATCCGGCCGCACGCCGGCGCGGTCGAGGATCTCGACGAGCGGCACACCAGTCCATTCCGCCGTGCTGACGGCGCCCAGCCCCCATTTCTCGCCCTCGGTGGGCCGCTCGAACAGTGCACGCCCGTTGCCGGCACACTCCAGCGTGACCACCATCGATTTCGATCGCATGTTCTGAAGATCACGAACCGTAAAACTCTGCGAGCGCTCGACGAGGCCGCCGATCGCGAGTTGGAACGTTGCGCCATCGAGGTTGGCCATGCCGAAGTTGTTGCGCATGTAGAAGCGCGCGTTCGGCATCACGACGCCGCCAACCAGCGCCGGAATGGAGGTCTCACAGTTGAGAGGATGCGCCCGGTGCACGACGAGCCCAGCATCGATCGCCTGCTGACAGGCTTCTTCGGGATCCAAGGTCGGTAGGGGTCCGTTCGTCGGCATCGGCGCTGCGCATCCACCGCTCGCGACGACGCGCACGCACGTCGAGGCCGGGTAGATGTCGAGACTGCCTGCCATCTGGAACGGTTGCATGAAGGCGCGCACGCCCGCTTCGTCGTCTGCTTCGACGATCAAGTACATCGTGTGTTCGCCTTGAACCACGGCCTCGCCTTGGATTCGGAGTCCGAACTTCCTGACGTTCGGCCGACTCAGGTGATTGAGCAGACGGGCACCCATGAGCGGGTCGTGAGCCGGACAGCCGTCGGCAGCATGTTGATGCCGCACGATAAAGAGAGCCATGTCGTGTCCTCGCAAGATTAACCGAGCCGTTCGCGAGACCTCACAAGAGCGGTAGACGCCGCGCTCGCCGACTGAAGAGATTCTTGGGGGTCTCGTTCTTGCACTTCGTAGTACCACAGCTTCATCGCGAGGAGGATCTCATGCTTCAGAAGTCTCCGATCTACGCCTACATTCCAGCCAAGGACATGAAACGCGCGAGGCAGTTCTACGAACAGAAGCTCGGCTTCACGCCAAAGCAGGAATTCGCTGGTGGCGTCGTGTACGAATTCGCCGATCACACGTCGTGTTTCATGTATCCGACGCCGAACGCCGGCACCTCGAGCGCGAGCCAAGCGTTCTGGCAGGTCGACGATGTCGAGCGTGAGGTTGCGGAGTTGAAAGAGAGGGGCGTGACGTTCGAAGAGTACGACATGCCAGGGATGAAGACCGAGGGCGGCATCGCGAAGGCTGGCGGAGCGAAGGCCGCGTGGTTCAAGGACAGTGAGGGGAACATCATGGCCGTGATTCAAACGAGTGATTGACGATCGCCCCGCTATAATCCTGCCCGCTTTCCAATCATGGCCAAAACTGCCGAACACGATTTCGTTGATTGGCTG
>DASRJE010000070.1:0-8039 GCA_035649635.1 Vicinamibacterales bacterium | reverse complement strand
GACGTCACGGTGATGAAAAAAATGAGCCTGGGTGACCTCATCAAGGTCGAGGTCACGACCGTCGCCAGGCTCCCAAGCACCGTCGGTCAGACGCCGGCGGCCGTGTTCGTCATCACGCAGGAAGACATTCGGCGGTCCGGTGCGACCAGCTTACCTGAATTGCTCCGACGGGTACCCGGCATTGTCGTGGCGCGGATCGACAACAACAAATGGGCGGTCGGCGTCCGCGGATTCAGTGAGCGCTTCGACAACAAGCTGCTGGTGCAGGTCGACGGGCGCACGGTCTACAACGCGCTGTTCTCGGGCGTGTACTGGGATGTGGTGGATTATCCGCTCGACAACATCGAGCGTATCGAAGTCGTTCGCGGCCCGGGTGCCAGTGTGTGGGGGGCCAACGCGGTCAACGGGATCATCAACATCCTCACGTTTCCCGCGTCGGCGACGCAGGGTGGCCTGATCCGCGCCGGCGGCGGCACCCAGGACCGAGGCTTCGGGACGTTCCGCTACGGTGGCGAGATCAACTCCGATCTGCACTATCGCGTGTACGGCAAGGGCGTCTCACGCGGTAAACAGTTCGCGCTCTCGGGTGATGCGCACGACGCGTGGTCGAATGCGAGCGGCGGCGTGCGCCTGAACTGGCGATCGTCCGAGCGTGACGATGTCGCCATTCAGGGGGACCTGATCAGGAGTGACGCAGACCGGAAAGATCTCCGGCCGATGCCGTCGGCGCCCTACTTCTTCACCAATCTCGAGACCGAAACGACCGATAACGGAAACGTGCTCGCCCGCTGGAGCCGTCAGGTCTCGAGCAACTCCAACTTCGCCGTGCAAGCCTACTGGGACCGTATCCTGCGTCAGAGCGACGGCGGGCTGTTCGATGTGCGCATCGACAGTGTCGATGTCGACTTCCAACACGAGTTCACGCAGGGACGCAGGAACACGATCGTCTACGGCGGCGGGTATCGTGCCATCGATGCCTTCCTCGGAACGAGCAAGATCGACAACGGCTTCATCAACAGCTTTCCGCCACCCGATCGCAATACGCGTTTGACGAGTGCCTTCGTGCAGGATCAGATCGCGCTCGGGAGCGGCCGCGTGAGTCTCACGTTGGGCTCGAAATTCGAGCACAACAGCTTCACCGGCTTCGAGTACCAGCCCGCCGGTCGTCTGCTGTGGTCGCCCACGCCGCGGCATACGGCCTGGGGAGCGGTGTCACGAGCGGTGCGGACTCCGAGTCTGTATGAAGATGGGATCAGTGTCAGGCAGTATCCGTCCTTCCCTCCGGCGCTTGGCGGCGCCCCGCTGTTCGGTCGTCTGACGGGCAATACCGATTTCGGATCAGAAAAGCTGGTGGCCTACGAATTCGGGTATCGATCGCAGGCGACCGAGCGGTTCTCGATCGACGTCGCATCGTTCTACAACGTCTATCGTGAGCTTCGGGTACTCACACCTGGTGCGGTGATGCCCGGCGTGGCGCCGGGCACCTTCGATCTGCCTCTCATCGCGGTGAACGGGATGAAAGGCGAGACGTACGGAGTGGAGCTGGCTGCGACGTGGCAAGCGACGGACATGTGGCGGCTCTACGGCGCGCTCACGACTTTGCGGATGGCGCTGCACGCCGATCCGAGCGTGCCGGCATCGGCCGTCGCGGTGGCTGAGGGCGCCGAGGGACAAAGCCCTCGACAGCAGGTGTTCGTGCAATCGTCATGGAACCTGCCGCGGAACCTCGAGGTCGACCTGATCGGCCGGTTCGTCGATCGGTTGTCGGCATTCGATCCGGTCGTGCCTCGGTACACGTCGGTCGACGCGCGCGCCAGTTGGCAGCCGCTGCCAAAGATCGAGATCGCGGTCGTCGGCCAGAACCTGTTCGACGCGCATCATGCTGAGTCGGGGACCTCGGCTCTACTCAGAAGCCTGTCGGTGGAGATCAAACGAGGTATCTACGGAACCGTGACATGGCTCTTTTAGCCACACGTCACGTTCACCTCAGGTGGCGTCGGGTTGTGCTCGCCGCGCTGCTGTGCGTCGCGATTGTCGCCCCGGTACGGGCGCAGAAACCCCGCCCCAACGAAGAGCAATACAAAGCGATTTTTCTCTATCGTTTCGCGGGGTTCGTCGAATGGCCGGCGACCGCATTCGCCAGCCCAGGGGCGCCGTTCGTGATCGGTGTGCTGGGGGAGGATCCGTTCAAGTCGTTCCTGGACGAGGTGGTCAAAGGCGAGTTCGTCAAAGGCCATCCCGTGATCACCGTGCGGTATCGACAGGTCGAGCAAATCGGGCCTTGTCACATCCTCTTCGTCAGCTCTTCCGAATCGAAGATCTACGAGCAGATCTTTGCCCGTCTGCGGGGCCGATCGATTCTGATCGTTGGCGACACCGAGGGGTTTGCCTCGCTCGGCGGCATGATTCGCGTGCGCACCGAGCATCCTCGCCTCCAGGTGAATGTGGGAGCGGCGAAGGCGGCCGGCTTGTCGATCGATCCGAATCTACTCAGTCTTGCCGAAATCGTCGGCGACAAGAGGACTCGCTAGATGCTCCGCGATAGGCCCATCAAGCGAAAGCTCATGTCGGTCATTCTGCTGACCTGCGGGGCTGTCCTCGCGGTTACGTGCGGCACGTTTCTGACCTACGAGCTGGTCACCTTCCGCGGCACGATGGTCCGCAACTCCTCCACGCTCGCCCAGGTGATTGCGAACAACAGTGCCGCAGCGCTGGCGTTCGATACGCCCAAGCAGGCGACGGAGGTGTTGCAGGCGTTCGCGGCAGAGCCGCACATCGTTGCCGCTGCTCTGTACGACACGAACGGGACGCTCTTTGCCAGGTATCCGAATGCTGCGACCGCGGACGTCTTCCCACCGCGTCCGGCCCGAGACGGACACCGATTCGAGAGCGCCCATCTGGTCCTCTATGAACCCGTGCTCAAGGACAACCAGCGACTCGGCACGCTCTATCTGAAATCGGACCTCGGCGCCTTGTACGAAAGTCTGACGCTGTACGGCGGGCTGATCGTGGCGGTGGTCGTCCTTTCAGGGATCGTGGCGTTCGCTCTGTCGACCCGGCTGCAGGGGCATGTCTCGACGCCCGTTCTTGCGTTGGCCGAGACGGCCAGGACGGTTTCGGAGCGGCGGGACTACGCCGTGCGTGCAGCCAAGTTCGGCAGCGACGAGTTGGGAGAGCTCACCGACGCCTTCAACGGCATGCTCACGCAAATCCAGGAGCAAGACATCGCGTTGCGCGCCCGTGAAGAGCGCCTGCGCGCCGAGGTCGGCGAGCGCACGAGGGCGGAGGAAGAAATCCGGACGCTCAATGCCGACCTGGAGCGGCGAGTGCAAGAGCGCACCCGCGCGTTGGAAGTGGCCCACAAGGAGGCCGAGGACGCGACCAAAGCGAAGGGTGAATTCCTGGCGAACATGAGCCACGAGATTCGGACTCCGATGAACGCGATCATCGGCATGACCGACCTCGCCCTCGCCACGAAGCTGACGGCGGTGCAGCGCGACTACCTCCGCACCGTCAAGGACTCGAGCGAGGCCTTGCTGGCGCTCATCAACGACATCCTCGACTTCTCGAAGATCGAAGCCCGCAGGCTGTCGTTCGAGCGCGTGCCATTCCAATTGCGAGACGTCGTCGAAGACGCCGTTCGAATGCTGGCGCCCCGCGCTCACGAGAAGAATCTCGAGCTCGTGTGTCACATCGCGCCGGCCGTGCCTGTCGAAGTCGGTGGCGATCCCGGTCGCCTGCGGCAGGTCCTGGTGAATCTCGTCGGCAACGCGATCAAGTTCACCAATGTTGGCGAAGTGATCGTCGAGGTCACGCTCGACCGGCTCTCGGCCGACCAGGTGTCGCTGGAGTTCAGCGTGTCGGATACCGGCATCGGCATTCCGAAGGACAAGCAACAGCACATCTTCGGCGCCTTCGCCCAGGCAGACGCCTCGACGACGCGCCGCTTCGGCGGCACCGGTTTGGGCCTGGCGATCTCGTCGCAGCTCGTCGAGATGATGGACGGGGCGATCGGCGTCGAGAGCGAGGTCGGCAAGGGAAGCCGGTTCCGTTTCGTCGCGACGTTTGGAGTCAAGACCAGCGTCGCGATGCCCGAGCCCTCCGATCTGCACGATCTTCGGGTCCTGGTCGTCGATGACAACGCCACCAATCGCCGCATCCTCGAAGAGATCCTGACCAATTGGCGGATGAAGCCGGTGTCGGTCGATGGAGCGAGGGCGGCGGTCGCCGCGCTCCGGGAGGCCATCGGTGCGGGCGATCCATTCCAACTCGTGCTGACCGATGCGGCGATGCCCGACGTGGACGGATTCGAGCTGGCGCGCGCCATCCAAAAGGACTCGCAGCTCTCGGGCGTCAAACTGATCATGCTCACCTCAACGGGGTCGCGGGGCCGCAGCCGTGCGAACGAGGTGGGTTTCGATGCGTACTTGAGCAAGCCGGTCAAACAATCGGATCTGCTCGATGCCATCCTGACGACGTTCCAGTCCGGCTCCGCTGCGCGCCGGCCGGCGCCTCGCTCCGCCCGAGCATCGCGCGTGCGGTCGCGCACGCTTCGTGTGCTGGTGGCCGAGGACAATCCGACGAATCAGAAACTGGTCGTGACGCTGCTCGAGCAGCGCAAGCACATCGTGGACGTCGTATGGAACGGTCGCGACGCGGTTCGGCGGTCCGGCGACGAGGTCTTCGACATCATCCTGATGGATGTCCAGATGCCGGAGATGAGCGGCCTCGAGGCGACTGCCGCCATACGCCAGCGCGAACGCGGCACCGAGACGCATGTGCCGATCGTTGCGATGACGGCTCACGCGATGAGCGGCGATCGCGAACGCTGTCTCGAGGCGGGGATGGACGCGTACGTGTCGAAGCCGCTGCGGTCCGACGAGCTCCTCGCCACGATCGACGGCTTGTTTGCGTCGGAGGACCAGACGAACGGGTCGCCCGGTTCGCCGGTGGACACGGTGTCGAGTGCCGCCGGGCCCTCGGCCGGTTCGATGATCGATGAGAGCACGCTGTTGGCGGGGTTCAACGGCAATCGCGTCCTCGTGCGCGAGATCATCGACGTCTTTCTCGTCGACAGCCAGACACTGGTGAGCGCAATCGACCGCGCCACCGAGCGCCGCGACGCCGCGGCGGTCGCGTCAAGCGCCCATGCGCTGAAGGGCTCGGTTGGGCTGTTCGTTCAGCACGGCGCCTACGTGGTGGTGCAGCGGCTCGAACGGGCGGCGAAGACCGGGGAGTGGGCCGATGTCGAAGAAGCGCGCGCCGAATTGGCGAGGGAGATCGCCGATTTGAGAGTCGAGCTTGGCGAGCTTCGCGAACGCCTTGTGCCGCCTGGCAGGCCACAGGAGACGTAGCGCGTCTAGCGGTCTTTCGACGGCTCCAAGATCAAAAGGTCTTTCCAACCCTGAAGCGCGTCGTCGAGATCCTTTATGGCTTTCTTGCAGCGTTGTTTCGGTAGCTCCACGGTCAAGACACCATTAGCCACGGTCGCTGGCACGTCTACGCCCTGGAGCGCGGGCTCGTGGGCCAGGACGGCACCTCGCTGCACGGCGTAGCGATCCCACTCCTGCAGAATATCGACGAGAATCCCGAGATAGGCCATGGGATCGTCCTCGAGCTTCAGCTTTTCTTGCGGCATGGCTTGTTGAACGTTGTGGACCGCTGTCGCGAATGTCCCCCAGAGAATCCCGCCCCACCAGAACGCGGGGTTGTAGTCGACGCCTCCCGCGCTGCCCATGAAGCTCGCGCTGCCCGCGCTGCTCAACTTGGCCGATGAACGGGACAGAGCGCTCCGCGCGCCGTAGTACATGGTGATGAGCTGGAGCAGCAAGAGGCCCCCTGCCACACCGTGATCGATGACGCGAACTCCGGCGGTCTTGAGGCCGTTGTAAGCGAGGTCCGCAAACGCCTGCTGAGTGTCGCCGACGTACTTGACCATTTCCTTCTTGCCGAGATGCTCGTAGTGGGCTGCCCAGAGCTCGAATGCGGTGACATATTTCCCCGACAAGGTGGGTAGATTCGGCACGACCTTGCCCACGTCCTCGAGGAGCGGGTCGAGCCCGCCCATTTTCTGGAGGCCGTCGATGATGCCACCCAACGAGCCGTCGGTTGGCAAAGTCAGGAATTCGTAGTCACAGTTTCGGATCAACTGGCGATCGGCGGCCGCGTGAATGCCCCATTCGTGCCAGATGCGGTTGTTGAAGAAGTCGTTGACCACCAGCGCGCCGCGCTTCGCGGTCTCGTGGTGCGTCTCCCAGGCCAGGCGGCCGATGCCCCCCTCGAAGAGATAGCCGATGTCGTGCAGAATGCTGGCATACGTCCACACATCGCCAAATGCGTCCACCGGCGTGCGGCCCAATCCTCCTTCACAGAGACCGCGCGCTTCGGTGGCTTCGTTCATCGCCTGTCGTAGCGAATCCGAGTGCTGGTAAAAAAGCCAGCCGAGCAGCCAGTTGTAGATCGTGTGGGCGGAGTGATCTCGCTGCTTGTCGTACGAAATGTCCGCCCCGGCCTCCCGCCGCAACACGGCCACGCGGAAGGGAATCACCTCGTCAAACGCCGGCAGCCGCAAGGTGTCGCGAGCCAGCTCCGACGCCCGCTGCAATCGGACCTCGTCCATCGTGGCCTTCAGGAACTTCTGGATCCCCTCGCGCCAGTTCGGGCGATCGGCGGGGTTCGTATGGCGTCGCACAGTCCGCGACTCGTACCAGTCGGACATGACCCCCGCGTCGGCCAGCTTGAGCAGTTCATCGATGATGTGCGACACGACATACCTCCGCGGCGACCGCTTCAGCGCTCGAGCAGCGCCACCGACATGACGCAGGGGCTCGAGCGCACCACAGCAGGTTCAAGTCAGCGAGCGAGCAACGTCGGGCAGCGCAAGGCTGGCCGGTTGACGCAAGTGCCATGCGCGCTCTGGAAACGCGTCTGTCACGTGCGACGTATCGGGATTTACATCGATGACCAAACCGCTTTTTCCGGCAGCCCGCTCGATCCAGTCACGGACGTAATCGAACGATGCGGTGGTGCCGACCACCAGGACGACGTCACAAGGCCCTTGGGCGAGGAAGCGGTCGACGCGCTCGACTTCCGCTTCCGGCAATTCCTCATCGAACCACACGACGTTCGGTCGGAGCGCCAGATGGTTGCACCGGGTGCAGCGCCGAACTGGGTCGCTTGGACTGGCCACCGTCACGAGACCGCAATGTTCGCAACGTGTCTCGAGGATGCGGCCATGGACGTGCGCCAAGCGATCGAGGGGCAAACCGGCGCGCTCGTGCAGGTCGTCCACGTTCTGTGTCGCGACGAACGCCTCTGGAGTGTTCCGCACGAGATCGGCGACTGCATAGTGAGCGGCGTTCGGGTTGGCATTCAGCACCCCTTGGCGCCGTTCCTGGTACCAGTTCCAGAGCCGTTCTCTGTCCTTCAGGAACGCCTCGCGTGTGGCCATCTCTTCGAAGTTCAGGGTTCTCCACAAACCGTTCTCCCCGCGGTATGTGGGAATGCCACTTTCGGCAGAAATGCCAGCCCCGCTCGCGACGAGCAGCCGCGCCGGGCGAACGCGTTTGAGACGTGTGATGAGGTCGGGATTGAGAGCCATTCAGCGCAGTCGCGCCACGAAAAGTGTACCACGGGCATCTGAGCCTTCGAGCCCGCGCGGAAGACGCAAGCGATCGCAACGCTCTATCGCGTTTGACGCGTTTTCGAGTCAGCCGCGCCGCCGCGTGCGCATGATCGGCTGCATCTTGCCCGACAGCACGTCGAAGAACAGCTCTTCGTATTCCAGCTGGTCGACGAGCCACGTATAGAAGGTCCCCAGCATGGCCGCCGCCACGGTCAGATTCGTGAATAGCAGCTGCGGTGAGGACTGGGTCAGGGCGAGGCAGCTGAGCTCGTCGGGTCGCTTGTCACGTGGCTGTGCGATCTCCGGATGGAAACGTGTGAGTGGATGGGTGACGTCGCGCCCTGCGACTCGTTCGTAGATCATCACGTTGCCGAACGTTCCCTCGCGACCGTCCTCGATTCCGTCATTCCCTCCC
>DASRJE010000069.1:0-11921 GCA_035649635.1 Vicinamibacterales bacterium | reverse complement strand
ACGATGATGTCGGGCTTGATCTGCCAGCCATCGGCGGGCCATTCGACTGGCGGCGGGGCGTCTTTCGGATCGCCTTCAGGCGCACCGCTATCGGCCCACTTCACGATGGTGTCGATTTCCTTCTGAGACAGCGATCGATCGTTGGCAAAGGGTCCGTGCGCGGGGTCGGCGAACCACGGTGGCATCTGCCGGCTTTCGACCTTCGTTTTCATCGATCGCGCCCACGGCCGCACGTCGCGGAATGTCAGGAGTGACATCGGCGCCATCTGTCCGGGCCGGTGACACGTCTGACAGTTCTTCTGAAGGATGGGAAGAACGTCTTTGCTGAAGGTCACTGGATCGTCGGCCGCTGACGTTCGGTTCGGAGTGGCGTTGGCGGCTACGATCGCGACGAGACAGGCGACGTAAGCGAAGCGGAACATGTCCACTCTCCTGTCGGTGGGGTCAGACCCCTTGATACGACGCATGTCAAGGGGTCTGACCCCCGTACGTTAGCACGACGGTTAGCGCACCGTCCTGAAGAATGCCCGGATATCGTCGGCGAGCAGGTTCGGCTCTTCCATCGCCGCAAAGTGCCCGCCACGCGGCATTTCCGTCCATCGGGTGACGTTGTATTGCGCCTCGACCCAGCGCCGCGGTGCGATGCTGATCTCTTTCGGGAAGACCGCGCACGCCGTTGGAACCTGCACACGCCCCTGCGGGGGCTTCGCTCGCTGGTTCTCGTAGTAGATGCGCGCGGAGGATGCCCCGGACTGCGTGACCCAGTAGAGCATGATGTTGGTCAGTAACTCGTCCTTCGTGAACTTCTGCTCGACGTTCCCGTTGACGTCCGACCACGACCTGAACTTCTCCACGATCCACGCCGCCATTCCGGCGGGCGAATCATCCAAGGCGTATCCGACCGTCTGCGGCTTGGTGCTCTGCTCGAGGAAGTAGCCGCGTTCATTGTCGAAGAACGCCTGACGCGCGCGCGTACGTTCGAGTTCGGTCGGCGTCACGCCTTCATTCGGATCCTTCGCGCCTGGCGGTGGCCCCGCGAGGCAGAAGTTCAGGTGAAGCCCTGCCACATGGCTCGCATCGTTCAAGGCTGTGAAACGGCTGATCGAGCTGCCCCAGTCGCCACCCTGCAGACCGTAGCGCGTGTATCCGAGACGTGCCATCAGCTTCGCCAGGATCCCCGCCATGCGTTCTGGACCGTACCCGCGATCGACTGGCTTTCCCGAAAACCCGAATCCCGGAAGCGAGATCGCGACGACGTGAAATGAGTCGCTTGCATTGCCGCCGTGCGCGACCGGGTCGGTGAGCATCGGGATGATCTTCGTGAACTCGACGATCGATCCCGGCCAGCCGTGGGTGATCGCGAGCGGCATCGCGTTGGGATTTTTGGAACGCTGATGGATGAAATGAATGTCCACGCCGTCGATGGTCGCGATGAACTGGTCGAATTGATTGAGTCGCTTCTCGGCGGCGCGCCAATCGTATTTCTGCCGCCAGTACGTGACGAGCTCTTTCAAGTACGCGAGGTTCGTCCCGTAATCCCAACCCGAGCCGGTGATCTCCCCTGGGAAGCGCGTCCGCGACAGCCGTTCTTTCAGATCGCTGAGGACCGCATCCGGTACCTGAATCTTGAAACTGACGACTGCGTCCGGTCTCGCGGCGTCCTTGCTTTGTGCATGAGTCGCATCCGTCGCGCAGACGATCACAGCCAAGAGAACGCAGGAGGCAAACATGGTCCGATCGGACATTTGAGTGCCTCCTATTTACCACGAACATCGCGAAACCTGGCCAGTACGCTGTCGCGCCATCCTCGTATAATCCAGCCTGAAATCGCATGTCATTGAACGCCGGGGCACGGCTCGGTGCGTACGAGACCACGGCGACGCTGGGCGCGGGTGGTCCCGCCTCCGCTCGCGTGAACCGGGGACATCGCGAACGACGGCGAGGTCTCGCCGAAGCCAGGGAATGGCGATGGAAATAGGCTCGAGAGTCGGCGCCTATGAAGTCATCGCGAAACTTGGCGTAGGCGGCATGGGCGAGGTGTATCGCGCGCGCGATACCAGGCTGAATCGTGACGTCGCGCTGAAGGTCCTGCCCGAGGCGTTTCTGCTCGATGCCGATCGGCTGGCGCGATTCGAGCGGGAAGCGCAGGTCCTCGCGTCGCTGAACCATCCCAATATCGGCGCGATCTATGGCCTCGAAGATTCCAACGGCACGCGCGCACTCGTGCTGGAGCTGGTGGAAGGGCCAACGCTCGCCGATCGCATCGCGCGCGGGCCCGTGCCGCTGGACGAGGCGCTGTCGATTGCGCGGCAGATCGCCGAGGCGCTCGAAGCAGCGCACGAGCAGGGCATCATCCATCGCGACCTCAAGCCGGCCAACATCAAGCTGCGACCGGACGGCACGGTCAAGGTGCTGGACTTCGGCCTGGCGAAGCTGAACGAGTCGGGATTCGGGATCCGAGACTCGGGATCCGACGATCGGCTCCGCTCGCAGTCGCCGACGATCACGAGCCCGGCGATGACGCTGGCGGGTGTGATCCTCGGAACAGCTGCGTACATGAGTCCCGAGCAGGCGAAGGGCGGCACCGCGGACAAGCGCAGCGACGTGTGGGCGTTTGGCTGCGTGTTCTACGAAATGCTGACCGGCGACCAGTTGTTCAAGGGTGAAACGGTTGCCGATACTCTGGCCTCCGTGCTGAAGGAAAGGCCCGATTGGGAGCGCGTGCCACCTACCTTACGCCGGCTGTTGCGGGCCTGTCTCGAAACAGATCCGAAACGGCGATTGAGTGCGATTGGCAACTGGCCGCTGCTGCTCGACGAGCCGAGCGCCGCTATCCCCGCACGCTGGCAGTCGCGTGCATGGGCGGGAATCGCCGCAGCGCTATTGTCGGTCCTCATTGCTCTCACCACATTCCTGGCCCTCCGCCGACCGCCACTTGAGGCTCACGCGTTTCAGTACGCCATCACGCCACCCGATAACCGCTCGGTTCACAGCTTTGCGATTTCTCCCGACGCCCGCTACCTCGTGATGGCCGCGGGAATAGCCGGCCGGCGCGAGTTGTGGTTGCGGCCGCTCGATGCGCTGCAGTGGCAGTTGCTGCCTTCGACCGAGGGCGCTGCCTTTCCGTTCTGGTCGCCCGACGGTCGTCAGATCGCCTTCTTTGCCGAAGGAGCGCTGAAGAAGATCACGACGATCGGCGCACCGCCGCAAAGGCTCTGCACGTGCGACGGTCGCGGAACCTGGAGTCGCGATGACGTTATCTTGATCGCGACCGTCGAAGGGGAGATCAGACGGATTCCGGCGACTGGCGGAATTCTTTCAGACGCCTTCAAGACGGGTGCTCGTACCGTAGACATACTACCGGATGGGAAACGATTCTTGTACGGCGCCAGCCCGCAGCCGAACCTCTCTTCTTTCGTCGACGTCCACCTGGCCTCCCTAGCGGGCAGCGAGGATCGCGTCATCCTATCGAAGGTGTCGAGCTACACGCTGGGAGCCGGTTACTTGCTGTTCACGCGCGAGAATACGTTGATGGCGCAGGCCTTCGATGCCTCGTCGGGGCAGATAGCCGGCGAGCCGTTTCCGATCGCGGATGGTGTCGCCATATCGCCTCGCGGTCCGTACACTGCGGTAGCTGTCTCCCACAATGACGTCCTAGTCCATGTCAACGCGGAGGGGCGCGAAGCGAGTCAGATCGCCTGGGTGGATCGCTCTGGAGGAACGCTCGACTCTGCGAGCTTCTCTGGCCGGATGCCTGCCGTTGCACCGGATGCCAGGACGATCGCCTACGCGCGACGGGGAAGCGGAAGTTCCTGGAACGTTTGGTTGAGAGACGTGGCCCGCGGAAGCGATCTGTCCCTCACAAGCGGCCCGCGAAGCAACAATGCGCCGTTCTGGTCGCCGGCAGGCGATCGCGTTCTGTATCGCTCCGCCCCGGCCGATGCATCTGAACTGGGGCTGGGCGATCTGTACTGGGCTGATACTGGTGGTGGCCCGCAAGAGGCTCTCGTCACCGGTCCCGTGAACAAGATTCCGACACAGTGGTCGAAGGATGGCCGGTGGATCGTGTACACGCAAAACGATCCGAAGACGGCGTGGGATGTCTGGGTCGTTCCCGCCGCGGGAGAATCGCCGGATCGGAAACCCATCCCCTTCATTCAAAGCGATGCTTACGATTTCCAGGGCCAGCTTTCTCCTGACAGCCGCTGGATGGCGTATGCGTCCGACGAGTCTGGTCAGCGCGAGGTCTACGTGCGACCGTTCCCGTCCGGTCCGGGTCGATGGAAGCTCTCGATCGACGGCGGCAGTCAGCCACGGTGGCGTGGCGACGGCGCCGAACTTTACTTTGCGGCGGCGGCGGGAAAGATGATGGCAGTCAGCGTCAAGGCAACTCCGGGCGCGAGACCGACGTTCGAGGCGAGCGTACCGACGCCGCTGTTCGACACACGTCTGTACGACGGCGCATTGGCGTACGAATACGATGTCACCGCGGACGGACAACGATTCGTCGTTAACACGAATGTCGCAGGAGCGTACGCAACACCGCTGACGGTTGTCGTCAACTGGACCGCGCCGCTGAAGAAATAAAGTCCGACGTACTACGTCGCGCTTGTCGACTGTTGCCGCTACGGATTGGACGACGACGCCTTCGCCGCTTCCGCATCGCGCTTACGTCCGAAGCTGAGGGCGTTGGGCAGCGCGTAGTTCCCCTCATGGCAGGAGTACTCGAACATCTCGTAGGTGTCGTCGCGATTGAGCGGCAACTTCACCGTCCAGGGCTGCGAGTACACCTTCGGGTCCGTGATGGTGACGGAGTACTCGATAGTGTTCGCGTCGGTGCGCGTGAAGCGTTCGACGACCGTCATGTTGTCGGTCTGCGGAATGCCTCGCATGCGCCCGGTTGCCGCGCTCGTCGCAATGGATCCCTTGCTGTTGTAGTTCGTGCTCTCGACGACCAGCGTATTGCCTTCCCACCTGCCACGCGGCTCGCCGTTCCACTGCTTGATCCCGGCGCCGAGTCGTGGACGACCGTCGATCGGGATGATCCGTGTTTCGTGAATCATCTCGAACACCATCACGACATATCCGGGAATCTGGATGATCTCGTATGCGTTGTTGTACCCGGCGGGAAACATGCCGGCGGGATAACCACGCGTGATGCAGCGGACCCAGGGCGTCTCGTGCTCGGGCGCATCGGGGATGTGCGCGAGATCGTAGTCGCGCCGTTCTTCAGCCCACTTCATCACCGGCACGCGTCCGTCGGCTGGATCGACCACCATCGCTCGCCGCCGCTCGCTGATTTTGTGAGTGTGATCGGCGAACTCAGACGCGGGGCCCACGCCACTTTCTGCCGACGAACCTCTGGTCGTCGTCGCCGCTTGCGGCGCGGGCGCCTCGAACGGCGTGCTGTCGAAGTTGATCCAGATGCCCTGGATATCCGGCTGGCCGTCCGGCGTTCGCCCCTGCGTCCACTTCTGTGCGTCCACGGTGGTCGCACACCACGTCAGGGCCACCAACGCCAACGCGACTCGTGCTGAACGCCGCCACGCAGGTCTCATATCCCGGCCCTCCTGAAGCGCCCATCTTACTGCTTTCCTCGATCAGGTAGTACACTTCCATCTCTCTAGTCCGGCCGCCGCCTGTGCTGCTTGCGCCTTCGAGGGCAAAGGGAAGCCGGACACTACGACACGACGAGCATCTGTGGCCGAACCCGGGGGAATACAAAAAAAATTCGACCGATCCATCGTTGAGGGTCCCATCGGCCAGGCCGTCTGGAAGCTGGCGTGGCCGACGATGCTGCAGAACGTGATTGCGGGGCTGCAGGGCATCATCGATCACGCGATGGTCGGTCATTTCGTGGGTTACACCGCCAACGCGGCCATCGGCGTCAGTTGGCAAATCATCCTCGTCGTCATCGTCTTCATCAGCTCGCTCTTCACCGGCATGGCCGTGCTGGTGGCGCGTTTTGCGGGAGCGAACGAACCCGCCAAGGTCAACAAGGTCGTCTACCAGGCGTTTCTCACCGCGTTCGGTTGCTCGATCATCCTGGCTGCGGTCGGATACTTTGCGGCGCCATCCCTGCTCGTGCTCGTGAACGCCGAGCCTGCCGTGCAGGCCGAGGCGCTGCCTTTCCTGCGGGCAATGTTCGTGGGCATCTTCGGCATGATGATGTTCTTCATGCTGAGCGGCGCGTTCCGCGCCGCCGGCGACCCGCGGACGCCGCTTCGCCTCGGCGTGACGATGACGGTGCTGACGATCGCCTTCAACGTGATCCTCATCCCGATGTTCGGCACCATCGGCGCGGCGCTCGGCACCATCGCGAGCAGCACCACCGTTGCCATCTACGGCCTGTGGAAGATCACGCGGCCCGATGCCGTCATTCACTTCGAGCGCGGCATGGACAAGAGGCCGGACTTCACGATCATTCGATCGCTCTTCCGGTTTGGTCTGCCGACTGGTGTGCAGGGCATCGCGATGAACATCGGCGGCGTGCTGCTGCTGCGGTTCATCGGCTCGCTCCAGCACAGCGCCGCGGCGCAGGCGGCCTACGCGGTTGGCTACACGGAGTTGTTCTCGCTGATCACGTGGACGTCGGTCGGTCTGATGGGCGCGTCCGCGACCATCGCCGGGCAGAATCTCGGCGCCGGTAATCCCGAGCGCGCCGTGCAGGGTGTACACGCCGCGTCTCGCTATGGCCTCGGTGTCGCTCTAGCCGTGGGAGCGATGTTCCTTCTCATCCCCGGCTATCTGCTCGCCCTGTTCGGCATGACCGATCCACTGGTGCTGTCTCTCGGCCGTCAGCTGCTCGGGTTCCTAAGCATCTCAGGGCTCTTCATCACCGTCGCGTTGAGCTACACGGGCGGATTGCAGGGAACAGGCGACACACGCAGTCCGCTCTACATCTCGATCGTCTCGCAAGTCGTTATTCCTCTGGGTCTCTGCACGCTATTCCAAGCGGTGTACGGACTGGACGCGTTCCACATCTGGACTGCGATCGTGATCGGCCATGCCACTCGTGCCACGCTCAGCGTGTTACGGTTCCGGCAGGGAAAGTGGAGAGGAATCGCCGTCGACATCGAGCCCGCCCGCCCGTAATGAAGTAGGGGCGGGTCTTCCCTGGCCTGAGCCTCGTCGAAGGCAGACCCGCCTTCGACAGAGCCTTATTTCCGTTTAGCCAACCAGCTACCGGTGACGAGCAAAAGGATCGTTGAAAGCGCCATGTCGCACGCGCTGGCTAAGGATGCGGCTCGCGCCCTCACATCGTCCGTGGCCAGTCGCTGGATGGCGACCGCCCGCAGCGGATGCGATACGCCCGTGGCGAACGACAGCGCGATTATCGATGGAATGAGCGCGGCGGGCCACGTCAGCGCGACGCCTGCGACGACTGCACCAGTTGCGGCCAGTGCGACTGGTACGCGCAGGCCCGTCGCGGGCAGTCGCCCCGCCAGCGTCGAGCCTGCTGCGTCCGCGAGCGTGATGATGGCGACGATGAGCGTGACCTCACTGGCGCCGTTCCCACCCGTCGTCTGCATGATGAACGAGCCCGCGGATGTGATGGCATCGAGAAAGGCCAGCGGAAGGATGACGATGGCTGCGGACCTCCAGGGAATCTTCACGCCTGGTTGTGCCGCTTCGTTGTCGTCGGTATTTGCGCACGGTGGCGGTTCGACCATCGCAAACGCGATCGCGCCGCCGATGGCGCACAACATCGTTTCCGCGGCCCACCCGGCCGCAAAGCCCCATGTGCTGACAATCGCTCCCCCGGCGACGATCAGACCGGCCAGCGCGATCACGTGAACGGCGCGCGAGCGCGCTTCGATTCTCTGAAATTCGCTCTCGCGATTCAGAGCGACACACGTGCGATAGAGGAGCGCCTGATCCGCGCCGGACCGGAAAGCGTCACCGACCGCCACCAGCAGGCAGGCGAGGACGAGACCGGACAGGCCGTCTGCCAGCCAACAGCAGATCATTCCGGCGACCTGCACCATGGATCCGAGAATCAGGCTGCGACGATTTCCGAACTTGTCAGCAAACCAGCCGGTAGGGACTTCCAGCGCCATCACCAGGAGGTCGCCGGCGGCCATCGTCGCGGCAACCAGCGCAGGCGACATCTGTTTCTCCTGCACCCACCACAGGAGATAGAGGCCGTCCATCACGCCTTCGACGGTGGCGATTTGGTATGGAAGGTATAGCGCGAGGTTTCTACAGTAGCCGCGGCATCAATTAGGAGGCATGACTACATTGTTGATCTTTGATTGGAGATTGTCGATTCGGTGTTCAAATCTTCAATCGACTACGGCCCTGCGAAAAAGTCCTGGGCATCGCGATATTGAAACCCCAGGCGGCGTGCAAAGCCGGGATCCTGTGGACCAGCCCCCACGTATATGCATTGGGACGGGTCGAGTCGATGGCGCTGGATGAAAACGACGCCGAGCCCAGGCAGTGGCTTTCTGCACCAGCAGACCGGCGGACCCGCGCCGTGTGGACAGTAGAGAACCTCGATGGAAACGCCCAGCAGTTCCTGCATCCGGGCGAAGCTGGCGTCTGCTCGTTCGCTCGTCAGCATCTGTTCCGCAATCTCGGGGCGCCACGACAGGCCGAGCAACCGCCACCCGTCTGCCTGATAGCGGCGAAGCACCGCGCCGCGTTCAGCGATGACGCCGATGTCTTCTGCTGAGAGCGGCGAGCGATCGCCATCGGAGCCTCGACGAATGAGCACCTCGTCACACCACACGATCACGGCCTTGTTTGTCATCGACGAGTCGTGGGTTCGCTCGAAAGCGATCGTTTCGATTCGCGAAAAGCCTTCAGAAGGATCGGGAGGCTCGAGTTCACGCTGATGGCGGAACTGGACGCGCGGGGGAAACGCGCTGATGTCACGCTTGACGGCCTTGCGCATCTCGTCTGGCCCGAGCAGACAGCCGTACTTCGACACCATGCGCCACGCTGCGTTCACTTGTGCCGCTTCAACGCTGGTGGAAAGCCACACGCAGCGCACGGGCAAGCCGAGTCCGGCCGCAGCCTGGACGACGAGAGCCCGCGACGCACGCGAGACATACGTGTTGTCGAGAACGATCCGTGAGCTGCCTGCCGCAACCAGGCGCTCGAGATGTGGCAGGAGCTGGCGCAGCGATCCGCCAGCGTCGTCGCGGTTCAACCGCGCATATCCTCGATCGACGAAAGCGTGCGCGATGGTGCTCTTGCCGGCTGCCGGGAGCCCCATGATGAGCACGACTTCGCCAGCGCGCGACGGCGGGTCTAACCAGCCTCCGCCAAGGCTTCGGCGGTCCGCCGTAGCTTCAGCGAAGGCGGAAGACCCGCCGCTACTTACTCGGGAGGCCTTCGCTGGGTCTAAAGACCTGCCGCTACGTACTGCAGAGCGCAGGGCCTGTCCGGACGGGAAGCGCGAGTCGAGATGGACACGGTCGTCGTCACTCAACTGAATGCGATGCGCTCGAATGACCGACTGTACAGTCTCGAGCCTCGTCGGTCCCGGAATCGTCACTATGGTGTCTGACAGATCCTCGAGCCAGGCGATCGCGATCTCCGCCGCAGTTGCGCCATGACGTGCCGCGACTTCCGCGAGCGCAGGATCCGAGAGCAGGCGTCGCGCCTGCCGCGCGCCGCCGAGCGGCCGGTATGCGATCAGCTGCAACCCATGGTCGATGCAGTACTGGAGCACGCCGTTCAACACGTTCGTGTCCAGCCAGAGACTCAATTCCACCTGCACGCTGGAAATCTCTGTGATGCGACACGCTTCTTCGATCTGGCTGACGTTGACGTTGCATAACCCGATGCGCTCGACGAGCCCCTCGGTTTTGAGCGCCGCAAGTGCGCGGAGACTCGTCGCAAGCGGCGTCCGTGGGTCGATCGCGTGAAGCTGATAGAGCGGAATGCGCTGCGTGCCAAGGGCGCGCAGGCTTGCTTCGCAGGCGGCGCGCAGATGGCGCGCCCTCCCATCAGGTACCCATTCGCCACGTGGTCGAGTCAGTCCACCCTTGGTGGCAACGACGATCCGGGAGGCGTCGCCGTTCCAGGTGCTCAGGGCTCGCGCGATCAGTCTCTCGTTGTGCCCAGCCTCGGTGTCGTCCTGGCAGTAAGCGTCTGCCGTGTCGAGGAACGTGACGCCGCCATCGAACGCAGCGTGCAGCACACTGATGGCGCGGTCATCGTCGCGCTCGCGGTCGGTGGACAGGCGCATGCAGCCCAGGCCCATCGGGCGCTGACGAGGCGACTTCGCGGCAGATCGGGCGTATTCTGAATGAGACACCATGAGCAGAGTGCCACTTCCCGTCAACGATCAGAATAAGGCGTACCTTCCCGGTTCTCCAGAGCGCACGGAGCTCAAAGCGCGGCTCGCGCAGATGGCATCGGAGCGTGTCGACATCCCGCTCGTGATCGGTGGGTGCGAGATCCGAACCAGTCACATGGAGCAGGCCGTGATGCCGCACAACTATCGCCATGTGCTGGGAGACTGGCACAGCGCCGAGGCGGCACACGTGCAGCAGGCGATCGACGCGGCGCTCAAGGCGCGACGCCAGTGGGCGAGCTGGCCGCTGGAGGACCGCGCGTCGGTGTTTCTTAAGGCCGCTGAGCTGCTGACCACGACCTGGCGGTCGACGGTGAACGCAGCCACGATGCTCGGTCAGTCCAAGACGGTGATTCAGGCGGAGATTGATTCGGCATCAGAACTCATCGACTTCTGGCGGTTCAATCCGCACTACGCGCAGGAACTTTACGAGGAGCAGCCGATCAGCAGTCACGTCATGTGGAACAGCGTGGAATACCGGCCGCTCGAAGGCTTCGTGTACGCCGTCACGCCTTTCAACTTCACCTCGATTGGCGGGAACCTCCCGACGGCCCCCGCCCTGATGGGCAACACGGTGCTGTGGAAGCCGGCCTCGAGCGCGATGCTGAGCGCGCACTACATACTCGAGTTGCTTGCGGCGGCCGGTCTTCCTCCGGGCGTGATCAACTTCGTGCCCGGCAACGCCGCGGCGATCTCTCAGATCGTGCTCGACTCACCGGATCTCGCTGGGATTCATTTCACCGGGAGCACTGCCGTCTTCCAATCGATGTGGAAGCGCGTTGGCGAGAACATCGGCCGCTACCGCAGCTACCCGCGCCTCGTTGGTGAGACCGGCGGCAAGGACTTCATCATCGCGCACCAGTCCGCGGACGCGCAGGAACTCGCAGTGGCAATCGTGCGCGGTGGATTCGAGTACCAGGGACAGAAGTGTTCAGCAGCGAGTCGAGTTTATGTGCCTCAGTCACTCTGGGGGGAAGTGAAGGAGCGCTGTGTGGCGATGATGCGCGACATCCGAATGGGA
Source organism: Vicinamibacterales bacterium (assembly GCA_035649635.1). GTDB lineage: Bacteria > Acidobacteriota > Vicinamibacteria > Vicinamibacterales > UBA2999 > Gp6-AA40. The sequence continues at coordinate 591 of DASRJE010000069.1, read as the reverse complement.
GACGTCGCCGACTTCCGGACGTTCATGGGTGCGGTGATCGATCGGAAATCATTCACCAAGATCAGCGGCTACCTGGACGATGCGAAGAAGAATGCCCGCGTCCTTCAAGGCGGAGGCGTGAATGACGACGTCGGCTACTTCGTCGAACCGACACTCATCGAGACGACCGATCCGGGATATCGCCTGATGTGCGAGGAGATCTTTGGCCCGGTGGTGACAGCGTACGCCTATCCCGACGCGCAGTGGAGTGAGACGCTCGACGTGGTCGATCGCACGTCGCCCTATGCGCTGACTGGCGCCATTTTTGCCCGCGATCGCGCGGCGGTCAGAGAAGCGTCGACCGCGCTGCGCAACGCCGCAGGCAACTTCTACGTCAACGACAAACCGACCGGCGCCGTCGTCGGTCAGCAGCCATTCGGTGGTGCGCGCGCGTCAGGCACCAACGACAAGGCCGGCTCGAAGATGAATTTGCTGCGATGGGTCAGTGCGCGAGCGATCAAGGAGACGTTCTCGCCCCCGCGGGGCCATACCTACCCGTACATGGCCGAGGAGTAAACTCTCGCCATGAAAAAACCAGTCTTCGTCTGGCTC
>DASRJE010000068.1:0-7685 GCA_035649635.1 Vicinamibacterales bacterium | reverse complement strand
GTTCTCCTTCGGTATCCACGGCGAGTGGCGTTCGATCTGGAAGCCGAGGTCGCCTTGCTCGAACAGCACTGGCGGGTCATCGCCGCAGAGGATCGCGTATCGAAGCCCGGGCTTGAGCCGGTTCCAGCCAGGCGTCAGCGTGCCGGTGATGTAGCGGACGTTCTCGTCGTACATGCACAGCATCGCGCCGAGCCCGTGCGCCTTCATGCGCTCGCGCGCACGTTCGAGCCTGTACTTTCGCAGACGGTCCCAGTTCACGCGCTGCTGCCAGTCGAGTCCCGCGATTCCGAAGTTGGCGCCCATGTATGCCGTGTCTCCTCAGAGAGAGGTTGATGGAGTGATTGAGAGGGAAGAGAAGTACATGGAGGCTGCGAGTGAGTCAAGCGATGGCCAGTTGACGGCGCTGCCTACTTGCGCTAGCTTCTCGCTGGCGCGCCTGCCATATCAGTCAATTTCCGGCGTCGAGCGGTTCCCAGTCCTGGGAGAAGGTGGTCCACACGCGGGGTATGCGAGCGGAGGACTCCATGACGGTACGACGACTGCTTCAACAGATGGTCATGATCGCAGCGCTCCTGGCGATGCCCGCGACGGCCTTCGCCCAGGAAGCAGTGCTGAGTGGAACGGTGACCGATTCCACTGGAGGCGTGCTCCCGGGCGTGACGATCGCCGCGGTGCACCTGGCCACGGGCAACAAGTTCGCGGCGGTCACCGACGAGCGCGGCGTGTATCGAATTGCGGCGCGAGCCGGCGTTTACAAGCTGACGGCGGAACTCCCGGGATTCCGGGCGGTCACGCGAGACGGCCTGGAGCTGCTCGTCGGACAAGTGATGACCGTCAACTTGCCGATGTTGGAAGCGACAGCGGTCGAGACCGTGACCGTCACTGCCGAAACGCCGCTGCTCAATACCGCCACGTCGAGTCTGGGTGGCAACGTCGATCCGCGTCAGATCCAGGAGCTCCCAGTCAACGGACGCAACTGGATGGGACTCGCGTTGCTTGCACCGGGAAGCCGCACCACCGCGGTCAACGCGACCACGCCGCTGCCCGACAGAAACGGCGGTGAGGCCAGGGAGTTTCAGCTCAACGTCGATGGCCAGCAGGTGTCGGCGGACATCGGCACCGGCGGCCAGCCTCGATACAGCCAGGACTCGATCTCGGAGTTCCAGTTCCTTTCCAACCGGTTCGACGCAACGCAGGGCCGCTCGTCCGGCGTGCAGGTCAACGCGATCACGAAGTCGGGCGGCAACCGCCTGTCAGGTCTCTTCCGCGGCAACTTCCGCAACAGCAAGTTCAACGCGGAGAATCCCGTCCTCGGCCGGGTCGAGCCCATCAACAATCAGCAGTTCAGCTCGACGCTTGGTGGGCCGCTGGTGCGCGACAAGCTGCACTACTTCGTGAACTACGAGTACGAGCGTGAGCCGCGTACCAGCATCTGGAACACGCCGTACCCGGAGTTCAACATCGATCTGGAGGGCGTCAACAACAAGAAAATTGGCGGCGTGCGTCTGGACTACCAGCTGTCCACGAACACGCGGCTGATGGGCAAGGCTTCCGCCGGTCGGCTGTTCGAGCCGTTCGGCCTCGGCAACACGAACCACCCCGCCGCGACCAACACCACGTCCGAGCACAACAACGAGGGGATTGGCCAACTGACGCAGGTGCTGAGCAACCGTGCGCTCAATGAAGTCAAGGTCGGGTACGCGTTCTTCAACCTCGAGAACCACAACCTGACGAACTGGGATAACCACTGGCAGCAGGCCAATGGGATCACGACCGGCTCGCCTCGCATCACCTTCAGCGGGTTCACGATTGCCGGCAACCAGTTCCACCCGCGTCACCAGGATCAGGACGTCTGGAGCGTCCGCGACGACTTCACGTTCTCGTATGACGCCGGCGGCCGCCACGATCTCCGCGCCGGCGGTGAGTTCCTCCGCCGACACCAGATCCAGGCCAACTGCCGCCAGTGCATGGGCACGGTTGCGGCCAATCAGCGCGGTGCGCGTCCAGGGCTGCCGGGGTCGCTCGTCTCGACGCCGCTTCCCGCGCTCTTCCCCGATCCGTTCGACGCCGACACATGGAACCTCGCGGCGATCTCGCCCCTCGTGAGCACCTACAGCATCGGCCTCGGCGACTTCGACGTCCACATGGTGTCGCAGAAGGTCGCCGCCTGGGCGCAGGACGACTGGCAGCTCGGTAGCACGTTGACGGTGAACCTCGGTATCCGGTGGGACGGCGCGCTGAACGCGTTTGCGAACGACATCTCGGTACCGCCGTTCCAACAGGCGGGACGGCCGGACGAGCTCGATAACTTCGAGCCGCGCGTCGGCTTCGCGTGGAAGTGGGGCGAGCGGACGGTGATCCGCGGCGGCACCGGGCTGTACTACGGAGACGCGCTTGGCGCCGATCAGTCGTTCGCGACCGGCAACGCACAGATCGTCGTCATTCAGTACGCCAACGACGGCCGCGCGGACTTCGCGGCGAACCCGACCAACGGCCAGCCGCTGCCAACCTACGACCAGGCACTGACGCGATTCTGCTACGCGAACAACAACGCGCCGGGATGTCTCATCCGCGATCTGCAGGAGTTCGTCGGGCCGTTCGAGTACGTCAACCTGCCGCGCACGTTCCAGGTGTCGATCGGCGTCCAGCGTCAGCTCGGCAACACGATGTCGTTCGAAGCCGACTACGTCTATAGCAAGGGCACCGACGAGAAGGACGTCGTCGAGAACATCAATCTGTCGTACAACCCGGCGACCGGTGTCAACTTCCCATCATCGAACCGCGCGCTCCGGCCCTTCCCGGATTGGGGCGTCGTCTCGATGAACACGCACCTGGCGCGTTCGGCGTATCACGCGTTGCAGACCGCGTTCACGAAGCGGTTCAGCAAGAACTGGCAGGCCTCGGGAACGTACACGCTGTCGGGTCTGTGGAACGCCGACACGGCGCCGTTCAGCGGTCTCCAGCCCGTTCCGTTCGCGACCGCTCCAGACCTTGGCGGCGAGTGGGGGCTGTCCTCGGACGACCAGCGGCACCGCGCCGTGTTCAACGGGATCTGGCAGGTCGGGCACGGCTTCCAGATCAGCGCGCTGCACTTCTTCGCCGCGGGTCTCCGACTCTCGAGCAGCTGGGGTTCCGATCTCCGACAGACTGGCGCCGGCAACAGCCAGCGGCTGCGGCCGGACGGCTCGATCATCCCGCGCAACTCGTTGATCGCGCCGGCGCAGAATCGCACCGATCTGCGGTTCCAGCAGCGCTTCCCGCTCGGCGGGCGCTTCTCAGTGGACGGGATTGCCGAGGTGTTCAACGTCTTCAACAGTCACAACTGGGGAATCGGCACGGTTGAGCAAAACGTCACGCAGTACCTGCAGCACATCTCGGCGCAGTACCGGACGATGCAGTTAGGGTTCAGACTAGCGTTTTGATTTTGACCTGGCTTTCGGCAGCAGCGGTTTCGCTGCTGCCGCATCTGCCATTGGCAGACTGACCCGCCGTACGCCGTCGTAGGAGTGCAGTGCGCCTGCGACGGCGCCGGCTGTGGCGACGCAGCCGATCTCGCCCACACCCTTCGCTCCGTACCCGCCGACCTCGTCGGGCACTTCGATCAGGATGACGTCCACTTCCGGCATGTTCTTGGCCTGAACGATTCCCATCTCGCGGAGGCCGAGCGCGTCGGGGATGCCGCCGGTCGAGGGGAAATCCTCCGTCAGCGCGTAGCCCAGGCCCATGTGGACGCCGCCTTCCATCTGCTCGGCGCAGAGCCTCGGATTGATCGCGCGGCCGACGTCGTTGGCGACGACAACGCGCTGCAGCCTTCCGTGCTCGTCGAGGATCACCACCTGCGCCGCGTAGCTGAAGGTCAGGTGCGTCGTCGGATTCAGAATCGACTCGGGTGTGCCAGGACGCGTCGTGAAGTTGCAGACGTACTCGCCCCTGTATTCTTTGCCAACCAGTTGCTCGAGCTGTCGTACTCGTAGCGCGGGGTCCGGATCCCGGCCGATCGGCTCGCGCGTCAGCGGGAGCGAGTCCAGTTCGGCGGCCAGCTTCCGCGCGGCGTGCTGCGCCGCGGCGCAGCTCAGCGTCGTGCCACGCGATGCCCACGTCTCGCCGCACTTCTCGCCGAGCTCCTTGTCCCACGTGACCGTCATGATCTCTGGCGGCAGCGCGGTCTCCTCGCACACGGCCTGCATCGTTGCCGTGTACACGCCCTGACCCATCTCCGTGTAACCGTTCAGGATCTCGAGCCTGGGTCCGTCGACGACGCGAATGACGATATAGCCGCCTTCAATGGTGCCGTTGCCAAGGCCCGTGCTCTTGATGCCGCAGCCGATGCCCTTGTATTTCGCGCGCTTGTACACGTCCTTCACGGCATGCAGCGTCTCGCGAATGCCGCGGACGCTGTCGCGCATGATCTGACCTGTCCCGAGCTTGTCTCCGGGGTTCAGGATGTTTCGCTCGCGGATGTCCCAGCCGTCCACGCCGACCTTCTCGGCCAGCATGTCCATCACGCCTTCCATCGCGAACTGCGCCTGGTTGCTGCCGAAGCCGCGCATCGCGCCGGCGTTGGGATTGTTGGTGTAGACAGCCTTGGCTTCGACGTCGACGTTCGGTACGCGGTACACGCCGCACGAGTGGCACGCCGCGCGCAGCGCGCATTTGGCGCTCGTCGTGTGATACCCGCCGGCGTCGGCAACGATACGTGACCTGAGGGCGAGGAGATGTCCGTTGGCGTCGGCGCCCACCGTGAGCGAAATCGTCATCGCGTGGCGCTTGACGTGGTGCTGGCTCGACTCCGCGCGCGTGAGGACGGTCTTGACGGGCCGGCCGAGCAGACGCGCGGCGAGCGCCGTCTGCGCTTGTATCGAGAGCTCCTCCTTTGCGCCGAACGCGCCGCCGCTTGCGCACAGCGCGATTTCGACCTCCGCGGGATCGAGCTTCAGGACCTTCGCAATCTGCTGGTGGTCGTAGACCGAGCCCTGGCTTTGCGTGTAGACCTTGACGCCGTTTCCCTGTGGCGTCACGAGGCACGCTTCGGGCTCGAGAAACGCGATGTCCACGGGCTGCGTCCGGAACGTGGTCTCGATCACGTGCGTCGCCTGCGCGAACGCGGCATCGACGTCGCCGCGAGAGAACGCAGTGATCGGCTGCAAGACGTTCGACGCGCGTGGGCTGAAGGTGTCCGCTGGATGCACGAGCGGCGCGCCGGGCTTCATGGCGTCGAACGGATCGGTGAGCGGCTCGAGGACCTCGTACTCGACGCGGACCCTTCGGGCGGCCTGTCTCGCGTGGAACTGCGTGTCTGCAACGACCATCGCCAGAAAGTCGGCCACGCAGCAGGTAATCTCGCCTTCCGCCACGAACACCGGCTGGTCGGGATCGTTGAGACCCGTGCCTCTGAAGCCCGGCACGTCCGCCGCGGTGAACAGGCGCACGACGCCCGGCATCGCGGCCGCCTCTTCAGTGTGAATCTTGATGACTCGGGCGCGCGGATGCTCCGTGAGGACCATTGCGCCGTGCAGCATTTCTGGCACGCGCATGTCGTCGACGAAGGGCTTGTCGCCGAGTGTCTGTGCGGCACCGCCTTGTCGTGCGATCGAGTGGCCGATGCCGTGTCCGTTCCCGTTCCCATTGGAGAACGCTGGGTTCCTCGCGAGCCCGAACTCCTCGCCGAAGAACGAGTGACGCCGCGGCTCCGTTCGTGTCAGGTGGCCACCGTTGGCCGCGGCTTCACCAGCCGTCTGAATGGCATCGATGATTCGACCGTATCCCGTGCAGCGGCACAGGTGCCCGTCGAGCGCCTTTGCGATCGCCGCGCGGCTGCCGGTCTGTCCCTTTTCCACCAGCGTTGATGCGCGGACGACGATGCCGGGAATGCAGAAGCCGCATTGAACGCCGCCCTCGAGCACGAAGGCCTCGCCCATCAGCCGCCGCGTTTCCTCGGGAACGCCTTCGAGGGTGACCACCTCGTGGCCGTCGGTCTGCTCGGGCTTCCGCAGACAGGAGAGGGCGGGCGCGCCGTCGATCAGGACGAGGCAGCAGCCGCAGGCCCCTTCGGGAGCGCAGCCGTTCTTGGCCGAGACGATGCCGCACTCCTCGCGCAGCACCTCGAGGAGGTGCATCCCAGGCTCGTAGGAGGCGGTGGTTTCTTTCCCGTTCAGGGTGAAGCGGATACTGGGCATCTCGTGGACTTTGTCCAGCCTCAGATCGTAACATCACCCGTCCCACGGTCCGCCTAAAGGCGGGCACTACGGCAACTGTAGTGTCCGGCTTCAGCCGGACCTTCTCGGAGGCCAAATATGCAGGAGCCTTGGAAAACCGACAAGTGGTTCAGCAGCCCGTGGTCGTATCTGCCGGAAGTTCAGCAGCAAAACACTTTCCGTCCAAATTTGAAGATCCACGACGTCACGCTGCGTGACGGCGAGCAGCAGACCGCCGTGGTCTTCCGCCGCGAGGAGAAGGTCGCGATCGCGAAGAAGCTGGACTCGCTGGGGATCCACCGCATCGAGGCCGGCATGCCCGCGGTCTCGGCACAGGACAAGGCGGCCATTTCCGACATCGCTGCCCTGGGACTGAAGGCAGAGATCTTCGGCTTCTCGCGCTGCATCCCCGCCGAGATCGACGTGGTCAAGGCGTGCGGCTGCTCGGGGGTCGTCATCGAGATCCCGGCGAGCGATCACATGATCAAGTACGGCTACGGCTGGCCGATCGAGCGCGCGATGAAGGCGTCGATCGAGACGACGCTCGCCGCCAAGGCTGCCGGGCTCTACACGGTCTTCTTCACCATCGACGCCACCCGCACCGAGCTCAATCGCTTCCTCGACATCGTCGAGCAGGTCGCCACCGAAGGGCACATGGACGCGTTGACGATCGCGGACACGATGGGCGTCTGCACGCCCGGCGCGGTGTCGCACGTGGTGAAGAAGGTGATCGATCGACTGAAGAAGCCGGTCGAGATTCACTGTCATCAGGACTTCGGCCTGGGCGTGGCCAACACCGTCGCGGCGCTGGCGGCCGGATCATCGGTTGCGCACACGACGATCACGGGCCTCGGCGAGCGCGCCGGCAACGTGCCGGTCGAAGATGTGGTGATGTCGCTGCTGTGTCTCCACGGCGTGAATCTGGGAATCAACACCGAGAAGTTCGTGGAGGTATCGAGGTTTGTGATGGACCTCGCCAAGGTCACGCAGCCGCCCAACCGGCCCATCGTCGGCGAGAAGCTCTACGAAGTGGAGTCGGGCATCATCGCTGGCTGGGTGCGCCTGGCGCGCAAGGATCATCCACTAGAGTACGTGCCGTTTGCGCCGGAGCTGGTCGGCCAGAAGCCGGTGTCGATCGTCCTCGGCAAGAACAGCGGCCCGCCGTCGATGGAAGAGTGGTGCGAGAAGCTCGGTGTCACCGCCACCGACGAGGAGCGGATGGCGATGCTGCAGCTGGTGAAGGCGAAATCGTTCGAGAAGAAGGACCTGCTGACGGCCGACGAGTTCAAGGCGATTGTGGAGAAGGTGCTACAGAAGACGCCCGCGTCGACCTAGTTCGGGGGTCGTCGCCCGCCGTCGATTGAAGAGTGGTACGAGAAGCTCGGTGTCACCGCCAGCGACGAGGAGCGAATGGCGATGCTGCAGCTGGTGAAGGCGGCGTCTTCGAGAAGAAGGACCTGCTGACGGCCGACGAGTTCAAGACGATCGTCG
>DASRJE010000067.1:0-2242 GCA_035649635.1 Vicinamibacterales bacterium | reverse complement strand
AGCTCGTTGGGGAACCGGCGTTCGCTGTGCCTGAAGCGAGGACGATTCAGCAGGTCCTGTGCCCGCTTGTGTCAGGCCCGGACCGATGATTTCCGGACTATTTTCGTGGGACGGCAATGCCCCTTGACTCACTGGCCGTGACGGGTCCCGAAATACGGTGATGTTGGTCTGCTGTGCAGGCGAGGTTTCCGGAAGGGCACGCGAACGACTCACCGAGCCGCCGAGGCACCGAGATCAAACGACGACAATCTCGGTGCCTCGGTGTGCCGAATCGGCGTTCTCCCATCGCTCATCGAACCATCGCACCGACCAGTCCGTTCAACTGCTCGACCTCTTGCTGGGAGACAGGGACAAAGCTAGGTGCGCTCTGAGTCAGATCGGCAAATGTGATCGAGCCGTTCTGGCTGCAGAACACCTGTTCCACCTCTTTCACACGCACCGTGACGATGATGTTGCCGGCCGCTCCCCGGAATCGCACCAGAAAGTCATAGCCGGGTATGGGGCTCTCCTCGAGCGTGCAGAAGTTCGTCAGTCCGCTCACATTGGCTGTCGGAATGCCCTGTGGGAACCCTGGCACACCGAAGAGGAGCGTGGGCAATCGAACTCCGGTGGTGGGATCGGCGACGGCGTTGCGATCGGTTGCGCCGAAGATGAGGGCGTCGCGTCCTTGCCCGCCGATGAACGCTTCGCTCCCGTCACCCGGCGCCCAGAGATTCACGTCATTCCCGGGCCCCCCGAACATGATGTCGCTGTTGGGCGGGCCACCCGGAGCGGCGCCGCCGTCGGGGCCGCCGAGAATGATGTCGCGGCCAGGGCCGCCATCCATGACGTCGTTGCCATTCAAGCCGAACATCACGTCGTTCGACGACCCTCCGATCATGACGTCGGTGCGATCGAGCGACTGGTTCGCGGCTGCGCCGGCTTGAATCGCCGCATTGTCCCGAATGTCGTCGTCGCGGCCGATAAGCAGCTGCGGCCCCCCTCCGTCCTCGAGTAGAGCGGCCTGCGTCGATTGAGTGGGGCTGACAACGACGCCGACGAATGCCGCCAACACACCAGCCGACAGCGTCGGCACCGTGAACCGTGAAACGAATTGCATGTGACTCATTACGTGAATCCTCCAGTTGCGAAATTGACTCGATCTCAGAACTGCTCGAGGTCCTTCACGAACTCGACGACCTGCGCCGCGAATCGCTCCGGCTCCTCCCAATGCGGACAGTGGCCCACGCCAACATACGTCACCAGACGAGACCCGCTGATCGCGCCTTTTATTCCATCCTGCTCGTCGCGCCCGGTGTACGCATCGCGATCGCCCCACACGAGCAGCGTCGGGACGTCGATCTCACTCAGTTGAGCCGTGAAGTCGATCGTGAGGTGCGGTTCCAATGCGCTCTTCCAGACCCGCGCCGGCACCTTCAGGCTCTCGCCGACCACCGTCTCGAAGAACTCGACGGGGACTGGCCTGGCCATCGTGCTGTGCTGGAAGTCACGTACCATCGCCGGGTCAATAGGATCGATCAACGTCGACACCGTGTTCCAGAACTCGCGAATGCCCTCGTTGCCGGCCCGCGGCAGGAACGCTCCCTCGAGCATCAACCCTCGCGTTCGCCACGGATAGTCGATGGCGAACCGTTGGGCAGCCGTCGCGCCCATCGAATGCCCGACGACGATCGCGGATTCGATGCCGACGGCGTCGAGAAACGCGGCAATGTCGCCGGCGAAGTCGGACGGCGTGTATCCGTCCGCCGGCTTCCCCGAGCTGCCATGGCCCCGCTGCGTGATGGCGAACACGTGGAGCGACCGCGGCAGGTGCGGAAGCACGCGCTCGAATGATCGCCACGAGTCCGTGTAGCCGTGCAGAAGCACGACGGGGATGCCGGATCGATCGCCTTGCTCGACGTAACTCAGTCGCGTCCGCCCCGGTAGATCCACCTGCTGCTCGGCCAGGTCGTGTCGATCGTGATGCGCGTGGTGATGTGCGTGCGGGTGCGCCGCGCTCGCGCCCTGCGCACGGTCGTCCTGCATGATGCGGGACGAGGTCAGTCGAACGTCCGCTCGTGTCCAGGCGCGCTCGAAGCGACGCTGCACCTCAGCGGCCGCTTCGAGCCGCTGCTGTGCGCGCAGGCTTTGCGCCAGCCCGAACAGCGACCATCCGTTTTCGCGGAAGCGCACGAGATCGTCGCGATAGACCTGCTCGGCGTCAGCGGCCTGGCCGGCCTCGAGCAGCATGGCGCCGAGTACC
>DASRJE010000066.1:0-34987 GCA_035649635.1 Vicinamibacterales bacterium | reverse complement strand
CGACTCCCCGATCGTAGACGCGCTCAGACGGATCGTGCCGTCTGGCGGCTTGCCGGCGGCCACTCGACGATCAACTGTTTCAATGCCGTGGCCGACGGCGTTGCGAACGAGGTGCAGGATGGGATCCATCATTCGTTCGATGAGGAACTTGTCGATTTCCGTGCCCTGACCGGCGATTTCGAGCTGGACACGTTTGCCGCTATCGCGTGCGAGGTCGCGGACGACGAACGGCATCCGTCGAAAGACCTCGCCGACCGGGACCAGACGGACGCGCATGATCCTTTCGCGTAAATCGCGAAGCTGGCGCTCCATCAGCGACTCGTGTTCCTGCAGCAACCTGAATTCGCGCGCCGGGACCTGTCGCTCGACACGATGAAGCGTGTCTTCAAGACGCGACCGGGTGACCACCAAATCGCCTGCGATTCGCATCAAGTCGTCCAGGCGAGCGAGGTCGACGCGCACGAAATTTCCGGGTGCCCCGGCGGCCACTTCCCAGGCGCGAGGACTCGTTGACGGTTCCTCACTCGCGGCCGCGGCGTCGGATTGTGCAGGCGCTGCGATCTCTGGTAGCGGCTCGTACGAAATCCCGTCACCGATCAGCGCCGCCAGGCTGGCTTCGTCATCGGCCTGTACCTCGAACTCGAAGCAGATGCCACCACTCGCCTGCACGCGCGGCGTGACCGAGAGAATCTTCCCCACCTGGAGAAGCCGCGCGCGAATCGCGTCGACCTTGACTCCACGCGCCACCAGCTCGGGCGACGGCACGAACTTCACGAACCATCCCCGCGTAGGAGCGACTGCTGATGATGGCGTGGCGGTCTGCGACCTGACTGCCGAAGCCGACGATGCGAGCGTACCGAGCGCTGCGATCACGGGCGCTTCCGATGGCATCGGAAGTCCTTCTCGTCGCGCCACGATCACGGCTTCGAGCGCGTTGGCACCCGCAAGCAGGGTGTCGAGGCTCGCGGCATCGAGATGAACCTCGCCTTGGCGAATTGCCCGAAGCCCGCTCTCCATGTGATGGGCCAGCAATTCGGCCTCGCGCAACTCGACCATCGCCGAGATACCCTTCAGCGAATGGCAACTCCGAAAGAGTTCTTCGAGCACGGCCGGGGATACGTCGGCTCCGACGCTGCCATCGAGAATCAGCAGGCACCGCCGAACCGAGAGCAGGTGTTCATCAGCCTCGGCGAAATAGTCGTCCATGAACGACGATTCGAACTGCTGGTTCTGCTCGGTCATGGCGCGGGCCGCTCGACCTCCGCGTCCAGCAACTGTCGAACCGACGAGACGAGGAAACTCGGCGAGAACGGTTTAGTGAGATATGACGTTGCCCCAGCCTGCAATACCTCGGCACGGCTGGCTTCATCGCCTCGAGTCGTCAGGACCATCACGGGCAGATCGCGGTATTGGCTGTGCGAACGAAGGAAACGCAGGACGTCCAGCCCGTGCATGTCCGGCATGTTCAGGTCGAGGACCACCATCCGCACAGGGTGAATGGCCAATGTTTCAATTGCTTGTAAACCTGAACCGGCCTCGATGAAGCCGACATCGGTCAGGCTGCCAAGCGCTGCACGCACCATCTTGCGAATGGTCGGCGAGTCGTCTACCACCAGTATGGTGCGCATCGGGTTCGCTGGAAGAGAACCAGTGTAGCGTAAGATTCTCGAAGCAAAACCTCGGCCATTAACTGAGCCGTCGTTCCCGTGAGACCACTTGCACTCGCCGTTTTGATCGTTCTGGTGAGCGCCTCCTGCGGCGTCGCGCGCCAGGGGGCTCCGGTGATTGTTCAACCCGGTGCCCCGGGAGAGGCGTCTCGGGAGATTACGGCCACGGCTGCCATCGGAGCGGCAACCGCGGTTGCGACGGCGGCGGACGTCAGGTTCATGCAGGGGATGATCGGCCATCACGCGCAGGCGCTCGAGATGACGGCACTCTTGCCGTCGCGAACGGGGCGCGCGGACATGCGCTTACTGGCGCAGCGAATCGAGTTATCACAGGCCGACGAGATTAAGTTCATGGAGCGCTGGCTCGAGACGCGCGGGCAGGGCGTCCCCGACTCCCACGCCCATCACATGCCCAATGCGGTGCTGATGCCCGGTATGCTCACGCAACAGGAAATGGCTCGGCTGACGGCCGCGGCGGGCGCGGACTTCGATCGCCTTTTTCTGGAATTCATGATCAAGCATCACGATGGTGCGTTGATCATGGTGAACGACCTCTTCATGACCGACGGCGCCGGTCAGGAAGCGGAACTCTTCGCCTTCGCGTCCGACGTCGACACCGATCAGCGCATCGAGATCGATCGGATGAGCGCACTGCTGCGGGAGCTGACCAAATGAGAAGTTTTGCGATGTCGCTCACATGTCTCACCGCGCTGATAGTGTGCGCGGCGCTCCCCGGACTCGCGCAGGGACAGGCAGCGCCGGCCGACCCTCGCTCGGGGCTGACGCCCGGGTTCCGTACTGCCGGCGAGTCCGCGCGCAACATGCAGCGTGTCTCGAGCCTGCCGAAACCGGACGGCTTCTTCGATCCCAAAGCGCCCGCTGGCACACCGACACCGCCCGAGACGCAAGGGCAGGGCAATGCCGGTGGCCGCGCCGCTGGTGAAAATGGCGTGCCCGCGGGTGAAGCCGACCCCGCGAACCCGGATAATCCATCGAACCCCGATCCGCCACGCAGTCCGAACACCCAGATTGTCTTTGCCAATTCCGATCTCGCGTTCAGTGGTGACCTGCTCTTCGTCGGAAACTTCCAGGGGTTCAATACCTACGACATCGAGAACGCGGCGAAGCCGCGGTTGCTCGCCTCAGTCGTGTGCCCGGGCGGCCAAGGCGATGTGTCGGTGTACGGCCATCTGCTGATTATGTCCGTGGAGCAGACGCGAGGGCGGATCGATTGCGGAATCGGCGGCGTCAAGGAAACGGTGAGCGCGGAACGCTTCCGCGGCATCAGGATCTTCGACATCAGCAACATTCGTAAGCCCAAACAAGTGGCCGCCGTGCAGACCTGCCGCGGATCGCACACGCACACGCTAGTGAACGATCCGAAGGATCGGAACAACTTGTACGTGTATGTGTCCGGTACGGGCGTGGTGCGATCGGCCGACGAGCTCGCGGGATGTTCCGGGAAGGATCCGAAAGACGATCCCAATACCTCGCTCTTCAGCATCGACGTCATTCAGATTCCACTGGCGACGCCGGAGAAGGCGCGGATCGTCAATCAACCGCGAATTTTCGCCGACCCCGTCACTGGTGAACTCGCCGGGTTGTGGAAGGGCGGCGATCACGGTCCGGGCACGCAAACCTCCCGGATCACGAGGCAGTGTCACGACATCACGGTGTTTCCCGAGGTCGGTCTCGCCGCCGGCGCGTGTGCCGGCAACGGCATCCTGCTCGACATCAGTGACCCGGTGCGCCCGGTGCGCCTCGATGCGGTGACCGACAAGAGCTTCGCCTATTGGCACTCGGCCACGTTCAACAACGATGGTTCCAAGGTGATCTTCACGGACGAATGGGGCGGCGGTACGCGACCCCGCTGCCGCTATACCGACCCCGCGACGTGGGGCGCCGACGCCGTCTTCGATGTCGTCGATCGCAAGCTGCGCTTTGGCGGCTATTACAAGATCTCGGCGGCGCAGACCGAGCAGGAAAACTGCGTCGCGCACAACGGCTCGCTGATCCCAGTGCCCGGGCGCGACATCATGGTGCAGGCGTGGTACCAGGGTGGTATTTCGGTGTTCGACTTCACGGACCCGGCCGCGCCTGTGGAGATTGCCTTCTTCGATCGCGGCCCCCTCGATCCGAAGGACCTGATCCTCGGCGGATATTGGTCCGCCTACTGGTACAACGGGCACATCTACGGCTCGGAGATTGCCAGGGGCATCGACGTCTTCACGCTGACGCCGAGTGAGTTCCTCTCGAAGAACGAAATCGACGCGGCGACCCTCGCCAGCGTGGGCGAGCTGAACGTTCAGCAGCAACGGCGGGTGAGTTGGCCGGCGAACTCGGTCGTCGCACTGTCGTATGTCGATCAGCTCACGCGCAGCAGGGGTATTTCGCCCGATCGTGCCGAGGCGATTCGGACGACGCTGGAGCGCGTGGATCGCGTGCGCAACGCGCGTCAGCGCGACGCCGCCGCCACCCTGACGCAACTCGAGACGCTGGCGACTCAGGTCGACGGCGACGCTGGCGCCTCGAGTGGTCGCGACGCCTCCCGCCTGCGTGCGCTGGCCGGGGCGCTTCGGGCGCGCGGGCAACGATTGCGCTGACTCACTCAGGCTCCTCGATCTCCTCGAAGAAGAGAAGCTCGAGTGCCATTCGGCGGATCTCCCAGTCTGAATACATCGCCTCGCCGACGACGAATCGACAGACGCCGCTCGTGTCGACCGTGACGATGGCCGTGAGATCGATGTCGATATTCTCGCCCTGCACGTGAATGCGACGTCCGACGCGCTCGAACTGCACCACCCCACCCACCTTGCCCGGCGCGACGAGGCGCGAGACTTCGAAGGCGTCATCCTCGGAATAGAACTCGAACTTCCAGCCGTCCTGCCGGCCAAGCAGCCCGTTGCGGCGGCGGACGTCCTCCTCGACCCGCATGCGCAGGCGATCGAACATCAACGACGCGCTGCATTTCGCCTGCGCGGACACCCAGTCGAAGTCGTCAGGCATGTGTTCCTGCATTAGTGCTCCTCTCGATCAAAGCGAATTCCTGACCGTCCGCAACAGTCCCCAGAGTGACGCCGAGCCGTCCGGCGGCACCGTGGGTGGAATCAGGCGAGGCCCCAGCACGGCGGCCGCGCTCCACGACTGCACGATCAATCGATCGGGCCAAGATAGGTCGCCTCGAATCACGGCATGCTGAATAGCGGCGAGCAGCGTCTGCGCGCTGCGCACGAACGTCTCCGCCGTGTCCTCTTCGTAGCCCCAGATAATGATTCCAAAGCGAGCGTTCGCTGCTCGACAGCACTCCACAACGCGCGCGACGTCGGCTTGCAGCGTCTCGAGAGTTGCGGCTCGCTTCGAGGCGAGATAGTCGATGTCGATATGAAAGAACGCCGGCTTGAACGACTCGATGCTCGCGCACAGCGTATCGACTCCGATCGTGGGATACGGCTCGATCAATCCGATCTCGATGCCCGGCTCAGCGTCGTGCACCAGGCGTCGCACCTCCGTGACATGCGCCAGGATCTGCTCGAATGGCCACGCCGGCTGACGGATGTTGAGCCCCGCGTTCCATGGCTCGTCGAAGGAAACGGCATGAAGATCAGAGCCGAGGGCGCGCGCGACACGCGCCGACTCCGTGATTCGGTTGGCGTAGACGAGCGGGTCCGGGGACCATTCCTTGAGCCCGGGTGATTCGACGATGAGCGGAAGGCCATGTGCGGCAGCCATCCGCAGGATGCCCCATTCCCTGAAGGCGCGCCATGTGTTCCAGCCGTGAGGAGGCAGGGCGCTGCGTGGGAGACCGAGCGGCGGCATCGGAGCGTCGAGCAACTGATCCTGATACAACTGGAGCGCGTCGCAATCAGCCGCGAGCATCGCGAACGTCGCCGGGTCGGCGAGCGCTTTCCAATCCGGTGTGCCGGGTGATGGGCAGAACCACAGTTCTGGACGCGGGCTCGCTCCGGGCCCGGGTTTGAGCTTCGGATCACTTCGCCGGTGACGAAAGATGAGCACGTCGACGAGTCCGCCCACTGGGAGATTCTTACCCGATCGCAGGGGAAGCGGAGGACGCAGAGGTTTTTCGCAGACCTCAAGTTCGCGCCGAGGAGGCGGAGGGCGCAGGGCAAAACAAACGCAGAGATCGCAGAAGAGCAGAGGCCCGCGGAGGGGAGCTGCCACGCGCCACGGGTGAAGCCGCGCGCAGCGCGGCGTGAGTCGAGCGACGCTAAGGGACCCGCAAGCGTTCAACAGTCCGAGCAACGCTTGCGGTTCCAAGCGTCGCTCGACCCAGGGGCCCGGTCTACGACCGGGCCTCACCCGTGGCGCGTGGCAGTCTCTGCGCCGCTCGGCTCCCCGGCGTTCTCTGCGCTGGATCTTTTCCCTGCGCGCTCTGCCCCCTCTGCGGGCCACATCGCACTTGCCGCATCGTGCACGCTCTATTCACGTTTCGTTTTCTGCGCCCTCTGACGTCCCTGGTGATCGAATCGCGCCAGAAACATCAGTGATCTGTGTCGGCATGCCGGCTGCAACATCGTGGGCATGTCCACGAGTGCAACCGCAGAAACATTGAATCGACTGACATCGAGCGTGCTCGATGCCGCCATTCGGATTCATCGCGCGCTCGGTCCAGGCTTGCTCGAGAGCGCGTACCTCGCCTGCCTCGAGTACGAGCTGACCGAGGCGCAACTCCGAATCGAGCGCCAGCGGGCTGTACCACTGGTCTACAGGGGAGTGAGAATCGATTGCGGGTTTCGCGCGGACATCGTTGTCGAATCCAGTGTCCTCATCGAGGTGAAAGCACAGGAAGCAATAGCGCCCATTCACACTCGACAGCTTCAAACATACCTTCGACTCGGACAGTACCCAGTCGGTCTGTTGCTCAACTTTGGCGCACCGACGATGAGGGCCGGGATTAAACGAATAGTGAACAACTTCCCCGATCAAGAGCGCGCCGAGGAGGCGGAGGACGCAGGGTAAAACAAACGCAGAGATCGCAGACGAGCAGAGGTCCGCGGGGGGAACTGCCACGCGCCACGGGTGAGCCGCGCGCAGCGCGGCGTGAGTCGAGCGACGCTAAGGGACCCGCAAGCGTTCAACAGTGCCGCGTGGCAGTCTCTGCGCCCCTCGGCTCCCCGGCGTTCTCTGCGTTGGATCTTTTCCCCGCGCGCTCTGCTACCTCCGCGGGCCGATCCGTTTCTCGACCCCGGTTGATATCCTTGGGGGCTGCATATGGCAATGCGGTTTACTGCTGCCACGACACGCACGGCCACCGCGGCGGCGGGCAAGCATCCTCGCCAGAACCTGCTGCAGATCGCGCAGGTGATCAGCAGCCCGGAAACACAGCTCAAGTACCAGATAGAACGACTCCTGGGGCAAGGCGGCTTCGGCCAGGCGTATCTGGCGCGACGGCTCGGCCGATCGACGCTCGTGCCCGACGTCGTCTGCATCAAGGTGAGTCAACGCATCGACGGGTGGCTGCGGGAAGCCTACTTCGGCCAACTGCTCGATGGCCACGCGCGCGCCATTCGAGTGTTCGACACCTTTCCCCTGACCCGGCAGGATCGGTCCGTTCTGTATTGTCTCGTGCTGGAGCTCGCGCCCCACGGAGATCTCAGCGCGTTCCTCAGGCGGCACGATCGTCCATGGCCAGAGTCGACTGCGCGCCGGGAGATCGCCGGTGTCCTCGAAGTGCTGGGCAAGCTCCATCGCGGACAGATGCTGCACCGCGATCTCACGCCGATGAACGTGTTCGTCTGTGAGAGCCATCGACTCAAGCTCGGTGATTTCGGCATCGTCCGGCAGCAGAGCGATCAACGAGGGATCACCGCGCGGACGATGAACGCGCTGACAGCGCCAAGTGAATTTCTCGCCGGCGCCGCGCCCAAGTGGCAGGCGCGCGACGATGTGTATCAGGTCGGCCAACTGCTGGCGATGCTGGTCAAGGGTAATGCCGCCGCTCGAATCCGGACCTCTGACGTGCGCGCGCTGACGTGCAGCGACCATCTGAAAGAGATCATCTATCGGTGTATCGGTGAACGGCGGAAGCGCTACGAAGGCGCCGATGAGTTAATCGAAGCACTGCGCACGCCACCCGCATCGCTGAAGGTCGGCGTGCGCCGTTCACTCAAAGGCGTGCATATGACCTTCACCGGCATCCTGAGCAAGCGCCGCAGTGAAGCAGCGGCGGCCGCGCGGAAAGCGGGCGCTATCGTCCATAGCGGGCCATCGACTCAGACCACAGTCGTGGTTCGTGGACGGCCCAACCCGCTGCAAGCCGCCGGACGTGACGGCGGTCTCAAGTTGATGGACATCAAACGCCTGCGCGCGAAGGGTCACAAGATCACGCTGATCAACGAGAGCCAGTTCTGGCGTCTTGTGAAACTGTGAAGGGGTCAGACCCCTTGACAGCGTTTCACTCAAGGGGTCTGACCCCTTAAGCTGGCAGATGCTGTGGCAGTCCGAACAGCGGAAACAGCTTTTCGGTGTCGAGGAACGAATTCCACGCCGTGATCCGATCGCCCTCGAGCTCCAGAACAACGAGGGCCCATGGCGCGTGGCCGCCGCCGGGAGCCGGACGATACTGGCCAAACGAGGGCGCGCCAGATGCGTGCGTCGGAAGCAGGCGGGATCCGCGACATCCGGCCCCGCGACCCAGAAGCCAGTCGCGAATGGTTGCCGGACCACGTAACCAGAGCGTGTACGGCGGCATCGAAAGCGTCGCGTCCTCACGCAGCAGCGAGACGAGGGCATCGACGTCGTAGTTCTGAAAGGCGTCAACGTAACGATCGAGTAGCCGGGCCTCGTCGGGAGTGAGCGGCTCACTGCCGGCGGTCGTGTTGCCATTACGTGAGGCAATCGTTGCGCGAGCGCGCTGCAATGCGCTGTTGACGGCCGGTACCGACATGTCCAGGCAGTCCGCCACTTCCGCGGCAGACCATCCGACCACTTTGCTCAGGAGGAGCGCCGCCCGCTGACGCGGTGGGAGATGCTGCAGGGCTGAGACAAAAGCGAGACGAATACTCTGCCTCAGGGCGGTCAGTTCGAAGGGATTCGCATCGAGCGGGAGGACGCGAGCGTCCGGGATCGGCTCGAGCCAATGCGTGCGCTCGCGCGTCTCGAGGCGATCCTCAACTGAGCCGTTCGGCCCTTCCTCCATCGGACGAGCCCGGCGCGAGCGATCCGAGAGGGCGTCGAGACAGACATTCGTGGCGATTCGGTATAACCACGTACGCACCGACGATCGTCCCTCGAAGCGATCGAGCCCCTGCCAGGCACGAACCATCGTTTCCTGCACCGCATCCTCGGCGTCAAATGCGGATCCCAGCATCCGGTAGCAGTGGCCAGTCAGCGGTGCGCGATGAGCTTCCAGTTGGGTTGCGTCGACCTGCATGTCGATCGTCATATCACCGGCCCGGAAGAGGGGTCAATCGGGTTCAGCGCCCGCGGGAGCGGCCTCTTGCCTAACCGGGCAGGATCTCGGCTACTCTATGGCGGCTTCCAAACAGTCGAGGCTCTGCCTGAAATCGCGGCAGTGCCGTCACCTGTTTGGCAGGGTCTGTTTGGCGCGCGCTGCGCGCCGGGACCGCTACGCGGGTTATGCCGAGCACACAGTCGAGCAACGAGCCGCTTAGCGGTCAATCGAACCCGCGGCCAGGAAGCCGCGGCAGGAGGAACGATGAAGCGATCCGGAGTGTTACTCCTCTGCTTGTGCCTGCTCGGAGCCGCCGGCTGTGGTGATGATGAGCCGACGAATGCTTCCAATCTACCAGTCGTGATGACAGCTAGCCTGTCCCCGGCCAATGAAAACCCGCCAATTGCCAGCCCCGAAAACACCGGGTTTGGCAACGTCCAGATCACTTTCAACGTGACACGCGATGGAACAGGCGCCATCACCGCTGGAACAGCCGACTTCCATTTCCAGCTGACCGGCTTCCCCTCGAACACGAGCATCATCCTTGCTCACATCCATACCGGCGGTCCCGCCGTCAATGGGCCTGTCCTCGTCAACACGGGCATCGTCGCTGCGACGCCGGTGACGCAGACTAATGGCGTGATGACCTTCAGCGTGAGCGGCGTTTCGGTTCCCGGCGCCACACTGCAGAACATCGTGAACAATCCAGCCGGCTTCTACTTCAACGTGCACTCGCCGACCAACCCGGGCGGGGTGGCGCGCGGGCAACTCAATCGCACACTGTAATTCGCGCGTCGAGACATCCTGGGGCGGGTCCTGATCTATGGACCCGCCGGGTTTGAAGAACAAGACCTACGGGCCAGGTCTAGAGAACAAGACCTGGCCTAGGCAGAAATCGCGACTTGAAACGCCGCCGCGTACCCGCCATTGACGCTGCCGGCTGGCGTGACGATCTCTGACGACAGACTGTCAGCAAAGATCCCATCGGCCAGGTTGGACATCGGGTTGGTTCCGCGGGACGCGTAGGCGCCGCTCGTGTGCACGGTGTTGTTGATCGTTTCAGGGAACGCGATCTGCGTGACCTTGACCGATCGTCCAGCCATCGTCACCTCGACGTGAATGTGCGTCGCGCGACCCTGATACCACCCGGGATAGATGGTGGTAAACGTGACTTCCCCGTTGCTGTTGGTGGTCTGAATACCGCGCAGGAACGTCTGCGTTCTCTGGGTGCCGTACTGGGAGTAATCGCCGGCTGCGTCCACGTGCCAGATCTCGACGTTGGCATCGGGGACGGCTGCGCAACCATTGGCGGCATTCACCACCCGGATCGTGAGCGTCAGCAGCGTCCCGCTCTTGCCTTCCCTGATGTCGCTGCGAAACAGATCGACGAGCGACGGATAGGGCCCAACCGTTTCAGTCGGCGTCACCGCGCAGGCCGCATTGTTCGACGTCGTTGTCGTTGTCGTCGACGCCGTCGTCGATGACGGGCTCGTGGGCGAATCACCACAGCCAAACGCGAACGCCGTACCCGCCGCACCGACTGCGCCAAGTGCCTCCCGGCGCGTGAGCAACCTCGAACCTTTCATGTGTATTGCCTCCACCACCGATTCTGACGACTCAGATGTCACAGATCTGTGGCAGAGGCGTGGAGAGATGATGGCCGGCTCACCAGCCCGGCATCAGATTGAAGCCGAAGACCCAGCCACGGCCCGGGCGATCGAAGGCCCGCGTGAAATCGACTTCCCCAACGGCAAAGCCAAACAAATTCGCACGAAGGGCAACGCCGGCCGATGTCACTGCCGCTCGAGACCCGCCACGAAGCGACGGTGTTTCACCCTGATTCCACGCGGTACCGGCATCGGCGAAAAGTGCCACTTCAACCGGGAGCGGACCGTACATGTTCCCTGTCACGCCAAACGGACGAAGCAGCGGGAATCGGAGCTCCACGTTTCCGACGAGCATACGGCTGCCGAGCAGCCGATCGATCAATTGACAGCTGCCCGTCGCTGTCGGGACGCATTCGTCCGAATCGATGCTCGACACGTCGTAGCCCCGCACGAGCCAGGGATAGCCGACGTAGAGGGGTGAGATGCGTGTGTCCTGAGACCCGCTTCCGTAACGCCCATAGTGCATGCCGCGGACAGCAATCGTGTAGAACGGCGCCGGCATGAAGTAGCGTCGGTAGTCGGCGAGCAGACCGGTGAAGTTGATGCTGCCGAAGGTCGGCGACGCCTCGAATCGATAGCGCTGTCCCTGGACCGGGCTCGTCGCGCCAAATACCGACGTATCGAAGACATACGCAGCGGAACTGGTGCCCAGATTCAGACTCTGTGCGAGCGGTGTCGTCTCGGTCGAGTCCTCGTACACCGCACCGTTGATCAGTGAGAACGTGGTCGTTGTCACGACCTGGTCGAAGGAGATGTTGCTGACGCCGCCCTGGAATTCCACGCGTCGCGATCGATCGAGGGGATAGGCCAGCACGCCTGACGCGTTCCGCTCGGTCTGCCGAAAGACGAACAGCTGATCGGACTGCACGAGATCGCCGTTGGGAAGGCGGCCGACCGAGCTTTGAAAACCGCTACTCAGGTACGGGATCTGACCACCGACGAGCCCCCAGTTCCAACGGTTCTTCATGTTCAAGTAGGCCACCTGCGCGCCAATGTCCTTCACGCTGGTACTGCCGCCGATGTTCGAATTGATTTGAATCGCCGTGGCCAGCAGGTGATTCCCGAGAGTGTCGCCAAAGGTAAGAGCCAGCCCTCCTCCGAACGAAGTACCAAAGCGGCTCACCCCCACACCCACGACCGGTTGCGCCACACCTTCGAGCGAGAGTTTCGCGCGGTACGGTTCGATTTGCGGACTCGACGGTTCGGGGAGACCGGTTTCTGGCATCGCGAGCAGCGCCACGACATCGCTCGATTTCCTCTCGGATGGAGGCAACACCGCTGCGCTCATTCCCGCAGCTGGCAGTGGCCCACCAGGGACGTTGCCATCGATCGTGCGGATGTCGTACTTGCCGTCCTGATACACGCTGAAGGCGACGGTGCCGGCTTTCGTGGCCACACTCATCGCCGGGCTCAGGCTCGTGATCCCGCTGACACCCGTCGTGACCTCTGTTATCCGCGCGGTCTCGCCGTCACCATCAACCGCTGTGCGGTAGATATTCGGAATGCCGTCGCGATCGGAGATGTAGTACAGCGAGCGGCCGTCCGGCGACCACTGTGGGTTGATCTGTTTTCCGCCCTCCGGCGTGGGCACCCGCTGCACGACACTGCTCTCGGGATCGATGGTCGCAAGTGTGTAGGGGCCCATCGCCAGCCCGGCCAGATTGCTCGTGAAGCGGTCGGTTGAGAACGCAATGCGCCGGCCATCCGGCGACCACGCGGGTTCCAAATCGGCGTACGCGTCTTTCGTCAGCTGCCGGAGACGATTGGCTTGGAGGTCGTACACGAAGAGATCGGTTATCCCCTGATGCATCCCGGTAAAGGCGATTGCATGGCCGTCAGGCGCCCACGTCGGATGCATGATCTCGTCGACATCCGGAACTTTGATCTCGCGCGCCACCCCTCCCCGCTGCGCGTCGAAGATGGCAAGCGCTGCGCGTCCACCCGTGACGGTCGCGACAACGATCTGCTGACTGGCGCTGTCCCACGCACCGGTCGACTGTATGAACTGCACACTCGAGAAGTGCGGATCGGTGGCGGTGCTCGTCAGCCGCCTGACAATGCGCCCGGTCGCCGCCTCGGCGATGAACAAATCAACCGAAAAGAAGCTGCGCGTTGAGAGGAAGGCTAACCATCGGCCGTCAGGACTGATGGCGGGTCCGACATTGAGATCGGCGCCAAGCTCCTTTCCCTGAATAACGAGCTTCCCTATCGCCCCGGCACTGGCACCAACTTCGACGATGGGCGCGTACGCTTTGCGAATCGCCGCCTGCCAGTCGTCTGACACCTGGTTGGCGGGCACACCGAGCACCCGCTGGAACGCCACGTCGATCCCGTCCCGTGACGCGACTGCCAGCATGTCCCCGATGACTTCGTCGCCCCATCGGCCGCCGATGTAAGCCCACACGGCCTGGCCCCACCGATACGGGAAGTACTTCGGATTATCGAGGTCCTTGATCGACGGAAGCCTTTCCTGGCGTGCGGCGTCACGAAGCCACATCGCGGTATTGGAATCGACGGGGCCCAGCGACAGGTATTCCGCCATGCCTTCGATGAACCACAAAGGGAGCCGCTCTGCGCCGTTTTCACCAGGGCCGCTGTCTGGCGGCTTCGTGATGTCGTACTGAAACGCGTGAACGAGCTCGTGGCCGATCACATGGTCGGTCTCGGCAAGGGGACCGGCAAGCGGCAGCACAATGCGCCGCCGTAACCCTTCGGTCACACCACCAGTGCCCTCGCCGATCTCGCCACCAATGACGTTGGTCTGCTCGAAGTCAACGTGTGATCCATACAAAATGAGCGGCTGGCGACCGCGGAGCTCGTGCCCCAGCAGGCGCTGGAGGCGCACCCTCCACCGCTCGGCCATGCGCGCGGCGATCTCGACGCCGGACCGTTCCTCTGGATAGAAGTAGATGTCGAAGTGCTCAGTCTTCAGGACCTGGAAATCGAAGTCTCGATACTGAACCTTGTTACGCCCGAAGTACTGCGCTGAGGCTGGCGTGCCGGCGCCAAGTAAGACCGAAAACGCTAGAGCTGCGACCGCCACGTGGCGAGAGTGTGTTCGAGGCATCCCGGGACCCCCGGGGAGTCATGAGCAAGAGACACACCACGGGAAGCTCTGTGCATGTTCTGAAGATATGAGCGCGCGCTGTCACGGCAATAGACCAGGCGTTGCCAAACGGCGACGGTCACTCCGCGGCCTATCAGAACTCCGATCGGTTTGAAAAACGCGCCTGCGCTGATCTGACAAGAGTAGACGTGCACGTCCCTCGGCAATTGGTGTGTAGCGCCAACCTCGAGTGGCAGTGCGCTTTCTCGATTTCCGGCGTGCAGCGGGCGACGTCCGCAACGGCAGGCCTGCGCGTCAAGAGGAAACTGCGCGCCTTTACTTTGTAGAGAGGCGAAACGCGGCCATCTCTTCGCCATTGCGAACGAGCAGCCTATCGCCAACCAAGGCTGGATGATTCCATGTCTTACCGTCGAGCGCCGGCACTCGCGCGATCTCTTTGAACTGATCCGGCGTCGCGCTGACCAGCGCCAGCTCCTCTTCTTCCGAGAGCACCAGCACGCGCCGACGATCCAAGCAATCATGCCGAGCATGGCGGACTCGGCGAGGACGACGGGGAGCCCAAATCGGACTAGCAAGAGCAACACTGCCATGACGACACCGGGCCAAAGCCTCACGGGTTTGCGGGGAGCGAGCTGGCCGGGCTGAGGGGTCGTCATGATTGAAGCGGACGCTCCCCGTTTTTGTTCCCTCACAGCGAGCGTCGGGGCGAGTCTTTCAGACTCGGGGCGAGTCTTTCAGACTCGGGGCGAGTCTTTCAGACTCGCCTTGTAATTCGCATCATCTGGTTGGCGCCACGGTAAAACTCG
Organism: Vicinamibacterales bacterium; assembly: GCA_035649635.1. Classification (GTDB taxonomy): domain Bacteria; phylum Acidobacteriota; class Vicinamibacteria; order Vicinamibacterales; family UBA2999; genus Gp6-AA40. Next base: position 20,369 of record DASRJE010000066.1, on the reverse strand, counting down.
TACGGCACAGTTTCGATAAACGCGTGAAAGCCTTTGCCGCCGCGCAGCTCTTCAACCATGGGATCGACGAATGGCGAACGCTGTGCGCCGAGTGCGAGCAACGGAAAGATTCGCACCTCGCGCGCAATCCGGCATAACTGCAAAATCGCGGCCCGATGAAAGGCCTCACCCAAGTGACTGCTATAGAGAAACAGAAGGTGAGAACAGAGCGCCAAGCCGAAAGACGAGTCCGCGAACGGCAGCGTCGGCAGCTCGCCCTCGATGTACCGGCCTTGAGCCTTACCAGGCTCGTAGTCGTCAAGGAAGTCCTGCATCGCCGCCATGCGAATGCGACCGAGCTCGTCGACAGAGCCGATCGAATCCCACACGAAATCGTCTATGTTCTGTCGTGTCTGCTCGAGTATCTGCTCGTAGGTAATCGCGATTCGACCGCGAATGTGATCGGCGTCGAACCGGTAGATGGGATCACACGAGATCACGGTGGCGCCGCGGCGAGTGGCCTCGGCATTAAAACTGGCCGGCCCATCGCCGCAACCGAGAATCTTCAGTCCGAGGTCGGCATCCGTGAGAGCGAACATGCGCCGATACTCATCGAACGACCGCCCCCAGGGAACAACTTGATCGAGCGTGAACATCGGGCTCGCTTTCGGAGTACTCACTCCGCAGGCGGTGAGGGCTCGAGCGGAAGATCGAGGGCAACTCGTATCTGCCACTTGCCATCACGGGCGACGAACCAATCGACGAATGCGCGGCGGTCGTCGATTTCCTTCCCATCGATTCGAACCCTGGCATGCTGGATACCGGTCGCCAGCGCCCCCGCCTCAGACAGATCGACCTCGAGGTCAACGAGACGGACGAACACGATCTCACCGGGAATTTCCGCGATCCCCTTGAGGAAGGTTTCCTCGTCCAGTGACTGTCCTCCCGGCGTGCGATACAGAAACCCCGGCGCCAATGCGCCGATGAGAGCGCGGACATCCCTGCGTTCGATGGCAGCGGCCACGTCCATGGCCGCCTGCCTGACCTCGTCTGATTCAGCCATTGCGCCGAACGCTACCACGGTTGCAGTTGCGTCCGGGCCTCCAATGACAGAACATTAGGACGCGCACGCGCGCGCGACATTGAAGCAGGGAGCTGAATCATGACGATGCACAGCACCAGGCGCGAAATCCTGAAGGGTGGATTGGCCGTAGCCGGGCTGGGTGCTCTGGGCATACCGGAGTGGGCCTTGCCGGCGCTGGCACAGGGCGAGACGCTCGTGCCTTTCACCGATCTTCCCGCCACCACGCCGGCCGCGGCGCCCGATCGCCGCCTGCTCGATGTGCGAACGATCGACGCCCCGCTGACGCCGAAGGATTCATTCTTCACGACGCAGCACTACGGACACCCGACGGTCGATCCGGAGGCGTTCCGACTGAAAGTGTCCGGGCTGGTGAACAAGCCGCTGTCGCTCTCATTGGATGACTTGCGGCACATGAAGACGACCGAGATTACGTTCGGCTTCGAGTGCTCGGGCAACCGGCGTCCGCTCCAGGGGCTGTGCAGCAATGGACGTTGGACGGGCGTACCGCTTCGCACGGTTCTGGATCAGGCAGGCGTGAAGAGCGAGGTCAAGGAGTTCGTCTTCTTCGGCGCCGATCGCGGCGACGAAGAGGTGGAGTTCCGAACACAGAAGTTCACCGTGAACCAGCAGTTCGGTCGCAGCATGTCGCGCGAGAAAGCGCTCTCGGCCGAGCCGCTGGTCGCGTACAACATGAACGGTGAGCCGCTCACCAAGCATCAGGGGTTCCCGCTCAGGCTGATCGTTCCCGGATGGTACGGCGTCGCGAATGTGAAGTGGCTGTCGGAGATCCACGCCCAGGAGGATCAGTACCTTGGCAAGTACCAGGCACGCTGGTACCGCACGCTGAGGGGCGAGATGATCAATGGCGAGATGAAATGGACTGAAGCTGCAGTCACGAACATGCAGCTCAAGTCATTCATCGCCCGCGTGTCGAAAAACGGCGACCGCTACAACGTGCGCGGCGTCATCCTCAACGATGGAACACCGATCAAGTCGGTCGAGGTGAAGGTGGACGACGGCCAGTGGCAGCCGGCGACGATCGACAAGGCGACGAGCGACAAATACTCGTGGAAGCTGTTCAACTACACCTGGACCGGCGCGACGCCGGGCGAGCACACGCTCGTGTCGCGCGTCACCGATGTCAACGGCCTGGTGCAGCCCACGGAAAAAGATCTGGAGAACAAGAAGACCTTCCTCGAGGACAACTCGCAGTACCCGAGGAAAGTGATGATCGCCTGATCACGGCACACGGCGGGTCTAAAGAACAAGACCCGCCCCACACTACAGGTGGACCCGGCATCAATGCACTTTCATGACGACGAAGGTCAGGTCGTCATACTGCTCCGCGTCTTTAATCCACTCTCGCAACTCGGCCGAGATGCGCTCGCGAATCTTCTCCGCCGGGAGATGAGCCACTTCGCTCAGTAGCGCCTTCAACCTGTCCTCACCGAATTCGACGTTGTCGGGACTGTGCGCCTCGGTGACGCCGTCGGTGTAAGCGAGCAGCACGTCGCCCGGGCACAAGTCGACCGTCGCCTCCTCGTAGCTCATGCCCGGTAGCATTCCGACAACGGCGCCGCCGATCGTGAGCTCCTGCAAGGTTGAATCGTTGTCTGTACTGCCGGAAGGATTCTGGCCTGCACGCACGAGATACGGTGGGTTGTGACCGGCATTCACGTAGCGAAGCTGCCGCCGATCGCCGTCCACTTGAGCGTAGAAGAAGGTCGCGTACTTGTTTCCCGGCGTGGTGCGGTAAAGAAACTCGTTCATCCGGGCAGCCAGACGTGGAAGCGAGATGTCACCATCGGAGGCGATGATGCGCAGCGACGCCTGGACCACGGACATGATGAGAGCAGCGGCCACGCCTTTGCCCGACACGTCGGCGAGCGCAATGCCAATGCGCTGATCGCCAACCTGGATGAAGTCGTAGTAGTCGCCGCCAATGCTGCGTGCCGGGACACTGATGGCAGCAAACTCGGCGATGTCTGCGGAAGGCGGCGCCGACGGCAGCAGCCGCTTCTGTACTTCGGCGGCGAGCGCCAGATCACGACGCAGCACCTCTTGCCCCACCACGCGATCTGTCAACCGAGCGTTTTCCATCATCAGCGCGAACTGGTCGGCACAGCTGCGCAGGACTTGCCGGTCGGCTGCGCCAAAGGAATCGCCATCGCGCGACGGCCCCATCAGCAGAAGGCCCATGATCTCGGCTCTCGTTCGTAACGGCACCGCCATCCGAACGCCACTCTTCGCGAGCCGACGGATTTCGTCGAGGCGCTCGGGCCGGTTCGCGGCGGCCCACTCGGTCAGTGACTCGAGCTCGTTCTCTTCGAACGGTAGCGGCAGCGGGTAGGCGGTCAGCCTGCTGGCGAGGAAGCCCTCGTCCGGCACGACCCACTCGAGCGATTCGAAAGCGCCGATGGCGATCCTGCGGCGGTACGCGTGGTCGACGGCTTTCTCCAGCAAGGCGGCCGAATCGACGCCGAGGTGATTGCTCAACGTCGACAGCGCGTTCCGCAGTGCATCGTCAAATGAATCTGCCGCCCGGGCAGCAGCGACGAACTCGGTGAGCAAGGTCGGCGCTGTCTGCGCAGAAGCTCCCGCGGCCGGCGCGTGTCGGACATCGCGAACGGCGCGCAGGAAGCGGCGGCGCATCGACTGCCAGGTGGAAGCAGATTCATCGCGAATCGCCACCATCGGCGAGAGCAGGCTGGCGCGCCACGCGGGCACATACGACGCCGTCGCAGTGATGATCGCCACGATGCCTGTGGAGAACAGGAACGGAGGCCAACTGATATCGCGCACCTCGAGGACCCGGGCGAGCAGCCATACGCTGCCAGCCAGTGCGACCGTACCCACGGCGATTCCCAGAGCCGCCATCCGCAGCCCTCCGCCGACCACCAGTCTCAGCAGATCGCGGCCAACGGCACCCAGCGCCATCCGCGTCCCCATTTCCACGGTCCGCTGGCGGACCGAGTATGAGACGACGCCGTAAATGCCCAGCGACGCCAGCAACAGCGCAGCCAGCGCGAATAACAGCATGACGAGCGCGCTGACGCGTTCGAGCTGAAGTGACTCGCGGAGCATGTCGGTCATCAGGCGCACGTCATGAATCGCGAGCGTCGGATCGACCGTCTGCACGGCACGTCGCACTTCCGGAATCATCTGCGCCAAAGAAAGCGACGAGCGCACGACGACATTCATCGGGTTGATCGGGGTGATCGTGGTGAGGAAATAGATCTCGGCTTCTGTCGCCTTGTTCAATCCGTCGTTCCGCACGTCCCCCACGACGCCCACGACCTGAAAGCGATCACCTTCAGGGCCACTGAGACGTCCGAACGCGCCGACCGGGTTCCGATCGGGCCAGTAGCGCCTGGCGGCCGTCTCATTGACCACGACATACAACAGGTCTTCGCGCGTATCCGTTTCGGTCAGGAATCGTCCGGAGCGCAGCGGAATGCCCATCGCACCCAGGAAGCCCGGCGTCGTGAACACAAAACTGACTCGACGGCCCTCCTCGCCCGGCGGCACCCCCTCGGCATACACCGTCCCGCCAATACAGCAGCCATCGAATGGCAGTTGATTGACGATGGTGGCACTGGTGACCGTGGGGATCGATTCGAGCGAATCGATCAGCCGTTTTTGAAATGGCGCGAGCGCATTCGACGCAACGAGGCGCGACGGTGCCGCGACCTCGAACGTCAGCACGCCGGTTGGATCCAGGCCGGTCGCGACCCGATTGAGGTTTCGAAGATGAACGGCGAGGACGACGGCCACCGTGAGCAGGGTGAATGCCAGCGCGATCTCCGCAACCACGAGCGTCTGTGACACCTTGCGAACGGGACCGCCGGCCGACGCGCGAACACCCTCGGTCAGGACTGCGTTCGGCGGCGTGCGCACCGCCTGCCAGAGCGGGGCGAGACTCGCGAGCGCGCTGGCGAGCAGGGCCATGGCCAGCCCGAATCCGACCACTCTCCAGTCGACCGCAATCTCGTTGGCATCCGGGATGTAATTCGATCCGGCGACCACGATGGCGCGTACGAGCGCGACACTCAAGGCCAAACCAGCCGCGGCGCCGATCAGCGAGACGAGAGCCCCCTCGGCGAGGTATCGAAGCGCGAGGTGCGCTTGGCCCGCGCCCAACGCAACGCGTACCGCTGTTTCACGAGCCCTGGACACGGACCTTGTCAGCAGCAGCGTGGCGACGTTGGCACACGCGATCAGCAGGAGCACCCCAGCGGCGGCAAACAGCACGAGCAGTGTGGGTCGCAGATCGTTGAGCGTATGCCCCTGAAGGTCAACGAGGACAGCCGTGTACATCGGATGCGCGGCAGGATCGTCACGCGCGATGCCCGCGGCGACACGGCTCACATCGGCCTGCGCCTGCTCGAGCGAGACGCCAGGTTTGCGCCGTGCGTACGCGAAGTACACAGCCAGCGCATTGTTCTCTGCTGCCCGACTCGGATCGAGGTGGATCCAGATCTCGAACGCAGTTCCGATCGTCGTTCCGGCGACCGGGAATCGAAATTCAGCGGGCATCACACCGGTGATCGTCAGTTGGCGGTCGTCGAGCGTGATGGGCTTTCCGACAATGTCTGGATCGCTGCCGAGTCGCGCCCACAGTGAGGTGGAGATGACGGCGCCGCGAGCATCTGTGAACCATTGCCCCAGTCTTGGGACACCCAGATTCCTGGCAAGCGATGGCGTGACGGAAGCCCCCGAGAGGTATTGCGGCTGACCGGGCGAGGTCAGGTTGAAATTCTCGAAACGAAACCACCCGAAAACGTCGAAGCTGGTCGTTCCCGCCTGATATTCGCTGAGATCCGCAGGGGCGCTGGAACTGTACCGACCGGGCTCGTTTACTCGGGCTCCGTACAGCGCCACGAACCGGTCGCCACCGGGATATGGGACGGGCGTCAGCAGTACGCCATTGATCACGGTGAAGATCGCGGTCGCCGACCCGATCCCAACGGTGAAGGCGACGATGGCGAGGAAGGCCACGCCCTTCGCTCCCATCCACGAGCGCCATGCGTGAGACAGCATCGAGGTCTTTCCCGCGCGATTCTCTCACGGGCTCACGCGTGGGCCAGGTCTTGTCTTCCAGACGCGGCATGAAGGCGGGTGCGAAAATCAGGACCCGCCCTCCGTGACGATCGCGGACAGGAGTAAGCTGAAGGGGAATGCCGGAGACGCTTCAGCAGCCCTTGACGCCAGAGGCCGCGCGGCCGCCGTCGACGACGGTGATCGACTGCGCTGCGTACTGTGGCGGCATCCGCGTTGCCGATGTCGGCCTGGAACAGATTCGCGGAGCGCTCGAGCGTAAGGATCAGTTCGTCTGGCTCGGGCTGTACGAACCGGAGAAGGACATTCTTCGTGCCGTCCAGCAGCAATTCGGGTTGCACGATCTCGCCGTCGAAGATGCCTACAACGCGCACCAGCGACCCAAGCTCGAGTTGTACGAGGACTCGGTGTTCGTGGTGTTGCGGACGGCACACCTGGCGCAGGCACCCCGTCACCTGGAGTTCGGCGAGACCCACATCTTCCTCGGCAAGAACTACGTGGTGACTGTCAGGCATGGATCCATGCGTTCGCACATCGGCGTTCGCCAGCGATGTGAGTCGACGCCGCAACTGCTGGCCAAGGGTCCAGGCTACGTCCTCTATGCCCTGATGGACTTCGTCGTCGATCAATATCTCCCGATCGTCCAGCAGATCGAAGAAGAGGTCGAGGATCTCGAGGAAACGATCTTCGGCGAAGAGGCGGCCGGCGACGCCACGGCACGCGTGTATCGACTCAAACGGGATCTGCTCGCACTGCGTCGAACGGTCACCCCGCTGGTCGAAGTCTGCAATCGCCTCATGCGCTTCGATCTCCCCCACATCCCCGAGGACACTCGCCTGTACTTCCGGGACGTCTACGACCACATCGTCCGGCTCAATGAGACCATCGACGCCCAGCGCGAACTGCTCACCACGGCGCTCGAAGCCCACCTGTCGATCATGTCGCACACGCAAAACGAGCACATGAAGCGCATCACGGCCTGGGCGGCGATGATTGCCGTGCCAACGATGATTGCAGGCATCTACGGGATGAATTTTCGAAACATGCCGGAGCTGAGTTGGGCCTACGGTTATCACGCATCCATTGCGGTCATGGTCGGCGCGTGCGGCGCGTTGTATACCGGATTCAAGCGGTCAGGTTGGCTGTAGTGCGTCACGTCGGCAGCCTTTCTGTCTTCCTCGCCATTTGGCTAGTGATCCCGTGGACGGTTCCCGATGCCCAGGTACGTCCGATCTACGACTCGGGTGCCGCCGGGCTCTCCCATCTGCTCGGGCGATTACAGACAACGGCCAGCGTCCTCCACACCGGAGCACATCCTGACGACGAGGACTCTGCGTTCATCGCACGCACCGCCCGCGGCGACCACGCGCGCGTCGGGTATCTGTCGCTTACACGCGGGGAAGGCGGTCAAAACATCATTGGCCCGGAACTGTTCGACGCGCTCGGCGTCATTCGTACCGAGGAACTCCTGCAGGCGAGGCGGCTCGACGGCGGCGAACAGTTCTTCACGCGCGCCTTCGATTACGGCTTCTCGAAAACGTTGACCGAAGCCAAGTCCAAGTGGAACGAGCGCGAAGTCCTGGGCGACATGGTTCGCGTGATCCGGACGTTCCGCCCACTGGTGATTCATTCGAGATTTGCCGGGAACGAGATCGACGGCCATGGACAACATCAGTTCGCCGGGTACTTGACCCCGTTGGCCTTCAAGGCTGCCGCCGATCCGAACCAGTATTCAGAACAGATCGCAGAGGGACTTCGCCCGTGGCAGCCGCGGAAGCTCTATCGAGCAGGCGGCCGAGGCGCGAACAATGCCGTCACGACGCTGGTGCAGACCGGCATTCTCGATCCTGTGATTGGCCGCTCCTACGCCGCCATCGCGGCAGAAGGCCGCAGTCAGCACAAGTCGCAGGAGATGGGAGGCATCGAGCCGCTCGGACCATCCGCGTCAGGGCTGCATTTGATTGAGAGCCGTGCGCCGGGACCTGAGAAGGAAGACTCGGTATTCGATGGGCTCGACACCACTATCCCGGGACTCGCCGGCCTCATGGGGCTTCCGGCAGGGACGTTGGCGGCGGAACTCGGTGCGATCGACACCGCGGCACGCGAAGCCCATCGCGAGTTTCGTGCGCTCGAGCCCGAGCGCATCGTACCGGTCCTCGCTGCCGGCGTGCGCGCCACTCGCGCCGCACGGCAAGCCATACAGTCCGCGCCGGGCGCAGCCGATGCGCGGGCGGATGTCGACTTTGTCCTCGCACGCAAGGAAGCGGATTTCGTCGAGGCGCTTGCCCAGGCCGCGGGCATCATCGTCGATCCGCTTTCCGACGCCGAGACGGTCGTACCCGGCGGTTCAGTCGACGTGAACGTGCGTGCGTTCCTCGAGCATCCCGATCTGGCGACAGTCGCGCGGGTCGAAATGCGCGGACCTGCCGGATGGCGCATCGAACCAGGTAAGGTTGTCGAGTCCACCGGCGGCCCACGACGCGAAACGCCAACCGAGCTGGATCGGTATCACGTGACGGTCCCGGCAGATGCCGCGCTGACGGAACCTTACTTCCTCGTGAGAACTCGTAGCGGCGATCTCTACGACTGGCCTGCTGACGCGCCGCGGGGCTTGCCATTTCAGCCGCCGCTGCTCTCAGCGAGCGTGACCTTCAATGCCGCGGGAACCGAATTCACCCTTTCACGGCCGGTGCGCTATCGCTTCGCCGATCGCGTTCGCGGCGAACTCCGTCGCGAACTGAACGTGGTCCCCGAGTTGTCCGTCGATTTCGATTCCAATCTGCTCGTCGTCCCGACTTCCGGCGCTCCGCAGGCGCAACAGCTCGTCGTCAGCACGACGAGCTTCGTCGACCGTTCGTTGTCGGGCATGTTACGCCTGCGCCTGCCAGCCGGTTGGACATCGGTCCCGGCGACAGCGCCGTTCACGGTCGAATCAGCAGGCGATTCCGCCACAGCGACGTTCCTCGTGACGCCACCGGCGCAACGAGCCGCGGGCACGGTCGTCATCGGTGCCGAGGCGACGACCAATGGCCAGGTCTACTCGACGAGCATCGAGACAGTCTCCTATCCACACATCCAGAACCATCGTCTTTACTCACCAGCCGGGGCTCGTGTCGAGATCATCGACCTTGCGGTGGCCCAGGTGCGGGTGGGCTACGTCATGGGAAGCGGCGACGAAGTGCCTGACGCACTGCGCCGCATGGGTGTCGACGTCACGATGATCGATCGCGAGAGGCTTGCCATCGGGGATCTTTCCCGGTTCGACACGATTGTGGTTGGCGTCCGGGCATCCGAGGCCAGGCCGGATTTCGTCGCTAACCAGGCTCGGCTGCGCGCTTACATGGAACGCGGCGGCACGCTGATCGTTCAATATCAGCAGACCGATTACGTGGAGCGAAAGCTGCCGCCGTTCCCGGTCGAGTCACCGGGCAATTCGCGCGTGACCGACGAAGCGGCGGCCGTACGGATTCTCTCGCCGGCTCATCCGCTTTTCACGTTTCCAAACCGCATCACGCCGGCCGATTTCAACGGCTGGGTGCAGGAACGCAATCTCTATTCGTTCGGAACTTTCGATCCTCGCTACACGCCACTGCTCGAATCAGCCGATCCCGGTGAACCCGCTCAGCGCGGCGGTGAGGTGATCGCGCAGGTGGGCAAAGGATGGTACGTGTACACATCCTACTCGTGGTTCAGACAACTGCGCGCTGGTGTCCCGGGCGCGTATCGCCAGTTTGCGAATCTGATTAGCCTTCCCAAGGCGCCGCAACGTTGATCGTTCTCGGCGGGTCTCCGGGTTCGCCGCTACGTACTATTCGGACCGCAGCGCCACAGTAGGATCGACCCTGGTCGCGCGGAGCGCCGGGACATACGAGGCGAGGAGCGACGCAGCGAGCAGGATCAGCGGCGCTGTCACCAGCACCACAGGCTCGAACCCGGACACTCCGTACAAGAAACCCTGGAGGATTTGCCCCGCACCCACGGTCAACAGCAGGCCAACGCCAATACCGATCGCGGTCACCCGCCCACCTTCTCGCATCACCTGCCACAGCAGCGCGCGTGGATGCGCGCCAGTCGCGATGCGGATGCCAAACTCGCGCGTCCGGCGCGATACGACATATGACTTGACGCCGTAGACGCCGATGGCGGCCAGGAGCAGCGCGATTCCTCCGAACGCTGAGCACACCTTCGCACCGACGCGATAGAGCCACACATCGAGACCGGAATCGAGATGCTCCCGCCACCCCTCGAGCCGGAGTACGGGCACTCGATCGTCGACCTCTCGAATGACGCGACCGACTGTTCCCAGCATGGCCCGTTCACTCCCCTCCCGAGCCACACGAAGCTGCAGCGTCATGGCACCCTCGTAGTGCTGTCCAAGCGGCACGTAGACATGGGCAGAAGGCCGAGGATTACCGAGCGAGTGCTTCACGGCCGGGATGATACCGATCACCCGCATTGGTTGACCGACCTCTGGCCCATCAGCGTCGAGAAACTGAATCAGGCGCCCCAGCGCGTTCTCTTTCGGCCGGAGACGCTGCGCGAGCACATCATCGATGATGGCGACACGCTCGCTCATACCCGGGGCGAGTTCAGCATCGCTGAAGTCGCGGCCCGCGAGCATCGGAAGCCCGAGCGTTCGAGCGTAGTCGCGACCAACAACGCTGAACACGGCGTCAATCGATTGCGTGGACTCACTGGCGGCACCAGCAAGAGCCACTTCGTGGCTGTCGTTGAACCCCGAGAAAGGAAAACTCGATGCGATGGTCACCGCTTCAACGCCCGGGACCGATCGCAGTCGATCGACGAGCGTACGTTGCAATTGCCGCCCTCGTGCTTCGTCGTACCCGGCCAGACTCGGATCAATTTCGGCGAGTAATCCGCCTTCGAGACGAAATCCGGGATCGGCTGTGGCCGCCGAGGTCGCGCTCATCACGAACAGCCCGCCGCACGCCAACAGCAGGAGCGAAAGCGCGACCTGGCCGACGACCAGCGCATTCCCAATCCTGGTGCCACCCGGCCGGTGGCTCTCTCCGCCAGCCTGTCGCTTGATGTCGGCCGCCATCGCGCGGCCTATCAACGCCCAGGCCGGCCAGCCGCCGAAGACCAGTGTGGCCACGAGGCTGAACGCGACAGTCCCAGTGAGAACCCGCCAATTGAGTTCGAGCCCGGGGAGGACGACGGCAAACGGAAGCATCGAACGCAGCGATGCGAGCAGCACATCGATCGCCCACGTCGAGAGCCAGAGACCGACGGCGCCTGCGGCCAGTGCGAGGAGCAGTCCTTCCGTGAGCAACTGGCGAGTCAACCGCCCTCGGCCCCCGCCGAGTGACGACCTGATCGCCAGCTCCTGCCGGCGCACGTGGCCTCGGGCCAGCAACAAGTCGGCGAGGTTGAGACACGCCACCAGCAGGACTATCGCTGGCATGATCATCAGGACCACGCCAAGCAACGGCATCCTCGCGCCACTCCCGGGCATGAACAGGAGACGCGAAGGCGCAGCCATCTCGAGCGTGTAGCCGCCGTTGATGACGGGAAATGCCTGCGCGAGCCGGGTGGCGACCGTAGCAAGCGCTGGTGCGACACTCTCGCCGCGAATGCCAGCCCGGAGTCGGCCCACGACGTCCAGCGTGTGTGCGTCGCGCGCATCCAACGATCGGGCCTCTGGGGTTTGCTCGGTTCTCAACCCCTCGAGAGCGGCAAGCGGCAACCAGACATCGGGGCCCGGGATGCCCGTACCGGTGAAGCCCTTTTGCGCCACACCGATAACCGTGAATCGCTCGCCATTGACGCGTACGGTCTGTCCCAGCGCGCTCGCGCCTGCGCCACGCTGCTCCCAGAGCGGGAAGCTGATGATGGCGACACGCGCATCAGCTCCGAGCCGTTCCTCGTCCGTCGTAAACGGACGACCGAGCGCGAGTGGCTGACCAAAAATCTGGAAATAGTTTGCCGTTACGCCGGATGCGAGCGTGCGCCTGGCACCTTCGCCAGCGTCAAGACCGACGAATACGATGTTAAAGGCCGCGAGGTTCGCAAAGATCTCCGTCGTGCCTTCCCGAAGATCGAGGTAGTTCGGGTAAGAGACGCCGCGGTAGTCTCGCGACGCCGTTGTGCTGCGACTGTATACAGCGACGATTTCGTTGGCGCCTTCGTGCAACGGCCGCAGCAACAGGCCGTCGACGACACTGAACATCGCGCTGTTGACGCCGATGCCGAGCGCAAGGGTGACGATCGCGGTGAGCGCGAACCCGGGACTCTGGCGTAAGGTGCGCCACGCAAAGCGCGTGTCCTGCACCAGATCGTCGAGCCATCTCCATCCCCACGCATCCTGCGCCTCTTCTCGAAAGCGTAATGTGTTCCCGAACGAACGTGGCTCCGCCATCTGTGCTCGATGCGCTTCCATCTCGCGCCGTAGTTCCTCCTCGTGGGCATGTCGTCGAAGCAGGTAACCGAGACGACGAATCCACTGAGCGATGGTGGTCACAGAGAATTTCACGGTTTGTGGGAGCCGGCAGGGGCCCAGGTCATCGCAGGCATAGTTTAACTATGCCTACGCTACGGCGAGAGCCGCCGACCTGTCAAGGTCCCGGTCGCGACCTTCTCACGAACCGCGCGTCTCTGGTACCGGACGTTTCGGCGTGAGCCCGTAGCCGGTTGACGGACTCGGACACTTCACGCGAAGAGCCTCGGAGATGTCGATCGGATGCGTCCCGCCGTTGAAGGCGTGCCTGATGACATCGAACCCGTGAAGATCAAACGGTCGTTCTCGTCCATGTCGGCATCAACCAGGAATGCCGACCGTCCGTCCTTCTTGACGCGGGCGAAGGCGTTCGGGTCTACGACGAACCGCCGATCGGCGTCGACGAGGCGAAGGTCAGCTCGCCTTTCAGGTCGCGGGCGGTCGAGTCAGGCGGTAGACGGGCCAAGAAATCACGAGCAACGCAATGGCGAGCATGCTGTTGGCGCGATCGCCAAGCACGGCGCCGACCATGAACGCGAGCGACCCGCCCAACGCAAGACCAGGGATGAATGGATAGCCCGGTACTCGAAACGGTCTCGCGGCGTCGGGAGTCCGGTGCCGCGAGACGAAAAACGCGGTGAACACCAGCCCGTAGTTGGCAACGAAGAGAAACGCGAGCATCGCAAGCAGGGTGTCGAACGTGTTGGTCGCAATACACACGACCGCGACCAGCGTACTGGCCACCAGCGCCGGCACTGGGGTGCCGCCATGATTGACGCGCTGAAAGACGATCGGCAGTAGCCGATCGCGGCTCATCGCAAACGGCACACGCGATGCCATCAGCTGCAATGCGTTGATCGACGCGATCAATGAAAGCAGCATCACCGCGCGAATCACCACGTCACCGGCCGGTCCAAACAGTCGCGACGCCGCGGTGGCGGCCACGAACGGATCTCCTGCCATTTCGTGTATGGGAACGACGCGGAGAAATGCCGCGTTGAGCGACAGGTAGATGGCCAGCACGATCAGCACGCCCCCGATCATCGTGCGCGGGATGTCGCGCGCGGGATCGCGCAGCTCTTCGCCGAAGTAGATCGGACCGGTCCAGCCATCGTAAGTGTAAATCGCTGACTGCAGCGCGATGATTACGGCTCCAGCGAACGCCAGACCGGCCGGCACTGCGACGGTCGACACGGATGCCGACGGCACGACAGTGAGTGGCGTCACGAGCGCCACGCCGGCGAGACCGACGAGGGCGATGGCCTTCACCAAGCTCGTGAGTTGCTGCGCGGCATCGCCGATCCGGACACCGCGCCACTGCAGAACGGCAAACGCCGCGATGACGGCTGACGCGGACGCGACGTCAAAGCCTCTCGCCGCCGGCACCAGAGAGCCGGCGTACTCGCCAAAGACCATGGCAACGGCCGCCATGCTCCCGCACGTCGCCAGCCAGTCCGTCCATCCGACGATGAAGCCAGGGTATTCGCCGAGGGCATCGTGCACCAGCGGATACAGGCCGCCGGACCGCGGCCGCATTGCCGCCAGTTCGGCGACCGTCAGCGCACCGAGCAGCGCATAGACGGCGCCCGCTACCCACACCGCCATGAACAGCGGCATCGATGGGAGTCGCGCCGCGACCTCACCGGGCGTGCGCAGAATCCCCATGCCGATGGTGTTGCCCACGAGGACCGCTACACCGAAGGCGACGCCAAGCACCCGCAGCAGGCCGCCGCTCGATGGCCGATCAGATGTTGCGGTCAGGGTCGGATGCGGATGCTCGGAATGGCGCACGCGTCAGGACCGAAACGACAATCGGTCCCGATTCGCCCACCACAGGCGGAACAGGAGTAACGAGCCGATCGCGAACGCCCAGCGACGCGGCAACGTGATGTCGGCCTTCACCAGCCACCAGAAATGAACGACCGCCAGAATCCCGGCGACGTACACGAGACGATGGAGGCTCTGCCAGCGCCGACCCAGCTTGCGAACCGAAAAGCGATTGGACGTGACGGCAAGCGTCAGGAGGATGACGAACGTCGCCATCCCCACGGTGATGAACGGCCGCTTGCCGATGTCCACGATCATGGATGGAATGTCGAAGTAATTGACGAACACGATCCACGTCAGCAGGTGCAGCGTCGCGTAGAAAAACGCGAACAGCCCGAACATGCGACGCAGCTTGACCAGTTCGTTCGAACCGGTGAGACGCCGCAGGGGCGTCACTGCCAGCGCGATCGTGAGGAAGGTGATCGTCCAGGTCCCGGTCTGGTCGGTGATGTAGTCGCCCGGGTTGGCGGTGAGGGCGTTGAAGTCCCCCAAGAAGAACGTTCGATAGAGGCCGTTGGCGAGCGCCGCGGCGGGGATGAGCGCCGCGGCGAAACAGAGAACTTTGACGACCGTAATGGGCTTCAGTAGTTTTTGCGCAAATCCATGTCCTTGTACATGTGGGCGACCTGCTCGGTGTAGCCGTTGAACATCTCCGTCTTGCGATTGGGGATGAAGCTCGGCAGCCGTTTCTCCCGCGCCTGACTCCAACGAGGATGATCGACGTTCGGATTCACGTTCGCGTAGAAACCGTACTCTTGCGGCGCCATGATCTGCCACGTGTTCCTCGGCTGGTTCTCAACAAATCGAATTCGGACGATGGACTTCACGCCCTTGAAACCGTACTTCCAGGGCACCACGAGCCGGATCGGGGCGCCGTTCTGTGCCGGCAGCACCTCCCCGTAGATCCCTACGGCCAGCAGCGTCAAAGGGTTTTGCGCTTCATCGAGTCGCAGTCCTTCGATGTACGGCCACTGCAACAGATCGGTGCGCTGCATCGGGAACCGGCCCGTGTCGTAGAGCGTCGTCATCTCGACGAACTTGGCTTTTGCGTTCGGCTCCACGCGCTTGATCACCTCGGCCATCGGGATGCCGACCCAGGGAATCACGAACGACCACGCCTCGACGCATCGCATCCGGTACACGCGTTCTTCCAGCATGTAGGGCTTGATGAACTCGTCGATGTCGTACTCACCCGGCTTGTTGACGAGCCCGTCGATCTTGATCTTCCAAGGTCGGGGCTTGAAGTTCTTCGAGTTGTTCTTCGGGCCATCGCCGGCGCCGGGCGCGAACTCGTAGAAATTGTTGTAGCTGGTGATGTGGTCGTAGAGGCTCGGAGCTTCGCTCGTGCTGAGCGGGCTCTTCTGAACGTTGGGAAGTTTCGCGAGGCCGCCCCCCTGCGCCTCGGCCGGGTTGGCCAGGGAGGGGAAACCCGCCGCCACGAGAGCGGCGGCCGACGCCTGGATGAACTCCCGGCGATGCAGGTACACGCTCTTCGGTGTGATTTCTGACGAACGGATGTCGGGCGCCTTCTTGATCAGCATAAGGCGATTATAGGACCGTTCCCGGACGTCACTTCAAACAGAACGTTACCAACGCCACCTAGCCCGATAGATGCCCGCACGACCCCCAAGGTTTCAGTCGTGCCCGTCACTCGTGGACGAGGCGGGTTTGCCAGCGCATTTCGTAGATTCCGGTCAATTTTGCGGAGTTAAATCAATTACGTCGCGGCTGGCAACGAGCCCGTCCACGAGTCGCTGAGCCAGGTTGGCTCCACTCGGCGGGTCTAAAGACCCGCCGCTACCGTACAGAGACCAGTTGGCGGGTCCAACCACTGCCCGACGCCCAATCCCGAGTCCCAGATCCCGAGTCCCGAGTCTCGGCCTATTTCACCAATCGCCAGTCTCCGGTCCTGCCAATGGCGCGCGCAAAGCATTGGAGGGCTCGCGTCTCTGCCTCGCGCTGCGCGACGGCTGACAATGCCAGCGTCAGCTCGGCGTCAGCTGGACACGACACGGGAGACAAAGGAGCTGTGGGACGGGATGCGCTGGAGAAATATCGCGCTCCGCCAACTTTCACCCACATCGGTCGATCGACAAATGTCGGCGACATCAACAGCTCCGCCATCGCCGTCCGTAACGTCGCCTCGATCCCCTCGCGTTGCGCGAGCAGCGCGGCCGGGGCAAGGTCGATGGTCGTTCCCGTCACCGCTGCGCTGACCCACCACGGCTTACGAACCTCGAGCCGGAACTTGTCGAGGGACTCGTGAAGCTCCACGGTCACCGGGCCCGGCGAAACTGCAAGTGCGCGCGACAACGATTCGCGCGTGGTGACTGTCAGCTTTTCGAGGTCGCGCGCGCTCACCTTCGAATCACGAGGAACAGAGACGAGGATGCCGGAGCCACTGACCCCTTCAACCGGTGCCGGGATTTTCTCGCCTGGCGTCACGCTCGCACTAGCGAGATCGGTCAGCTTGAGATTGGGGTAGTACTGCGTAAGAATCGCGTCGAGCGATTCCCCTCGTCGCGCGCGGCGTCCTGCCCCAATCACGCACATCCCGACGCCATGGCCATATCCACGCCCCATGAACCGCACGGTGCTGCCCTCGCGTGAAAGCGTGAACGCCGTGCTGCGAATCCTCGTGGTCCCCAACGCATCACGAAACGCCGGTCCGGTCATTTCGTCGGGTCGCATACCGGATACGCGAAGCCGTTCGACTCTGCCTGACGCGTTGTATCGATCGATCTTGATGTCGCGAAGCGGTCCTCCTCCGAATCCGGCACGTGAGAGCGCCTGACGAAGCTCGTCGAGTGTCAGGTCGAGCGTCCACGGCACATCCTCACGGTGCACATCGTCGTCTCGCACCACCTGCATGTAAGGGAATGTCGCTCCCGGCCACACCTGCGCGGCCCCTTCGGAACGGCCACCGCAGGAAGCGGAATAGAAAACTTCTGCCGGTGCGCCGTTGATGGTCAGGATCCGATGCGCCGTGGCAAGGGCCGCTCGACGCGAGCTGTCGTTGGCGGCGCGCAGGACCTGGCAGTGGACGGTGTCACACAGATCGAAGCCCTCACGCCGGTGTCGTCCCATCTGCACCAGCGTGTACGTGCGGATCGCCACGGCAAGGGCCTGACGAGCGGCATCCGGCGCGTTTGGTTCGCCCTCGCCCGCCAGCACTCGCGCGACATATACCTCGAGTGGAATGCGGGCCACACGGCGTTCGCCAGACGGCGAGCCGATGGCAACAGTACGTCCACGGCTCGCTGCCTCGAGCTGTTCGTCCGTGATGTCACCTTGGGCAGGTTGGAGGGTGTGAGCAGATGCCGTCGCAATGAACCCAACGAGAAGGACGACCACAGCTCTCCCCACGTTACAACCTTCGCGTACAGCCCGGGCGGCAGTTGCACTGGATCACTTTCTCGCCGTCCGTGTAGTAGTCGTACGTGAGCTCCTCGCCGGGTTCGATGTTGCGTCCTGCGCGAATCCAGATCTCTTTTCCGATGATTTGACTGTAGCAATTCGGCTTGCAGGCGTGGTTGATGAAGCGGGCGACATTGCCGCCGACGGTGGCATCCCGCACCCAGCGGCGATTTACCGTGAAACACCAGATCTCGCCGCGCTCGAGGTACTTCGTCTCGCGCTTGAAGCTCTCTTTGTGATCGATGAGTTCGCCGTCGTAGGTGACGATTCGCGTGTTCTTGTTGATCGGCTCGAGGGCAAAGACGCCCCACCCGTGGAGCGTGGACTTTCTCCGCGCAATGCGCGGCATCTTCCAATTCACGGCCATGTTTAAGAAAGAATAGACCATAATAGTCGCCACACATGAGCGTTACTGGTGTCGGAGTCCCTGAAGTCGTCCAGGCGTGGGGTCGCATCCTTGCTGGCCGTCGTCCCAATATTTCGATCGAGATCACGAAGGAATGTCCGCTGCGATGCCCGGGGTGCTACGCCTACGGCGACGAGCACCTGGGTGGCAACGTCACGTTGCGCGGGCTCTCCGATTACAAGGGCGACGAACTGGTCTCGCGCTTCATGGCGCTCATCGATCGCTTCAGACCGCTGCACGTCTCGATCGTTGGCGGCGAGCCGCTCGTCAGGTACAAGGAGCTCAACGCGATCCTGCCTCAGCTGGCTGAGCGGGGGGTGCACACACAGGTCGTGACGAGTGCCGTCCGTCCGATTCCGAGCGAGTGGGCGAAGTTGAACCGCTTGCAGGTCGTCGTGTCGATCGATGGTCTCCAGCCGGAACACGACGTGCGCCGGACACCGGCGACCTACGAACGCATCCTGAAGCACATCGAAGGACATCAGGTCACGGTCCACTGCACGGTGACACGGCAGCAGGTGCGTCGGGACGGGTATCTGCAGGAGTTCCTCGACTACTGGGAGGCCAATCCCAACACGCGGCTGATCTGGATCAGCCTCTACACTCCTCAGATCGGGGAGCTCTCGACGGAGCGGCTCACCAAGACAGACCGCGACCGGGTCATCGCGGACCTTTCCCTTATGCGGAAGAAGTACTCCAAGCTGCAGATGCTGGACGGCATGCTCAAGGTCTACGCCACCCCCCCGGAATCGCCCGAGCACTGCATCTTCGCCCAGACAACCGAGTGTTATTCGTCCGACCTCGAGCGACGGATCACGCCGTGCCAGTTCGGCGGCAAACCTGACTGCCAGAACTGCGGATGCATTGCCTCTGCGGGCCTTGAAGCCATCGGGCGCCATCGCCTGAAGGGAGGGCTCCCGGTCGGAAAGATCTTCTATGCGTCACTCGCGGTGGGGCGCACGGTCGCCAAAGTAAGGGGCGCTCTCGCATCGCCTCCGAACTCGATGCCGCCGACGCAGCCAGAGCAGGCTCAGTAGAGAATCTCCAACTCCCATTTCCGCAACTCCCAATTTCCAATTTCCAACTCCCAAGGTCCCCATTGGGGATCGGGCCTTGGAGGTTGGGAGTTGATCTGTTTCTCAAGATAACGTCGACCGTTGGTAAGTTCTGCCGCGAACCTCATCGCTCATACCCTTCAATAGAACCTCTTCACGTAGAGCCACTTCACTCGATCCTCCGTTTCGCAGAACTGATGCGAAAGCTGTCGGTACAGCCGTTGCACCATAGGTTCGCGGAGGAGGTGATCCGAGATGAAGGCAATGGCGAAGGTGCGAGCACTCTCAGCGGTGATCGCGATCACTGGTGTGGCGTGCGCAAGCACCGGCAATTCAAGCGCGACTTCGCAGCCGGAGCGTACATCGCAAGCCAGTTCGCAGGCTCCGAGCAGCCCCACGACGATCAATGAGTCGGCCCCCGGGACCATTCCCGCAGGACAGGAAGTCGACGTGAGGTTGCGATCGACACTGAGTTCCGAGACGGCACAAGTGGAGCAGCGCTTCGAGACAACCACGGTCGTCGATCTGATGCAGAACGGTCGAGTGCTGGTGCCAGCGGGCTCCGTGATGCGCGGTGTCGTCAGTGACGTCGACAAGGCCGGCCGCGTCGATCGCGACGGCGCACTCACGTTGACGTTCGACAGACTCAGCGTCAACGGACGCGAACGCGACATCCGCGGATCGGCGACGCAGATATTCGAAAGCAAAGGCATCCGGGAAGAAGGCACGGTTGCCGCGGCCGGCGCCGGTGTTGGCGGCATCGTCGGCGGCATCATCGGTGGCGTCAAGGGCGCCGTTCTTGGTGCAGTCATCGGTGCTGGTGGTGCGATTGCCGCGACCGACGGCAAGGACATCACGCTTCCGGCCGGCTCGATCGTCCGCGTACGTCTGGACTCCCCGGTCAGGGTCGGTTAAGGGCGTTTGGAATTGATGACTGGCACGTTGTGATGATCATGAAGCATCGATGGGGCGGCGGCTTGGCGAGATCGTTCGCGCTGGCCTCATCGGTGCTCATGGTGTGGACCTCGACGCTCTCGGCCCAGAGAAACGAGGGGCCGAGAAAGCCGGACACTGCGTCAGCGTCGG